>NZ_MLJJ01000003.1 GCF_002095575.1 Pantoea septica | reverse complement strand
TTCGCGCAGAGAGATCGGTATTGCCCAGCGCGACCTCTTTAGAGGCGTTATCGATAGAGGAGGCGGCGGTCTGAATATCGAAAACCACCTTTTTGAGCTGCTCCTGCATGGCGGTAAAGGTGGCGATGAGAATACCGGTTTCATCTTTGGAGCGCGCCACCAGCGTGGTGGAGAGATCGCCGGCCGCAATCGCCTTGGCCGCTTTTACCGCCTCTGCCAGCGGAAGGGTAATCGAGCGGGCAAGCACATAGCCTAAAGCGGAGGCGATGCCTAAACCCAGCAGTGCGCCGATAAACAGCGTCAGCCGGGTCTGGGTTTCAATGGCATCGACAGAGTTCTGCCGGTCGCTGAGCAAGCTTTTTTCGCCGTTGACGATCTCATCGATGGTTTTACGCATCTGATCCATCTGCGGCTTGCCGGTATTGGCTTCGAAGGCGGCATTGAAATCCATCTGCGTCATCGCGCCGGCGTTCAGCGCGCGGCGGTGCGTCAGCAGCTCAGCGACGAACTTATCCTGCCAGGCTTGTTCCTGGCTGAGTAAATTATCCAGTCGCTGCTGCTGAGCAGGATTATCCGCGGTTAAGCCTTTGGCTTCCTGCAGCAGCTTAACGAAATCCTCTTTGCCCGCCTTCCAGGGATCGAGCATCTCCTCTTTGCCGTTGATCGCATAGCCGCGCAGGCCCGTTTCCATATTCACCAGGCTTTGGGTCAGGGCGCGGCTTTTATCGACGACGCGCCAGCTATGAATGTTCCAGTCGTTGGTATTAACGATGCTGGAAAAATTGTTGTAGAACGTTGCGGACAGAGCCAGCAATAAAACCACAACGGCGCCAAAGGCAAAAAAGAACTTTTTCTTGACAGGTAAATTTCTAAACATTTATTTCTCGTTCCACATACGTTAACAGAGCAGTTTGAAGAGCCGTAAAACCGATAAGTTATCGGCATAGATCGGGACGGCTTCAATTAAAATTCTGCAAGTACAGGAAACGAGAAATAAATGGCTGCTCGCTGCTTTATTGTTAAATTTCAGCTTGATAGATAAAAATAAAAGCAAGCGGCGGCGTAAATATTATTAAGCCGCGGCGCTAGCGAGGCGCGAGAACGAAATGGAGATGTTTGCCAGCCAGCAACAGGAGAAACTCATATTCTCCCTGGCTAAGCAATCCGGGTTTTGATGCGGCTTCCTTAAGCTGCCAGCCGCGCAGGCTCAGATCGAACCGTTCGGCGGCGCGCTCCTGCGTTAGGCCGGCGGCGATGCGCAGAGAACGGGCATCAGGCTGGACAATCACGCCGGGCTTAAAGGATTTATTCGTCATAATTTTTCTCTTATATGCAACAAGCTCTGCTCCGGCAGGGCGTTTTGCGGCATACGCTAATGGGTTAACAGGCGTTATGCATCATAGACGCTTGCTTGTGCTGTTTCTGGGTTATGTTGTCACGCGCTACGCGCATTTTTGTGAAATAAATAGATTGTTTCGATTAGCGTAACGGCTATTTCAGCATGCTACAGCCAATTTCAGCGCAGTCTGACATGCGCTACGCCATTTTATGCAGGCTGCGCCTCTCAGAACCCTCTCATAATTCCGCGACAGAATCCTTTAGGGATAAATCCGCTTTATATCCTGAGCCAGACATTCAGGATGTGTTGCTTCGCAAGCTGAATATTATCCCGGCGCTTTTGCATTGCCGGAAATAAGGACCCTGATATGAGAGACCCAATCGTTCGTCGTGTCCCTGCCGATCTTTCCTGCGTGGAGGTCAACGAACAGTGGCAAATCACCTTCTGGATGCTGACGCTGCATATTACCCAGGACCGGCTCATGCGGGCCGTAAAAGAGGCGGGCCCGGATGTGGAAAAGGTGCGCCGCTGGCTGAAAGAAAATCCGCCTTCGCGCCGCCCCTGTTCCTGACGCCATCCGTCATGCAGCGGCGCCAGCCGCCCGCGGCGCGGCAGACGCGTTAAGGTTGCTGAATCGCGCGTCACGACCTTTGTCATCCGCCGCGTCGGCCGGCGTTTTGAAGTGGCTGATAACGGCGGCGAGGGTTTCCGTGCGTCCGTTCAGGCTGCCTGCGGAGGCCGTGACCTGCTGAACCAGCGAAGCGTTCTGCTGGGTGACGCGATCCAGATCGGCGATAGCCAGCGTGATCTGAGAAATGCCTTTGCTTTGCTCCTCTGAGGCCAGCGCGATTTGGCCGATAAGATCGTTGACCGCTGAGACGCGCTGCGTGACGCTCCCCATGGTTTCCCCGGCCCGGCCCGCTGCCGCCGCGCCTTCCTGCACGCGCGTTACCGCGCCGCCGATCAAATCCTCGATCTCTTTAGCTGCCGCGGCGCTACGCTGGGCGAGAGTGCGCACCTCGGAGGCGACGACGGCGAAGCCGCGACCCTGTTCGCCCGCGCGCGCCGCCTCAACGGCCGCGTTCAGCGCCAGAATATTGGTTTGAAAAGCGATGCTGTTGACCGTGGCGGTAAACTGACGAATTTTCTCTGCTTCTTCGGCGATATCGCGCATCAGCGTAGAGACCGAATGAACCAGCGCCTCGCCCTGTTGGGTGGTCTGCGCGGTCGCTCCGGCCAGCTCGCGCGCTTCTCGGGCGCTCAGCGCGTTATTCTTCACCGTGGCGGTCAGCTCCTCCATGCTGGCGGCAGTCTGTTCGAGCGCCGCGGCCTGGCGAGTGGTGCGGTCGGAGAGGTCGGTATTACCGGCGGCGATATCCGCCGCTTCCCGGCGCAGCACGCCGCTATTGTCGCGTACCGACTGTACCGTCGCGAGCAGGCTTTGCTGCATCAGCCGCACCAGCGGAACCAGCTGTCCGACGCAGTTACGGCCAAACTCCTGCGGCTCGCGCGAGAGATCGCCTGCAGCCATGCTTCTGAAATGCTCGCGCATCACGCCAAGCGGCTTCACCAGATGGGTGACCAGAAAGCGGTCGCAAAAGGCCAGCAGCCCCAGCGTCATCAGCGCGGCGACAAGAAACGCCATCTCCAGGCGCTGGCGATCGCGGGCGGTCGCCGCTTCGTCCGACGCAACCTGACGCTGCAGAAAGCTAAGCCGCTCGTTCGCCGCAGCGGAAAAACGGGCGGGCGTGTCGTTCAGGGCGGCGCTGAGGCGCGCCCAGTCGGGGCCGGCGGGCGCCTCAGCCTGCAGCGCCGCTTTTTCCTCTGCGGAACCTGAGGCCATCGCATTCCCGGCGCGCGTCAGAAAAACAAGCTGCGAGCTGGCGGCGTCTCTCGCTTCGGCGCGCTGATGCAGGTCGCGCATAACAACAGAACCGTAAGCGCCTGCCAGCGCCACAACCAGCAGCGCAGCCAGCAAAATAGCCTGTACAACCCGACGAATAGTAAAATTTCTGAGGAAGTGCATATTGGGTTTCTGGTGTTGTTATTGCTGTGTAAAGTACGGCGAAAAAGGTGTTTTTATATAGTCTGCTATTTTATTGCGTGCAATCTTATTGAGGTCGTCAGTTTGGCAGTGAATGGGAAAAAAGGAAACGATCATTTTGTATTTTTTTGTTTTTCGGATTGTTTGATATTGTTCGCAAGAATTTATTGTGCAATGGAGCGAAGTGAGCTTAAGATTTCGTACCAGATAAAATCAGATAGTTTGTCTTGTACTTTAGTCGGTTTTTCCCGGTCTGCTTTTAAACATTATATTTCTGTTCGTTCCAGAGCTGGAGCGGACCGGAGGAACCATGCAAACATGTTCCGGCGACGACAAATGCCGCCTGAGTGCGCTTGAAGCGCTGCGCGAGCCCGATGAAAGTCGCGATGGGGTACTTGAGAAGTTCGTTCGGCTGGCGACCCAGGCGCTCGGCATTCCCGGCTGTTTTATTTCTATCGTCGACGATGAATTTCAGTATATTCGGGCGGCGCGCAATTTCTCTCTTAAGCACTCGACGCGTGAGGACTCCCTTTGCCGCTACGTGATTGATTCCGAAGCGCCGATGGTGGTCTCTGATACCTGGCAGGATGCTCGCTTCGTAGAACATAAGTTCGTTATTGGCGATCCCTGGATTCGCTTTTATGCCGGCGTGCCGCTGAAAAGCCGCGCCGGGCATATCCTCGGCACGTTGTGCGTCACCGACGGCGAACCGCATCAGCTGAGCCCGGAGCAGTTGACCGCGCTGACGCTGCTCGGCGCGCTGGTGATCTCCTTTCTGGAAGCCTGGCACTCCGCCGGCTTTACCGATCCGGTGACTGGGCTGCCTAATCGTCAGCGACTGATCCGCGATCTGCACTACCTGACGGCGGGCGGCGATACGCTGCCGCGGCGGCTGATCCTGATTGACTGCATCGATATGCCGCGCGCCTACGAGCTGGCGCGCTCGATGGGAATGGGGCCGGTCGAGGGATTGCTTAAAGACGTCGCCACGCTTCTGCCGCTGCGCCTGCGTCTGGGGCCCGGCGATCTGCTCTACACCGTGGCCACCGGCCGGTTTGCGCTGCTCACCGGCGAGAGCAGCTCGCTCAGCGCGGCCGGGGTGGCTAATCGCATGGAGGGCATCAGCGCGGATCTGGGGGAGGGGCTGTCGGTGACCCTGAATACTTTTACCGGCGGAGTGGACTTTACGGCCGTGGAGTCCCCGGCGCAGGAGATACTGCGTCGCGGCATCAGCGCGCTGCATGAGGCGATCGGCAGCGGGGTGGCGACACGGACCTTTAGCGCGTCGGAGGATGTGCGCCGCACGCGCGATTTCAACCTGATGCATGAACTCGCCTCGGCGTTAAGAAACGAAGAGGGCCTCTATCTCGCCTACCAGCCCAAGATCTGTCTGCAGGGCGGCGCGCCGGTCGGGCTTGAGGCGCTGATCCGCTGGCGGCATCCGCAGCTGGGCGAGCTGTCGCCCTCGGCATTCGTGCCGCTGGCGGAACAGACCGAACTGCTCTCGGAGCTGAACGCCTGGGTAATCGATCGCGTCATTGCCCGTCTGGCGCGGCTGCGAAATCACTGCATCCAGCTGCCGATTTCCGTTAACGTCAGCCTGCATGATTTCGCCCGGCAGGGGTTTGCCGACACGCTGGAAGATAAGATGCTGAAAGTCAGGCTGCCTAACGCGCTGCTTGGCGTGGAGTGTCTGGAAACCGAGCGGCTGATTGAGAGTCCGGCCGCGATGCGCGGGCTGGAGATGCTAAAGCTGCGCGGCTTCGGCATCTCGCTAGACGACTTCGGCACCGGGTACAGCAATATCAGCTATCTGCGCCGCATGCCGCTGGACGTGATTAAGCTGGACCGTTCATTAATCAGCGGCCTTGCCTCCGACACGGCGTCGCGTATTATCGCGCGTAACATTATCACTATGCTGAAAGAGCTGGACTATGTCGTGCTGGCGGAAGGCATCGAGTGCGGGGAGGTGGCCGGCATGCTATGCGAATATGGCTGCGACCAGGCGCAGGGCTATTTCTATGCCAAACCGCTGCCTGACCGCGAGCTGGATGCATGGCTCGACTGGCGGCTGCGTAACAAATGTAGCTGAGACGCGCCTGCGCTATTGCGCCTCTGCCGCCGACTGAGCCTGCGGATTATCGCGCGCGTCGTTCCGGGCGCAGTCCATCTCGCTGTCGCCGGAGGCGCATCCGGGCGGGTGGTTGAGGTTTTTTCGCCTGATGACCGTTATTTTCCCGCCTTATGCCTTAACGGACGTTTATCTCCCCAGGCCCGCAAGCGGCTTTTTCGGCCACCTGGCATCAAACGCGCCACTTTTTGCCCGCTTCTCGCCTCTGACGCGATCTACATCAATAACGATAATTGTTCGCAATTGCATAGTTGCGGCACAGAAATATCGGAGATGAGATCATGCTGATAAAACCCGGGAGTCAATGGCGTATTACAGGGTTCAGGAGCGACCTGTCCGAGCTTTTCCGTCGTAAACTTCTATCGCTGGGCTTTGTGCCTGGCGCGGTAATCGATATCGTCAGGTTCGCGCCGCTGGGCGACCCGGCGGAGGTGCGTCTCAGCCACAGCAGCTATGCGCTACGTAAGGCCGAACTGGCGATGCTGCGCCTTGAGGCCGTTGACGGAGGCGAGCGGGCATGAAGCGTATCAACGCCGTACTGGCGGGCAACCCTAACGCCGGCAAAACCACGCTGTTCAACCTGCTGACGGGGCTGCGACAGCGCACCGGCAACTGGCCGGGCGTCACCGTTGAACGCAAGCAGGGCACCTTCACCACCGGCGAGGCTGCCGTCACGCTGATCGACCTGCCCGGCATCTATTCTCTTGAAACGGTGCAGGCCGAAGACGGGCTCTCCGCCGACGAACGCGTCACCTGCAGCTATGTGATGAGCGGCCAGGCGGACGTGCTGATCAACGTGGTCGACGCGTCGAGCCTGGAGAAGAGCCTGTGGCTCACCTTGCAGCTGCGCGAGCTGAACCTGCCGATGATCGTGGTGCTTAATATGGCCGACGTCGCCAGAGCGTGCGGCGTCGAGCTGGATGCCGATGAGCTGGCCGCGCAGCTCGGCTGTCCGGTGGTGCTGATGTCCGCGTCGACCTCGGAAGGGGTAACGGCGCTGCTGGCGGCCATCGATAGCGTCGCCGCCGCGCCGCCCGCCGATCTGCTGCTGAACCGAACGGAAGCCGACGCGGAAGCGCGGCTGGCGCGCATCAGCGCCATCTGCCAGGCCGTCTGCGATCGCGCGGCGCATCGCGCCCATCGTCTGACGCGCGCGCTGGATACTCTCTTTCTCGACCGCTGGCTCGGTTTCCCCCTGTTTTTAGGGGTGATGTACCTGATGTTCTACTTCTCCATCAACATCGGCGGCGCGCTGCAGCCAGTATTCGATAAGGGATCCACGGCGCTGTTTATTGACGGCACCGCGCAGCTCTGCGCCACGCTCCGCTTTCCCGACTGGATCACCTCTTTTCTGGCGCAGGGCATCGGCGGCGGCATCACCACCGTCCTGCCGCTGGTGCCGCAGCTGGCGCTGATGTTCTTCTTTCTGACGCTGCTGGAGGAGTCGGGCTATATGGCGCGCGCCGCGTTTGTGGTCGATCGTCTGATGCGCTGGCTGGGGCTGCCGGGGAAATCCTTTGTGCCGCTGATCGTCGGCTTTGGCTGCAACGTGCCGTCGGTCATGGGGGCGCGTACGCTGGAAACCGAGCGGGAAAGGCTGGTGACGATGCTGATGGCGCCCTTTATGTCCTGCGGCGCGCGGCTGGCGATATTCGCCGTGTTTTCCGGCGCCTTTTTCGGCAACGCCGGCGCTGGGGTGATCTTTTCGCTCTATCTGCTCGGTATCGTGGCGGCGGTCTTTACCGGGCTGGTGCTGAAACATACCTTGCTGAAGGGCGGCTCTTCCTGTGCGATCATGGAGCTGCCGCTGTGGCATGTGCCGGTCATGCGCAGCCTGCTGCTGCAGACCTGGTTTCGTCTGCACGCCTTCGTTATCCGCGCGGGCATGGTGATTGTCGCGGCCTGCGTGGCGATCAGCCTGCTTTCCAACCTGACGGCCAGCGGCCATCTGGCACAGCGCGTCGACGACTCGGTACTGGCTTCCGCCAGCCGCTACCTGACGCCGTTGTTTACGCCGATGGGGATTCGGCCCGACAACTGGCAGGCGACAGTAGGGCTGGTGACCGGCGCTATGGCGAAAGAGAGCGTGGTCGGCACCCTGAACGCGCTCTACCTGGCGGAGCCGCAAAATGCGCCGGACATCGAGCCAGCGCAGAGCCTGACGGCGGTTTTCGGCTCGGCGCTGGATGAAACCTGGCAGAATCTGAAGCAGGCGCTTAGTCCGCAGACGCTGTTTAATCCGGTCGAAGCGAGCAAAGGAGACGGCGAGATGAGCCAGGGCGCGGTAGGCGTTATGCAGACGATGTTCGGCAGCTCGCTCGCGGCCTACAGCTATCTGGTCTTCGTACTGCTCTACGTACCTTGCGTATCGGTGATGGGCGCGCTGGCGAAAGAGGCGGGACGGCAGTGGATGTGGTTCGCTCTGATTTGGGGAACCGTTATGGCCTATAGCGCCGCGACGCTGGTTTACCAGATCGGCACCTTTACTCAGCATCCCGGTTTCAGCCTGATCTGCCTGGCGGCCATTGTCGCTGCGGGCATGGCGGCGGTGACCCTGTTGCGCCAGCTGCGCGTCACTCTGCAGCCTGGGTTGCAGCCGGTAAAAGAGGGCGGATGCAGCAGCTGTAAAGGGTGTGGGCATTAACCCGGCGAATAAAAAACGCTCCTGCCGTGGAGCGTACCGGAGGGCCCGGCTAAGTGAATCAGTAGCCGTACTTGTTGTAGTGAGGCGTTGCCTCGGCGCTTACTCTAGTACGGCGTTTCTCAACCGGGCCTCAATAGCATCAGGACAGGCGTGCCCTTTATTGGGCGGGATCAAAGGGTTAGCGAAACAGGATTATTCCGCTTGCAAATCGCCGGAGAAAATTTTGTAAAAAGCTGTGTCGCCTATCGACCGGCTGCGCCACCTGCCTTATGCTTGACCGGCCTCTAACCCTGACAATTCCGGAGTCCGACTGATGAAAGCAGCCACCTTTCTGCTGGCCGGTGCCGCGCTGCTGCTCTCGGCATGCAGCAGCAACAGCGATAACGAACCGCCGCAACAAGCCACCGCAGCCCATATTCAGCCGCACGTCATTATGTCGTCGCTGGCGGAGAGCAACTGCGCCGGAGCCGGTGGCACGCTGGCCTTTTCTCACCAGCTGGACGGCACGCGCATCGGCATGTGCCAGCTGGCGAACGGACGCCGCTGCGACGAACAGGCGCTCATCGGCGGCAACTGCGCCCGCTAGCTGAGCGGCAGGCGCGCCTTGACGGCAACGCCCGCCAGGTCAGGCCTATGCCGACAGCTGATTCGGGCAGGCTTCGCCTTTTTCAAGCTGGCTGAGATTCGACAAGGTCGTTTCCGAAATCGCCGTCAGCGCCTCAGCGGTCAGAAACGCCTGATGGCCGGTAAACAGCACGTTGTGGCAGGCCGACAGGCGACGGAACACGTCATCCTGAATCACGTCGTTAGACTTATCTTCGAAGAAGAGATCGCGCTCATTCTCGTAAACGTCCATGCCGAGCGAGCCGATTTTCTGCTGCTTGAGCGCGTCAATCGCTGCCTGGGAATCAATCAACCCGCCGCGGCTGGTATTAATAATCATCACGCCATCTTTCATCTGGCTAAAGGCGGCGGCGTTCAGCAGATGATGGTTCTCCGGCGTCAGCGGGCAGTGCAGCGTAATCACGTCCGACTCGGCGAACAGGGTTTTCAGATCGACATACTCCGCGCCCAGCTCCAGCGCCTGCGCGCTCGGGTAGGGATCGAACGCCAGCAGCCGCATGCCGAACCCTTTCAGAATGCGCATCGTCGCCACGCCGATCTTGCCGGTGCCGACCACGCCCGCGGTTTTGCCGTGCATATTAAAGCCGGTTAAGCCGTCGAGCGAAAAGTTGGCGTCACGCGTGCGCTGCCAGGCGCGATGGATACGGCGGTTAAGCGTCATCATCAGGCCAACCGTATGTTCCGCCACCGCTTCCGGTGAATAGGCGGGCACGCGCACCACCTTCAGGCCCAGCTCCTCCGCCGCGGCTAAATCGACGTTGTTGAAACCGGCGCAGCGCAGCGCGATATACTTCACGCCCAGCGCCGCCAGCTCCTCCAGCACCGGACGGCTGGCGTCGTCGTTGACGAAAATGCAGACGGCATCGCAGTCGACGGCGTTTTTTGCCGTCGCTTCCGTCAGTAAAAAGTCGAAGTACACCAGATCGAACCGGTAGCCTTCGTTAACGTGATCGAGATACTTCTGGTCATAGTGCTTCGTGCTGTAAACCGCGATTTTCATCGTTACGCTCCTGCATTCGGGTATCCACACAGCATAACGTTTTATTGTAGATTTTGCTGCCGTCGGCGGCGCGCCTTCACCTCTGGCCGATTACGTGCCATCATCAGGGGCAGGATTCTGTCAGGAAAAGGAATATTGCTGCCATGCCGCGGAGCCTCCGCCGACTTTTTGCTGCATTACTGGCGCTGACGCTGCTGGTGCTGGGGCTGCTGCTCACCGTGACGCAATGGCTGCCGCGGCTGGCCGGTATCTGGCTGCCGGCGGAGACACGCATCGTGCTGGAAGGATCGCCGCGCTGGCGCAACGGCGGCCTGTGGTTTCCGCAGGTGCGCTACCTGGCGGGCGAGTGCGCGCTGGCAAGCGTCGAACAGGCCTCGCTTGGCTGGCACGACCGGCGCTGGCGGCTTGCCGCGCGTCAGGTGACGCTCGACAGCGACTGCCTGCAGAAGCTGCCGCAAAGCGATCGGCCCGGCGCACCAAAAAGC
The DNA here is from genome assembly GCF_002095575.1 of Pantoea septica. GTDB lineage: Bacteria > Pseudomonadota > Gammaproteobacteria > Enterobacterales > Enterobacteriaceae > Pantoea > Pantoea septica. The sequence continues at coordinate 187,353 of NZ_MLJJ01000003.1, read as the reverse complement.
CTCGCGGAGTGGCAGCAGCTGTTGCCCGGCGCCGATATCCAGCTTGATAATCTCACCATCGCGCCCTGGCAAGAGTACGCCGGACGTTTCGATCTCAGCCTCGCCCCCGCTAAACAGACGCTGCACTATCGCGGTGATAACCTTAATATCGACGCCAGCCTGCAGGGGCAGCAGCTCAACGTAGAGCAGCTGACGCTGCACCATAACGCGCTGCCGCAGCCCGTGACGCTGCATGGCCGGTTCGAACTGCCCGAGTTCGCCAACGGCCTGCCGGTCGGCGGTCAGCTGGAGGGCGAGCTGCAATACGCCGGCGAACCGCTGCGTCTGACGCTCGACTGGCAGCAGCAGCAGGGCGAGCTGGCGCTCTACGCCACCGGCGACGGACAGCCGCTGCTGACGCTTCCGTGGCAGGCCGACGCGCGGCAGATCCGCATAGTTAAAGGGCGTTACCGCTGGCCTATGAGCGAGCAGACGCTCTCCGGCTTTCTTGATCTCACGTTCGACAACTGGCGGCAGGGTCTGGAAGAGACGCAGATTACCGGCCGCCTCAACGTGCTGACCCAGGGACGCGGCGGCAAAGGCAACGCGGTGCTGAGTATCGGCCCCGGCACCCTGAGCATGACAAACAGCGCGCTGCCGCTGCGCCTTACGGGCGAAAGCAAGCTGGCGGCGATGCAGCTCTACGCCGCGCTGCCGGGCGATCTCAGCGGGCCGCTGCTCGACCCGCAGCTCAGGTTCCAGCCCGGCGCGCTGCTGCGCCTGCGCGGGCGCATTCTCTCCACGCTGGAGGTCGATGAGGCGCGCTGGCCGCTGGCGGGGGTGCGGCTCGCCTCGCAGGGCATCGACGGCCGCCTGCAGGCGATACTCAAGGCGCACGACCCAAGCTTCGGCCAGTTCAGGCTGCATCTCGACGGTCGCGCCAGCGACTTCTGGCCCGATAAAGGGGAGTGGAAATGGCGCTACTGGGGGACCGGCGAAATGCGGCCGCTCAACGCCGCCTGGACCATTCAGGGCGCGGGCGGGTGGCGCGACACCCTTATCCACCTCGACAGCCTGAATGCCAGTTTCGATCGGATGCAGTACGGCATGGCGCAGGTGGTGCGGCCGCGGCTGACCCTCAGCGCGCCGGTCAACTGGCAGCGCGACGCGCAGCGACCCGCCTTTAACGGCGGCTTCCGCATCGACGCGGGAGAGACGCTGTTCGATTTTGGCGGGCGCCTGCCCGCCTCGTCGCTGAGCTTCGAGGCGAAAGGCCGGGATCCCAGCCACTTTATCTGGCGCGGCGCGCTGCAGGCGCAGGCGATCGGGCCGCTGCGCGTACACGGCCGCTGGGACGGCGAGCGCCTGCGCGGCGAGGCATGGTGGCCGACGCAGTCTCTGACGGTGTTCCAGCCGCTGCTGAATCCCGAGCTGAAGATGAAAATCCGCGCGGGCGAGCTGCGCGCCCAGGTGGCGTTTTCCGCCGCGGCGAAAGAGGGTTTTAGCGCGGGCGGCCACTGGGCGGTGACGCAGGGCAGCCTCTGGACATCGGACAACCAGATCAACGGCGTCGATTTCTCGCTGCCGTTCCGCCTGAAAGATCAGCAGTGGCAGCTCGGCGTGCGCGGGCCGGTACAGCTGCGCATCGGCGAAATCACCAACCAGTTTGCGATGAAGGATATCCGCGCCGATCTTCAGGGCTACTATCCCTGGAACGAGGCGCAGCCGCTGACGCTGCAGGCGGTCAGCATGGCGCTGCTGGGCGGCGAGGTGACGCTGCCCGCGTTGCGGTTGCCCCAGCACCAGACGGCGACGCTGAGCCTGCGCGATATCAGCCTGAGCAAACTGGTCACCGCGCTGAAGCCGAAGCAGTTCGCTATGTCGGGCAGGATCAACGGCGAGCTGCCGCTGTGGGTGAACAATCCGCGCTGGCTGGTGCAGAACGGCTGGATCGCCAACAGCGGCTCCCTGACGTTTCGTATGGATAAAGATATGGCTGACGCCATCACCGCCGGCAACGTCGCGGCGGGCGCGGCGATGGACTGGCTGCGCTATATGGAGATCTCCCGCTCGTGGGCGACGCTCGATCTCGATAATCTCGGCAACCTCGCCATGCAGGCGCAGGTACAGGGCGTCAGCCGCTTCAGCAACCGCAAACAGACCGTGAATCTTAACTACCGCCATCAGCAGAACCTGTTTCAACTCTGGCGCAGCCTGCGCTTTGGCGACAATTTGCAATCCTGGGTGGAACAGAACGCCACTCTGCCGACCAAAAGGGATCAACAACCATGAGCCTCAGGGCGTTACTGGTGCTGGCAGTCGGACTGCCGCTGACCGGCTGCGTGCCGCGCATTGAGGTGGCCGCGCCGAAGGAGCCGATCACCATCAATATGAACGTGAAGATCGAACATGAAATTCATATCAAAGTAGACAAGGACGTGGAGGCGCTGCTGAAGAATCAGAGCGATCTGTTTTGATGCGCGCGTTCCGCAAACCGCTGCTCGCTGCGCTGCTGCTGATCGGCGCGGCGCAGCCAGCGCTGGCGCTGACGCTGGATGAGGCGCGCCATCAGGGCCGGGTCGGAGAAACCTTTAGCGGCTATATCGCCGCGCGCCAGCAGGACGGCGAGACGCAGGCGCTGGTAAAGCGCATCAACGCCGGGCGTAGCGTAGAATATCAGCGCATCGCGCAGCAGAACAATCTCACCACCGATCAGGTGGCGCGTATCGCCGGGGCAAAACTGGTCGAGCGCGCGGGCGAGGGCGAGTACGTGCGCGGCCTCAACGGCCTGTGGATGCAGAAATAAAAAAAGCCAGGCATCATGCCTGGCAATCGAAACACAGAGCGAATAATAATAATGATTAGGCAGAAACAATCTGTTTGATGGCGTTTTTCGCTTCGTCGGTGGCTTTGGTGGCCACTTCCGGGCCGTAGGCGATGCCTTCAGCGAAAACAAATTCAACGTCGGTGATGCCGATAAAGCCCAGGAAGAGCTTCACGTACGGCGTCAGCAGATCGCTCGGGGTATCTTTGTGAATGCCGCCTCGGCTGGAGAGAATCACCGCGCGCTTGCCTTTCACCAGGCCTTCCGGACCCGCTTCGGTGTAGCGGAAGGTGACGCCGGCGCGAGCAACCAGGTCAAAATAGTTTTTCAGCTGGGTCGGGATGTTGAAGTTGTACATCGGCGCGGCGATCACGATCACGTCGTGCGCCTGCAGCTCGTCAATCAGCGCGTTGGAGAGATCCAGCGCTTCCTGCTGACGCGGAGAGAGCGGCGCGTCTGACGGACGCAGCGCGCCGACCAGTTCGCCATCCAGCACTGGAATCGGATCCGCAGCCAGGTCGCGAACGGTCACCTGATCGCCTTTGGCTTTCGCTTCTTCAACGTAGAAATCGGCCAGCTGGCTTGACTGTGAGTAACCAGCGAGGATGCTGGATTTAAGAACCAATACTTTGCTCATTGCTGTTTCCTGTTTGTTACGCGGAAGGCTTCCCGCTCAATGGGTTACACTCTACGGTCATTAGCGGCGCGGTAAAAGCGCAATATTTCGAGAGCTATGTTCGAATTTCTTGAATAAGCATGGCATGGAAGGCACAGCTGGTCGTGATAAAATGTGTTACTCTTTGCCCAATACAATTTTTAGAATCAGTCGGTTAACCCGGCTATCGGACGCTGCGACGTGCAGCGGCTCCGTCTGAGAAGGTACTCCATTACTATGTCATCATCGGTTTCCTCTCCTCTCGCGCCGCTGTGGCCGCGACTCGACAATCTGATGCTGCGCGATCGCCAGCGCCTGCAGCGCCGCCTGCGCGGCGCCGGCAAAGTGGCTAACCCTGCGGCGCTGCAGGCCGTCGCTGACGAACTCAACCAGGAGATCGCGGCGGCGGAGCAGCGCGTCGCCGCCCGTGCCGCCGCAACGCCGAAAATTACCTTTCCCGACAACCTGCCGGTCAGCCAGAAGCAGCAGCAGATCGCCGAGGCGATCCGCGATCATCAGGTGGTGATTGTCGCCGGTGAAACCGGTTCAGGTAAAACGACCCAACTGCCGAAAATCTGTCTGGCGCTGGGACGCGGCGTTAAAGGGCTGATCGGCCATACGCAGCCGCGTCGTCTGGCGGCGCGCACCGTCGCCAACCGCATCGCCGAGGAGCTTGAAACCTCTCTCGGCGGCTGCATCGGCTATAAAGTGCGCTTTAACGATCAGGTCAGCGACACCACGCAGGTGAAGCTGATGACCGACGGCATTCTGCTGGCGGAAATTCAGCAGGATCGCCTGCTGCTGCAGTACGACACCATCATTATCGATGAGGCGCACGAGCGCAGCCTGAATATCGATTTCCTGCTCGGCTACCTGCGCGAGCTGCTGCCGCGCCGTCCCGATCTGAAAATCATCATCACCTCGGCGACCATCGATCCGCAGCGCTTTTCGCGCCACTTCCACAATGCGCCGGTGATTGAGGTTTCTGGCCGCACTTTCCCGGTGGAAGTACGCTACCGGCCGGTGGTGGAAGAGGCGGACGACAGCGAGCGCGATCAGCTGCAGGCGATTTTCGACGCGGTCGACGAGCTGAGCGACGAAGGGCGCGGCGATATTCTCATCTTTATGAGCGGCGAGCGCGAAATCCGCGACACCGCCGACGCGCTGGCGAAGCGCGACCTGCCGCATACCGAAATTTTGCCGCTCTACGCGCGCCTGTCGAACGCCGAGCAGAACCGGGTTTTCCAGTCGCACAGCGGACGCCGCATCGTGCTGGCGACCAACGTGGCGGAAACCTCGCTGACCGTGCCCGGGATTAAATATGTGATCGATCCCGGCACCGCGCGCATCAGCCGCTACAGCTATCGCACCAAGGTGCAGCGACTGCCGATCGAGCCGATTTCGCAGGCCTCGGCCAACCAGCGCAAAGGGCGCTGCGGTCGCGTCTCCGACGGCATCTGTATCCGTCTCTATTCGGAAGACGACTTCCTCAGCCGTCCGGCCTTTACCGACCCGGAGATCCTGCGCACCAACCTGGCGTCGGTGATCCTGCAGATGACGGCCCTGGGGCTGGGGGATATCGCCGCTTTCCCCTTCGTCGAAGCGCCCGATAAACGCAATATTCAGGATGGCGTGCGCCTGCTGGAGGAGCTGGGCGCGCTCACGCTTAACAGTGAGACCGGCCACTACAAGCTCACCAGCTCAGGTCGCCAGCTGGCGCAGCTGCCGGTCGATCCGCGGCTGGCACGCATGGTGCTTGAGGCGCAGCGCTTTGGCTGCGTGCGCGAGGTTATGATTATCGCCTCGGCGCTGTCGATTCAGGATCCGCGCGAGCGCCCGGTCGAGAAACAGCAGGCCGCCGATGAGAAACATCGCCGCTTCGCCGACAAAGAGTCCGACTTCCTCGCCTTCGTCAACCTGTGGAATTACCTGGGCGAGCAGCAGAAGGCATTGTCGGGCAACCAGTTCCGCCGCCAGTGCAAAGGGGATTTTCTCAACTATCTGCGCGTGCGCGAATGGCAGGATATCTACACCCAACTACGCCAGGTGGTGCGTGAGCTAGGGATCCCCGTTAACAGCGAGCCGGCAGGATTCCGCGAGGTGCACTGCGCGCTGCTCACCGGCCTGCTGTCGCATATCGGCATGAAAGACGCAGAAAAGCAGGAGTTTACCGGCGCGCGCAACGCGCGCTTCGCCATTTTCCCCGGCTCCGGGCTGTTTAAGAAGCCCCCTAAGTGGACCATGGTGGCGGAGCTGGTGGAAACCAGCCGCCTGTGGGGACGCATCGCGGCGCGTATCGATCCCGAGTGGATCGAGCCGCTGGCCCAGCATCTGATCAAACGCAGCTACAGCGAACCGCACTGGGAAAAAGGCCAGGGCGCGGTGATGGCGCAGGAGAAGGTGACGCTTTACGGCCTGCCGATCGTCGCCGCGCGCAAGGTCAACTACGGCAGCATCGACCCGACGCTGAGCCGCGAGCTGTTTATCCGCCATGCGCTGGTGGAGGGCGACTGGCAGACGCGCCACGCCTTCTTCCGCAATAACCAGAAGCTGCGCAGCGAAGTGGAAGATCTCGAGCATAAATCGCGCCGCCGCGACATCCTCGTGGATGACGAAACCCTGTTCAACTTTTATGACCAGCGCGTCGGCCAGCAGGTGGTCTCGGCGAGGCATTTCGATAGCTGGTGGAAGCTGGCGAGCCGCGATACCCCAGATCTGCTGAGCTTCGACAAACAGATGCTGATCAAAGAGGGCGCGGACAAGGTCAGCCAGCTCGACTACCCCAACTTCTGGCATCAGGGCAACCTCAAGCTGAAGCTCAGCTATCAGTTCGAGCCGGGCGCGGACGCCGACGGCGTCACGGTGCATATTCCGCTGCCGCTGCTTAATCAGGTCGAGGACCAGGGCTTCGAGTGGCAGATCCCCGGCGTGCGCCGCGAGCTCATTATTGCGCTGATCAAGTCGCTGCCGAAGCCGCTGCGCCGCAATCTGGTGCCAGCGCCTAACTATGCCGACGCCTTTCTGGGCCGCGTCACCGCCATGGAGCTGCCGCTGCTCGACGCGCTGGCGAAAGAGTTCCGCCGTATGACCGGCGTTACGCTGGAGCGGGAAAACTGGCAGTGGGAACAGGTGCCCGATCACCTGAAAATGACGTTCCGCGTGGTGGACGAACATAACCGCAAGCTGAAAGAGGGCAAAGATCTCAGCGCGCTGAAAGCCGAACTGAAAGAAAAAGTGCAGGAGACGCTCTCGAAGGTGGCGGATGACGGGCTGGAGCAGAGCGGCCTGCATATCTGGAGCTTCGGCGATCTGCCGCGCAGCTACGAGCAGAAGCGCGGCGGCTATCAGGTCAAGGCCTGGCCGGCGCTGGTCGACGAGAAAGAGAGCGTGGCGATCCGCCTGTTCGACAGCGAACAGGAGCAGCAGAAAATGATGTGGCGCGGCCAGCGTCGCCTGCTGCTGCTCAATATTCCTTCGCCAATAAAATACCTGCACGAAAAGCTGCCGAACAAAGCCAAGCTGGGGCTCTACTTCAACCCCTACGGCAAGGTGCTGGATCTGATTGACGACTGCATCGCCTGCGGCGTCGACAAGCTGATGGCGGAAGCGGGTGGTCCGGCCTGGCAGCAAGAGAACTTCGAGCAGCTGCACGAGAAGGTGCGCGCCGAGCTGAACGATACGGTGGTGGAGATCGCCAAACAGGTTGAGCAGATCCTGACCGCGGTGTTCAACATCAACAAGCGGCTGAAAGGGCGCGTCGATATGACCATGGCGCTGGCGCTGTCGGATATCAAGGCGCAGATGAGCGGCCTGGTCTATCGCGGCTTCGTTACCGGCAACGGCTGGAAGCGCCTGGGCGACACGCTGCGCTATCTGCACGGTATTGAGCGTCGGCTGGAAAAGCTGCCGGCCGATCCGCACAGCGATCGCGCGCGCATGCTGAAGGTGCAGGCGGTCGAACAGGCCTGGCAGACGTGGCGCAATAAGCTGCCGCCGCAGCGTCAGGACGATGAAGAGGTGCGCGACATCCGCTGGATGATCGAAGAGCTGCGCATCAGCTACTTCGCCCAGCAGCTCGGCACGCCTTATCCTGTCTCCGACAAGCGCATCCTGCAAACGATGGAGCAGTTCGCGGCGTAATCGCCCGCCGCTCTTGCGAGCCGCAGCCTAAAACGCTGCGGCTTTTTTTTTGCACTGAAACGGCGCTATATCGGCGACGCTAAAATTTATTTACAAGCGTGCTTAAAACAGACGGGAATTATCGCGCGGAGATCGGCCGTCGCCGCCTTTTTTGGATAAAATTCATGGCGGCGCGCGCCGGATGATTAAATTTAATTAAGGAAGATAACGATGAAGAAGTCTGTTTTATTCAGCCTCATTATGGCTGCGCTGGGCATTCACACCAGCGCGAATGCCGATCAACAGACGGTGACTCTCGGCTATGCGCAAAGCAAAGTGCAGGATTTCAAAAATATCCGCGGGGTTAACCTTAAATACCGCTATGAGAGGGATTCGCCGCTGGGCCTGATAGGCTCGCTGACCTATATGAGCGGCAGCGGCAGCTATACGCCTTTCACCGGCTCGATGGATATATTCGACGGCGATGCGAAAGTGAAATATTATTCGCTATCTGTCGGCCCCGCCTGGCGCTTTAATCAATATATCAGCGTCTATGGGTTGCTCGGTCTTAATTACAATAAAGTCGACTATCGCGAAAGCGGATATAACTACGAAGGACACTACGTTTATATGGGCGACAGCGCCCTCAGCGAGAAAAAAACCTCGCTGATGTATGGCGCAGGCGTGCAGATTAATCCCATGGAGAATCTGGCGATTGATATCGGCTACGAGGGATCGCGTCTCGATGTAGCCGATAAAGAGATGTCGATTGACGGCTTTATTCTAAACCTGGGCTACACCTTCTGACGCTGGCGTCCAGCGATAAAAAAAGGCGCGGCCGGCAAATGCGGCGCGCCTTTTCTTGTCACGCATCTTTTACTGCGCCAGCGCTTCCAGCCTGTCGCGGAACGAGGTCACCGCGATAGCGCGGTTATCGGCCAGGTAGCGATCTTTCGCCGCCGGAGCTGAGCTCTGCACCGCGATCAGCTGCCAGCCGTTCTCGTTTTTCAGCAGCAGCGGCGAACCGCTGTCGCCCGGCAGCGTGTCGCACTGGTGCGACAGCACGGCGCGCTGCGCCCAGCCGGTGATCAGGCAGTCGCTGTGGGAGTAAAGCGTATCCAGGTGATCTTCGGGATAGCCCGCCTGGGTAACTTTGCGGCCCGCCTCTTTAAGGGCGGCGGTAAGGTCGCTGCGCGACCCGTCGAACAGCGGAATCGGATTAATGGCGGAAGGGGGATTGCGCAGGATCACCAGGCCGTAGTCGAACGGCGCGGCGTCGCTGGGAACGATCCAGCCTTCGCCGTCCGCTTTCAGCTTGCGCGCCAGCGCCGGCTCGACGCGCGCGTCGATATCGTGGATTTCATAGCGCCAGCCGCTGTCGCTCGCCATAAAGCGCAGCGCCACCGGCTTGTCGAATTTGCCCGGCGGCGTCAGCAGACAGTGTCCCGCCGTCAGCGCCAGATGGGCGGAGATCAGCGTGGCGGTGCACAGATTGCCGCTTTCGGTTTCCAGTTGGCCGATGGCGTCCCAGGGCGCGGCCGTGATGTCGCTAATCGCTTTACGGTGATCTTTGCCAAAGAAAAGCATTTTGATTTCATCGGGATTCGGCGCATCGTCATCATCATCGGCGTGGGCCAGAGTGGTGAAACAGAACAATCCAGTCAACAGCAAAATAGCCAGGCGCATAGGTCTCTCAATGGCGAGATTTAAGAAGAGGTTATTGTCATCACGCTTGCGCAATAACTATAGTCGGTGAGCGGTAAAAAAGGGAGATTTATTGGAATAATCAGCACGCTACAACGACTAAATAAAGAAGAACGCCGCGATGACGCCGCAAAGGATCATCACCAGAAGGATAATTTCAAAACGATAGCGACGCACCATTTCCGCAACTCCAGTAACGAAACACCCGGCAGAACCGGGTGTTTTTATTAGTCAACGCTTCTTAAGGCGCAGGGTGCGCGACCTTAATTATTTAGCAGCGGCTTTCCTGGCGGCTTTGTGGTGCTTTTTAGCAGCCTGCGCTTTTTGCGGAGCAGCAGCTTTTTTGGCGACTTTGTGGTGCTTTTTAGCAGCCTGAGCTTTCTGCGGCGCAGCGGCTTTCTTAGCTACTTTGTGGTGTTTTTTCGCAGCCTGGGCTTTCTGTGCAGTTTCCGGCTTGGCTGCTTTTTTGTGATGCTTTTTAGCGGCCTGCGCTTTCTGCGCAGCGTCTTTTTTCACTGCTTTTTTATGGTGCTTTTTAGCAGCCTGCGCTTTCTGAGCGGCTTTGTGTTTTTTGTGCGCGGTTTTGTGAACGGTTTTAGCCGGCGCAGCGGAAGTGGTGGTGGTGGTCGCAGCAGGGGCTGCAGCAGGCGCTGCGGTGGTTTCAGCAGCGAAAGCAACAGAAGAGAGACCCATAGCAGCGGCGATGACCAGTGCAAACAATTTTTTCATTGCAAATTCCTCGAACATTTTTTTCATGTGTAGCCCACTGCGGGGCCGGTGAAAAGACTATAAAAAAACGAGGACGGGTTTCCGTGGGTGTTTGGTATCGGCGTGTAACCGATTGTACAAAACGGGAAAAAGGCGGCCGCGAAGGCCGCACAGATTAGCGATTCAGGTAGCGTTGTTCAAGATGCTGGCGGAAAAAGCGCGGGTTCAGCGCTTCGCCGGTGGCGTTGATCAGCAGCTGCTCGGTCGGAAAACGGCTGCCGTGCTGCCAGATGTTCTGCTGCAGCCAGTCGAACACCGGCTGCAGTTCGCCATGCTGCAGGCGTTCGCCTGTATCGGGCAGCGCTTTCTTCACCGCCTGGAATAGCTGCGCCGCGTACATGGCGCCCAGCGTGTAGGTCGGGAAGTAGCCGAATGCGCCGTCGGTCCAGTGAATATCCTGCATGCAGCCGTCGCGGTAGTTGCCGCGCGTATCCAGCCCTAAAGACTGCATCATCTTCTCATCCCACAGCGCCGGGATATCCTCAACCTCGATGTCGCCTTCAATCAGCGCGCGTTCAATCTCGAAGCGTAAAATCACGTGCGCCGGATAGCTCAGCTCATCGGCGTCGACGCGGATAAAGCCCGGTTTGACGCGCTGCGTCAGGCGCACGAAGTTTTCCGGCTCCAGCGCCGGCTGCGCGCCCAGCTTGTCGCACACCTGCGGCAGAATGCGCTGCAGGAACTCGCGGCTGCGGCCCAGCTGCATCTCCATAAACAGGCTTTGCGACTCGTGGATGGCGGTCGATCGCGCCAGGCCTACCGGCTGGCTGCGCCACTGCTGCGGCAGGCCCTGCTCGTAACGCGCATGGCCGGTCTCATGGATAACGCCCATCAGCGCGCTGAGAAACTCCTCCTGATTGTAGCGCGTGGTGATGCGCACATCCTCCGGCACACCGCCGCAGAAGGGATGTGCGCTGACGTCGAGACGTCCGTGGCGGAAATCGAAGCCCAGGGTGGTCATGACGCTCAGGCCGAGCTCGCGTTGTGCGGCGATAGCGAAGGGGCCCTGCGGCTGCTCGACAGGCTCCTGCGCCTGTTTTTCCACCACGCGCTGCAGCAGATCGGGCAGCCAGCTTTTCAGTTCGCCGAAGGTCGCGTCCAGCTTCGCGCCGGTCATGCCCGGCTCATAGAGATCGAGCAGGGCGTCGTAGCGCGACGTGTTGTTCGCCTCCGCACGCAGCTGCGCCTCTTCGCGGCTCAGGCGCACCACCTCTTTCAGGTTGGCGGCAAAGCCTTGCCAGTCGTTCGCCGGACGCTGTTCACGCCAGGCGTGCTCGCAGCGCGAACCGGCCAGCGATTTTGCCTCTACCAGCGAGGCGGGCAGCAGCGACGCCTGCTGCCAGGCGCGCAGCATCTCGCGCAGGTTGGCGCGCTCGACGTCGTTCAGGTCAGCCTGCTCGGCTTCCTGAATCAGTTCGCCGACGCGCGGATCGGTCAGGATCTCATGGCGCAGCACGCCCATCTCCGCCAGCGCTTCGCCGCGCGCCTGGCTGCCGCCGGTTGGCATCATGGTCTGCATGTCCCAGCCCGCGACCGCCATCAGATGGCCGAAGCGGGAGAGCCGCTGGAAAGTCGCACTCAGTTGTTGATAAGCAGTAGTCAACAGAAACTCCTTGTGAAGGTTTATCGCGCCGAAGGGGCACGCAAAGGTAGATCAACCGGCCAGCAAAAGCGAACGCTGGCGCCGCCGAGCGGGCTGCCTTCGATGCTGACGTGGCCGCCGAGCGCCTGCGCAATAGAGTGAACGATAGCGAGCCCCAGTCCGCAGCCGCCGGTAGCGCGGTCGCGGCTCGGATCGAGGCGAACAAAGGGCTCGAAGACGCGCTCGCGCTCCTCGGCCGGAATGCCGGGGCCGTCATCTTCCACCTGCAGGCAGCCGAGCGCGCCGTCGAACCACAGGCTGACGCGCAGCCGATGACCGGCGTAGCGCAGCGCGTTGTTGACGAGGTTGTCCAGCACGCGCTCCATCAGGCGGGTGTCGGAGACGCCGTGATTTTCGCGCTGCGGCAGGTCGAGATCGATCTGCGTGTGCGGATTAAGGGCGCGCACGTCGTTAATGTGTTCGCGCAGCCAGTTCGCCAGATCGAGCGAGGTCAGGTTGAGATCGACGCGCGGGCGGTCGAGCCGCGCATAGGTAAGCAGCTCCTCGATCAGACTCTCCAGCTGGCCGATATCGCGGTTGATAGCAGCGGACTCGCCTGCGGTAAGGTTATCGCTCATCTCCAGCCGGTAGCGCAGGCGCACCAGCGGCGTGCGTAGCTCGTGGGCGATGCCGTCGATCAGCTGCTTTTTGCTCGCCACCAGCGTATTGATGTTTTCCGCCATCTGGTTAAAGGCGACCCCCAGGCGGAACAGGCTGGAGGTGTTGTCGAAATGGGTGCGTACATCCAGCTCGCCGCGGCCAAAGCGCTGCGCCGCAATCTCCAGGCGCTGCATCTCTTTCCAGTGCGGCCGCATCCAGATAAACACCGGCAGCGCCAGCGACATGCCGATAAACACCAGCAGCGCGATGTCCAGCAGCCGCATCTGATGCAGATAAAAGAGGTAGGGGATCGGGCCGACGGAGAGCACGTAATGGCTGCGCGGAATATGCTGCAAAAAGGTGTACTGATCGTCCAGCGCGACAATCTCGCCGGCGCGCAGCCGGCGCATATCGGGCTCGTCGAGCTGATATTTGCTCATCGGCTCGATATGCAGGTCGAACGACAGGCCGAGATCGAGGCTTTTGATGGTTCTGTTCCAGTCGCGCGGCGGGATTTCACGCAGCTCGCTGCGGATCAGATAGAGCGAGCTCGCCATCAGGTCGTTCATCGACTGTCTGCCGGCGCGCTCGGCGGTGAATTTGTAGACCAGGCCTACCAGCAGCGCCATCACCAGAAAACAGACGAAGAGCAGAAGATAGAACTGGATAAACAGTTTCCTCATGCCTGGGTATCCCACGCCTGCGGAGCGAACAGATAGCCCTTGTTGCGAATGGTTTTGATGCGGAAAGGCTCGGTGGCGCTGTCATGCAGCTTTTTGCGCAGGCGGGAAATCGCCACGTCGATGCTGCGATCCAGCCCGTCATAGCTGACGCCGCGCAGGGTTTTCAGCAGCGCGTCGCGATTCAGGATCTGTCCGGCGTGCGTGGCCAGCTCCCACAGCAGGTCGAAGTCGGCGGTGGAGAGCACGATCTGCTCGCTAAACAGCGTCACTTCGCGATTCAGCGCGTCGATGGTGAGCGAACCGAAGCGCAGCAGCTTCTGCGCTTGCGCCGCAGCAGGCGCGGGCGCGTCATCGCCGTGGCCGAGCTGCGCCTGGCGCAGATGCAGCCGCAGCCGCGCCAGCAGCACCGCAGGCGGGGTGGTTTTCAGAATATAGTCCTGCGCGCCCATCTCCAGCGCCAGAATATGGTTCATATCGCTGTCGAGCGAGGTGAGCAGCACGATCGGGCCCTGCCACTGGCTGCGCAAATCGCGGCACAGGGTCATGCCGTCTTTGCCCGGCAGCATGATATCCAGCATCACGAGGTCCGGCTGTTCGGCCGCAATCACCGCTTCGGCGCGGTCGCCCCGCGTCTCGACGATCACCTCGATATCGTGGCGGCCAAGGTAGGCCGCAATCAGCGAACCCACTTCCGGTTCGTCTTCAACAAAAACGATTTTATTCATAATCCACTGCGACAAATAAGCCTGGCGAGCAGCATAGCTTTTCCCGGTCCTGAGCACTATGCCACCGCACGAAATATCCCTGCGCGACTGGTATCCGCACGGCAAAATGTGCCATCATTAACAGCGCGTTTAAGAAAGATTCTGAACCATAATGAAAAACAGAGGGAGAGAGAGGGTGTCTGATAAAGAGCTGGCTTCAGCCGTATACAGTGACCGCATCTGCCTGAACTACAGTGATTTTCTCTCCGCCTCCTGCAAAAAACGCTGGAGCTTCGTTGACGCCATCTACGGCGTGATGCCGATTTTCGGCATGGTGACGCGTAAATCTTCAGCTCGCAGTCTACAGGCAGGCGACGAGCATCTGAAAGAATTAGCATTACAAATCATTTCGACCCAGGTCAGCGACGAAATCAATATCGCTCGCCTCATTGTCCTGGCCGAACAGCAGCACATCAGCCGTTTCGATATCCAGCTGCCTTATCCGCTCTCTGCTCAGCAGCTGGATGCTATCCATCAGGAATACCGCAAACCGCTTAATCTCACACAGCAGGATGACCTGCTGTGTGTGGCGATTCCCGGTCAGCCGCACTAAACCACTAGCTGCCACATCGCGGGCAGCGACGCCGCCATCAACAAGCCAATAGCCACGCGCTCCAGCTGGGTCAGCGAGACGTCGGCGCGTCCGCCGCGACGGGCGAAGAGAAACAGCAGCAGGCCTGGCGCATAGAGCACCACCGACAGCAGCAGATGCAGCGGCCCTGAGGCGTAAAGCAGCCAGAGTCCATAAAGGCTGGCGCCGAGACCGATCGCCAGCGCCAGCGGCTGCGCTTTGCCGCGCGTCAGCTTCACCAGATAGAGCCCCACCAGCAGGTAGGGCACCAGGATCATCTCTGAGGCGATGGTCAGCAGCGTGTTGTAGTCGGCGTGGGTCAGGGCGATCAGGATCAGGCAAATCTGCACGCTGCCGTTGGTCAGCCAGAGCGAGGCGGCAGGCGCGCCGCGCGGGTTCTGACGCGCGATGCTGCGTGGGAAGGCGCCCTGCTGCGCGGCGATCAGCGGCACTTCCGCCGCCATAATCGTCCAGCTCAGGTAGGCGCCGCACACCGACACGATCAGGCCGGCGGCGATCACCGCATCGCCCCAGTGGCCCATCAGGCGCGTCATCAGGCCCGCCATCGACGGGTTGCGCATCTGCGCCAGTTCGGCGCGCGGCACGATACCGAGCGACAGCAGCGTCACCAGCAGATAGACCAGCAGCGCAGCCAGCACCGCCAGCAGGGTGGCGCGACCCACATCTTTTTTATGTCGCGCGCGGGCGGAAACCACCACCGCGCCTTCCACGCCGATAAATACCCACAGGGTAATCAGCATGGTCTGCTTCACCTGCTCCCACAGCGGCACGCCGAGCGTCAGGCCGGAAAAGTCGAAATGGAACTGGTCGTAATTAAAGGCCGCGACCGCCAGCACCACGAACAGCAGCAGCGGCACCAGCTTGCCGAGCGTCGCCAGCAGATTGATGCTTGCCGCGGTCTGTACGCCGCGCAGCACCAGAAAATGCACCATCCACAGCAGCAGCGACGCGCCCAGCATCGCCTGCCAGGTATTGCCGTCGCCGAACACCACGCGGTCGGGCGTGTCGGTAAAAAAGCTCAGCGCCGAGAAGACGATGACCAGATAGGAGACATTGGCGATTACCGCGCATAGCCAGTAGCCCCAGGCGGAACAGAAGCCGAGCAGCTCGCCGAAACCGGCGCGGGCATAGGTAAAGATGCCGCCGTCGAGATCCGGCTTCAGCCGGGTGAGCATCAGCATCGCCAGCGCCAGAAACAGGATGCCGACGCCGGTGATCAGCCAGCCGATCAGCAGGGCGGCCGGACCCGCTACCGCCGCCATATTCTGCGGCAAACTGAACACGCCCGCGCCGAGCATTGAGCTGAGCACCAGCGCGGTGAGCGCGCTGAGACCTAATTTTTTCTCCAAAATACCCTTCCTGCTAGCATAAGTGGCTGGATTATGTTCTGAGCGACGAATTTAACCGCGCTGTTTTGCTTTTACATGATGGATTCACCTGGAAGCAGGGCGCAGATTCTACGGAGTGCGAAAAGGGATGGCAATGCGTGGTTATGCAAAATTGTGAAGGGATAATGCAAACAGCAGGGCGGCAGGCGCCGCCCTGAAGGAAATTACTTGAAGAGATCGGCGGTGACGGTGAGGTTGCCGCCGCTCTGGTTCTGCCACTGGCGGGTCACGTGGTAGTACTTCGCCCCTTTATCCGCGGCGCGTTTCGCGACCTCTTCCGAGATTTCGGTCGGCGTGCTGAAGTGGCCGGTAAAGGTCACGGTGTCAAACGGCTGCATCTGCGCAGCGGTGATGGCGTTCACTTCCTGGATCGACTTGCCGTTGGCGAGTTTCACGGTGTAGCGCTGGCCGGTAGAGCTCTGGGTTTCGAAGAAGCGACCCACGCTGCTGCTCGGGGTTTCCGATGAAGCGACGCCCGGGATCTCCACGCGTTTCGCCGCTTCGCCGCCAGCCGCCAGCGCCGCTTTGCCCGCTTCGGAGTCTGCCGGGATCAGGTTCGGGCTCTGCACCTTACGCTCTTTCGCGTCGGCCTTATAGACATAGGCGGTTACGTACTGGTTGCCGCCGTTGTTGGCGTCCACCTGGCGCACGATAAAGAACGAGGCGGCGCCTTTCTCTTTCGCCGCTTTGCTGATGGCGTCGTTGACATCCGGCTGGCTGGCGAAGAAGCCGCTGACGCTTACGGTGTCGAACGGCTCCAGACGGAAGGCTTCCGCCTTCGGCAGCTCTTTCACGCCGTTCATGACGCGGTAGGTTTTGGTGTCTTTCGCTTTCGGCGCGTCCGCTTTATAGAGGTCGGCCGTCACGCGCCAGTTGCCGCTGTTGCCGTTGCTGTCGTTGATGCCCTGAATGTAGTAAGAGGCGGCACCCAGCTCATCCGCACGTTTCGACACGGCGTCGGCCGCGTCGTTAATCGCATTAAAACGGCCGGTGACGTTAATACGTTCGAATGGTTTCAGCTCGGCCGCTTTTTCCGGCGTCAGTTCCTGCGCGGCGAATGCGTTGCCCGCGAGCAGGGATAACAAGGTTGACGCCAGAATGGTGTTCTTCAGCTTCATAAAAATGATCCTTCGCCTTACGCAAAATGAGTACGAAAACGTGCTGGACTCTTGATGTATAACAGATTAGCCGATGATTATTGCATGTTATAAACAGGCTGTCGCAGCCAATTTATGCGACAAATCACGGGAAATTGATAGCGAAATTCATCATGGCGTCATGCAAGTTTGCTAAGGGCGTTTTTTGTACTGATTATCAGTAAAGGTGGTAACGCTTAGTACCCTGACAGTTAATGCATTGTTAAATAAAGGTTTTTATTAACCGGATATTCGTCATGACACGATTCTGCTCAGCAGAATATATTTCAAACTTTTCATTTTGCAGTCGCATAGCGCGGCTTTTCTCTTTTGACGCTGAATAATCGCATGAATGTTACCGACAGAGGTTCTGATGGTAGATCGCTGTTCATATTTTCAGTAGGTTATAAATACTTTGATACAAGTGCATTTCGTTCATAAGCGCCTGAAACCCTGTTTCAGGCGCTGCGTCGTTATGCGGTCGACAAGCCATCATCAATCGATGAAAGGGATGAATATGTTAATTGGAATACCCAAAGAGCGATTGCCCAACGAGGCGCGCGTGGCGGCGACGCCGAAAACCGTAGAGCAGCTTATCAAACTGGGTTTTAGCGTCGCCGTCGAGCATGAGGCAGGCAAACGCGCCAGTTTTGATGACGAGAGTTTCGCCGCCGCAGGCGCCACCCTCTGCGACAGCCAGCAGATCTGGCAGTCCGATATCGTGCTGAAGGTCAACGCGCCCGATGACGAGGAGATCGCGCTGACCCGTGCGGGAAGCACGCTGGTGAGCTTTGTCTGGCCGGCGCAAAACGCGGCGCTGCTGGAGAAGCTGGCGGCGCGTCAGGTGACCGTAATGGCGATGGATGCCGTGCCGCGCATCTCGCGCGCCCAGTCGCTGGATGCCCTCAGTTCAATGGCCAACATCGCCGGCTATCGCGCCATCGTCGAAGCCGCCCATGAGTTCGGCCGTTTCTTTACCGGACAGATCACCGCGGCGGGAAAAGTGCCGCCGGCGAAAGTGATGGTGATCGGCGCGGGCGTCGCTGGCCTGGCGGCTATTGGCGCGGCGGGCAGCCTCGGCGCCATCGTGCGCGCCTTCGATACCCGCCCGGAAGTGAAAGAGCAGGTGCAGAGCATGGGCGCCGAATTCCTTGAGCTCGATTTCGAAGAGGAAGCGGGCAGCGGTGACGGCTATGCGAAAGTGATGTCGGAAGCCTTTATCAAGGCGGAGATGGCGCTGTTCGCCGCGCAGGCGAAAGAGGTCGACATCATCGTCACCACGGCGCTGATTCCGGGCAAACCGGCGCCGAAACTGATTACCGCCGAGATGGTGGCCAGCATGAAGCCGGGCAGCGTCATCGTCGATTTGGCGGCGCAAACCGGCGGCAACTGCGAGCTGACCGTTGCCGATCGCGTTACCGTCAGCGACAACGGCGTGAAGATCATTGGCTATACCGATCTTCCCAGCCGCCTGCCGACCCAATCCTCTCAGCTCTACGGCACCAATCTGGTGAACCTGATGAAGCTGCTGTGCAAAGAGAAGAACGGCGAAATCGCCATCGATTTCGACGACGTCGTGGTGCGCGGCGTGACCGTGATCCGCGACGGCGAGGTCACCTGGCCCGCGCCGCCGATTCAGGTCTCCGCCGCGCCGAAAGCGGCGCCTGCGGCGCAGCCGGTGGTCAAGGAGGCGGCGAAGCCGGCGCCCACCTGGCGTAAGTATCTGCTGCTGGCGCTGGCGATCGTGCTGTTCGCCTGCCTCGCCAACGTCGCTCCCGCGGCGTTCCTGTCGCACTTCACCGTGTTCGCGCTCGCCTGCGTGGTCGGCTACTACGTGGTATGGAACGTCAGCCACGCGCTGCATACGCCGCTGATGTCGGTCACCAACGCCATCTCCGGCATTATCGTGGTTGGCGCGGTGCTGCAGATGGGGCATGGCGGCTGGGTCACCTTTATTTCGTTTATTGCGGTGCTGATTGCCAGCATCAATATTTTCGGCGGTTTCACCGTCACCCAGCGCATGCTGAAAATGTTTCGTAAGGGGTAACCGATGTCTGGCGGATTAGTAACTGCAGCATACATTGTTGCCGCGATTCTGTTTATTTTCAGCCTGGCGGGGCTCTCGAAGCATGAGACCTCGAAGCAGGGCAATCTCTTCGGCATCAGCGGAATGGCGCTGGCGCTGCTGGCGACCATTTTTGGTCCCGACAGCGGCCATGTCGCCTGGATTTTGCTGGCGATGGTAATTGGCGGCGCTATCGGCATGCGTCTGGCGCAGAAGGTCGAAATGACCGAAATGCCGGAGCTGGTGGCGATCCTGCACAGCTTCGTCGGCCTGGCCGCGGTGCTGGTGGGCTTCAACAGCTTTATCGATCACGGTCCGGGCCTGCCTGCGGTGATGGAGAATATTCACCTGACCGAAGTCTTCCTCGGCATCTTTATCGGCGCCGTGACTTTTACCGGCTCGCTGGTGGCGTTCGGCAAGCTGCGCGGCAAGATCTCATCGCGTCCGCTGATGCTGCCGCATCGCCATAAGCTCAACCTGCTGGCGCTGGTGGTCTCTTTCCTGCTGCTGCTGTGGTTTGTACGCACCGAGAGCACCGGCGCGCAGGTATTCGCGCTGCTGCTGATGACGCTGATCGCGCTCGCCTTCGGCTGGCATCTGGTGGCCTCTATCGGCGGCGCAGATATGCCGGTGGTGGTGTCGATGCTTAACTCCTACTCGGGCTGGGCGGCGGCGGCGGCGGGCTTTATGCTGAGCAATGACCTGCTGATCGTGACCGGCGCGCTGGTGGGGTCGTCGGGCGCCATCCTCTCTTACATTATGTGTAAGGCGATGAACCGCTCCTTTTTCAGCGTGATCGCCGGCGGCTTCGGCACCGACAGCAGCGCGGGCGGCGAGAGCGAAGAGGCGGGCGAGCATCGCGAAATCAGCGTGGAAGAGACGGCCGAACTGCTGAAGCACTCTTCATCGGTGATCATCACCCCGGGCTACGGCATGGCGGTGGCGCAGGCGCAGTATCCGGTGGCGGAGATCACAGAGAAGCTGCGCGCGCGCGGCGTCAAGGTGCGCTTCGGCATTCACCCGGTCGCGGGACGTCTGCCAGGCCATATGAACGTGCTGCTGGCGGAGGCGAAAGTGCCTTACGACGTGGTGCTGGAGATGGATGAGATTAACGACGACTTCGCCGACACCGATACCGTGCTGGTCATCGGCGCCAACGACACCGTCAACCCGGCGGCGCAGGACGATCCGCGCAGCCCTATTGCGGGCATGCCGGTGCTGGAAGTGTGGAAGGCGCAGAACGTAATCGTGTTTAAGCGTTCGATGAATACCGGCTATGCCGGGGTGCAGAATCCGCTGTTCTTCAAAGAGAACACGCAGATGCTGTTCGGCGACGCCAAAGCGAGCGTGGAAGGAATACTGAAAGCGCTGTAACAACAAGGGCGGCCAACTGGCCGCCCTTAGCTTTATAAATGTGCCGACGCGGGTGACAAGGCCCGATCGCAAAGACGCAAAAGCGCCATCCCTGGCGGCTCGACCCGCGCAGTCCCTTGCGCGGGACGCTTTGCTCTTCGGTCCATGTCTCCCGCGTTTAACGTTTATCTACACGTTAAGGGCGGCCAGCTGGCCGCCCTTGCTCTTATTCCTCGTCATCCTCTTCATCGTCGTCATCGAGCGTAATGGGCGAGGCAAAATCGTCAGGCTTGATCGCCAGCAAATCGCAGCGCAGATGGTCGATAACCTGTTCCGCCGTATTGCCGAGAAACGCCGCCGACAGGCCGGTGCGGCCGATGGTGCCGAGCACTACAATACCGGCGCTGAGCTGGCTGGCGATATCGGGGATCACCTCTTCAGGCAGCCCCTTGGCGACGTGGGTAAACTCCTCGCGGATAGCGAATTTCTGACGCAGCGCCTTCATCGCCACCAGATGCTGGCCGCGGATTGCGTCGTTATAAACGCTGGGATCGAAATCAGGCAGTTCAATCGCGATGTTGATCGGGGTAACAGGATAGGCGCCCACCAGATGCACCTCGGTGTGGTTCACCATCTCCGCCAGCCGCGTGGTTTCGCGGATCAGCTTCTGGTTCAGCTCATCGTGGTGCGGCTCTTCGCTGGCGAGATTGACCGCCACTACCGCTTTGCCGCCTTCCGGCCAGGGCTGATCTTTTACCATCCACACCGGGCAAGGGCACTTACGCAGCAGATGCCAGTCGGTAGGCGTAAAGATCACCGCTTCCAGCCGGTCGTGCTGATGCGCCATCTTCAGCACCAGATCGTGCCCGTGCGCCAGCACTTCCTGAATAATCGCTTCATAGGGACGATTATGCCAGACCACCTTAATTTCGATCTCCACGCCTGCCTCAAGATAGGCGCGCGCCTGCTCGCGGATCCACTCGGTGCGCTGGCTGATCACGCCTTGCCGCATCGATGCGCGCTCGTCAGGGGAGAGCAGCGTGGTCATCTCATACGAGAAATCGTAAATCGGCAGATAGGCTTTGATTTTGCCGCCGATACGCTGATTAAGGTAAACCGCGCGGCGCAGCGCCGGCTGATCGTCTTGCTGGGGATCGATAGCGACCAGCATATTTTGGTAGCGGGACATAGGGAATAACTCCTTAAACCAAGGCGAACTGGTTTAAAGATAGCCTAAGTTAAGGACGGGAAGAAGCGGAAAAGTTGCTGTGGGATCAATAAACTAACAAATTTGCGGTGCCAATCAGAGTTGCAGAGGCATTGCGCGCATACCTGCAACTCTAATCATTAGGCGACCAATTAATTAAGCAGCCTGAACGCTCTGACCGGCCAGTTCGGACAGCAGGTCATGGTTTTCAATGGTGATATATTTGCCTTTCACCGCCAGCATGCCCGATTTCTGAAAACGGCCCAGCAGGCGGCTGATAGTCTCGACGGTCAGGCCGAGGTAGTTGCCGATGTCGCCGCGCGTCATCGTCAGGCGGAACTCGCGCTGCGAGAAGCCGCGCTGGCCGAAACGGCGGGAAAGATTCCAGATAAACGCGGCCAGTCGCTCTTCGGCGTTTTTCTTCGACAGCAGCAGGATCATATCCTGGTCGCCTTTGATTTCGCCGCTCATCAGACGCATCATCTGCTGGCGCAGAGCCGGCATTTTGCCTGACAAATCGTCCAGCGTTTCGAATGGGATCTCGCAGACCATCGCCGTTTCCAGCGCCTGCGCGAAGCTCGGGTGGCTGCCGCTCATAATGGCGTCGAAGCCGACCAGATCGCCCGCCAGATGGAAGCCGGTAATCTGCTCGTCGCCCTGTTCGGTGATGGTATAACTTTTAATGGTGCCGGAGCGGATAGCGTAGAGCGATTTCAAATCATCGCCCGCTTTAAACAGCGTCTGGCCTTTTTGAATCGGTTTTTTGCGCTCGATAATATTGTCGAGCTGATCCAGCTCATGTTCGTTCAGGGTGAACGGAATGCATAGCTGACTAATGCTGCAGTCCTGACAGTGGATGGCACAGCCACCTGACTGAATACGGCGAATGGTGCGTTTTTCAGTGATCATAATGTACGCTCGACGATTATTGACTGGTGTCAATTTTAACATTTTTTGTGCTGAAGGGAACTCGTCCGAGCAGTTTTAGGCTTATAAAGAGTAGGGATGTCAGGAGTGGCGCGGAACCGCGCTGTAGCAAGCCCTGCGCGTCACACTTTTGTTATCTGGCACGAAAACTTTCCACTTTTTTGATCCCGATGCGCATTTTCTAAACGTCAATCTGGCGCGATTCAGCGCTGGCACACCTTTTTTGGCGTTTGCTACTATTGCATCTGCAGAGACGGATATGATCTCTGTTCCCTAATTGATCTGGCGTGAGAGAAATTACTATGAACCTGGACGATGAAGACCTGTTTCGGGATGCCATGGGTGACGTCACTCCATTGAAAGACAGCGCCAGCACCCTGTGGCTAAAATCGCCCTCGACCAAAGCGCCGCGTCGGCCTGAGGCAGAGGCGGAAGAAGAGAACTTTCTGACGCGCGGCTACCTCGACATTATCCCCCTGGCTACGCCGCTGGAGTACAAGGCCGACGGCATTCAGCAGGGGGTGCTGGATAAGCTGCGCAAAGGGGAATACAAGATGGACGCCAGCCTTAACCTGCTGCGCCAGCCGGTAGAGACCTGCCGCCAGGCGGTATTCAGTTTTATGCAGCAGGCGCGTAAAGAGGGGTTGCGCAATTTACTGATCATTCATGGCAAAGGGCGCGACAACGAATCCCACGCCAATATCGTGCGCAGCTATCTGGCGCGCTGGCTGCGTCAGTTCGACGACGTCCAGACCTTCTGCGCTTCGCAGCCGCAGCACGGCGGCGCGGGCGCGCTTTACGTCGGCCTGCGTAAGACCGAAAAGGCGCGGCTGGACAACCGCGAGCGCCACGCGAAACGTAGCCGCTAGTCCGGCGCCTTGCGGATGGTCGCCATCAGGATCTCAGCGCTAAGGCTCAGAGAATGGCCGGTGCGGGTAATAATACCCACCGGTTCCCCGGGCCCCGATGAACTAATGGGAAGGGCGCACAGCGCGTTATGCGCCAGATCCTCCTTGATAGCGCCCGACGGCACAAACCAGACGTAGTCATAGCGAAGCGCCAGCTGACGCGCCAGCGAGGTTGATGAGGTTTCGACGCAGGTGCTCGGCAGGGTGCAGCCCTGTTCATCGAGCATCTGCTGCGCGATGCGGCGCGGCGCGGTGCCTTCAGGCGAAATCACCACAGGCCACTGCATCGCCCGGGAAAGAGTGACGTTGTCACTTAAAAGCGGGTGTTCAGGTCGCACCACCAGCTTGAGGGACTCAAGAAACAGCAGCTCGTAGGTGAGTCCGGCCATCATTTCGCTGTCCGCCATGCGGCCGATGCCAATCTCGAATTCGCCCGCGCGCAGCCCGGCGAGCAGCACGTTATTATGCAGAGTGGCGACCTGCACAGTCGCATGGGGCTGCTGCTGGTGGAAACGATCGAGGATCTGCGGCAGCATGCCCATGGCCGCGGTGGTCAGCGCGCCAAGGCGGATGACCACCGGGCGCGTCGAGACCGGCAGATTAACGCTCTGGCCCGCGTGGTTGAGCGCATCCAGCACCTTCACCGCGTGGATCAAAAACTGTTCGCCCATGGTAGTGAGCTGCGCGCCCAGTCGGCCGCGCTCAAACAGGCGAACGCCCGTCAGCTCCTCAAGCTCGTTAAGGGTTTTTGACAGCGCAGGCTGGCTCAGGCTCAGCGTTTCCGCCGCGCGTCCCAGGGTTCCCTGCTGCGCCACCGCAACAAAGGTATGAAGATGGCGCAATCGAATGCGCTGATTGAAAAGGATATTTTTTTCCATCTCTCAAACTTAATGAGTTTTACCGTCGGTCGGCAACCAATAAAGTAGGGTTTTGTTAACTTTGCTGCAAAATAAAATTAACAAAAAGCGGCCTTTTACGCGAGTTATTGATAAAGCGGCAAAATTAGCTGGGTGGTGAGCAAGGGCAGCTAATTACATCGATCCTGGTTATTCAAATTCAACAGGTTAGCGCTTTAATGTTGAATAATTCTCAATATCATATAAAAATCAGGCGTCTTATCGTTAACGATGGGCTATCATAACCGCCGTTTTTTTTACCAAAACTGATGCCTCAGGGTGAGCGCAGTGAGGAGTTCGCAGTGACCAGCGTCGAAGCCGTGGACGTTCGCCAGTTAATCAATCAGTCAGCGCTCAGCCGCTGGCAAAAGCGTCTGATCGCGCTCTGCTTTATCGTCGTTGCCCTTGACGGCATGGATATCGCGCTAATGGGCTTTATCGCGCCAACGCTGAAGGCGAGTTGGGGTGTGACCAACCATCAGCTTGGCGTGGTGATCAGCGCGGCGCTGGTCGGGCTGGCGCTCGGCGCGATGCTGGCGGGGCCGCTGGCCGATCGCTACGGTCGACGCATGATGATTATCCTCAGCGTCTTTTTCTTCGGGCTCTGGACGCTGGCCACTGCGCTGGCGAACAACATTGAGCAGATGATGCTGTTTCGCTTCCTTACCGGCCTGGGACTGGGGGCGGCGATGCCCAATGTCGGCACGCTGGTAGCGGAGTATGCGCCGGAGCGCCGCCGCGCCTTTCTTATCACCGTGGTGTTCTGCGGCTTTACCTTCGGCGCCGCCAGCGGCGGTTTCGCCGCCTCCTGGCTGCTGCCGCGCTATAGCTGGCATGCCGTGATGTTGCTGGGCGGCATTCTGCCGCTGGCAGTTCTGCCGTTTCTGGTGCGCGGCCTGCCGGAGTCGGTACGCTTTCTGATAAGCCGCCGCGCGCCGGCGACGCGCATTCACGCTATTCTTGAGCGGATGCTGCCAGGGGCCACGCGGCCCGACAGCGCGTTTCACTCTCAGGAGCCGACGCTGCCGACGCAGGGCGCAATCGCTACCGTGGTATCGCGTCGCTATCTGTTCGGCAGCCTGATGCTGTGGGGCGGCTATTTTATGGGGCTGTTCCTGGTCTATCTGATCGGCAGCTGGCTGCCGTCGCTGATAAATACGCTGGGCATGTCGGTCACCGAAGCGGCCATTATCACCGCGATGTATCAGGCGGGCGGCACCCTTGGCTCGCTGTTCGCCGGCTGGCTGATGGATCGCTTCAACGCCACGCTGGCACTGGCGGCAATCTACTTCTGCGGCGGACTGGCGATCGTTGCGCTGGGCTTTTCCCCGGCGGAAGTCGGGATAATGAGCGGCATCGCTTTTCTTAGCGGCTTCTGCTTCAACGGGGCCAACACCGGCATGAACGCGCTGTCGGCCAGCTATT
The DNA here is from genome assembly GCF_002095575.1 of Pantoea septica. Classification (GTDB taxonomy): domain Bacteria; phylum Pseudomonadota; class Gammaproteobacteria; order Enterobacterales; family Enterobacteriaceae; genus Pantoea; species Pantoea septica. The sequence continues at coordinate 161,718 of NZ_MLJJ01000003.1, read as the reverse complement.
ATCCCACCCATGCGCGCGCCACGGGCTCCAGCTGGATGCACGGGGTCGGACGCGTTGGCGCCATCCTCAGCGCCTTTGTCGGCGCGGAGATGCTTTCGCCTGGCTGGTCATTCAGCCTGATCTTTGTACTGCTGGCGATCCCTGCGCTGCTGACCACAGTGATGCTGGTGATGAAAAATCGCTTCGGCTTTAAGCCGATCACAAATCCGTAACTTTTTCGCCTGCCGACAGCGCGTTGCTCTACAGTAGCAGCAATCTCGATCACGTCAGGAGCAGGCACCATGAATCACTTCCTCAGCGCAGACGCTATTCGTACGCGCTTCTCGCAGGCGATGTCCGCTATGTATCAGCAAGAGGTGCCGCAGTACGGCACCCTGATGACGCTGGTGCAGCGCGTCAACGAGGGCTGTTTAACCGAACGTCCCGCGCTGAAAAGCCGGCTGGCCGCGGCGGACGAGCTGGACCGCCTTAACCTGGAGCGTCACGGCGCCATTCGCGTCGGCACGGCGCAGGAGCTGTCGACGCTGCGGCAGATGTTCGCGGTGATGGGCATGGAGCCGGTCGGCTATTACGATCTCTCGCAGGCGGGCGTGCCGGTACACTCTACCGCGTTTCGGCCAGTGAGCGACGCGGCGCTGCGCCGCAATCCCTTTCGCATTTTTACCTCGCTGCTGCGGCTGGAGCTGATCGACGATCTCCCGCTGCGGGAAAAGGCGGCGGCGATTCTGGCGCAGCGTGACATTTTCACGCCGCGCTGCCGGGCGCTGATTGCACAGCACCAGCAGCAGGGCGGCCTGGATGAAGCGGACGCCGACGCCTTCGTTAAAGAGGCGCTGGAGACGTTCCGCTGGCACGCGCTGAGCACCGTCGACAGCGCCACCTATCAGGCGTTAAGCCAGCAGCACCGCCTGGTCGCCGACGTGGTCTGCTTTCCGGGATGCCATATTAATCACCTGACGCCGCGCACCCTCGATATCGACCAGGTGCAGGCGCTGATGCCGGAATACGGCATCGATCCTAAGGCGCTGATCGAGGGGCCGCCGCGGCGCGAGGTGCCGATTCTGCTGCGCCAGACCAGCTTTAAGGCGCTGGAGGAGCCGGTGGTTTTCCAGCAGGGTGAAAGCGGCACCCATACCGCACGCTTTGGCGAAATCGAACAGCGCGGCGCGGCGCTAACGCCGAAAGGCCGCGCGCTCTACGATCGTCTGCTGGCGGCAGCCGGCACTGGGGTCGACAACCACCTGCATCAGCAGCACCTGGCCGAGGTGTTTCGCGCCTTTCCCGATGATGAGCATAGCCTGCGCGAACAGGAACTCGCCTGGTTCGACTACCGGCTGAGCGAACAGGGCGAGGCGCAGCCGCCGCAGCCGGGCGAATCGCTGGCGGCCCTGATCGAACAGGGCCGCATCATTGCCGATCCCATCGTGTATGAGGATTTTCTGCCGGTCAGCGCGGCAGGCATCTTCCAGTCGAATCTGGGCGATCGGGCGCAGGGCCGTTCCGCCGGTCACGCCAGCAGGGCCGATTTTGAAGCGGCGCTGGGCGCGCCGGTGCAGGATGAAATGCGGCTTTATCAGGCGCGTCAGCAGCAATCGCTGGCCCGATGCGGTTTCCATGAGGCCTGACGGCGACGATTCAGCATAATCTGCAAATGCACTAAGGACATAGACAACATCTTAACGCCCTGTAGATAATGCCTTAACGCTTTATCAGGGAACAGGTAATGAAAAACAGACGACCTCTGCGCCTTAGCACAGCTGAAGGCGAGTTAAGAGGAAGTATGGATGATGATCTCTTTGTCTTTAAGGGTATTCCATATGCCGCCGCGCCGGTAGGCGCGCTGCGCTGGCGCGCACCACAGCCGGTTACGCCGTGGCACGAGGTGCGCGACGCGACCGAGTTCGGCGCCGCCTGCTGGCAGAACCGCGCGCTCTGCGTTGCTGCAGGCGGCGGCGATCCCGGTCCGCTCAGCGAAGACTGCCTCTATCTTAACGTCTGGACCCCCGACGTAGAACCTGCGCGGCCGCTGCCGGTGATGGTGTGGCTGCACGGCGGCGGCTTCGTTATGGGATCGGGCGGGCTGCCGCCGTATAACGGCAAGCCGCTGGCGGCGCGCGGCGCCGTAGTGGTGACGATTAATTACCGCCTCGGCCACCTCGGATTTTTTGCTCATCCTGCGCTGGACGCAGAGTATCGCGACGGCGGCGTAGTCAACAATTTCGCCTTGCTCGATCAGATCGCCGCGCTGCAGTGGGTGCAGCGCAACATTCCTGCGTTTGGCGGTAATCGTGACAACGTCACGTTGTTCGGCGAATCCTCCGGCGCGCGCAGCGTGCTTTCGCTCTGCTGCTCGCCGCTGGCGGAGGGGCTGTTTCATAAAGCCATCGTGCAAAGCGCCTATAGCCTGCCGGACAAACCACGCAAAGCGGCGCTGCAGCAGGGCGAACAGGTCGCGGCGCATTTCGGTCTGCCCAACGCCACAGCGCAACAGCTGCGGGCGCTGCCTGCCGACGCCTTCTGGCCGCTGGAGTCGCCTTTATGGCAAGGGCCGGTGCCGATTGCCGGCGATGCCGTGCTGCCCCAGCCGATGCTGAATACCTTTATGGCGGCGCGCCAGCATCGCATTCCGCTTATGGCGGGCAGCAACAGCGACGAAGCGAGCGTGCTGGAGTACTTCAATGTCGACAGCGCCGAGGTGATGCGCCAGCTGCGCGTCAACAGGCCGTTCAGCTACCGGCTGCTGAAGTGGCTTTACGATATTCACGACGATCGCCTGCTGGGACGCGCGGCGGCGCGCGATATGGCCTTCAGCGTCATGCCGTGGATCCTGATGCGCGCGCAGCATAACGTCGGCATGCCAGGGTGGCGCTACTGGTTCGACTATATCTCCGAGCAGTCGCGCGATCTCTATCCGCACGGCGCCTGGCACGGCAATGACGTGCCCTATACGCTCAATACCCTCACGGCGATGCAGCCCGCCGACAGCGAACGGCCCTATACCGCCGCCGATCGCGCCTTTGCGCAGCGCATGGCGGATTACTGGTTCGCCTTTGCGCGCGACGCGAGCGCCTTCAGCCATCGGCTGGAGGGTGAGATAAGCTGGCCCGCCTGGCATCCTGGCGAGGATGTCACGCTGGCGTTCGGCGAGGGCGGAAAAGAGGCGCTGCTGCTAAAGCGCAATTTCTTACGCGCCCGACTGAGGCTGTTTCGCCTGATGATGAAAAGCATGGTGAAGCTTTGACGGCTAATTAATAAGGCGCCGGCAAGGTTTATCCCCTCTCCTTGCCGGCGAGAATTCTGTTAAATCATAAAGTTATCACTGCATCGCGCGGACTCATTGAGCAACTTTATTGCTAACTAAAAGGCTGTACCTTCCTGAATCCCTGCCGATAACGCCTTTATGCCCGAGATTATCGGGCCCCTCTCGGTTTTCACCGTCAAGGATTTGGCTATGGGTATACTAAAAAACTTCACGATTCGCGCCGTTATGCTGTGGATTCTCGGCTTGTTTTGCCTGTTGTGGTGCGCAGTAGGCTGGTTCAGCGTCCATTCGCTCGGCGAGCTCAGCAACGGCAATGATGTCGACCGCCATCTGGTCGCGCAGATGACCACCTTAAGCAAGGGCAACGACCAGTATTTCCGCGTGATTACGCGCCTGTCGCGCGTGATGGAGATGAAAGCCGGTGGCGCGCAGCCAGCCGACGCCGACTGGAAGCCGGTACAGCAGGCGCTGGACAATATGACCCAGCAGCTGGCGCAGTTTAAGCAGATGTCGCCGGGCCCGATGGAGCCGCAGATCGTAGACCAGACCATCGCCAGCTGGCAAAAGTTGCTCGATGAGGGCGTCACGCCGCAGCTGGAGAAGGCGCGCCAGGGGTCGCTCGAGGTCTATCGTCAGCACGCCAGTACGGTGACGCCCGCGCTAAGCCGCACCTTTGGCGCCAGCGCCGAAGCCTTTAACCAGGCGGCGGCGATTAAGCTCGATCAGACCCGCGTCAACGTCGATCGCCTGACCGTGCTGACCAAAATCACGCTGATGGCCGCCGTGTTCGCCGGCCTGCTAATCCTGCTATTTACCGATCGCTATCTGGTCACCATGCTGGTTAAGCCGCTGGACCGTATCCGCGAGCATTTCGCCGTGATCGCCACGGGCGATCTCAGCCAGCCGGTCACGCCGTTCGGCCGCAACTGCGTCGGCAAACTGGTGCCGCTGTTGAGCGCCATGCAGGATAGCCTGCGCGAAGCGGTAAGCGCCATTCGCAGCGGCACCGAAAATATTTCCCGCGGCGCGGCAGAGATTTCGGCAGGCAACAACGATCTCTCTTCCCGTACCGAAGAGCAGGCGGCGGCGCTGGAGCAGACCGCCGCCAGCATGGAGCAGCTGACCGCGACGGTGAAATTCAACGCCGACAATGCCCGTCAGGCCAGCAGGCTGGCGGAAACCGCTTCGTCGACCGCCCAGCAGGGCGGCCAGCTGGTGAGCGAAGTGGTCTCTACCATGAACGGCATCTCCGGCAGCTCGAAAAAGATCGCTGAGATCACCAGCGTCATTAACGGCATCGCCTTCCAGACCAATATTCTGGCGCTGAACGCGGCGGTGGAAGCGGCGCGCGCCGGCGAGCAGGGCCGCGGTTTCGCGGTGGTCGCCAGCGAAGTTCGTAATCTGGCGCAGCGTAGCGCCGCCGCGGCGAAAGAGATCGCCGCGCTGATTGAGGATTCGGTGCAGCGCGTTGACAAGGGCGCGGCGCTGGTGGGCAACACCGGCAACACCATGCATCACATTCTCAAGTCGGTGCAGGATGTGGACGCCATCATGAAGCAGATCGCCGCCGCGTCGGAAGAGCAGAGCAAAGGCATTTCGCAGGTAGGCGTCGCCGTTACTGAAATGGACAGCGTTACGCAGCAGAACGCCTCGCTGGTGGAGGAGGTCTCCGCCGCCGCCGCCGCGCTGGCGCGTCAAACCGAATCGCTTGAGGCCTCCGTCTCCCGTTTCCGCCTCTCGTCGCAGGAGCCGCTGGCCAGCGCGCCGTCACGCAACAACCGTCCCGTCCCGTCCGCCGGCGGCACGTCGCGTCCTAAAGAGGAGTCAGGCGCCGACTGGGTCACCTTTTAAGCGCGTGACAGCCAGGCCGCCAGATCCGCGAGGTAAGGCGGCGCTTCCCTTACCGGGCGCTGCAGCAAACTGTAGGCCGCCCCGGTTTTCACCCGGCTGGCGAAGGGCGCAATCAGGCGCCCGTTCGCCAGATCGCTCTCCACCAGATTAATATCCGCCACCGTTACGCCAAACCCCTGTATCGCCGCGCTGATCGCCAGATCCATGGTGCTGAAGTGCTGATTACGCGTCATCGTCAGCCTGGTATTCTGAGCGCTGAGCCACAGCTGCCAGTCCCGGGTATCGCCGGTGGGGTGCAGAAAGGTCATTGAGGCCAGCGCCTCGGGCGCGGCGGGCGGCGCGGCGTCGCCCGCCATCACCGGCGTGATCGCCTCGTCAAACAGGTGGATCGCCCCAGGCGGCGGCGTGCCGTACAGAATAGCGGCGTCGAACCCCTCTAGCTGCGCGTGATGTTCCAGCGTGGTGGTCAGCGCGACGTGCAGCTCCGGCCGCTGCTGCTCCAGGGCCACCAGCCGCGGCACCAGCCAGCGCATGGCGCAGGTCGGCGCCTTAAGCCGGATCAACCCATGCTGGCGCATCGCCTTGTCCGTCGCGCCCGCTATCAGCTCGAAACCCTGACGCAGCTCCGGCAGCAGCGCCGCGCCCTGCGAGGTCAGGCGCAGACCGCGCGCGTGGCGCTCGAACAGGGCGAACCCCAGATAGTGTTCAAGGGTGGCGATTTTGCGGCTCACTGCACCCTGGGTAATACAGAGTTCGCCTGCCGCATGCGTCAGGTTGAGATGGCGTGCGGTCACCAGGAAAGCGTGTATGGCGTTAAGCGGCAGAGGACGCGGCATTATCACTCCAGCTATGCAATTTAGTCATGGCTATTATGACAACAATTCGCTTGTCGGCTCAAGCGCCGGGTCGTTGAATAGAAATCAACGAAATCGACATTTTTATGCAGCAGCGCAGGAGTCCGCCCGATGAAAAGCAGCGTTAACGTCACCTCGAAACTGCCCGACGTAGGCACCACGATATTCAGCGTCATCGGCCAGCTCTCCGCGCAGCATCAGGCGATTAACATGTCGCAGGGCGCGCCCAACTTTCCGTGCGATCCGGCGCTGGTGGAAGCGGTCAGCCGCGCCATGCGCGAAGGGCATAATCAGTACGCGCCGATGACCGGCTGGCCCGCGCTGAAAGAGGCGCTGGCCGCGAAGGTCGCCGCGCTCTACGGCCGGCACTACGATCCCGCGACCGAAGTGCTAATCAGCGGCAGCGCCAGCCAGGGCATCTATATGGCGATTACGGCGCTGGTGAACCCGGGCGACGAGGTGATTTTCTTCGAGCCCGCCTTCGACAGCTACGCGCCGGTGGTGCGTCTGCAGGGCGGCACGCCGGTCGGCCTGAAGCTGCAATTCCCTGACTACGCCATCGACTGGGAGGCGCTGCGCGCCGCGCTGACGCCGCGCACCCGGATGATCATTATCAACACGCCGCACAACCCGAGCGCGCAGGTGCTGACGCCAGCCGATCTGGCGCAGCTGGCCGCGCTGACGCGCGGCACCGACATCCTGGTGCTCTCCGATGAAGTCTACGAGCATATCCTGTTTGACGGCCGCGCCCACTGCGGCATGGCGACCCATCCGGAGCTGGCGCAACGCAGCGTTATCGTCTCCTCTTTCGGCAAAACCTTTCACGTGACCGGCTGGCGCGTCGGCTACTGCCTTGCCCCGGCCGAGCTGATGGAAGAGCTGGTCAAGGTGCACCAGTTTATGATGTACGCCGCCGATACGCCGATGCAGATCGGGTTCGCGCACTATCTGCAGCGCGCCGAGAACTATCTGTCGCTGTCGGCGTTCTATCAGCAGAAGCGCGATCGCCTGGTGACGCTGCTGCAGGATTCGCCCTTTAAGCTGCTGCCGTGCGCCGGTTCGTTTTTTGTTTTGGCCAGCTACGGACATTTCAGTGACGAACCCGACAGCGAGATGGTAAAACGTCTTATCGTCGAACACGGCGTGGCAACCATCCCGCTTTCGGCGTTTTATATGGACGGCACCGATAACAACGTGATTCGTCTCTCTTTTGCAAAAGACGACGCCACTCTGCAGCGCGGCGCAGAAGCGCTCTGTCGGGTGAAGGGTTAATCTCAGGGGAAAACAAAATGAAAAAAATCAATGCGATCTTTCTGGCGCTGGGCATGATGAGTTCGGCGCACGCGCTGGCGGCGGAAACGCTGCGTTACGGCCTTGAATCGCAGTATGCGCCGTTTGAGAGCCGCAATGCGCAGGGCGAGCTGGAAGGGTTCGATATCGAACTGGGCAAGGCCATTTGCGCCACCGGGAATTTTAACTGTCAATGGGTGGAGAGCAGCTTCGACGCCCTGATCCCGGCGCTGCAGGCGAAGAAGTTCGACGCCATTAACTCGGCGATGAATATCACCGAGGCGCGGGCGAAAAGCATCGACTTCACGAAGCCGATCTACCGCATTCCAAGCATGCTGATCGTGAAAGAGGGCGAGAAGCTGCAGCCGACCGCTGAGGCGCTGAAGGGCAAGAATATCGGCGTGCTGCAAGGCTCGATTCAGGAGACCTACGCCAAGAAGCACTGGGAGACTCAGGGCGTGACCGTGACCTCCTACCAGGATCAGAATCAGGTCTATAACGATATGGTCGCAGGCCGTCTGGACGGCACGCTGGTGATGTCGGCCGCCGGCCAGTCGGGCTTCCTCGATAAACCCCAGGGCAAAGGCTTTGTTTTTGCCGGCAAGGCGGTCGAGGATGACGCGATTCTCGGCTCCGGCATCGGTTTCGGCCTGCGTAAAGGCGATACGAAGCTGAAGCAGGAACTGGATGCGGCGATTACCAAAATTCAGGATGACGGCACGGTGAAAAAGCTGGCGGCGAAATATTTTCCCGGCATTGACGTCAGCGCGACGAAATAACAAAAAAAGGCGGCCGAGTGGCCGCCTTTTTTCTCGCCTGCGCAGCCTTTAGCCCTGCGCCGCCAGCAAGCAAAGTCTCTCCGCCACCTGATAGGACTTCACAAAAGATGAAATCGGCAGAAACTCGAAGCGGGAGTGAAAGTTGTGCGCGCCGGTAAAGAAGTTGGGCGTCAGCAAGCCTTTCGCCGACAGCGCCGCGCCGTCGGTGCCGCCGCGCATCGGGATCACCTTTGGCTCGATATCAAGATCCGCCAGGGCGGCAAAGATCAGATCGATCGCGCGACGATCCTCGCCCGCGGCGTTGCTGATGTTGCTGTAGATGTCGCTGATGTTGATGGCGACGCTGCCGGTCGGGTAGCGCTGCGCAATCTCCGCCGCGGCCTGCTGCAGCTCTTCTTTGCGTGCGGCAAACTGCGCCAGATCGAAATCGCGTATCGAGGCCTTCAGCGTGGCCTGGCTGGCGCCCGCCTGCATCTCATTAAACCAGATATAACCTTCGCGGCCCTCGGTATGTTCCGGCGTTTCCTTGCGGTCGAACAGGCTGATAAAGTCGTGCGCCATCAGCAGCGGATTAACCAGTACCCCTTTGGCCGACATCGGATGCGCCGGCACCCCGGTAAAGATGATTTCCGCCGACGCGCCGTTGAAGTTCTCATAGACCACTTCGCCCAGCTCGCAGCAGTCGATGGTCCAGGCGAAATCGACGTTGAAGCGTTTTTCCAGATCGAGCGCCTTCGCGCCGCGCAGGCCAATCTCTTCGTCAGGCACGAAGGCCACCACGATATCGCCGTGATCGCCCTGCAAATTCTCCATCAGCGTCATGACGACCGTCACCGCCGCTTTATTGTCCGCGCCCAGCACGCTGGTGCCGTCGCTGAAAATAATCTCTTCGCCGAGATAGGGGGCGATCTCCGGATGCTCGTCGCGGCGCAGCCAGATATCTTCGCGCGCGTTGAGCAACAGATCCTCGCCCTGCCAGGTGAGGATCTGCGGATGAATATCAGGCGACAGCCCCACATCAACAGTATCGATATGGGTGATAAACCCGATGCGCGGCGCAGCGGGCCGGTTGCCGCGCTTCACCGCCGTCACCGTGGCGCAGTCGTCGATTTCCACCTCATCCAGCCCGAGGGCGGTCAGCTCCTGCGCCAGCAGCTGCGCCATGGCGTGCTGGCTGGGCGTGCTCGGCAAGGTGTCTGATTTAGCGTCGCTCTGGCTGCTGACCGCCAGATAGCGAAAAAAACGCTGGGTTAACTGATTTGCAAGGGCTGTCATCACCGATCCTTATTTGTCTGCCAACAGCGATATCGTTATGTTACGAAAACGTGGTATCCATAAAGCGTCTTGATCATTTAGGGAATCTGACCAACGGAAGTCAATAAAAAGTGAGGAAATGATGAAAGTGAAGATAGCGATGCTGGCGTTGCTGACCGCCTTCCTGGCGCAGAATGCCGGCGCGAAAACGCTGGTTTACTGCGCCGAAGGGTCGCCGGAAAACTTCAATCCGCAGCTCTATACCTCGGGAACCAGCGTGGACGCCAGCGCGGTGCCGGTTTTTAACCGGCTGGTGGATTTTAAATATGGCACCACCGAACTGGTGCCGAGCCTGGCGGAAAGCTGGGAGATTAGCCCGGACGGCAAGGTCTATACCTTCCACCTGCGCAAAGGCGTTAAGTTTCAGAGCAATAAAGCCTTCAGGCCCAGCCGCGATTTCAACGCCGACGACGTTATCTTCTCTTTTATGCGGCAGATGGATAGCAAAAATCCCTACCACAACGTCTCTGGCGGCACCTACGCTAACTTCGACAGCCTGGAGTTAACCACGCTGATCAAGAGCATCGATCGCGTCGACGACCACACCGTCCGCTTTACCCTGAATCACGCGGAGGCGCCTTTCCTCGCCGATCTCGCCTGGTATTTCGCCTCGATTCACTCCGCTGAATACGCCGACCAGATGCTGAAGGCGGGCACGCCGGAGAAGGTCGATATGGATCCCATCGGCACCGGCCCGTTCCAGCTGGTGCAGTATCAGAAAGACTCGCGCATTCTCTATAAGGCCTTTCCTGATTACTGGGCGGGCAAGGCGAAGCTGGACCGCATCGTGTTCAGCATTACGCCGGACGCCTCGGTGCGGCTCGCCAAACTGGAGAAAGGCGAGTGTCAGATCATGCCGTTCCCGAACCCCGCCGACCTGGAGAAAATGCGCAGCAACCCGGCGATTAACCTGATGCAAAAAGCGGGGCTGAACACCGGCTTCCTCGCGTTCAACACCACTAAAGCACCGCTGGATAAGGTGGAGGTGCGGCAGGCGCTGGCGATGGCGATCAACAAGCCCGCCATCATCGACGCGATATTCAAAGGCACCGGCACCGCGGCGAAGAACATTCTGCCGCCGGGGGTCTGGAGCGAAAACAGAGACCTCAAAGATTACAGCTACGATCCCGAGAAGGCCAAAGCGCTGCTACAGCAGGCGGGCATCAAGCCCGGCACGGAAATCGCGCTCTGGGCGATGCCGGTTTCCCGTCCCTATAACCCTAACGCGCGCCGTATGGCGGAGATGATTCAGGCGGACTGGGCGAAGGTCGGCATCAAGGCCACGATTGTCACCTACGAGTGGGGCGAGTATCTCAAGCGGGTGCGCAGCGGCGAGCATCAGGCGGCGCTGATGGGATGGACCACCGCCACCGGCGATCCCGATAACTTTTTCGGGCCGCTCTACAGCTGTAAATCGACCCAGGGCGGTTCGAACTCCTCGAAGTGGTGCTATCAGCCGTTTGAAAAGCTGATCGCCCAGGCGCGCGCCGAACCGGATCAGGGCAAGCGCACCGCGCTCTACCTGCAGGCGCAGCAGATCATGCATGATCAGATGCCCGCGGTGATGATTGCTCACTCGACCATCTTCGAGCCGGTACGTAAGGAGGTGAGCGGCTACGATATCGACCCGTTCGGCAAGCACATCTTCTATCCAGTCGATATCAAAAAGTAATCAGGCCAGTCCGGCGGCGATCGCACTGATACGCTGCTGGAGAAAGGCGAGAAAGGGCGACAGCGCCGCGTTGCGCTGTCGGCCCGACACGCGCTGCAGCTGCAGCGTGCGCTGGCTGAGCTGGTCGACGCCCATCTCGCGCAGCACCAGATGCTGGGCGTGCGCTGCGTTGATCAGGGTAAAAGCGCTGCTGATGGTGATCGCCTCAGGGGTATTGAGCAGAAACTGATAGAGCGTGGCGAAATAGTCGCAGGTCAGCACCGGCTCAATCACGCAGCCGCGCATCTGGCAGGCGAGATCGAACAGCTGCCGCACCGTGGTGTTCTGCTCCGGCAGCGCCATGGGATAGTGGCTGAGCGCCTCCAGCGTTACCGGCTGCTGCGCCAGCGGATGATCCTTCTGCATCGCCAGCAGCACCGGCGCGGGCCAGGAGCCTGTGACTTCCACGCCGCGCTCTGGGTGAAGGCTAAACTGCAGCGCCACGTCGCACTCCCCGGCGCGCACGCGCTCCGCTACGCTCTGCGCGCTCTCGACCTTAAGCGCAAAATAGACGCCGGGATTCAGCGCGCGAAACTCCGCCAGCAGGCCAGGCAGCAGGCTGAACGCCATGCCGTCAGTGCAGGCGACGCGAATGAGGGTGCGGCGTATCGCCTTCAGCCCCTTAATCTCCGCCAGCGCATACTCCATATCCAGCTGGTTTTGCCGTACCTGACGGGCAAAAATTTCTCCCGCCTCATTGAGCACCATGCCGCGCGCGTGTCGATCGAACAGCGGCGCGCCCACATGCGCCTCCAGCCGCTGGATCTGCCGGCTGATGGCGGAGACCGCCACAAAGAGCTGCTCGCTGGCGGCGCTCAGCGAACCGCTGTTGGCCACGGCGAGGAAATAACGGATTTCACTGCTCAGCATCGCTCCACCTCTGCACCCCAGCGGTGCATGCTTCTTTATCGGGCATTGTAGCTTTGCTTTTAAAGCAAGGCTATGTCGATAAATTGATAATTGTGGCAACGCCAGCCTTTTGGCAAAGATAGAGCGACAACACAATAAAAAAGGCGGGGCAAACATGACGGAACAACAGGCGATTCAACAGGCGATGCGCTACTTCGACAGCGGAGAATTCCAGCGGCTTCTGGCGCGTCGCGTGGCGTGCGCCACCGAAAGTCAGCGGGCGGATCGCGACGGCGAGCTCAATCACTATTTGCAGCAGGAGATTGCGCCGCAGCTGGCGGCGCTTGGCTTCACGCTGCACTTTATCGACAATCCTGCAGCGGGGAATCCTCCCTTCCTGGTGGCGACGCGTATTGAAGAGGCGACGCTGCCGACGCTGCTGCTTTATGGCCACGGCGACGTGGTGTTCGGCGACGATGAAAACTGGCGCGACGGCCTGACGCCCTGGCAGCTGACCGAAGAGGGCGATCGCTGGTATGGCCGCGGCAGCGCCGACAATAAAGGCCAGCACTGCGTCAATCTGGCGGCGCTGGAGCAGGTTCACCAGGCGCGCGGCGGCCGTCTCGGCTTTAACTGCAAGATTCTGTTCGAGATGGGTGAAGAGATCAGCTCGCCGGGTCTGGCCGAGCTATGCCGCCAGCAGCAGGCGCTGCTGCGCGCCGACCTCTTTATCGCCTCCGACGGCCCGCGCGTCAGCGCGCCGCGACCGACGCTGTTTCTCGGCTCGCGCGGCGCGGCCAATTTTCGCCTCACCATCCGCGCGCGCGACAACGCCTATCACTCCGGCAACTGGGGCGGGCTGCTAAGCAATCCCGGCATCCAGCTGGCGAACGCCATCGCCTCGCTGGTCAACGCGCGCGGCGTGCTGCAGGTCGAGGCGCTGAAGCCGGACTCGCTGAGCGCGGCCGTACGCGCCATTCTCAGCGATATTGAGGTAGGCGGCATGCCGGGCGATCCGGCGCTGGACGCCGGCTGGGGCGAACCGGGCCTGACGGCGGCGGAACGTTTGTACGGCTGGAACACGCTGGAGGTGCTGGCCTTCGAGACCGGCAACCCGGCGCGCCCCATGAACGCGATCCCCGGTGAGGCGACCGCGGTGTGCCAGCTGCGCTTTGTGGTGGGCACCGACTGGGAAAACCTGGTGGCGCACGTCGACGCGCATCTGCGTGCACACGGATTCGACGCTGTGCAGGTCGAGTTTTTGCGCGGCTCGCCCGCCACGCGTCTCGATCCGCAAAGCCCGCTGGTCGCCTGGGCGCTGGAGAACCTGGCCGTCAGCAGCTGCAAAAAACCGGCGCTCCTGCCTAACCTGGGCGGTTCGCTGCCGAACGAGGTCTTTTCGGAGATCCTCGGCCTGCCGACCCTGTGGGTGCCGCACTCCTATCCCGCCTGCGGCCAGCACGGCGTCAACGAGCATATGCTGAAGTCCGTCGCGCGCGAAGGCCTGCAGATCATGACGCGGCTGTTCTGGCAGCTGGGCGAAGAGGGCGAGGCGCTGCTGGCGCGGCAGCAGGCTTACCAGGAGGCGAGCGTATGAGCACGCTGACGCAAGCAGAAATGCAGGATCAGACGAAGCCGAGCCTGCACAAAACCCTGTTCGCCACCTGTATCGGCAACGCGCTGGAGTGGTTCGATATTGCGGTCTACGGCTTCTTCGCCAGCTATATCGCCCACGCCTTTTTCCCCACCAGCGACGCTTCCGTGTCGCTGCTGCTGACCTTCGGCAGCTTTGGCGTCTCTTTCCTCATCCGTCCGCTCGGCGCGGTGGTGCTGGGCAACTACGCCGACCGTCACGGCCGCAAAAAGGCGCTGCTGCTCTCTATCAATCTGATGATGCTGGGCGGGGCGATAATCACCTTTATGCCGGAGTACGGCACCATCGGGCTGGCGGCGCCGCTGCTGATCATGCTGGCGCGCCTGATTCAGGGCTTTTCGGCGGGCGGCGAGTTCGGCAGCTCGACGGCGTTTCTGGTGGAGCATTTTCCCGAGCGCAAAGCCTTTATCGCCAGCTGGCAGTTCGCGACGCAGGGCGCCAGCACGCTGATGGCCTCCGCCTTCGGCCTCGGGCTGACGCAGATCCTCAGCGAGGCGCAAATTCAGTCCTGGGGCTGGCGCATTCCTTTCGCCTTCGGTCTGCTGATCGGGCCGCTAGGGATCTATATCCGCCGCCACGTTCATGAACCGGCCAGCTTTACGCAGCAGGAGAAAAGCGCGGCGCCGTTGAAGCAGCTGTTTGGTGGTCAGAAAGAGCTGATGCTGCTGGCGGTCGGGCTGATGGTGATCTCAACGGCGGTCAACTACATGCTGAACTATGTGCCGACCTATGCCACCAAAACGCTGCATCTGCCGGGCAGCGTCGCCTTTAGCGCCACGCTGCTGGCGGGGGCGATCCTCACTCTGGTGACGCCGCTGATGGGGCTGTGGGCCGAGCGCGTAGGGCGCGTGCCGCTGATGTGGGGGTCGCTGCTGCTGCTGCTGGTGACCATCTATCCCGCCTTCCGCTATATGGTGAATCACACTTCGGCGCTGTCGCTGATGCTGCTGGTGGGCTGGATGGCGCTGCTGAAATCGATCTACTTTTCCACCGTGCCGTCGGTGATGGCGGATCTCTTTCCCGCAGGCACGCGCGCCAGCGGCATGGCGATCAGCTATAACGTCGCGGTGACGATATTCGGCGGCTTCGCGCCGCTGATCTGCACGCTGCTGATAAACGCCACCGGCAGCAGTCTCGCGCCGGGCTACTACCTGATGGCGGTATCGCTGCTGAGCGCTGCTGCGCTGCTGCGCAGCCGGTCGCGCGTAGTGTGAAAACAGGCGGCAACAACCTGACGGACGTACTCGGTCTCGCGTCAAGGATGGCGGTCAGGCTGCCCGACGAGGGCAGCCTGGCGAACCGCTGCGGTTTTAGGTTAGCCGATGAAGCTGGGTCAGGATATAAGTATGGAATTCTGCGTGGGTCAGGAAGGTTTTACCCAGGCGCGCCTTGAGTTCTGCGCCCATCGTGCCCAGGGTTGTGCGATTACCAGAGGTTTGCTGCTTATTCACCTTGCGTAGATGATAATCAAGCTCATAGTCTTCAGAAAAATTGACGTATTCATGATCGCTTAAAGCCATTTTGATCTCCTTTTCAAAATAAACGCTGGGGTAATACCCCTCGTGAATATGGGGGTTTATTTTGATGGCGACAATCTTTTTTATCTGTTCTGCTTCACAAAATGGCGTCTTACCCGAACGAGCAAGCCGCCCGGTGGGCGGCTTATCGTCACAGCGAAAACTGCAGATAGGCGACGTGCGTCTGCAAATACTCTTCCAGCCCGTGTCGACCGTCGGCGCCGCCGATGCCCGATTTGCGCCAGCCTGCATGGAACCCCTGCATCGCCTCAAAATTCTCGCGGTTAACGTAGGTTTCGCCGAACTTCAGCTTACGCAGCGCCACCATGGTGGTATTCAGATCCCGCGTATAGAGAGAGGAGGTGAGGCCGTACTCGCAGTCGTTTGCCAGCGCAATGGCCTCGTCCAGCGTTTTGAAGGTCATCACCGGCAGCACCGGCCCAAAGATCTCCTCGCGCATAATCTCCATATCCTGACGGACGTCGGCGATGATCGTCGGCTGAAAAAAGAAGCCCTTTTCACCGGCGCGCTTGCCGCCCAGCACCACCTTGCCGCCCGCCGCCACGGCGTCCGCGACTTTCTTCTCGACGCGCGCCAGCGCGGCGGCGTTAATCAGCGGCCCCATATCCAGATCGCGCTGCTCCGCCGGATTGCCGAAGGTTACCCCTTTGAACGCCTCGGTTAACGCAGTCATAAAGCGATCGTAAACGCCCTCCTGCACATAGACGCGCTCCGCGCAGTTGCAGACCTGGCCGCTGTTGATCACCCGGGAGCTGACGATCGCCTTAACCGCCAGCTCGACGTCGGCATCGTCCATCACGATCGCGGGCGCTTTGCCGCCCAGCTCCAGCGACACTTTAGTCACGTTCTTCGCCGCCGCCGTCATGGTGGCGACGCCTGCGCCGACGCTGCCGGTCAGGCTGACCAGGCCAACCTTCGCGTTTGCGGCCAGCTCCTGTCCAATCTCCGGGCCGTAGCCATAGACAACGTTAATCACGCCCGGCGGCAGGCCAATGTGATGCACGATCTCGGCAAAAATGCCGGCATTAAGCGGCGTCAGCTCGCTGGGCTTAATCACGATGGTATTGCCGGTGATCAGCGCGGGCGCGGCTTTGCGGGCGATTAAGAAGAAAGGGAAGTTCCACGGCAAAATGCCGGTGGTGACGCCGATCGCCTTCTTAAAGACGAAAATATTTTCATTGGGCCGATCGCTGTTGACGATCTCGCCTTCATAGCGGCGCGCCCATTCGGCCATATATTCCAGATAATCTGCGGTGAACAGCACTTCGGTCTGCGCCAGCCCCTGGGTTTTGCCGCCTTCGGCGACGATGGTGGCGGTGAGTTCCGGCTCGCGATCGCGAATAGCGGCCGCCAGCTTGCGCAGCCAGCCGCCGCGCTCCACGGCCGGCAGCGCTTCCCATGACGGCTGCGCCGCTTCGGCGGCGTCAATCGCGCGGCTGGCGTCCTGCGCGCAGCCTTCAGGTATGCGAGCCAGCAGCGCTTCGGTGGCGGGATTGATCACCTCGATCCAGTTGTCTCCGCTGTGCGCGACAAACTCGCCGTTAATATAATGTTTGAGTTCTGTTGTCATCTGCCGAATCTCCGATGTCTGGTACGTTAATAAGATGTTCTATAAATGCAGCGTGAAACAAAACGGAAGGGGACACCTTAGTCTGATTGCCACAGGCGGCGCGGCGCTGGCAAACAGACGCAGATTGGAACGATGAGGGCGGCAAAAGGTTGTATTCAGCGGCGATGGCCCGCACATCTTCTCTACGTTGCGCAAAACGGAATTTGGGCCAACACTTTAAGGAGGCATAAGGAGGACGTTATGGCTAGCGGATGGGCGTCAGACGGCGCCGTTCAGGAACAGATCGAAAGTACGGTTAACGATGAGATTGCGCGCGTGCGCGGCACCATGAGCAAGGGCGAAAGCGCGAAGTTTTGCGACGAGTGCGGCGAGCCGATCCCGCAGGCGCGCCGCGAGGCAGTGCCGGGCGTTCGCTTCTGCCTGGCGTGTCAGCAGGAGCATGATAAAGAGCTGAAGGGCAGCGCGCTCTTCAACCGCCGCGGCAGTAAAGACAGTCAGCTGCGATAGCTCAGGAACCTGGCATGGCGAGTCCGCTGCCGATAAACCATGCCAGAAAGCCGACGCCAGCGACGATAATCGCGATCGGAAACAGAATACCCACTCTCATAGAAACCTCGTTATCTCCACGTCAGGCGACCTGCATCACCGCGCGGTGCGTTTTCAGCATGCTAAATAGTTGAAACTGGGTGGCGTCGCTGACGTCGCGCAGCACTTCGCCTTTTTTATAGGTAATGCTGTGCACCTGGCCCAGCTGACGCCACACCACCAGCGCAGAAGCGATCAGCGCGCAGTTCTCTTCCGCCTGCTGGCACTCCAGCGTGGCGTACTGCGCCTCTTCCAGTCCATTAATAAAAATCTTAAGCGCGCTGGCGGGCAGGATGGCGCGTAGATCGTCCAGCATCACGCGACTCACCGTCCGCGTTAAGAACAGCGTTAACCATTTACCCGTCATCTCAATTCCGGCTGTCGAAGATTTTCTACGTTTTATACGGCGTTAAGCGTCATTAGTGAAGCGATCTTTCTGTTGCTGCCAGGGACGAGACAAAAGCGGCAGCCAGCTGATAAATGTGCTGCGCGGCACAGCAATTTGCAAAAAAATCCTGAATAATAAGAGACTTAAAGGATTGGCTCGCTGTCAGCCCGACAAAGTCGAAACTGTGATCCGCGTAGGGAATAACTGGCGGATATTGCCATTTCGGCTTTGCAATCGGCAGCCATCCAAAGGCTGAGGCGTTCAGGCGCGCCGTAGACTGCCTGCTAATCAGGAACCGGGTTTCCTGTAGGCCTCAACCTTATGCAAGGAATAACAATGAACAGTGCCATTATTGCAGGTATCTTCTGGCATCTCGTCGGAGCTGCCAGCGCCGCGTGTTTCTACGCGCCGTTCAAACAGGTGAAAAAGTGGTCATGGGAAACGATGTGGTCGATCGGCGGCTTTATGTCCTGGCTGATCCTGCCGTGGGCGGTAAGCGCCGTGCTGCTGCCGAACTTCTGGGCTTATTACGGCAGCTTTAGCGCCTCACAGCTGCTGCCGGTGTTTCTGTTCGGCGCAATGTGGGGCATCGGCAATATCAACTACGGCCTGACGATGCGCTATCTCGGCATGTCGATGGGGATCGGCATCGCTATCGGCATTACGCTGGTGGTCGGCACCCTGATGACGCCGCTGATCCAGGGACGCTTCGGCGAGCTGTTCGCCTCAACCGGCGGCCGTCTAACGCTGCTCGGCGTCGCCATAGCGCTGGTGGGCGTCGCCATCGTTTCGCGCGCCGGCCTGCTGAAGGAGCGCGCGCTGGGGATCAATGCCGAGGAGTTCAACCTCAAGAAAGGGCTGGTGCTGGCGGTGATGTGCGGCATCTTTTCAGCGGGCATGTCGTTCGCGATGGATGCGGCTAAACCGATGCATGAAGCGGCGGCGCAGCTGGGCATCGATCCGCTCTACGTCGCGCTGCCAAGCTATGTGGTGATCATGGGCGGCGGGGCGCTGGTCAATCTGGCGTTCTGCTTTATCCGCCTGGCGATAAAGCCGGAACTGTCGCTACGGCGGGATCTCTCCGTGGCGAAGCCGCTGCTGATCGCCAATATCGCCTTTGCGGTGCTGGGCGGCACCATGTGGTATCTGCAGTTTTTCTTCTACGCCTGGGGCCACGCCAGCATTCCGCCGCAGTATGACTACGTCAGCTGGATGCTCCATATGAGCCTCTACGTGCTGTGCGGCGGGCTGGTGGGGCTGCTGATGAAAGAGTGGAAATCGGCCGGGCGCCGTCCGGTCGGCGTGCTCTCCATCGGCTGCGTGGTGATTATTATCGCCGCCAATATCGTTGGGCTTGGAATGGCCGCGTAAGACTGCAGGAAGAAAAACAAGCAGGTCCTGGTTTGAAAATAACCTACCCCGCGGGTAAGAAGGCCCGAGGAGCAAAGCGTCCCACGACAGGGGGGCGCAGACGAGCCGGCAAGGATGCCGCTTTTTGCGCTTTTGCGACTGGGCCACATCACCCGCGCCAGCAGGCTTTTGGCGCGGCCCGAGAGATGAACGGCTGCTGCTTTTTCAGAACGGCGCTCTGTCCTGCGCCGAACTTCCCGTCCGCTGCGGCACGAACCGCTGGCGCCAGGCGCTGGGGGTCAAGCCGGTGTCGCGCGTAAACACCACTGAAAAATAGTTGCTGTCGTCGAAACCGCAGCGCGCCGCCACTTCGCCGATCAGGCAGTCCTGAGTGCGCAGCAGATGCTTCGCCTGACAGAGCTGTAGCTGACGCAGGTAATGGCCGACCGTCATGCCGGTCTGCTGACGAAACAGCTGCTTCAGCGCGCGTTCGTTCAGCGAATTCTGCTGACAAAACGCCGCCAGGTCGAAGGGGCGTGCTACCGCGCCCTGCAGCGCCGACATCAGCAGATCGAGCTGTTCGCCTTCCGGCAGCGCCCAGGGGCGATCCGCCGCATAGCCGTGACGACGCAAGATCAACGCCAGCTGCAAAAAGAGCGCTTCCGTCAGCTGAATAGAGAGGGGATCGCTCTTGCGGCTCTCGCGCTCCAGCTGGCTGATTACCCCGCGCGCCAGCGCCATGCCGCGCGTGGTCAGCCGCCAGCAGCCCGGCGCGTCGATGCCCTGCGGCGGCAAAAGTTGTGTCCAGTCGAGGGCCAGACCGAAGCGATCGCGACAGTAAAGAATATTATCAAGCACCAGATCGTTGACGCTGTCGTAGCTGTGGCAATCCTGGTCGCGGATATAGAAGACGTCGCCACAGGTAATCAGCCAGGGGCGATCGTTGAGGATATGCAGGCCGTTGCCGCGCCAGACGATGACAATTTCGCTGAACTCATGCCGGTGAGGAGGAAAAGAGGGTTGCGGCATACGTTCAGCCACCGTAACCGGCAGGCCTGGGGCGGCAAAATAGTCGTCCCGACTCAGTATCAGCGTCATTGCTCGCTCCTTTTACATCATCTGCTGGCGCTCCGCTCGCGGGGCACAGCCAAATTCACGCCGAAACAGGGTGGAGAAATGGTTGCTGTCGCCGAAGCCGCACTGAAAGGCGATATCGGTAATGCGCAGATCGCTGTGGCGCAGCAGATGGCGCGCCTGCAGCAGACGCAGACGGTTCAGATAGCGCTGCGGCGTGCTGCCGGTCTGTTGCTTCATCTGACGGTGCAGCGTGCGCAGCGACAGCGCAAAGCGGTCGGCCAGCGGCTCCCACAAAATTTCTTCACTGTAGTGATCGTTAAGCCAGTCGAGCAGGCGGTGAAGGCGCGCTTCCTGATCCTGCGCCTGTTCGTTGCGGCACGCTTCGCGCAGTAAAACCAGCAGCTGTAAAAAGAGCTGCTCCTGCCGCGCCTGCTTCTCCAGCGACCAGCCATCATCCTGCCGCATCTTCGCCACTACATCCAGCGCCTGCGTCATGACTTTATTATTTATCCGCCAGTGCGAAGCGTAGCTGCCGTCTTGATCGTTGGGCAGCAGCGCCTGCAGTCCCGAGAGAAAGCGAAACGCGCCCGGGCTGCGGTAAAGCACGTTGGTCAGGCAGAGATTCTCGGTCTGTTCGTACAGATGGCGATCGTGATCGCGCACGAAGCAGACGCAGCCGGCGCACAGCGTTTGCGGTTGTCCGTTGAACACATGAATCC
Organism: Pantoea septica; assembly: GCF_002095575.1. GTDB lineage: Bacteria > Pseudomonadota > Gammaproteobacteria > Enterobacterales > Enterobacteriaceae > Pantoea > Pantoea septica. The sequence goes on along the minus strand of NZ_MLJJ01000003.1, from coordinate 140,927 downwards.
CCGAGCCCTGTTCCACCAGCACGATTTCATGAAAATCGTGGTGATGTTCAGGAAACGCCTGCTGCGGCACCCGTGGTTCGATAGCGATGGCGTAGTCGCCCTGAGGAAAGAAGTCGGCGCTGTGTAAAATCGTCATTGGAGCCTCGGTCGTTTAACAAAAGCGTAACCGAGTCTACTCAGCGCTCGCGCGGTTGACCTTGAATTTTCTACCGCGAAGCGCAGGAAATTTGCCTTTTTTTCAAGATATTCCCACCAGCTAAAAGAATTGCGGCGAAGCTCACATCCGTCGCCCTTGCGCCTCTGTGATCTCTCTCACGAACTTCTTTGCAAACCTGCCAGCGGCGTTGCGGCGCTGGCAGTACGGGGAAGGTGACGTGCGCGCAAGGTTCCTACTCTGTCAGCATCATATCTAAGGAAGAACGGGCCATGAGTAAGCGATATATCGTTGCGGTTGATTTGGGCGCATCCAGCGGACGCGTGATGCTCGCCCGGTGGGACGCCGCATCACAGCAAATCGATCTGCGCGAAGTGCGTCGTTTCGCCAGCCGTCGCGAACGTCGCGCCGGCTATGACTGCTGGGATCTCGATCATCTGGAGCGCGAAATCCGCGCCGGGCTGGCGCAGCTGGACGAGGAGAACATCGTGCCGGACAGCATCGGCATCGACACCTGGGGCGTCGATATGGTGCTGCTGGATAAAGCGGGCAACCGCGTCGGCGAAGCGGTGAGCTATCGCGACAAACGCACCCACGGCGTGATGGAGCAGGCGCTGCGCGAGCTGGGCAAAGAGGCGATCTACGCCCGCACCGGCATCCAGTTTCTGCCGTTCAATACCCTTTATCAGTTCCGCGCCCTGAGCCAGCAGCAGCCGGACTGGAAAGAGAAGGTCGCCCACGCGCTGATGATCCCCGACTATCTGCACTATCGCCTGACGGGCAAGCTTAACTGGGAGTACACCAACGCCACCACCACGCAGCTGCTGAATATCGCAAGCGGCGAATGGGACGCCGAACTGCTTGACTGGGCAGGCGCGTCGCCCGCCTGGTTCGGCAAACCCACGGCGCCGGGCAATGTTATCGGCTGCTGGCAGAACGCCCGCGGCGACGAGATTCCGGTCATCGCGGTCACTACGCACGACACCGCCAGCGCGGTGCTCGCCACGCCGCTGACCCAGGACAACGCGGCCTATCTCAGTTCCGGCACCTGGTCGCTGATGGGATTCGAAAGCCTGCTGCCTTACGCCTCCGCGGACGCGCTTAAGGCGAATATCACCAACGAGGGCGGCGCCGAAGGCTATCGCGTGCTGAAAAACATTATGGGGCTCTGGCTGCTGCAGCGGGTCTGCGACGAGCTGCAAATCGACGATCTCTGCGCGCTGATCGCGGAGACGGCGCAAGAGCCGGCCTGTCGCGCGCTGATCAATCCCAACGACGCGCGCTTCATTAATCCCGACAGCATGGTCAACGAAATTCAGAATGCCTGCGCCGAACAGCATATGGTGGTGCCGCAGTCCGCCGCTGCGCTGGCGCGCTGTATTTTCGACAGCCTCGCGCTGCTCTACCGTCAGGTCATCGACGAGCTGGCCACGCTGCGCGGCGGCGCGTTTCGCCAGCTGCACGTAGTGGGCGGCGGCAGCCAGAATCAGTTTCTCAACCAGCTCTGCGCCGACGCCTGCGAAATCCCGGTGCTGGCCGGGCCGGTGGAAGCCTCGACGCTGGGCAACGTCGGCTGCCAGCTTATCGCCTTAGGCGAACTGACCGACGTGGCGGATTTCCGCCGCTGCGTAGAAAACAACTTCCCTCTGAAGACATTTGAACCGCTGACCAACAGCGCCTTTCGCGCCTGTCAGGCACGCTTTTCGGCGCTGAGTCAGCCTGCTAAGGAACTCGCATATGACAAAGCTGATTGAGCAAGCATTTGAACTGGCTAGACAACGTTATGCCGATATCGGCGTGGATGTCGATCGGGCGATGGCGCGTCTGGATAGCGTCCCCGTCTCCATGCACTGCTGGCAGGGCGACGACGTGCGCGGCTTTGAGAATCCGCAGGGGGCGTTGACCGGCGGCATTCAGGCGACCGGCAATTATCCCGGCAAAGCGCGCAATGCCGCTGAGCTGCGCGCCGACCTGGAAAAAGCGATGTCGCTGATCCCGGGTCCCAAGCGCCTGAACCTGCACGCCATCTATCTGGAAAGCGAGTCGCCGGTGGATCGCGACGCCATTGAGCCGAAGCATTTCGCCAACTGGGTGGAGTGGGCCAGGCAGCAGAAGCTGGGGCTCGATTTCAACCCGAGCTGCTTTTCGCATCCGCTGAGCGCCGACGGATTCACCCTGTCGCACGCCGACAAGGCGATCCGTCAGTTCTGGATCGATCACTGCAAGGCGAGCCGCCGCGTGTCGGCTTACTTCGGCGAGCAGCTCGGCACGCCGTCGGTGATGAATATCTGGGTGCCGGACGGCATGAAAGATCTCACCGTGGATCGGCTGGCGCCGCGTCAGCGGCTGCTGAGCGCGCTGGATGAGGTGATCGCCGAGAAGCTCAGCCCGCAGCACCATATCGACGCGGTCGAGAGCAAGCTGTTCGGCATCGGCGCAGAAAGCTACACCGTCGGCTCCAACGAGTTCTTTATGGGCTACGCCACCAGCCGTCAGACCGCGCTGACGCTGGACGCAGGCCACTTCCATCCGACCGAGGTGATCTCCGACAAGATCTCCACCGCCTTGCTCTATGTGCCGCGCCTGCTGCTGCACGTCAGCCGTCCGGTGCGCTGGGACAGCGACCATGTGGTGCTGCTCGACGATGAAACCCAGGCGATCGCTAGCGAAATCGTGCGCCACCAGCTGTTCGACAAGGTGCATATCGGCCTCGACTTCTTCGACGCCTCTATTAACCGCATCGCCGCCTGGGTCATCGGCACGCGCAACACCAAAAAAGCGCTGCTGCGCGCGCTGCTGGAGCCGACCGAGCGCCTGCGCCAGAGCGAAACCGCCGGTGACTACACCGCGCGTCTGGCGCTGCTGGAAGAGCAAAAATCGCTGCCGTGGCAGGCGGTATGGGAAGCATGGTGCCTGCGCCACGACGTGCCCGCCGACGCCAGCTGGTTAAGCGATGTGCGTCACTACGAAAAACAAATTCTGAATCAACGTTAAGGGTTCACTATGCAAAGCATTCTTTCATCCTGGTTTGTACAGGGAATGGTTAAAGCCACCAGCGATATGTGGCTGAAGGGCTGGGACGAACGTAACGGCGGCAACGTGTCGCTGCGCCTGCTGGAAGAGGAAGTAAAGCCTTTCGCTGGCGACTTTTACGCCGAGCCGCGCTGCGTTGAGCTGACGAAACCAGCGCCTGCGCTGGCTGACTGCTGGTTCCTCGTCACCGGGTCGGGCAAGTTTTTCCGCAACGTACAGCTCGACCCCGCCGACAGCCTGGCGCTGCTGAAGGTCGACGAGCAAGGTCTCTCTTATAAAATTCACTGGGGGCTGAGCAACGGCGGGTTGCCTACCTCCGAGCTGGCGGCGCACTTCCAGTCTCACAGCGTGCGCAAAGCGGTCTCCGGCGGCGCGGATCGCGTGATCATGCACTGTCACGCGACCCATTTTATGTCGCTGAGCTATGTGGTGGATCTCGATTCGGCACGCTTTACCCGCCTGCTGTGGGAAGGCAGCACCGAGTGTCTGGTGGTGTTCCCGGACGGCGTCGGCATTCTGCCGTGGATGGTGCCGGGTACCGATGAAATCGGTCAGGCGACAGCCGATCAGATGGCGTCTCACAGCATCGTGATGTGGCCGTTCCACGGCATCTTCGGCGCCGGACCGACGCTGGATGAAACCTTCGGCCTGATCGACACCGCGGAGAAATCCTCAGAGGTGATCGTGAAGGTGCTGTCTATGGGCGGCATTCGCCAGAGCATCACGACCGAACAGCTGGTGGCGCTGGGCAAACGCTTCAACGTCAAGCCCTGGCAGGCAGCACTCGACGCGGGTCCGGCCAATGCTTCGTAAAGCCTTTGTCATGCAGGTGAATACCGATTGCCATCAGGAGTATGAGCGTCGCCATTCGCCCATCTGGCCGGAGCTGGCGGAAACGCTCAAGGCGCATGGCGCGCGCAACTACGCTATCTGGCTGGACGCCGAACGACACCTGCTGTTCGCCAGCGTGGAGATCGAGTCGGAAGAGCGCTGGAACGCGGTGGCGCAGACGGAAGTGTGTCAGCGCTGGTGGGCGTCGATGAAGGATCTTATGCCGAGCAATCCCGACAACAGTCCGGTGAGCCAGGCGCTGAAGCCGGTCTTCTTCCTCGAGTGACGTTACCAACGAGCAGGGCGGGAAAATTCCCGCCCTGATTACTTCATAGCGCAAAATATTCAGCGCTGCTTCATGCACTCACCGGTTAGCGCCGGCCACATCGCCATCAGGGTGTCGATGATATTATCGAGATCCGCTTTCGGCGCGCCTTCGCGCGCGCGCACTGACATGCCCTGCAGCATACAGGCGAGATAGCGCGCCAGAGAGAGAATATCGACCTGCGCCGGAATATCGCCGCGCTGCTGACGGGCGGTGAGAAAATCCAGCAGCGTCTGCTGCTGCGCGTCGTGCTGCTGGCGCAGCATATGGGCGATCTCGCTCGATGACGAAGAGAGCGCGGTAGAGGTACAGATAAAGAAGCAGCCCGCCGGCGTATCGCAGTTGGTAAAGCAGGCCGCCGTAGCGCGGAACCAGCCCTCAATCGCTTCAGCAACCGACTTGCTCTCATCCTGCAGCGCGGCGTTGCGTTCAGCGCTAAAGCGCTCGATATAGCGTTCCATCGCCGCGCGGAACAGGCCTTCTTTATTCTCGAACTCGGCGTAGAGCGTCGGCGCTTTTGCGCCGGTGGCGGCGACCAGGTCGGAGAGAGAAGTGCCCTCATAACCATGGGTCCAGAACAGCGTCAGGGCTTTGTCCAGCGCCGCGTCCCGGTCGAAGGTTTTGGGCCGGCCGCGACATTTTTTCACGGCCTCGTCATGTTGCTGGCTCATAAATCCTCACGTCTGAAAAACACTCCATTAAATTACCGATCATTAAGAAAATATGCAAGCCAGCCTGCGCGCCCGTAAAAGTGGGTTGGCATTTTGTGCGTTGCCGCCCGGTTTTCCCCCATATGGTTAAGTGAAAAAGGGCGCTGCAGCCCATACTCACGCCTCTTCCGCATTAAAATAACGATCGATAAAAAATGATTGACGCAGAGTCGCTATATGCTCTACCATTTATTTAACGATCGTTAATTAATTTAACGACACCTTATACAAACCCGAATATGAGAGCCGATATTATGAAAACCACCAAACTGACCCTGGCCGCACTGGCCCTTAGCGCCCTGACTTTTGGCGCATTCGCCGCAGACCAGGTCGCCAGCGATCCGCTGCACCAGACGCCGGTAGGCACCATCTCCGCGCAGGGCGGCCCTAACCTGGATTCCCTGGAAGCGCAGCTGAACGCGAAAGCGGATGCCGCAGGCGCGAAATCTTTCCGCATCACCTCGACTTCCGGTCAGAACAACCTGCACGGCACCGCAGTGATTTATCAGTAAGTCAGCGGCGTCGGAGAGAAGGAGAGAGAGGATGAAAAGCGTGAAGTATGTCGTTATGGCGGCGCTGCTCAGCACGGCATCAGTGGCCAGCGCGGCGGCGCAGCAGCTTGAGGCTGCGCCTTATTACCAGACAGAGGCCGCAGCGGTTAACGTCAGCGGCAGCGGCAGCCTGATTTCTCTGGAGCAGCAGCTGTCGGGAAAGCAGGACAGCGTGCGCGTAAAGCCTTTTCCCATCGCTTCGACCTCTGGCGCGAGCAGGCTGTCTGGCACAGCCGCCAGCCTTAATTAAGAAAAAGGGCGTCGGAACACGGTTCTGACGCCCTTTTTTTATCCGTTGCTGCGCAACTGCGGATATTTGCGGAAGATAGCGATACACCAGAACAGCGCGACGAGCCCCAGCAGCCCGCCAATATTACCCACGTCCCCCATGCTCAGATGCTCGCTGACCTGATTGCCCAGCAGCGCACCCGCGCCGATGCCGATATTATAGATACCGGACATCAGCGACATCGCGACGTCGGTGGCATCCGGCGCCAGCGACAGCACGCGCACCTGCATGGCCAGGCCGATCATCATCATCGCCATACCCCACAGAATACAGAGCGTCGTAATTGCGGCCGGACGAACGGCGGCGAAAATCAGCAGCCCCATGCAGAGGGTGATAATCGCTATCGCGGCGATCAGCAGCGCAGAGGGGAACTTATTGCCCAGCGAGCTAAAGAGCAGGCTGCCCAGGATTCCGGCGGAACCGAACAGCAGCAGCAGCAGCGTGGTAAAGTTCTCATCCGCATTCGCCACGAACTGCATAAACGGCTCGATATAGCTGTAGGCGGTGTAGTGTGCGGTCACCACCAGCGTCACCAGCAGATACATGCTCACCAGCGCCGGTCGGCGAAACAGCATCGGCACGCTGCTCAGCGAGCCGGTGTGTTCGCTCGGCAGACGCGGCAGAATACGCGCCAGCAGCACCATCAGCACCAGCGCCGAGGCGCCAATCATGCCGAAGGTGGTGCGCCAGCCCAGATATTGTCCCACCACGCGGCCAATCGGCACGCCCAGCACCATTGCCAGCGCGGTGCCGGTTGCCAGCATGCTTAACGCCTGGGTCTTTTTACCGGCGGGCGCGACGCGAATCGCCAGCGAGGCGGTGATCGACCAGAACACCGCATGCGCCAGCGCGATGCCGATGCGCGACAGCACCAGCGAGGCGAAGCTCCAGGCGAAGGTCGACAGCACATGGCTCACGATAAAGATCAGGAACAGCGCCGACAGCAGGATGCGCCGCTCGATATTGCGCGTCAGCAGCATCAGCGGCAGCGAAAGCAGCGCCACGACCCAGGCGTAAATCGTGAGCATAATGCCTACGTCGGCGCTTTTCATGCTGAAGCTGGCGCCGATATCGGAAAGCAGGCCGACAGGCACAAATTCGGTGGTGTTGAAAACAAAGGCGGCGATAGCCAGCAGCACCACGCGTAGCCAGGCCGTTTTACGGGATACAGTAGTTGATTGCATGAAAATAAAAATCAGTCAGAGCAGCAGCAAAAAGATGCGGTTTCACATCCACGAAAGTGACTTGCGTCACAATTATTGACCATTGTGAGGGAATTGCACGGGAAGAGGAACGGGGAAGCGCCTTTTTATTCCTGAAAGTTTTTTATCGCCCGGCCCGCGGGCGATAAACAAGGGGTATCAGCGCGGCGTTTTGCCCGGCATCATGCGTTTCAACGTATTGTCCTTGAGAAAATAGTGATGAAACAGCGCGCCCACGACATGCAGGCCTATCAGCCAGTATCCTAGCGGCGCCAGCGTTTCATGCCAGTCGATCAGGCTGTCGGCAAGATCGAAGCTGGGCTCGCTCGCCACCGGCATCGGTATGCCGAACAGCCACCAGTCGCGTCCGCGCAGATAGCGCGAGGTGAGGCCCAAAATCGGCAGGGTGATAAACAGCGCATAGATCAGCGTATGCACCAGATGCGCCAGGCCGGTTTGCCAGCGGGCGATGGGCGGCGTGATGGGCGGCGTGCGATGGCGCGTGCGCAAAAACAGACGCGCCAGCATCAGCAGCAGGACGGTAAAGCCTGCGCTGAAGTGGGTGATAATCATCGCGTAGCCCTGCCATGAGCCGCGCTGGGCAAAGCCGCGCAGCTCGATAGTGGCGTAAGCCAGCGCCACCAGCAGAAAGGTCAGCCAGTGAAGGGCAATTTGTGAAGCGGCATATTTTTCGCGCATAGGTTGCTCAGGCATCAGGAAGAAGAGCTCTACCTTACTGGAAAGAGAGAAGAAATCTTAACAAACTGGCGCAACGGCGCAACGCTTTGCTGGCCTACGCGGCGAGGCCAGCATAATCAGAGTCAGGCGATATGCTTTAGTGCCACGCTATTCTGAGTCTTCAGGTTTTTTTTTAGCGGCAGCGGACAGCACGCTTCGCAGCCCAGCGCGCCGGGATAATACTTGCGCGCCTGCTGAATGGCGGCATTAGCGGTATAAAAAGTGCCGAGAAACAGGCGGGATTCAAGCGGGGGAAGATAGTGGCAGCCTGCGGCGTGCACCACATGGTTATCGTTATAGCCAGAAATTTTAGAAACGTAGTAGTAATGGCCCATTGGGACATCCTCATTGCTGTAAAAAAAAGTACATTTATTGTTGGAGTGAGAGGGATTATAGCGAGGATTGGCGACTTTGTTTTTTATGGCCCTAATTAGTCGGCAGATTCAGGGGCAACAGGTGAAAAAGGACGCAGCTGCGTCCTTTTTATTGCGCGCCGTGCGGCGTCAGAGCTGTTTTTGCTGCAAACGCCAGCCTACCAGCAGGGCGAGCAGCAGCAGCGCGGAGATGAAGAGGGTAATGCCAGGCCAACCATAGCTGTGCCAGAACAGGCCGCCAAGCGTACCGGCTACGCTGGAGCCAACATAGTAGCTGAAGAGGTAGAGCGACGATGCCTGGCCTTTGGCGCGGCGCGCGCGCGGGCCTATCCAGCCGCTGGCGACCGCATGGGCGGCAAAGAAGCCGGCGGTAAACAGCATCATTCCGAGGAAAATCCACCATACCGCGCTCAGTGCGGTCAGCAACAGGCCCGCCAGCATCAGCGCCGTAGCACCGAGCAGCACCGGACCGCGTCCCAGTTTCATCGTCAGCGCGCCCGCCTTCGGCGAACTCCAGGAGCCGGTCAGATAGACCACAGAGAGCAGCCCGACGACCGCCTGGCTGAGATGGTAAGGCGCGCCCAGCAGACGGTAGCCGATATAGTTGAACAGCGTGACGAAGGCACCCATCAGCAGAAAGCCTTCGGCAAACAGCAGCGGCAGTCCGGCGTCGCGCCAGTGCAGGCGAAAGTTAATCATCAGGCTGCGCGGCTTCAGCGACGCCGGACGAAAATGGCGTGATGCAGGCAGGATGCGCCAGAACATCAGCGCGGAAGCGAGGGCGCAGCAGCCAATCGCCGCGATGGCGACGCGCCAGGAAAAGAAGTCGGTCAGCACGCCGCTCAGCAAGCGGCCGCTCATGCCGCCGATGGAGTTGCCGCTGATATAGAGCCCCATAGAAAATGCGACAACGCTGGGATGGATCTCTTCGCTGAGATAGGTCATGCCCACGGCGGCCACGCCGCTGAGCGAAAGGCCGGTGAGGGCGCGCATCAGCAAGATGCTCTGCCAGCTGTTCATGGCAGCGGAAATCAGCGTGCAAATTGCCGCCAGCATCAGCGCCGTCACCATCACGTTCTTGCGACCCACGGCGTCGGAAAGCGGGCCGGTCACCAGCAGCCCTAGCGCCATCAGCCCGGTGGCGATCGAGAGTGAGATACTGCTCTCGGCGGGCGATACGCCGAACTGCGCCGACAGCACCGGCAGAATAGGCTGCACGCAGTAGAGCAGCGCGAAGGTAGCCAGACCGGCGGAAAAGAGCGCCAGGGTGACGCGCATAAACTGCGGCGTGCCGCGTTTGATCCATACGGATGATGCCGCGGAAGAGACCGCCGTCGAATCGGCTGACTCGCCGTCGTCGAGCGTAACCGCCTGAGAAGAGCGACGCACATTAATTCCTTAGCTGAAAAGAGTAGATCTACTCTAGGAAAGCGCTAATAGGTTGTCTAATATATTAATAATCTCAATTGATATGTTTAAAATATGAATATTGAACTGCGCCACCTGCGCTATTTTCTCGCGGTCGCCGAGGAGCTCCATTTTGGCCGCGCCGCACAGCGCCTCAACATTTCTCAGCCGCCGCTCAGCCAGCAGATCATGCAGCTGGAGCAGGAGATCGACGCCAAACTCTTTACCCGCACCAACCGCAGCGTCCAGCTCACGCCGGCCGGGCAGCAGTTTCTCAGCGACGCGCGGGCGATTTTGCAGCAGGTCGAGCAGGCGGCCAGCCGCGCGGCGCGGCTGGAGCGGGGCGAAGAGGGCGAGCTGCGCATCGGCTTTACCTCTTCCGCGCCCTTTACCGGTCTGGTCTCAGACGCGCTCTATCAGTTTCGCCAGCGCTGGCCGCAGGTGCATATCCAGATGCAGGAGATCAACACCCGGCAGCAGCTTGCGCCGCTGCATGAGGGGCGACTCGATCTGGGGGTGATGCGCAACACCGCGCTGCCGTCTGACTTGCGTCATCAGCTGCTGCTGCGCGAACCGCTGCGCGCGGTGGTGCACTGGGCGCACCCGCTGGCGGACGCGGAAACCATCTCTGTCAGCGCCCTGGCGAACGAACCTTTCGTTTTTTTCGATCCGCAGGGCGGCACGGCGCTGCATGGAGAAATCCTCAGCCTGCTGCGCCGCTATCAGATTACGCCCTACATCATGCAGGAGGTGGGCGAGGCGATGACCATCCTCGGGCTGGTGGCCACCGGCCTTGGCGTATCGATTTTGCCCGCGTCCTTCGCCCGCGCGCGCCTGGCGGATGTGGTCTGGCTACCGCTTAAAGAAGAGGATGCGCTGTCGGAGGTGTGGCTGGTCTGGTCGGGCGAGCGCGAGCCGTCGATGCAGATGCGCAATATGATGCGGCTTCTTTCGCCCGCAGCGCAAAAATAAGGGCCAGACTTTAAGCAAAGCCCGGTTTTTATGTGCTGTAAATCACATTTCAAATCAAATGTTTGACGCTCAGGCGCAATCTGCCTCACCATAGTCACTGTTTATTTAGAAGCGCGAAAATAACCGGGAGCACAGGGCGTGAAGCTGGATAGTCAGCCTGGCCATATTGACCAGATCAAACAGACTAATGCAGGCGTTGTTTACCGCCTGATCGATCTCTACGGTCCGATTTCGCGTATCGAACTTTCCCGGCTGGCGCAGCTGGCGCCCGCCAGCATCACCAAAATCGTACGTGAAATGCTCGACGCTCATCTGGTGCAGGAGACGGAATTCCAGGAGCCGGGCTCGCGCGGCAGACCAGCCATCGGCCTGATCCTCGACACGCTCGCCTGGCACTATCTCGCGGTGCGCCTGCATCACGGCTCGCTGACCCTGACGCTGCGCGATCTCAGCAGCCGCGCGCTGGTAGAGGAGTCTTCGCCGCTGCCTGACGAAGCGCAGCAGCCGCTGCTGACCTCGCTGATCGATCGTGTCGACGCCTTTTTTATGCGCCACCAGCGCAAGCTTGAACGGCTCACGGCGATTGCCATTACCTTACCCGGGCTGATTAACGCCGCCTCGGGCGTCGTGCACCGGCTGCCGGGCTATGAGGCGAGCGAGATACCGCTGGGCGATACGCTGGCGCAGCGCACCGGCGTGCCGGTTTTCGTACAGCACGACATCTCCGCCTGGACGCTGGCGGAGTCGCTGTTCGGCGCGTCGCGCGGCGCGCAGGACGTGATCCAGATTGTGATCGACGACACCGTCGGCGCGGGCGTGATCAGCGGCGGCCAGCTGCTGCACAAAAGCGGGCGCGCGCTGGTGGAGATTGGGCATACCCAGATCGATCCCTATGGGCAGCAGTGCTATTGCGGCAACCACGGCTGTCTGGAGACGGTCGCCAGTACCGGCAGCCTGCTGGCGCTGGCGGCGCAGCGCCTGGCCGCGCAGCCCGACAGCGTGCTGCACCAGCAGCCGTTAACGCTGGAGACGCTCTGTATGGCGGCTCAGCAGGGCGATCGGCTGGCGCGCGACGCCATCGCAGGCGTCGGGCATCATGTCGGACGGATGCTGGCGATGATGGTCAATATCTTCAACCCGCAGCATATTCTGATCGGCTCGCCGCTAAACGAGGCCGCTGAAGTCCTGTTTCCCGCCGTCAGCAGCACCATCCGCCAGCAGGCGCTGCCCGCCTACAGCGAAGCGATTCAGCTTGCGCCTACGGAATTCCGCGAGCCGGGCACCCTCGGCGCGGCGGCCCTGATCAAAGACGCCCTCTACAGCGGCTATCTGCTGGTGAAGCTGTTACAAGGTTAAGCGCGACTGAACTTTGCGCTAACGCAAGCCGCCTGCTGCCCGCACTCCTTACAATAGGTTTTGCTTTTTTGTAAAACAAAATCGTTACGTTGAGGAGGAGTGGGGTGAAAAATCTGTTCATTACCGGTACCGACACCGCTGTAGGGAAGACCGTCGTTTCGCGCGCGCTTCTGCAGTATCTCGCCCACGCAGGCCTGAGCGCAGTCGGTTTCAAACCGGTTGCCCGGAACGCCGTGCGCAGCGCGGAGGGCCTGCGCAGTAAAGATGCGCTGGTTTTGCAGAGCAGTTCAACAGTTACCCTGCCATACGACGCAATCAACCCGTTGATTTACGAAGAAGACGAAGTCAGCATTCGGCCACGCAGGCCCATGGACTATCCGCTGCTGAGTCAAAGCCTGCAGCGACTGGAGCAGCAGGCCGACTGCGTCGTAGTCGAAGGCACCGGCGGCTGGCGCAGCCTGATGAATGATGCGAAGCCGCTTTCTGGCTGGGTGGTGCAGCACCAGATTCCCGTGGTGCTGGTGGTAGGCATCAAGCAGGGCTGCCTCAGCCATGCGCTGTTGACCGCCGAGGCGATCGCGCGTGACGGGCTGCCGCTGGCGGGCTGGGTCGCAAACCGCATCAACCCCGGTCTGGCGCACTATGCCGAATTGATCGACGTGCTGCGCGACAGCATCGACGCGCCGCTGTTGGGGGAATTGCCCTATCTGCCGCGCGCCGAACAGCGCGACTTAGCCGGTTATCTCGATCTCACTCCGGTGGGCCTCGCCGCGCTGCCCGATTCAGGTGCAAAGATCGCCTGACAGTGAAACATTATGCTGCAAAGACGCTGCGGCTGAATCGATGGTTTCAGGATCCAGCGCAGCGCTTTCTTTTTTTAACTGCTTCATGATCAACAGGTTACCTCTTTAGCTTTTCGCTGCCCGCGCGCGTGGCGTGATAAATGCATTAACAGCGTTAATCACAATACTGCCGGAGCACGATTATGTCGCATTCAGAAGAGAAAACATTGCTGTACGGGCTGGACGAGCGCATCAGGCCTGCACCCGCGTTTTTCGCCGCGCTGCAGCATCTGCTGGCCAGCGTCGTCGGCATTATCACGCCGCCGCTGATCATCGGCTCGGTGCTGGGACTGCAGGCCTACATTCCCTATCTGATTAGCATGTCGCTGCTGGTTTCCGGTATGGGCACCTTTCTTCAGGCGCGGCGCGTGGCGGGGATCGGCGCGGGCATGATCTGCCTGCAGGGCACCAGCTTCGCCTTCCTCGGCGTCATCCTTTCCGGCGGAATGATGGTTAAAAGCCGCGGTGGTTCGCCAGAGGATATTATGGCGATGATCTTCGGCTGCACGCTGGTGGCTGCGCTGATCCCATTACTGATTAGCCGCTGCGTCGCGCAGCTGCGCCGCGTGCTGACGCCGGTGGTGACCGGAACGGTGATCACGCTGATCGGCATCAGCCTGATTAAGGTGAGCATCACCGACTGGGCGGGCGGGCATAACGCTGCGAATTTCGGCGCGCCCGGCAACCTGGCGCTCGGCGCCCTGACGCTGCTGGTGATTATCGCGCTGAACCGGATGCGCAACCGCTGGGCGCGGCTGATCGCGGTGATCGCCGGCATCGCCGTTGGCTGCCTCGCCGCGGCGCTAAGCGGCACGCTGGCGCTGAAGCCGCTGCCGGAGACGGGCTGGCTGGCGCTGCCGGGCTTTTTCCGTTTCGGCTTCGCCTTCGACTGGACCATTTTTTTGCCGATCGCGCTGGTGTCGGTCATTTCGGTCATTGAGGCGGTGGGCGACCTGACCGCCAACTGTATGCTGTCGCAGCAGCCGATCAGCGGCCCGCAGTTTCAGCGTCGTCTGCAGGGCGGCATCTGCGCCGACGGCGTCAGCTGCGTGCTGGCGGCGGTTTTCTCCGCTTTTCCCAACACCACCTTTGCGCAGAATAACGGCGTGATTCAGATGACCGGCGTGGCGAGCCGCTATGTCGGCATGGTGATGGGAGTGATGCTGGCGCTGCTCGGGCTGTTTCCCGCCGTGGGCGCGCTAATGCAGCAGATCCCGCCGCCGGTGCTGGGCGGAGCGACGCTGGTCATGTTCGGCAGCGTGGTGGCCGCCGGGATCCGCGTGATGACCCAAACCCCGCTGGGACGTCGCGAGATGCTGATTGTGGCGGTCTCTTTTGGTCTGGGGCTGGGCGTCGAAGCGGTGCCGGAAGCGCTGAAGCAGTTCCCGCCGCTGGTGAGTCAGATTTTTGGCCATGCGGTAACCACCGGCGGCGTGCTGGCGATCCTGCTGAATCTGGTGCTGCCCAGCGAGCCGCGCGCTGTCGCCTTGCCGCAGGGCGAAGCGGTGGAAAAAGGGCTGTAGAAAAGCGTACGGCCCCGGCGCAATAAGGTATGCGTCGGGGCCGCTTGCCTCCGCAGGCGGTGGCGAGAAAGTTACGGATTAAGGCGGCGGCGCGTGCGGCCGGAGCTGAGGTAGTCGGCGATATAATCCTGCGAAATCTCCCCGCTGTAGCGGCCATCTTCATCGACGATCGGCATCCAGACGGTGTTGTGCTCATAGAGCTTAGAGAGCACCACGCGCAGATTCTCCTCCGCCTTGCCGGTAACCCGGAAGGTATGCAGCAACGACTCGCAGTTGCCGCTGGCGTGGCGCGCTTCGCGTCGCTTAACGAAGCCGAGCGGTTTGCCGTCGTTATCGACGACGGTCACCGAACGCATATCGTTTTCATCCATCAGGGCGAACGCCTCTGCCAGCGGCGTGGCGCGCTTAACGGTGATGGTGGGCTGCTGATCGGTGACGTCGCCCGCCTGCACCAGCAGCAGGCGCTTCAGCGTGCGGTCCTGGCCAACAAACGAGCCGACGAAATCATTTTTCGGGCTGGCCAGCAGCTCATCCGGGCTGGCGCACTGCACGATCTTTCCCTGACCGAATACCGCGATCCGGTCGCCGAGCTTGAGCGCTTCGTCGATATCGTGGCTTACCAGCATGACGGTTTTTTTCAGCTGACGCTGCATATCGAGAAACTCGTTCTGGATCGCCTCGCGGTTGATCGGGTCGACGGCGCCGAACGGCTCATCCATCAGCAGCACCGGCGGATCCGCCGCCAGCGCGCGGATCACGCCAATACGCTGCTGCTGGCCGCCCGACATTTCACGCGGGTAGCGGTGGAGAAATTTGGCGGGATCGAGCGCCACCATGCTCATCAGCTCGGTGGCCCGTTCGCGGCAGCGTTTCTTGTCCCAGCCCAGCATGCGCGGCACCACGGTGATATTCTCCTCAATAGTCATATTGGGGAACAGGCCGATCTGCTGGATCACATAGCCGATATTACGGCGCAGGGTAACGGTATCCTGGGCGCTGGTATCCTCGCCGTTAATGAAAATCTTGCCGCTGGTGCTGGGGATAAGACGATTAATCATCTTTAGCGTAGTGGTCTTGCCGCAGCCCGACGGGCCCAGCAGCACGCACATTTCGCCCTGTGGCACATGCAGGCTGACGTTATCGACGGCGGTTACGCCGGCGCCGTTTTTCTGGGTAAAGGTTTTCGTCAGGTTTTCCAGTTTTATCATTATCGAATCCCCTTAGGAGTCAACGCCGACTGCAGACGGTGCAGCAGCCAGTCGAGAATAATGGCCAGCAGGCAGATCATCAGCGCGCCAGCGATGAGCATACGAATATCGCTGCCGCTGATACCGTCGAGCAGCAGCAGGCCAAGGCCGCCTGCGCCAATCACGGCGGCGATCGCCATCACGCCGACATTCATCACCACGGCGGTGCGAATGCCGCCGAAAATCACCGGCAGCGCCATGGGGATCTCCACCCAGCGCAGCCGCTGCCAGAAGGTCATGCCGATACCGCGTCCCGCCTCGCGCAGGCCGTCCGGCAGATTTTCCAGCGCGGTATGGGTGTTGCGCACAATCGGTAGCAGCGAATAAAGGAATACTGCGGTAATGGCGGGCAGCGCGCCGATACCCTGACCGATCAGCGAAAAGAGCGGGATCATCAGTCCGAATAGGGCAATAGTCGGAATGGTCAGCACCACGGTGGCGATGCCCAGCACCGGCGCGGCCAGCCATCTGACGCGCACGATCAGCACGCCCAGCGGCACGCCGGCGACAATGGCGCAGCCGACCGCCACCAGCACCAGCCAGGTATGCTGCCAGGTTAGCGCCAGCAGGCTGCTCCAGTTGTTGATAATGTAGTGAAAGGTATCCATATGGCCGCCTTACAGCATGTTTTTAGCGTTGAGAAAGTCGCGCGCAACCTGCTCGGGCGACTGATGATCGATGTCGACGCGCTTGTTCAGTTCGGTAATCGCCTCGCTGGTCAGCAGCGGCGAAAGCTGGTTCAGCGCTTCCGCAAGGCCGGGATGGCTGTCGAGCACATCTTTGCGCACCACTGGCGTGACGTTGTAACTGGGGAAAAAGTGTTTGTCATCCTCCAGCACCTTGAGATCGAAACCCTTGACGCGGCCGTCGGTGGTATAGACCAGGCCCGCATCGACAAACCCGTCGCGCACCGCGTTGTAGACCAGGCCGGGATCCATTTGCCGAATCTGCGGCCGGTCGAGTGTGAGGTTGTAGGTGGTCTGCAGCGGTTTCATGCCGTCGGAGCGGCCCGAGAATTCCAGGTCCAGCCCCAGCCGCCAGTTATGGTCAGGGTCGTGCTGGCGCACCTGTTCGATTTTCGCCACCAGCTGCGACATGCTGCTGATGCCTTCTTTCTCAGCGCGCGCGCGCTGCATGGCGAACGCATAGGTATTGTTCATCGGAGCCGGATCGAGCCAGACCAGCCCCAGCTTGCCGTCCAGGGCTTTCACGGTCTGGTACGCCTCGTCAGAGGACATCGGCTTCTTAATATGGTTGAAGATGATCAGCGAGGTGCCGGTATATTCCCAGGTCATATCCACCTGTTTATTGAGCATGGCGTTACGGCCGATGGTGGTGGCGATATTGCGTTTGGGGATCACCTGAAAGCCTTTCTTCTGCAGCCACATCACCGTCATGGCGGAAAGGACATGCTGTTCGGTAAAGCTTTTGGTGGCCATCACCAGCGGTGCGTCGGCCTGCGCCGACTGGCTGAATGCCAGCGTCGCGGCGAGGGCCACTGCGGTGCGTCTGAACCAGCGCGTCAGCGTCGTCATATCAGTCTCCCGTTTAAGCCGCGTGCGGGCTGAGAAAGCGGCCCAGCGCCGCCAGCAGCATGTCGAGCAGCAGCGCGAACAGCGCCGTGGCGACCGCGCCAAGGATCAGCGTGGGAAAATCGTTAAGGTAGATGCCGGGGAAAATCAGTTCGCCATAGCTGCTGGCGCCGATCAGGAACGCGAGCGGCGCGGTGCCGACGTTAATGGCGGTGGCGATACGAATGCCGGCCAGCATTACCGGACAGGCGTTGGGCAGCTCAACCTGAAGCAGGCGCTGGAATTTGGTCATGCCGATACCGTTCGCCGCCTCAATCAGAGAGGACGGCACCGCGCTCAGTCCGGAATAGGTGTTGCGCACAATCGGCAGCAGCGAGGCGAGGAAGAGCGCGAACAGCGCCGGTTTTTCGCCGATCCCCAGAACTACCATCGCCAGCGCCAGCACCGCCAGGGGCGGCAGCGTATTGCCGACGTTGAAGATCTGCATCGCATACTCGGCCCAGCGGCGGGCAAAAGGGCGACTCAGCAGGATGCCGCTGGGAATGCCGACCAGCAGTGCGAACAGCATCGACCAGAAAACCAGATAGAGATGCTGCTGACCGAGGTAGATCAGGTCGACGCGGCGCGCGCGCAGCGTATCGATTCCCAGGCCCCACACCAGCAGCGCCAGCACACACACGACGGCCAGTAGCGCGACGCCGGCGCGTCTGACCAGTGAACCATTTTGCATTCTCGATCTCCCTGTTGTTTGTTGTGCAGGGCGGATTGATCGCCGCCCCGTTTTTTCAGGTATGGATAAAAAGCTATTAAGCCTATAGCAGCGTAAAAAGGGCGACGCTACTTTTTATCGGCAAAATCAGACAGATAGAAACGGCTTAAACAGCGGGTAGAGCCGCGCGGCATCTGGTTTCGGCAGTAAATTAACTATTTTTAGCGGATTTTGACGGGTTGAGGTGACGCCGTCACACATAAGGCGCACGTCGGGCACAGCGGCGACGCGAATTTAGGCTAGCCTTGCTGAATAACAAAAGGGAGATGTATGACTGAGAGCGCACACCTGCAGGTCAGCCACCGCGGCTGGATCCTCTTCGCCTGTATGCTGGCGATGTTTATGGCCGCAATCGAGGTGACCATCGTCGCCACGGCGATGCCGACCATCATTGCCGACCTGGGCGGTTTTTCACAGTTCGGCTGGGTTTTCTCTGTTTATCTGCTGACGCAGGCGGTGAGCGTGCCGCTCTATGGCCGTCTGGCGGATATGTGGGGACGGCGCAGGATGTTTTTCATCGGCACCTCGCTGTTTCTGATCGGCTCGGTGCTCTGCGGCTTCGCGCACAGCATGCTGTGGCTTATCCTGTTCCGCGCCTTTCAGGGGCTGGGCGCCGGCGCGATTATGCCGCTCAGTTCTACCATCGTGGCCGATATCTATTCGCCTCGCGAGCGCGCCAGCGTGCAGGGCTGGCTCTCCAGCGTCTGGGGCGTGGCGGCGATCGTCGGTCCGCTGACCGGCGCCTGGCTGGTGCAGCACTTTAGCTGGTCGCTGATTTTCTGGGTCAATCTGCCGATTGGGCTGATCAGCATGGCGATGCTGGCGCGCTTTCTGCCGGCCCACTGCGTCGACGAGAAGCCGCGGCCGCTGAACGTTGCGGGCAGCCTCTGGCTGACGATCTGCGTCAGCGCGCTGCTGATGGCGCTGCTGCAGGCGGAGTGGCTCGGCTACTGGCTAATCGCCTTTCTGATTCTGGCGCTGTTCGCCGGCTGGCAGCTGAAAAGGCATGAGCTGCGCGCCGATGCGCCGCTGTTTCCGCTGGAGATCTGGCGAAGCCGCCTGATTATCGCCGGCAACGCCGGCAATCTGATTATCGGCGCGGCGATGATGGGGATCAGCGCCTTTCTGCCTACCTGGATTCAGGGGATAACCGGCGGCACGCCCCTGCAGGCGGGCAGCGCGCTGGCGATGATGTCGATCGGCTGGCCGCTCGCCAGCACGCTGAGCGGGCGGCTGATGCTGCGCACCTCTTACCGTTTTACCGCCCAGCTCGGCGCGCTGCTGCTGGTGGCGGGCAGCGCTTTGCTGCTGCTGCTGCGCGCCGAGAGCGCAATCTGGCAGGCGGGCGCGACCGCCTTCGTTATCGGTACCGGCATGGGGATGACCAGCACGACTTTTCTGGTGTCGGTGCAAAACCATGCGCACTACGATATTCGCGGCATCTGCACCGCGTCGATCATGTTCAGCCGCATGATGGGCTCGGCTATCGGCACCGCGCTGATGGGCGCCGTGCTGAACCTGAACCTGGCGCAGCGACTGCCGCACGCCGCCGATCCGGTGCAGCAGATTATGTCGGCGCCGTCGCGCGAGGCGCTCTCCAGCGAGACGCTGCACCATATGGTGCAGGCGATCGCCGCCTCGCTGCACTGGGTATTCGTGGTGGCGCTGGTCATCGCGCTGTTTGCGCTGGGCGTGGCGTGGATGATGCCGCGACAGCGGCCGGAACAGGCGGAATAGAAAAGGGCGACGCCGTCGCCCTTATTGCGTGCCGACGCGGATGGGATGGCCGGCTTCGTCAGCAGAGTAAGCCTACTGCGCGGGCGCGTCCTGCGAGCTGCCTGCGCTGTCTGGCACGCTGCCTTCGTCACCGCGTCCCACGCGCTTATAAACAATTTTCTGCGTGTCGTTTTCGCAATGGCCCACTACCTGGCCGCCCGCCTGGTCGACCTGATCGTTAGGCACGATATCCAGCGAAAACCCCGATTCCGGGACGCCGTTCTGAATGATTTTCTGAGTGATGTCCGCTTTAACGGACTCGCAGGAGGCGTGCGCCAGCATCGGCAGCGCCAGTAAAGTTGCGATTAACATTCCGGTCTGTTTCTTCATCGTCTTCTCCTTTTGCGTAGTGAACCTTACTGACTATAGCAGTCCGTAGAAAAAATCAGGGCGCGACCGGTCGGCCGGTGCGGCGATCGAGACAGCGCAGGGTATTGGCTTCCCAGTAAGCGTTAACGTTATAGCTCTTTTCGCAGGCGTCGCGGGTATCGAAGGCGCGATCCGCTTTATCGAACTCTTTCTCTACGCGGGTGTTCACCTTATGGCGCAGGTGTTGCGTGTCATTCCATTGCTCTTTGCTCTGGCGCGCCGCTTCATTACTGGCGGCGTTGTTGCCGTCTTCAATAATCAGGCGGCTGGTATTGGCGCTGGCCTGCACGGCGGTCAGCATCGCGCTGCCGGCCAGCAGCGCGGCGAACAGGGGCGGAAACAATTTTTTCATCGTCTTATCCTTCGGTTAATGCCTGGCGCGCAGGGATGGTTCAGGGTTGCGGCAGATAGGGCTTAGTATATCATCGCGCTTTATTTGCTCACCAGCGGTGGGCGATTTGTTTATCGTTGCGAGAGGATCCCATGCTGATCAAAACCGCGCTGCTTTTTTTTCTCACCGCCATCGCAGAGATTGCCGGCTGCTTTTTACCCTGGCTCTGGCTAAAGAAGAACGGCTCCGTCTGGCTGTTGTTGCCTGCCGCGCTGAGTCTGACGCTCTTTGTCTGGCTGCTCACGCTGCATCCGGCGGCGAGCGGGCGAGTCTATGCGGCCTACGGCGGCGTTTACGTGCTGACCGCGCTGCTGTGGCTACGCGTGGTGGACGGCGTGAAGCTCAGCGCATGGGACTGGAGCGGGGCGCTGGTGGCGTTTTGCGGCATGCTGATAATCGTGGCGGGCTGGGGGCGCGCCTGAGAAAAGGCCAGCCCGGCGGCTGGCCTGGCCGTGTCAGGGCTTGTGTACTTTCAGGCCGGCCTGCGTCTGGCTCACCGGCATCATCTCCAGGGTGTTGATATTGACGTGCTTCGGCAGCGTCGCAACCCAGTAAACCGCCTCGGTGACATCTTCCGCCGTCAGCGCCGTCGCGCCTTCGTAAACCTTATCCGCTTTTTCATCGTCGCCTTTAAAGCGCACGTTAGAGAACTCGGTGCCGCCGACCAGGCCAGGTTCGATATCGGTTACGCGCAGCGCGGTGCCGTGCAGGTCGGTACGCAGATTGAGGCTGAACTGGCGCACGAAGGCTTTGGTGGCGCCGTAGACGTTGCCGCCCGCGTAAGGCCAGTTGCCGGCGACGGAGCCGATATTAATAATGTGGCCGACGTCGCGCTCCACCATATCCGGCAGCAGGGCGCGGGTCATAAAGACCAGCCCTTTGGTATTGGTATCGATCATATTTTCCCAGTCTTCGACGCTGGCGCGATGCGCCGGCTCGATGCCGAGCGCCAGCCCGGCGTTATTGACCAGCACGTCGATATTGCGCCACTCGGCGGGCAGCGAGGCGACCGCTTCCTCGATCGCGGCGCGGTTGCGCACGTCAAGCTGTAGAGGATAGAGGTTCTCGCCCAGCTCCTCTTTCAGCGCCTGCAGGCGCTCGGCGCGGCGGCCGCTGGCAATCACTTTGTGACCTGTTTCAATGAATCGGCGGGTGATACTTTGACCAAAACCGGCCGTCGCGCCGGTAACAAAAATAATCATCTCACTGTTCCTTAACACGTTTTTCAGTTGACCTTTTTTCACCATACCACTTCAGCGGCGCTGCTGCGCGACAAAAGCGCCCGCGGGCTGTAAAGGAATTTTTCACGCGTTCCTCTGCGCTATTGTGGCGCGCGCTGCACCAAAGACGGGCAGAGCCGCGCGCGTCATCCGCGGCATGTTTTCAGCGCAGTTTGCCTGCCAGGAAGGCAACCGGTTGCGCATACGATACCGTTTCTGTCGCCGGGGCAAAAATGCTTTTTTCACATAACATATTGAACAGCAACTGGTTCTGGCATGCAGGTTGCAATTCAAGGTCGATCTTATGACTGTTAACCACGTCCGTGCGTGGAAGAAAGGAAAGCGTATGTCATCAACCCTTATGGCGATTCGCGCCAGCTTTTTTGACTTTACCGACGTTGCGCGGCAACCCGAGGAGATAATGGCGCAGGCGCGCTATATCGACGATGGCGTGCTGCTGCTGGAGGCGGGGCGCATCGTCGGGCTGCATGCCTGGGAGACGCTGCCGCATGCGCCAGACGATCTTATCGATCTGCGCGGCCGCCTGATTGTGCCGGGCTTTGTCGACACCCATATTCACTATCCGCAGACCGAGATGATAGGCGCCTGGGGCGAGCAGCTGCTTCAGTGGCTCAGCCAGTATACCTTTCCGGTGGAAAGCCAGTATCACTGCGCCGATCACGCCGCCGCCATGTCCGCCTTTTTTCTGCAGCAGCTGCTGGCAAACGGCACCACCAGCGCGCTGGTGTTCGGCACCGTGCATCCGCAGTCGGTAGAGGCGCTGTTCAGCGCCGCCGATGCGCTCGCTATGCGGCTGATCGCCGGCAAGGTGATGATGGATCGCCACGCGCCGGACGCGCTGCTGGAGACGCCGGAGCAGAGCTATGCCGACACGCGGGCGCTGATTGAGCGCTGGCACGGGCGCGGTCGGCTCAGCTATGCGCTGACGCCGCGCTTTGCGCCCACCTCGACGCCGGCGCTGCTCGAAAAGGTGCGTCAGCTGCGTCAGGAATATCCCGACGTCTGGCTGCATACTCACCTGAGCGAAAACCCGCAGGAGGTCGCCTGGGTAAAATCACTCTTTCCGCAGCATGACGGCTATCTCGACGTTTATCATCGCTATCAGCTCACCGGACGGCGCAGCCTGTTCGCGCACTGTCTGCATCTGGAGGATCGTGAGTGGCAGTGCCTGCATGATACCGATTCCGCCATCGCCTTTTGCCCGACCTCAAACCTGTTTCTCGGCAGCGGGCTGTTCAACCTCAAGCGCAGCTGGCAGCAGGGCGTCAGGATTGGCATCGGCACCGACGTTGGCGCGGGCACCACCTTCAATATGCTGCAGACGCTCGGCGAGGCCTATAAGGTCGGGCAGCTGCAGCAGTATCGGCTCAGCGCGGCAGAGGCGTTCTATCACGCCACGCTTGGCGGCGCGC
This sequence comes from Pantoea septica, assembly GCF_002095575.1. Classification (GTDB taxonomy): domain Bacteria; phylum Pseudomonadota; class Gammaproteobacteria; order Enterobacterales; family Enterobacteriaceae; genus Pantoea; species Pantoea septica. The sequence continues at coordinate 117,883 of NZ_MLJJ01000003.1, read as the reverse complement.
ACGCGCTCGATCTGCACCCGCACATCGGCAACTTCGCGCCGGGAAAAGAGGCGGATTTCGTGGTGCTGGATCTGGCCGTCTCGCCGCTGCAGCGGCTGCGCGTCGGCAACAGTAAAGATATCTGGGAGCAGCTGTTCGTGCTGATGACGCTGGGCGACGATCGCAACATCGCCGAGACCTGGGTGAACGGACGCGCGGTATGGCGGCGCGACGAGGCGAAAGCGTAGAGCGAGTTGTTGCGGGCGCGGCAACCTGCCAGGATGAATCTTTGCACGGTAATCAGGAGCGAGGCATGAACGTCAGACAAAATCCGTTTTTTCAGGTAAGCACGCTGCCCTGGCAGGCGCCGCCGTTTGATCAGATTCAGGAAGCGGACTTTCTGCCCGCGCTGCTGGCGGGTATCGAGGAGAAGCGTAAAGAGGTGGAGGCGATTGCGCAAAATCCTGAGCCGCCCACCTTCGCCAACACTTATGAGGCGCTGGAGCGCAGCGGACGGCTGCTTGAACGCGTCAACCTGGTTTTCGGCGCCATGACCTCAGCGAATACCAGCGATTATCTGCAGCGGGTCGATGAAGAGATCGCGCCGCAGCTGACCGCGCTCAATGATGACATCGTCCTGAACGGCGCGCTGTTCGCCCGCCTTGACGCTGTCTATCAGCAGCGCGAGACGCTGGCGCTCGATCCTGAATCGCTGCGGCTGGTGGAGGTGACCTGGCAGCACTATCAGCTGTCGGGCGCCAGCCTGGAGGAAGAGGCCAAACAGAGGCTCAAGGCGCTCAATCAGCAGGCGGCGCGCCTCAGCACGCGCTTTACCAATAAGCTGCTGGCCGCGACCAAAGCGGGCGGGCTGGTGGTGCAGCACGCCGAAGCGCTGGAGGGCCTGAGCCCGGCCGGTTTAGCGGTGGCGCAGGCGGCGGCGCAGGCGCGCGGGCTGGAGAACGCCTGGCTGCTGGTGCTGCAGAATACCACCCAGCAGCCGGCGCTGCAGGCATTGCGTTCGCGCGCGACGCGCCAGGCGCTGTTCGCCGCCTCGGTTGGCCGCAGCGAGAAGGGCGACGAAAACGATACCCGCGCGCTGGTGCTGGAGCTGGCGCAGGTACGGGCGCAGCAGGCGCGGCTGCTCGGCTTCGCCAGCTTCGCCGAATGGCAGCTGCAGGATCAGATGGCGAAAACCCCTGACGCGGCGTTCGCCTTTATGCGCCATATCGTTCCGGCCGCGCGGGCGCGCGCCGAACGCGAAGCGGCCGCCATCCAGCAGACCATCGACCAGCAGCAGGGCGATTTTACCCTGGCTGCCTGGGACTGGAGCTTCTATGCCGAGCAGGTGCGCAAAGCGCAGTACGATCTCGATGAAAGCGAGATCCGCCCCTATTTCGAACTCAACACCGTGCTGGAGAAAGGGGTGTTCTGGGCGGCTAACCAGCTTTACGGCATCCGCGTCAGCGAGCGTCACGATATGCCGGTCTACCATCCCGACGTGCGCGTCTATGAGATCTTTGATGTCGACGACGCGCCGCTGGCGCTGTTCTACACCGACTACTTCAAGCGCGATAATAAAGGCGGCGGCGCGTGGATGAGCAACCTTGTCAACCAGTCGAAGCTGCTGGCAACGCGTCCGGTGATCTACAACGTCTGCAACTATACTCGTCCGCCGGAAGGCGAACCGGCGCTGCTCAGCTGGGAAGAGGTCATTACGCTGTTCCATGAGTTCGGTCATACGCTGCACGGGCTGTTCGCCACCCAGCGCTATCCGAGCCTTTCAGGCACCGCCACGCCGCGCGACTTCGTCGAGTTTCCCTCGCAGTTCAACGAGCACTGGGCGAGCGAGCCGCTGGTGTTCCTTAACTATGCGCGTCACTATCGGAGCGGCGAGGCGATGCCGGAGGCGCTGCACCAGAAGATCGTGCGCGCCAGCCGCTTCAACAAAGGCTACGACATGAGCGAGCTGCTGGCCGCCGCGCTGCTGGATCTGCACTGGCACAGTATCAACGCTGGCGAGACGCCGCAGTCTGTAGAGGGCTTTGAGCAGCAGGCGCTGCAGAGCGACAACATGGCGCTGACGGCCGTGCCGCCGCGCTATCGCTCCAGCTACTTCCAGCATATCTGGGGCGGCGGCTACGCGGCCGGCTATTACGCCTATATCTGGACGCAGATGCTGGCGGACGACGGCTATCAGTGGTTTGTGGAGAATGGCGGGCTGTCGCGCGAGAACGGCGACCGCTTCCGCCAGATGATCCTGTCGCGCGGCAACAGCAGCGATTTGAAACAGCTCTATGAGAACTGGCGCGGCGGCGAACCCCAGCTTGAGCCGATGCTGAAAAATCGCGGCCTGGCCGACTAAACCTCAGCGGGCGCAATGCCCGCATTTTTTATCCCAGCGGACCGCCCTCGATGGTTTCGCACATGCCCGCCAGCACGCGTTCGCCGGTTTCCTGACGCAGTTCCTGATACCAGGCTGCGGTCGCCGCGGGATCTTTGCCGTGGGTCACGTCGCAGCGCTTGCGCGCTTTCAGCACCAGATCGCGGGTGCGGTCCACGCGCCGCGCTTCATAGCGCTGCAGCGCATCTTCAATGCCCAGCGAGTGTGCAGCGAGAGAGGCGGCCAGCACCAGCGCATCCTCCATCGCCGCGCAGCCGCCCTGACCAATGTCTGGCGTGGTGCTGTGCGCCGCATCGCCCAGCAGCGCGACGCGCCCGCTGACGAAGCGGCTAAAGGGGTCGATATCGTGGATTTCGACGCGGTTGGTGGTGGTGGGATCGATAGCGTCGATAAGGCGCTGCACCGGCTGCGCCCAGCCCTGGAAGTAGCGGCGCAGGTCCGCTTTTACCGTGCTGCGGTCTTCCGCGAGGCCTTTCGGCAAAGGCACGTCAAAAAAGAAGTAGAAGCGGTTGCCGCTCACCGGCATCAGCGAGACGCGTTTGCCTTCGCCGACGAAGGTGGTCCACTGATCGGCGGGCGCCAGCGCGGCATCGATTTCCACCAGGCCGTTCCAGTTGACGTAGCCGGCATAGCGGCGTTCGACTTTTTCGCCCAGCACGCTCTGGCGGATAACCGAATGCGCGCCGTCGGCGGCGATCAGCAGATCGCCCTGCGCGGCGGTGCCATCTTCGAAGAGAGCGGTCACGCCGTGCTCATGCTGTTCGACCTGCGCTACGCGTTTGCCGAAGCTGACGCGTTCGCGCCCGTAGCTGTCGATCAGCATCGCCTGCAGTTCGGCGCGCGCCACCGGCGAGGGATATTCCCCGACCTGGCGCACCAGGGGCTCCATACTAAAACGCGTCAGGGTCGCGCCGCTGGCGAAATCCTGATAGGCCATAAAGGCCATATTGCCGCTCAGGGCGCGCAGCTGCGCTTTCAGCCCCAGCGCGTTCAGGCACTTCACGCCGTTCGGCCAGACAGAGATTGCGGCGCCCACCGGCTTCATCTCTTTTACCGCTTCAAACACCGCTGTTTCGATACCCGCTTTTTCCAGCGCGAGCGCCGCGCTCATACCGCCAATGCCGCCGCCAATTACAATTGCTTTCATACCAGTCTCCTTTTCGACAGGAAAAAAGCTGCAACTTTTGTACCAACCCGGCAGCCCCCGTCAGGCGGGATTTTGACAGCGGCAACGGGGCGAGGGCGCGCCAGCATGAGACAGCAGGGCAGCAAAAATGCTTCATTTTGGTGCTTTAAAGGTCAGGTGAATCTTTCGTTTCAGACCGGCCGCTGAAATGTGACCGCCTGGCGCTTTTACGTGCGCGGCGCAGACGTATGTCCGTTCGCCAGCCATACTTAACCGGTATCGAACCCGGGGGAGTGAAAAATGAAAAGTCGTTACATCATACTGTTGCTCACCGCTTTACTGCTGGGACAGAGCGCTACCGCCCAGCCGACGGTGTCGTCAGCGCTGTTTAGCGGGCGGGCGCCCATCGCTCAGCTGACGCCGGTTGCGGCGAAGTGCGACCTCGCCAGCTGCCAGCAGAACTGTTACGTCGAGCGTTCGCACTGCAATACGCGCGGCAACGGCTCCTGCAGCAGCCAGACGCAGATCTGCGTGCAGAACTGCGCCAGCCAGTGCAGATAACGCCCGAAACGGCAAATCGACAGGTTTGCCGTTTATTGATTCAGGTTAAACCGGCCTGCCGCCGTTTCCCTTTCCTGCTGGCCATCACCTAAAATAGCTCTTTTGTGCTGCCTGAACCGGCGCTGCTGCCGGACATTCTCCGCGCCTCTTAGGGATGTTATGACTTACGTTTATCTGTTTATCGCCATCGTGGCGGAAGTGATCGCGACCAGCAGCCTCAAGGCTTCGGAATCCTTTACCCGACTCTGGCCCGCCGTAATGACGCTGGCTGGCTATGCCATCGCTTTCTATTTCCTGACGCTGGTGCTGCGCACCATGCCAACCGGCATCGCCTACGCTATCTGGTCGGGCGTCGGCATCGTGCTGATTTCCGCCGTCGGCTGGGTGGTGTTCAAGCAGAAACTCGATCTGCCCGCTATCATCGGCCTCGGGCTGATCATCGCCGGCGTGCTGGTGGTCAATCTTTTTTCCAAAACGGTGGGGCACTAAGGTAGTCTGTTTCACCTTTATCGACGGGAGATAAACGTGAAAAAACAGCTCACCGAATCGGATATTCATGAGGTGCAGACACTCCTGCAAAACCCCTGGTTTAGCGTGCGTAAAGCGCGTATCGCCCTCAGCGAAGGAGAGCCACGGGATTTCTACGCCGTGCATCATGCGCGTCCTGCGGTCGGCATTGTGGCGATGCAGGAGGAGAAGATCCTGCTGATCCGGCAGTATCGTTATCTGATCGATCGCGTGGTGTGGGCCATTCCCTCCGGCGGCGTCGACGCCGATGAGCCGCCCGCCTGCGCCGCACGGCGCGAGCTGCGGGAAGAGAGCGGCTATTACGCCGGCAGCGTCCGCGAGCTTATCCGCTACAACCCCTCCTATGGCAGCAGCGACCAGCTGTTTATTACGTTTGTCGCCACCGATCTGGAATTCGTCGGCTTGGACGAAGATCAGGATGAGGTAATGACCACCGGCTGGTTTACCCGCACCGAAATCCGGCAGCTGATCGCCGACGGCGAAATACCCGACGGGCTGTCGCTAGTGCCGCTGCTGATGCTGCTGGGAGAGCCCGCGCGCTAAAAGGGCGACCGGCGCGTGCTACTGCGCCGCGCGATACTCCGCGATCAGGGTGTTAACCAGCTCCGCCGCCGCTATTTCCCGCGCGCGCGGTGCGCCCTGGCCCGCCCACTGCGCGCCAAAGCCGTGCTCGCCCTGCGTCGCGGCCGCGGCGGCGAGCGCTTTGCCCAGCGAGTAGGCCAGCGGATAGTCCGGGATCGCGTCCCGCGAGACGTCTCGCGTCGTCCGGCAAAAGGCGTTGCTCAGGCAGCGCGACGGGCGGCCGGAAATCGCGGCGGTCATTTCGGTCTCCTGGGCCGCGTCGCTTTTCAGCGCCGCGCGCCAGGCGGCGTTGGCGGCCGACTCGGGGCAGAGCAGGAAGGCTGTTCCCAGCTGTACGCCTGCGGCGCCGAGCTTCATCATCGCGGCGATGTCGCTGCCGTCCATAATGCCGCCAGCGGCAATGACGGGAAGATCGCACTGATTGCGGATTGTCTGTACCAGCGTCCGGGTGTTCATCTGCGCATCCGCCTGTTCAGGATCGAAAATGCCGCGATGGCCGCCTGCCTCAAAACCCTGCGCCACCACGAAATCGATGCCTGCAGCGGCAATCTGGCGCGCCTCCTCAACGGAGGTGGCGCTGGCCAGGGTCAGAATGCCTTGTTTTTTCAGCCGATCTATCACCCTTTGTTCCGGCAGGCCGAAATGAAAACTTACCGCGGCGGGCGCAGCCTCAAGGATTGGCTCCAGCAGCGGGGAGCCGGCGTCGAACGTCGGGTATATTTCAGTTAGCGCGGGCGGCGGCGGGGCGCCATACTGCGCAAACAGCGGCGCAAAGCGCTCCAGCCAGGCGCGTTCGCGTTCGGCATTGCGCTGCGGTGGGGCATGACAAAAGAGATTCACGTTTATCGGCGCGGCGGTAAGCTGCCGCAGGCGCTCTAGCATGGCGTAGGCCTGAGCCGGGGTAGCGGCGCCGAGGCTGATCGAGCCCAGCGCGCCCGCGTTGCTCACCGCGGCGGCCAGTTCGGGGGTAGAGACGCCCGCCATCGGGGCCTGAATTAAAGGAAAAGCTATCTGTAACGCGCGGCAGAGTGGATTATCCATCTTCGCTCTCCTGCTGGTGGAATCGTTAGCGGGCAGCATCGCGTCGCCGCAAGGGAAACGCAACTCCGGCGCTCAACTCTGCGCGTCAGGCTGCAAAAACCAGACTGCAGCAGCTTCTGCGCCGGCGAGAGACAGCAGATGCCATAGCGAGCATAGAGAGTTTATTAGCGCTTTTAGTTACAGCATACGTAAGGCTCCTGTATAAAACCCATCATTAACCTCCATGCAAAAACCTGTGGTCTTACAGATAAAAGGGCGGTTGGCTTACCCATCCGGAAGCGCAGGGCTCCCGGATGGTTGCCACCTGTCAGACGCCATGCTCCAGCCACGCCGTAATCTGCGTCACCATTGCCTGCGTCGAGATGCCGTAGCGATCGTGCAGCGTCGGCAGCGCGCCCGCGTCGAGAAAGGCGTCGGGCAGGGCGATCTGCCGGAAACGGGGCGTCACGCCGCGGCGCAGCAGCGTCGCCGCGATGGCTTCGCCCAAGCCGCCGGTAATCGAGTGGTTTTCCGCCGTGATCACCAGCCGTCCCGCGCTGACCGCTTCGCCGGCCTCGCGCAGTATCGTCGCCTCATCCAGCGGCTTGATCACCGGGGAGTGCACCACGCCGACCTCAATGCCGCGGCTTTCCAGCTGTTCAGCCGCCTCCAGCGCGCGCATCGTCATTAAGCCGCTGCTGATAATCACCGCATGTTTTCCTGAGCGCAGCCGCTGCGCTTTTCCGTGCTGATAGCGGTAGTCATACTTGTCCAGCACCAGCGGCACCTTGCCGCGCAGCAGGCGCATATAGACCGGCCCCTGATGGTCAGCGATGGCCGGCACCACCTGGCTGATTTCCCGCGCATCGCAGGGATCGATAATCGTCAGGTTAGGCATACCGCGAAATATCGCCAGATCCTCGGTCGCCTGATGGCTTGGACCGTAGCCGGTGGTGAGCCCGGGCAGCGCGCAGGCGATTTTCACGTTCAGGTTCTCTTCGGCGATCGCCATGCAGATGAAGTCATAGGCGCGACGCGAGGCGAACACCGCATAGGTGGTGACGAAGGGCGTAAAGCCTTCGCGCGCCATACCGGCAGCGGCGCTCATCAGCAGCTGCTCCGCCATGCCCATCTGAAAGAAACGGTCGGGGAAGGCGTCGGCAAAGAGGTGCAGATCGGTATATTTGCTCAGATCGGCGGTCAGGCCGACGATATCCTGACGCTGACGCGCCAGCTCGACCAGCGCGTGGCCAAAAGGCGCAGCCTCCGTCGGCTGGCCCTCCGCGGCAATCGAGGCGATCATCGCCGAGGTAGTCAGGCGTTTTTTTAACGTTGAAGTGCTCATCTTATTCTCCCTGTTCCAGCGCAGTAAGGGCTTTATCCCACTCATCGGCGTCGACGCGGATAAAGTGGGTTTTCTCCCGGGTTTCCAGGAAAGGCACGCCTTTGCCCATTCGGGTATCGCAAATAATTACGCGCGGCTGCGCTTGCGGCCAGTCGCGCGCGGCGTCAAAGGCGGCGACCAGCGCATCGATGTCGTTGCCGTCCACCCGCTGCGCATACCAGCCGAACGCCTGCCAGCGTTCGACGATGGGCTCAAACGCCAGAATCTCGCTGCTGTGGCCGTCCGCCTGCTGGTTATTGACGTCGATAATCGCGATCAGATTATCGAGCCGCCAGTGCGACGCCGACATGGCGGCCTCCCAGGTCGAGCCCTCATTCAGTTCACCGTCGGAAAGCAGGTTATAGACCCGCGAGGTTGAGCCCTTACGCTTCAGCCCCAGGCAGGCGCCAACCGCAATGCCCAGACCGTGACCGAGCGAGCCGCCGGTGATCTCCATACCGGGCGTGTAGGCCGCCATGCCCGACATCGGCAGCCGACTCTCGTCGCTGCCGTAGGTTTCGCGTTCCGCTTCGGGAATGACGCCCGCCTCCAGCAGCGCCGCATAGAGGGCGATAGCGTAGTGGCCGATCGAGAGGTAGAAGCGATCGCGGCCTTCCCATTCGGGATCCTCGGCGCGATAGTTCAGCGCGTGGAAATAGCTCACGGCGAGCAGATCGGCGGCGCCCAGCGCCTGGCCGATATAGCCCTGGCCCTGAACCTGGCCCATCAGCAGCGCATGGCGACGAATGCGCGCGGCGCGCTGCCGTAGGGTCAGCGGCGCCGACGAAGTAAGGGTATGCATAGAACCTCCTGATTAACGATTAACGTCCGCTGCCCGAATACGCAGCACGCAGAGCGCGCCGAGCAGCAGAACCGCAGCGATAAAGTACATGCCCGACGCGGGCGAGCCGGTCAGCGTGGTAATCGAGCCGATAAGCCAGGGCGAAAAAAAGCCGGCGAGATTGGCGATGCAGTTCACCGCCGCGATGCCCGCGGCGGCGGAGACGCCGCCCAGCAGATTGGTCGGCAGCATCCAGAACAGCGACGAGGCGGAAAGAATGCCCGCCGCCGCGAGGCAGAGAAAGAACAGGGACAGCGTGACGCTGTGGCCCAGCAGGGTCGCTATCGTCAGGCCTACCATGCCGAGCACCATCGGCACGATAAGGTGCCAGCGCCGCTCGCGATGACGATCGCCGCTGCGGCCCGCCATCAGCATAAACACGATGGCGCACAGATAGGGCAGACTGGTGAGCAATCCGATATGCAGCGGCTCGCGGATGCCGGCATTTCTTACCAGCGTCGGCAGCCAGAAGGTCAGGGCGTACTGACCCATCACCACGCAAAAGTAGATCGCCGCCAGCGTCCAGAGGCGTTTGTCCGCCACAAACTCTTTAATAGTGCCGTGATGCGACTTTTGCTGGTTGTCCTCATCCAGATCGGCGCGCACCATGCGCTTTTCGCCTTCATCGAGCCAGCTCGCCTGTTCGACGCGATCTTTCAGCACCACCAGCACCACAAACCCCATTAGAATGGTCGGGATCGCCTCCAGCATGAACATCCACTGCCAGCCGGCCCAGCCGTGCGATCCGGCGAAGGTTTCCATAATCCAGCCGGATAGCGGCCCACCGATCATACCGGAGAGCGGAATGGCGACGAACCAGAGCACCGTCATGCGCGCCCGACGATGGGCGGGAAACCAGTAGGTGAGATAGAGCAGCAGTCCGGGCGCCAGTCCGGCTTCGGCAACGCCAAGCAGGAAGCGCAGCAGATAGAACTGCCACGCGGTTTCGACAAAGGCGAAGGCGCCGGAGATCAGGCCCCAGGTGATCATAATGCGGGCGATCCAGCGGCGCGCGCCGACGCGATGCAGGATCAGGTTGCTGGGCACCTCAAAGAAAAAGTAACCGAGAAAAAAGATCCCGGCGCCGAGGCCGTAGACCGTTTCGCTCAGCGAGAGATCGTCCATCATCTGCAGCTTAGCGAAGCCGACGTTGACGCGATCCAGATAGGCGCAGAGGTAACACAACATTAAGAACGGCATCAGGCGCCAGGCGATTTTGCGATAGGCGCCGTCGCGCGCAGCGACTGCCGCACCGATATTCAGCGTTGTCATGGTTATCACTCCGGGAGTGAACCAGCAGCCTGGCTGCTGGAGAAAAGGGGGACGATCAGTGGATCAGCATGCCGCCGTTTACGTCTAAGGTGACGCCGGTGAGGTAGCTGGAGAGATCGCTGGCGAGAAACAGCGCGGCGTGCGCCACGTCGTCAGCCGCGCCGAGACGTCCGAGCGGAATCGAATCGATAATGGCGTGACGGCGCTCGTCGTGCAGCAGTCCGCCGGTGATATCGGTCTGGATCAGGCCTGGCGTCAGGGCGTTGACGCGGATCTGATCCGGCCCGAACTCGCGCGCCATCGCTTTGGTCAGGCCCAGGACGCCCGCCTTCGCGGCGCTGTAGTGCGGACCGCCGAAAATGCCGCCGCCGCGCTGCGCCGATACCGACGAGAGGCAGACGATGCTGCCGCCGCCCTGACGCTGCATCGTGGGGATGACCGCCTGCGACATCAACAGCGTGCCGCGCAGGTTGACATCCAGAATGCGGTTGTAGTCTTCGAGGCCGATCTCCAGCGTTTTCACCGGCTGCGTAATGCCGGCGTTATTCACCAGCACGTCGATGCGGCCATACTCCTTCAGGACCTCAGCAACGGCGCGCTGAATCGCCTCGGCGTCGGTGACGTTGGCCGCAAGGCCCAGATGGCCCGATCCCAGCTCCAGCGCGGTGCGCTGCGCTGCCGTTTCATCAAGATCGAGCACCACCACGCGGGCGCCGTGGTGAGCGAAGCAGGCGGCCGTAGCGCGTCCGATACCGCGCTGAGACGCGGCGCCCGTGATAATCGCAACTTTCTCTTTCAGCAACATAACTGACTCCAGATTCTTTTTTTATAGGGTTCGGTATCACTACCGGCAGGGTTCATCCTCAGCATCAGAAATAGCGCGCAAAGTGGCAATGCAAAAAAATTCATTTGATGCTGAATGAAATTGTTGGTTTGATGTAGTTAACATTTTTCAATGTTTGAAACGGACATAAATCACAGAATTGTGAGCGGGAATAGTTATGGAAAAGCCAGTCAGCCAGCTTCCTTCATTAAAATCGCTGCGCGTCTTTGAAGAAGTGGCGCAATCAGGAAACGTGGCGCGCGCGGCGGAAAAATTAAATATCACCCCCTCGGCAGCGAGCCACCAGCTGGCGAAACTGGAAAAAGAGCTGGGCTCGATTCTGTTTCACCGATCGGCGAAAGGGGTAGCGTTAACTCTGGCGGGCGAGCGCTATTTAGCGGAGATTCGGCCGCTGATCCTCAGCCTGACGCAGGCGACGGCGCGGCTGCGCAATGAGAAAGATCGCAGCGCGCTGCGCATTCACTGCGCGCCCAGTTTTGGGCTGTTATGGCTGCTGCCGCGTATTCATCAGTTTCGCGAAGCGCACCCGGACATACAGGTTTCGCTCTCCTGCTCCTATGAGAACTTATCCTTCAGTCGCGATAATATTGATATTGCGGTGCGCCATGGATTTCCGGAATGGAAGGCATTTGAAATAAAGACGATTCGTCATGAAAAAATGTCGGTGCTGGCATCACCCGACTATCTGGATAAATATCCGCTGCGCACGCCGGACGAATTAAATAATCACGCGCTGATCCTTTCTGAATCGCCGTTAATTCAGTGGCCGCAGTGGTTCGCCACGCAGCAATTGCCGCAGCCGACCCAGGAGTGGCTGTTTCGCTTCGACCGATCCTATATGAGCCTGGAGGCGGCGATGCTCGGCCACGGGCTGATCTTCGAAAGCGAACTGCTGGCCGCCGACTATCTTCGCAGCGGCAAACTGATCAGGGTATTTGACGACGCCATGAGTCTGCCGGTCAGCGCCCATCACCTGGTGTATCCGCGCGGCTATGCGCAGTTCCCGCGCGTCAGTTACTTTTTACAGTGGATACAGGCGCAGCTCGACTCCTGACGCGCGGTGCTAGCCGCGATATCGGATTGCCTCGACAAAAGCGGCGAAGGCGGACGAGGTGTTGCGTCGGTTGGGATAGTAAAGGTGATAGCCTTCGAACAGCGGGCTCCAGTCGGCGAGCACTTCAATCAGGCGGCCCGCCTCGATATGGGGACGCGCCATATGCTCCGGCACACAGGCCAGGCCAATACCGTCCAGCGCGCCGTTCAGCACGTGAATAATACTGTTGGACAGCAGCGGACCGTTTACCCGAATCGTTAACTTGCGGCCCGCTTTTTCAAACTCCCACGCGTAGACGCTGCCGCCCGGCGAGTGACGGATATTAATACAGCGGTGCGCCGTGAGATCCTGTGGAACCACCGGAACCGGATGCGCCTGAAAGTAGGCGGGCGTACCAACCACTGCCAGCCGCCAGTCGGGTCCGAGGCGCACCGCAATCATATCGCGGCTGATCGATTCCCCCAGCCGAATGCCGGCATCGAAACGTTCAGTGACGATATTGGTAAAGCCGTAGTCGATGCAGATTTCCACGCTAATATCGGGATAGCTGGCAAAAAAAGCGGGCAGCGCAGGGCGCAACAGGATCTCGGCGGCGTCGTCGGAACAGGTGATGCGTATATTGCCGGCCGGGGTATTGCGTAATTCGCCAATGCGCGCAATTTCGCTGTTGATCTGTTCGAACAGGGGCGCCACGGACTGCAGTAGGCGTTCGCCCGCTTCGGTCGGCGCGACGTTGCGCGTGGTGCGCGCCAGCAGGCGCACGCCGATGCGCTCTTCCAGATTGCGAATGGTATGACTGAGCGCAGACGGACTCACACCCAGGCCAGCCGCTGCTTTGGTAAAGCTCTGCTCGCGCGCCACAGCAATAAATGCCTGAATGTCGTTCATCTTATCCCGTCCTTATTTATGATTTTAATTCACAGCGATCGGAAAATTAGCCTATTCAGGACAGGGAATCCAACGGCATTTCGCTAATCGCACGGATCATTAAAATCCACAATGCGCTGATAAAGGGCGCGGTGCGGGCGTTTTGCTAATTAATGAATTTTATTCAGCAGCATATGCGGCGAGGGCCGGTTAATCATTCCACTCTTCTCTGTAAGGATAGGGCGAAAGCAAACGCCATGAAGACCGGAGCACTATGGACATTCAGATAAATAATAAAACCGTTCAGGTCGATGCCGAAGGGGACACGCCGTTACTCTGGGTAATACGCGACGATCTGGGCATGACGGGAACGAAATATGGCTGCGGTCTGGCGCAGTGCGGCGCCTGTTCGGTCATGATCGACGGACAGGTGGTGCGATCCTGCGTGACGCCAGTCGATAAGGTCGCCGGAAAGCAGATTACCACCATTGAAGCGATCGAGAGCGACGATATGGGCAAGCGCGTCGTGGCGGCCTGGGTGAAGCATCAGGTGCCGCAGTGTGGCTACTGCCAGTCGGGGCAGGTGATGGCGGCGACCGCGCTGCTCAAGCAGAACGCCCATCCCTCAGACCAGGAGATCGCGGCGGCGATGGTGAATCTTTGCCGCTGTGGTACCTATAACGCCATTAGCGCAGCCATCCACGAGGTGGCGGGTCAGGGAGGCGACCAGTGAGAGAACAGCCCGCGTTATCGGAATTTTCCCTCGGCGAAGAGCCCGCCAACCTGTCGCGCCGCCGCTTTTTGCTGGCGTCGGGCAGCGTAGCAGGGGCGCTGGTGCTGGGCATCGGCCTGCCTGTAGGCCAGGCGCGCGCTCAGGCGGCGCAGCAGCCCCTGCCGCCCGGCACGCGCGTCCCCGCCTTTCTTGAAATCCGTCCAGACAGCAGCGTGCGCTTTCTGTCGCCGTTTATCGAAGGCGGACAGGGGATCTTTACTGCCATGGCGCAGATCGTCGGCGAAGAGCTGGATGCCGATCCCGCCACCTTTGTCGTAGAGAACGCGCCGGCCGGCGACGAGTATAAAGTTATGGAAAGCGGCATGCGCATCACCGGCGGCAGTCAGTCGGTGCGTACCAGCTACACCACTATGCGCCGTCTCGGCGCGCTGGCGCGTCATATGCTGCTGCAGGCGGCGGCCACCGCGCTGGCGGTGCCGCTCGCCTCGCTGCGCACCGAGCCGGGGAGGATAGTACACGACGCTTCAGGGCAGACGCTGACCTACGGCGAGCTGGCCAGTCGCGCGCGCGATCTGCCGGTTCCGCCTGCTGACGCAGTCAGCCTGAAAGATCCCGCACAGTTTCGCTGGATCGGCAAGCCCGTCAAGCGCCTCGACGCATGGGAAAAATCAACCGGGCAGGCCGTTTACACCATCGACTGCCGCGTCGACGATATGCTGCATGCGGCGGTGCAGCACGCGCCGCGTTTTGGTATGACGCCGGGCGCATTGCGCAACGAGGCGCAGGTCAGGGCAATGAAGGGCGTGCACTCGGTGCACCGGCTGCCGGACGCGGTGGCAGTGGTCGCAGAGCGTTGGTGGCAGGCGAAACGCGCGGTTGAAGCGATCCAGGTAGAATGGCTGGCGCCTTCCGACGCCGGGCTAATGCCGGCGAATTTCTCCTCCGACGATTTCGCCCGCAGTCTGGCGAACGAACCGGGCGACGGCCAGGAGGCGGAGGTCAAAGGCGACCTGACCGCCGGCATGTCGGCCGCTAAAACCACCCTCAGCGCCACCTACCACAGCCAGTATCTTAACCATGCTCAGCTGGAGCCGCCTTCGGCGCTGGCGCGCTTTAACGCTGACGGCACGCTGGAACTCTGGATCCCTAACCAGGCACCTGAAATGTTTCAGGGCGAGGTGGCGAAGCGCACCGGGCTCGACGCCAGCAAGATCCTGATTCACTCACCGTTACTGGGCGGCTTTTTCGGGCGTCACTTTGTTTATGACGGGGCGATGGCCTGGCCGCAGGCGGTTGAGCTGGCGAAGGCGGTCGGCCGTCCGGTTAAGCTGATCTGGAGCCGCGAAGAGGAGTTTCTGCGCGACACCCATCGCCCAATGGCGGCGGTGCGCTTTCGCGCCGGGCTGGATGACGAGGGCTATCCGCTGGCGCTGGAAGCGGTCAGCATCTGCGAAGGCCCGACCGAAGGCATCTCCGGCAAGCAGGGCGATAAGCTCGATCCCACCGCCACCGAAGGATTAACCGGCAAGTCCTATAACATTCCCCATGTGCGCATTGCGCAGATCTATAAAAAAGGGCCGGTGAAGCTGGGCTACTGGCGCTCGGTCGGCAACTCGATGAACGACTTCCTCTACGAGTGCTTTCTCGACGAGATGGCGGACCACGGCAAGCTGGATCCCTTTGAGCTACGTTTGCGGCTGCTGAAGGGCAATGCACGCCTGACGACGCTGCTGCACGCGGTGGCCGATCTCTCCGGCGGCTGGAATCCGGGCCCCTATACCGCCGAAGATGGCAGTCGGCGCGCCCGCGGCGTGGCGATGGCGTCGCCGTTCGGCACCGAGGCGGCGGCGATAGCGGAAGTCTCGATTGAGAACGGGCAGGTCAGGGTGCATCGCATCTGGGAGGCAATCGATCCCGGCAGCATCGTTAATCCGGCTATCGTCGAGGCGCAGGTCAACGGTGCGGTCGCGCTGGGACTGTCGCAGGTACTGCTGGAAGAGGCACAGTTTGAGAAGGGGCAGCCGGTAGCGCGTAACTTCGATCTCTATCCAATCCTGCCGCCGTCGCGCATGGCGCAGGTCGAGGTGCGCATTATCGAGAGCGGCGCCAAAATGGGTGGCATCGGCGAACCGCCGCTGCCCGCTGTGCCGCCAGCGGTGGCGAATGCGGTCTATCGGCTGACCGGTCAGCGAATCCGCTCTATGCCGCTTTCACGCTACAACTTTACCTGAGCTGCAGGTTCTTAAGGAAAACATCATGACCAGGAAAAGGCTTTGCCTGCTGCTGATTGCAGCGCTCATCATCGTGGCGGGTGCGCTGCTGTGGATGCTGCGCACGCCCGCGTCGCCTTTTGACAATGAAGCAAACGCCGGGGCCGCTGCGCAGCCCGAGCTTATCCAGCGTGGCGAATATGTCGCGCGTCTGAGCGACTGCGTCGCCTGTCACAGCACGCCAGAGAATGCGCCGTTTTCCGGCGGTCTGGCGATGGCGACGCCGGTCGGGAAAATCTATACCACCAATATTACGCCCGACCGGGAGAGCGGTATTGGCCGCTATTCGCTGGCTGACTTCGATCGCGCGGTGCGTCAGGGCATAGCGCAGGACGGACATCGGCTCTATCCGGCAATGCCGTTTCCCTCTTATCAGAAGCTGAGCGATGAGGATATCCGCGCGCTCTATGCTTTTATAATGCACGGCGTGCAGCCCGCCTCGCGGAAAAATCAGCCGTCAGAGATCCCCTGGCCGCTCAATATGCGCTGGCCACTGGCGCTGTGGCGCGCCGCTTTCGCCAGCGGCCAGCCCTGGCAGACGGTGGCGAACCGCGACGCGCTCTGGAACCGCGGCGCCTACCTGGTGGAGGGCCCCGGCCACTGCGGCAGTTGCCATACGCCGCGCGGCCTGGCCTTTAACGAAAAAGCGCTGGATGCGCGCAGCCCGGACTACCTGGCGGGCGCGCTGCTTGACGGCTGGTATGCGCCCAGCCTGCGCGGCGACGCCAGCACTGGGATAAGCCGCTGGAGCGAAGAGGAGGTGGTAACGTTTCTGAAAACCGGACGCAACGCCCACGCCGTGGTGTTCGGCTCGATGACGGATGCGTTCAACAACTCCACCCAGTTTATGCGCGACGACGATCTGCGCGCCATCGCGCACTACCTGAAGTCGCTGCCGCCGGGCAGCAACGATAACGGCACCGCCTGGCATTACGCGACGAGAAGCGAACAGGGCGCGCGCCATCCCGGCGAGCAGACCTTTATCGCGCGCTGCAGCAGCTGCCATGGTGCCGACGGACGCGGACAGGCGCCGTGGATCCCGCCGCTGGCAGGCGCCACCTCGATGCAGGTCGATGCCTCTTCAGCGATCAATATCGTGCTGAACGGCTCCGCCCGTGTGGTTGCCGGTGGCGTGCCGGACGCCTATCGTATGCCGCCATACCGCAAACAGCTTTCCGATCGAGAGACGGCGGAGGTGCTCAACTATATTCGCTCCTCCTGGGGCAACAGCGGCGCGCAGACAGAGGCGAAAACGGTAGCGGAAATGCGGCGGCATACCGATCCCGCCAGCAGTAACCCCATTATTTTGCAGATGCGTTAGGCCTTACCGAGGAGCGCCATTTGGCTTCACAAGGACGCTCCTCGGCTATTAATGAATTTTATTCACAATTACATACAGTTTATCCAGGTTAATTCAGGCTGACAGTTTGGGTAGCATCTTACGGCATTGAAACTCATGGATTAACGTATGACGACTATTACAACGCACTCTGCCTCGCGTTCCCACGCCGCGTGGGGCGCTATCTTCTCTATGGCGCTCGGCGTCGTGGTGCTGATCGCCTCGGAATTTATGCCCGTCAGTCTGCTGACGCCGGTGGCGCAGGATCTGGGCATTAGCCAGGGGCAGGCGGGTCAGGCGATCTCCGTCAGTGGTTTTTTCGCCGTGCTGACCAGCCTGCTCAATACGCCGTTAACCGGCCGCTTCGACCGCAAAAAAGTGCTGATCGCCTTTACGCTTTTACTGACAATTTCCGGTCTGACTGTCACATTTGCGCCAGACGGACTAGTTTTTATTGTCGGACGCGCGCTGCTTGGCGTGGCGATAGGCGGATTCTGGTCGATGTCGACGGCGACCATCATGCGCCTCGCGCCGCCGCATGCCGTGGCGAAAGGACTGGCGCTGATTAACGGTGGCAACGCGCTGGCGGCCACCATCGCCGCGCCGCTGGGCAGTTTTCTCGGTCAGTATATCGGCTGGCGCGGGGCATTTTTTATCGTCGTGCCGCTGGCCGTCGGTGCCTTTATCTGGCAGTGGCGGGCGATTCCGTCGCTGCCTGCGCAGGGCGATAACCACACCGCGAACCCGCTGCGCCTGCTTGGCTTGCCGCACGTCGCGGCGGGCATGGCCGCGCTGCTGACGCTGTTTATGGGGCA
Organism: Pantoea septica; assembly: GCF_002095575.1. Classification (GTDB taxonomy): domain Bacteria; phylum Pseudomonadota; class Gammaproteobacteria; order Enterobacterales; family Enterobacteriaceae; genus Pantoea; species Pantoea septica. The sequence continues at coordinate 100,267 of NZ_MLJJ01000003.1, read as the reverse complement.
GTTTGCGATTTTCACCTATCTGCGCCCGTTTATGGAGTCGGTGACGGGAGCCAGCGTCAGCGAGCTTTCGTTTATTCTGCTGCTGTTGGGCGCAGCGGGACTGGTGGGAACCTGGTCGGTCGACCAGCTGCTGCAGCGACATCTGTTTCGCTGGCTAATCCTGATCCCGCTGGCGATGGCGGCGATGGCGGCGCTGCTGATCTGGCAGGGGCATTCGCTGTTGATCACGGGCGCGCTGTTAGCCGCGTGGGGCCTGATCTCCACGCCTGCGCCGGTCGCATGGGGGTTATGGCTGAGCCGCGCGCTGCCGGAAAACGCGGAGGCGGGCGGCGGCCTGATGGTCGCCGTGATCCAGCTGGCGATCACCCTGGGCGCGGCGCTGGGCGGCGAACTTTTTGACGCAGTGGGTTGGTGGAGTCCCTTCGCCTTTGGCCTGGCGCTGCTGCTCTTTTCGGCGATCTTTGCCGTGCTGGCGAGCCGCCGCGATCGTTACCGACATGCCGTACGCTAAGGCGACATTGTCGACTTTATTACCGCCAGGGCAAGCGCCCTGGCTTAACCGTTGCCGGAGGCACAAGGTCATGCACAACCTTGATATGCAGGTATTAAAAGCAGGATTGCAGTGGGTTGACGCGCATGAAGTATGGCTTTGTACGGTGCTCTCTACCTACGGATCGTCGCCGCGGCCGCCCGGCGCGATGATGATTATCCGTAAAGAGGGGCATCACTGCGGTTCGCTTTCAGGCGGCTGCATTGAAGAGAGTTTTATCGAACGCATCGATCGCAACGCCTTCCCGGACGCCAGCCAGGTGGTGCGCTACGGCGAGGGCGGATTTGAGCCGGACAGGGCGCTGCCGTGTGGCGGCGTACTCGATATTCTGGTGGAAAAGCTGTCGCCCGGCGCTCAGAGTCGCGCCTATTTGCAGAGAATGCACGATGCGCTGGTCGCCGCCACGGCGGTGAAAAAGAAAATTATTCTGCCGCATCCCTGTCATGTGCTGGAGCCAGCCGCCTATACCAACAGCACGCTGACTTACCGCGACGGCGCCGCTATTACCCTGACGCTCTCCACCGCGCCCAGGCTGGTTATCGGCGGACTTTCCAGCGTCGCGGTGTTCTGCGCCAATTTTGCCGTCGCGCTCGGCTTCGAAACCATCGTGTGCGAACACCGGGACGAAGCGCTGGAGAATATGGCCGCTCTGCTGGACGCGAACGTCAGGCTGGTTAAGCAGTTTCCCGCCGTTTATCTGGAGCGGGAAGGTTGCCATGCCGGGACAGCAATCCTGTCGCTTACCCACGATCCGCGCATTGACGATCTCACCATGATGGAAGCGGTCAACCTGCCGGCGTTCTATATCGGCGCGATGGGATCGAAAAAGAACAGCCTGAGAAGAAAAGCGCGGCTGGGAGAGTATGGCGATCTCACGCCGGATCAGATCAATCGCATTCACGCGCCGGTCGGGCTCGATATCGGCAGTAAAACGCCGTCGGAGATTGCGCTGTCGGTGATGGCGGACATCGTGCGCTACAAAAACGGCTGCGTAGAGGCGGTTGAGCCGGCCCTGGCAGAGCCGTGGGAGCAGGGCAGTTTGATATGAGAATCGCCATTCTGGTGATGGCGGCCGGCTTCAGCCGCCGCTTTAAAGCGAGCGGCGGGGAGCATAAGCTGCTCGCCTTGCTGAACGGCAAGCCGGTTTTGCAGCACACGCTGGAGCGTGTTGCCGCCACAGGGCTTGACGTTTTCGTGGTGACGCGGCCGGAAGACAGGGCAATTCATGCGCTGATTCCCGCTGGCTGTGCGGTTATCTGCCGCAGCGCGGGCATCGGCGACTCTATCGCTGCGGGCGTGAAAGCCGCAGCGGAATACGACGGCTGGATGATTACGCTGGGCGATATGCCGTTTTTAACCGTGGAGAGCCTGCTGGCCGTGGCGGATGCGCTGCATCGCGCGCCGCTGGTTCGGGCGGAAGTCGAAGGCGTGCCTGGGCATCCGGTGGGATTTCAGCGCGCGTTCTTTTCCGCGCTCGCCAGTCTGAGCGGTGACAGCGGCGCGCGCGCGGTGCTTAACAGCGCGCCGTGTCAGGCGGTGACGTTAGCGGATAAGGGATGTCTGCTGGATATTGATACCCGTTCAGATCTTCAGCGTAGTGCTGCGCTGTAATCGCTCAGCCAGCGAGTGGAGCGGGGCAAAGAACGATAAGGTTTTTCATGCAATCAATAAGTCTGCAAAACAGATATCGCTCGACAAATGAGAACACTCTCGCAACCTGGGCGAAAAACGCAGGAATTGGGGAGATCCGCGAAGAAAACTACTACGACCCCGTAAAACTCTCGCTTGCAGCAGGAATAAAGCCGCCTGTTTCCCGCTATGTATCACGCCTTATTGATGAATTGAACGACATTACAAAAGACGATCCATTAGCCGATACGCTGCCAGCGCACGGCTTTCATTTTACTTTCCTGCCTTTGACGCTGCCGCTTTATCACCTGAACGAGCAACTACCGACAAAAATAGAGCAATTAACAACTATCTGGGGTGAATTCGATGCGAAAATGATTACTATCAGGCATCTTCGGTTAGTTGCGTTGCCTGGTCAGCTGTTGCTTGCGGGAATTCCTGAGCGGCCTGCAGTCGCTATGCGTCAGACGTTCTGCGAGAGGGTTCTAAATTCTCAATGGAAAAATGAGTTGCTGATGCGTCATGACAACATCTCATTGCCAGCGCCATTCTGGCACAGCACGGTTCTACGCTACGGCGCGTCTTTTTTACCTGAAAGGCTACGTCAGTTTTTTTTGGAACGTCAGGCGATTAATTTTGGCGATGCTGCTGGCGAGCTGATATTGGCAAGGTGCAACTATAACTGGACAACATGCTTTTCATTGGAAAGTTAACCAAGGCAATATGGCGAGGAATGCCCAAAGCAGACAGGATGATTAAGCAACAGGTGTGTTATGGTAAATTAGGCCTCAATGGAGCTATACAGGATAGGATACTCAGGATGAGTAAGCGATCAGATATTATTGATGGTAGAGATGCAAGCGCAGCTAAGTACGGAATAGTTTATACGGAAGTACTTGGCTGGGTGGACTTGGGGCATGCCCAAGGGACAGATATTCGAGAACTTTTGAGATTAATGTTGCAGGGTGAATCATCGAAAAATGAATTTTATGATGTCAGGTATGCACAGGGAATGACGTCTCCCTTTGGATTGCTGCGATCAGGTAAAGTTATGACTTGGCGCATTCGTAAAGGGCGGCCTTACTGGGAACAGAAAAGCATAGCTCTGGCGATGATGATGGCTATGGCTCGCAAGTTTGAGGCATTCCAAGGGGTATTTCCCAATAATTTAGTGACGGATAGTGGCTTCAGCGGTGAGGATTTGGTCTCCGATTTGTTGGGGTTTTATCGTGCAGTATCGATTCAGAATCCTTTCCCTCAGCTCCGGCCTGTTAGCAAGGAGGAAGCCCTTAAGCGCTGGGACTACTATGGTAAAATCGGCAATTGGAAGAATGAGACGTTTCAGCCTCTACTATTTCCTGATCCGGAAAAGTTTCCGCACACTCGCCCCCGTAAAGGAGTATTACCGCCGTTTATGCGAACGGTAGTCCCCTATAACGATTTTTTGTGCGGGAACGTGATTCTGCCGCAGCATGATGGGACGTTTGTGATACTTGGTGCCAACAATGGCAGGATGGGATTATGAGGAAAGCCATCGTCGCCCTAATTAGTGTGGTTGTCATCGCGGGTATTTCGCTAGTTGTCGGCTGGCCGTATGTAAGGATGGAGTTTGCCAGCAGCGCATATTATACCGAGCAAAATAAACGGGCGTATGAATATTACACACCAGAATTATTAAAGAAAATACCAAGAATATCAAAAAATTATAGTTTTGAATTTGGAAGGATTACGGGTACGGAAGCTAATGTTTTTACCGTAAAGTTTTATGGGGCTAGTGAAGCTCGTAGTATTAGGAACTACCTAAAATCAGAGGGGTATGAACTTCAAGCCTCTTGTGACATTGAAGCCGAGTGTTGGAAAAGCCGAGTGACCAATGATGAAGTCACGGTCGGTAATATTCACTCTCAAAAAGGAGTGTTTGTGCAGATATATCGACGTTTATATTCGAGCCAATAATCTGGGTGCAGATAAAGATCCTCCCTGAGCGGTATTGAGGGGAATGGTCAGAAAAATCAGTGCTTTTACTGGTCGGGCTATCCCTGTGCTGGTTTGGATTATTCTGGCATCCGATGTCTCACAAATCGCGTTCTGCACGGTTAAAGATTGCAACCGCATTGCCAAAGGAGATGACAAGATAGGGTAGACATTGTCGAAAAGCGTATTTATGAGCTTGTTAAACCGTGGAATGTTACCGCCTTTTATGCGCACGGTAGTTCCTTATAACGATTTCCTGTCTGGAAACGTCATTCTACGTCCGCACGATAAGACTTTTGTTGTTTTAGGCTCTGGTAACAACAGGATGGGGTTATGAGGCGAAATTTAGTTAGTGTCGAAATTTATCGACGTAAGCATGCTGACTAAATCGATATGCTCATTGAGTCTGCCTGAGCTGGCCGCGGTTGTATGAATGATTCACGCCGGAGGGCTGCTTTTCGCTCTCTGAGCCATTGGTGCACATAATGTATATTATGTTAAATTAGATATTGCTGATGATCAGGATGCTAAGCTCATACGGTTTCTCTCTTCCCTCTTTTCTTCTTATAAGTTAAACACCGCAAATCTGCCACAGCGCCGTTCGTGATGTCGGCTATTGCCCTTGATAATGCGCCTGCAGACCACCGCGTATTTTTGTGAGCCGCCTCGGCTGCTACGCTTTTCTCACTTCCGCACGCCATAGACGACTGTTAAGGTCCGGCAGATAAAAAGCTGGCCGAGACTTCAGGATGAAGCGAACTTGCACGCCGCATGATGCGGTCTTTAAAACCTTTCTGGCGCACCCGAGAACCGCGCGCGACTTTTTAACGCTGCATCTGCCGCCTGAGCTGCTGGCGCTCTGCGACTTGTCGACCTTGAAACTGGAGTCCGGCAGCTTTGTCGAAGATGATTTACGTCCTTACTACAGCGATGTACTTTACTCCCTGAAAACGCGCGCCGGCGATGGCTATCTGCAGGTGGTGATCGAGCATCAAAGCTCTCCGGACAAACATATGGCCTTTCGCCTGATGCGCTACGCTATCGCCGCGATGCAGCGCCATCTTGATGCCGGACATAGCAAATTGCCGCTGGTGATCCCCGTTCTTTTCTATCAGGGCAAACGCAGCCCTTATCCCTACTCTTTGCGCTGGCTCGATCTCTTCTGCGAGGCTGAACAGGCAGCTGCGCTCTATAATGGGCATTTCCCCTTGATTGATGTAACTATTATCCCGGATGAGGAGATTATGCAGCACCGCAGCATGGCGGCGCTGACTCTGCTGCAAAAGCATATTCGCCAGCGCGATTTAACAAGCCTTATCGCGCGTCTGGCCACCCTGATGCAGACCGAATTTATGACCGGACAGCAACTAATGTCGCTGGTAAACTATATGCTTCAGGTCGGCGAAACGCCGGATATGGAACTCACGCTAAGCGAACTGGCGCGTCATGTGCCGCAGCATAAGGAGACATTCGTGACCATTGCAGAACAGCTTGAACAGCGAGGCATGGAGAAAGGACGCCAACTGGGTAAACATGAAGCCTGCCTGGAAATGGCTAGAAAAATGCTAAAAAACAACCTGGATCGCGTTTTGGTGATGAAAATAACCGGCCTCACTGAAGAAGATTTACAGCAAATTCAGCGCCGCTAACCGTTAACAGGAACCGCCGCCTGGGCGGTTCTGCTTATTTGCCCGCTACTGCTTGAAGCTGACGATACTCACCCAGTTTGCCCCCTTGCCGACCGGCGCTTCAGCGACCCTTTGCAGCTCCCCGCTCTCTTTAGCGATGGCATAGCTGCCGATCACCGCGCTCTTCTCGCCGCTGGCTATCAGCCAGCGCCCGTCAGGCGTAATGGCGATGCCGCGCGGCTGCTTTTCAACCGGCCAGCTGTTAATCAGCTGCAGCTTTCCATCCTGCGGGCTGACGCGATAGCCCGTTACCGTGCTGCTGGTCCGCTCCGTCACGTAGAGAAAGCGCCCGTCTGACGTCATTTTGATATCGGCCGCCCAGATGCGCGGCGTGGTGTCGCTGTAGCTGGCGGTGCGCTCCACGCCGTGCTGCAGCTGATATTTCTGCGCGACCGCGCTGGGATAGTCGGCGACCTTTGTCAGCGTGCCATCCGGCTGCCGCGCGAACTGCACGATAGCGCCGCTCATTTCGCCAACGTTATACAGGAAGCGATTATCCGGCGACAGCGCCGAGTGTCGCGGCCCGTTTTTCTCTGCTGTAGCAACGAAACCGTCGCCCAGCGGCGTCAGCTGGCCATCCTGGTGCAGCGCCAGCTGCAGAATGCGATCGGTGCCCAGCACGCCGACGTAGGCGGCGCGATTCGTCGCATCAACAATCACCGAATGCGCAGCGTGACCCGCCTGTACCTCTGACACGAAAGGCGTCGTCACCTTCCCGCCTGACCCGAGGCGATAAACATGCACCAGACCGCTATCATAGGAAGCCGCCAGCAAAAAGCGCCCTTGCCTGTCCAGGCTGATATAGGGATAGCTTGCGGCGGCCGCGCTCTCTGACGCCGGCGTCAGCGCACCGGTTTTGCTGTTGATGGACCAGCTGACCAGCCGCATCGGCCTGCTGCGCACGGCGGCGTAAAGGGTCTGTTTATCCGGGCTTATCGCCATCGGCATCACCTTGCCCCCCGCCGGCGTTTCGCCCAGCGGCTTTAGCGCGCCGGTCCGATCGTTTAAGGCGTAACGCGCGATTTTTCCATCCTCCGCCGCCGAAACGTAAACAAAGGTCTGCGCCAGCAGCGAACCGCTAAAGGCCATGCCCAGCAGGAGAATCGCCCGGCGCAGCGCCAGAGTGTTATTCATGTGTCACCTCAGTAGGTTGAGAGTTGCCGCTTCAGGTATACGCAGCCGGACGCGCCGTGGTTATGTGTAGCTGCCTGAGGCCTGTTGGGAAATTGCCCAAAACGCCAGCGCATTCATATTGTTACATAGTTGTTATGTTTTACCATTTATTCAGAAATGCGCGCTGGCTCACTGCCGGATTGCCCGCTAATCCTCTGAAAGACCTCAGGTTGCCGGGAATGACCAATGCGGTTAAATCTGGCCCTGCCCGAACCTGCTACTCTTAGCCTCCACATCTGGAGGATCCATGAATTCACTAATTGATATTTTTACCAGCCATAAAAGCGAACGCAGTTTTACCGAGCAGCCGATTGACGACGCGATTCTGGATCGCATTATCAGCACCGCCTATCGCGCGCCGACCTCGGTCAACTCGCAGCAGGTTTCTGTCGTTGTAACCCGCGATGCGGCGAAGCGTAAGGAGATCTCCCAGATCGCCGGCGGCCAGCCGTGGATCGCCAAAGCGCCGGTGTTTTTGACCTTCGTGCTGGATATGCATAAATCGCGCGTGGCGATAGAGGCGATCGGCCGCGAGCAGATCGCTCAGCAGAGTATCGAGAGCATCGTTTCCGGCGCCACCGATGTGGGCATCGCGCTGGGCTCCGTGATGGCCTCCGCGCGCGCGGAAGGTCTGGGCATCGTGCCGATCGGCGGTATCCGCCGCGATCCCGACGCGCTGATTAGCCTGCTGGAACTGCCGGAATATACCTTCCCGGTTGCGGGCGTGGTGATTGGCTATGTCGATGAGCCGTCGCATCAGAAACCGCGCCTGCCGCTGGAAACCTTCCGCCATGAAGAGGCCTACCGCACTGCCGGGCTGGAGGAGAAGATCGCCGCCTACAATCAGGAGATGGTGCAGCACTGGCAGAACATCGGCCGTTCCGACGGCGAGAGCTGGAGCGAAAGCGTCAGCGGCTATTATCAGAACATCTACTTCCCGCACGTGCTGGGCGCGCTGAAAAAACAGGGCTTCGGCACCGACAAGTAACATCCGCCGCGCTCAGGCAGCTTGCCTGAGCGTCGCCCTTCTCTTCGCTCACTCTTTTTTGCCCTCCGCCTTTCGCAATCATCAGCATTCTGCTACGGCAGACGCGCGATTCTTAACTACGCTTAATGGTTGCTATATCCCTATTAAAATGGAGAGAACCATGAGCAATGATGAGCGTAAACCGACAACTACGGATGCCGGTATTCCCGTCGCCAGCGACGAGCATTCGCTGTCGGTCGGCCCTGACGGCCCGCTGGTATTGCACGATCACTATCTCATTGAGCAGATGGCGAATTTTAACCGCGAACGCATCCCGGAGCGTCAGCCGCACGCTAAAGGCAGCGGCGCGTTCGGCTACTTTATTGTGACCGATGACGTCAGCAAATATACCAAAGCCGCCGTGTTCCAGCCCGGCACGCGCACCGATGTGCTGCTGCGCTTCTCAACCGTAGCCGGCGAGCGCGGCAGCCCCGACACCTGGCGCGACCCGCGCGGTTTCGCTCTGAAGTTCTACACCACCGAAGGCAACTACGACATGGTGGGCAATAACACGCCGGTCTTCTTTATTCGCGATCCGATGAAGTTCCAGCACTTTATCCGCTCGCAAAAGCGCCGCGCCGATAACAACCTGCGCGATAACGATATGCAGTGGGACTTCTGGACGCTGTCGCCGGAATCGTCGCATCAGGTCGCCTGGCTGATGGGCGACCGCGGCATTCCTAAAACCTGGCGCCATATGAATGGTTACTCCAGCCATACCTATATGTGGGTGAACGCCGAGGGCGAAAAATTCTGGGTGAAATATCATTTTCACACCGACCAGGGCATCGAGTTCCTGACGCAGGAAGAGGCCGATGCCCTTGCCGGGAAAGATATCGACCACCATACGCGCGATCTCTACTTCTCTATCAAGGAAGGCAACTTCCCGAGCTGGACGCTCTATATGCAGATCATGCCGTTCGCCGAGGCGGAAACCTACCGCTATAACCCGTTCGACCTGACCAAAGTGTGGCCGCACGGCGACTATCCGCTGATTAAAGTGGGCAAGCTGGTGCTTGACCGCAACCCGACCGACAACCATGCGCAGATCGAACAGGCAGCCTTCGAGCCAAACAACCTGGTGCCGGGCATCGGTCTTAGCCCGGACAAGATGCTGCTGGGACGCGTCTTCTCCTACGCCGACGCGCACCGTCACCGCCTGGGCGTCAACTATAAGCAGATCCCGGTCAACGCGCCGCAGTCGCCGGTTAACAGCTACAGCAAAGATGGCGCGATGCGTATTCATCCGGTCTCCGATCCTGTCTATGCGCCGAACAGCAAAGGCGGCCCGGCGGCGGACGGCGAACGCTACCCAACCGACTCTACCTGGCAGGCCAGCGGCGAGATGGTGCGCGCGCCCTACACGCTGCGCAAGGATGACGACGATTTCGGCCAGGCGAATACGCTGATCAATAAAGTCATGGACGACGCGGCGCGCGAGCGGCTGGTCAGCAACGTGAGCGGCCATCTGCTTAACGGCGTAGAAGAGCCGGTGCTGTCGCGCGCGTTTGAGTACTGGCGCAATATCGATCAGGCGATTGGCGACAAAATCGCGCTGAAAGTGCTGGAAGAGCGCTCGAAACGGCAGGCTCAGCCATAATCCAGCATAAAAAAAGCGCCCAACTGGGCGCTTTATCTTTTTCTTCGCGAGGTGCAGGCACGCCGTTATTTCAGGCGGAACGCTACCACGCTGTCGCCGCTTTTGGTGCCGAGCGAACCGTGGCCGCCAGCGGCAATCACCACATACTGCTTGCCATCTTTACCCATAAAGGTCGACGGCGTGGCCTGCGCGCCCGCGCTCAGCTCGGTCTGCCACAGCAGCGCGCCGGTGGTGCTGTCATAGGCGCGGAAGAAGTTATCCGCCGTCGCACCGTGGAACACCACGTCGCCTGCCGTCACCAGCGGACCGCCGTGCGCCACCATTCCCATCGGGAAGCCAATCGGGAAACGTCCCGGCAAAAATGAGGTATTGAGGTTTTTGGTGGTGCCGATGCGGCGCAGCCATTCGGTCTTGCCGGTTTTCAGATTGACGCCCACCATACGGCCCCACGGCGGCGCGATACAGGGTATGCCCAGCTCTGACGCGAACTGCTGAATATGGATAGCGTAATCGCCGTGAAAGTTTTCATTCCAGTAAGGCGAACCATCTTTCGTGAACATGCGCTCGGTGGCGGTCGCTGGCGTACGCTTAATCAGGTTGTACTTATAGGCCAGACGCACCGGCGCGGCGATCAGCAGCTGACGTTCAGGATCGACCGCCACCGAGCCCCAGTTAAATACGCCGATATTGCCCGGGAAAATCAGCGAGCCCTTCTCGGTGGCCGGCGTCCACGGGTTGCCGTCATAGCGCAGCTCGCGGAACCCCATGCGGCAGCTCATCTGGTCGAACGGCGAAATGCCCCACATCGCTTTTTCCGTCAGCGGCTGCGGAATGAAGTTCAGGCTGGAGACCGGCTGCGTAGCGGCGAACTTCTCGCCCTCAACGCCGCCTTCGGTCGAGACCTTCACCTGATTAACCGGATAGATCGGCTGACCGGTCAGGCGGTTGAGCACGAACAGGTTGCCGGTTTTGGTCGGCAGGATGACCGCCGGCTGTTGGCTGCCCTGATAATCGATATCCACCAGCGACGGCTGAGACGGGTTATCGCGGTCCCAGAGATCGTGATTGGCGCTCTGATAACGCCATTTAAAGGCGCCGGTTTTCAGATCCAGCGCCACCAGCGCATCGCGGAATTTCTCCGTGTTGCTGTTGGGATCGCGCTCGATGCCCACTTCATCCGGCGAGGCGTTGCCGAACGGCACATAGACCAGGCCGTTTTTCAGGTCGGCGCTCAGCGTCGCCCAGGCCACCGGGGTGTCCTGCGGATAGGTCGCATCCGCCGCAATCGGCTGGGTCGCCTCCGGCTGGGCCGGGTCGAAGTTCCACACCAGACGGCCGGAAACGGCGTCCCAGGCGCGGATCACGCCGGACGGGTTTCCGCGGTTAAAGCCGTTGTCCATTACCGAGCCGCCGACAATCACCAGATTGCCCGCCACCAGCGGCGCAGAGGTTTGCATCAGCGCATGCGGACGCACTTCGCCCATATTGGCATGCAGGTCGACCACGCCGTTTTGGCCGAAATCGGCGCAAGGCTTGCCGCTGTCGGCATCCAGCGCCACCAGCTTCGCATCGGTGGTCGCGTTGAAGATACGCTTGCGGCAGAGCGCAGGCTGCGCTGCGCTGCTGTCCGTCGCCGGGTTGCCGGCGTCATAGAAGCCGACGCCGCGGCAGGTCTGGTGCTGCTGCATATAGGAGCGATCCTGCGGCGGCGCATATTTCCATTTCACCGCGCCGGTTTCCGGATCGAGCGCATGCACCTCGTTATGCGGCGTGCAGAAGTAGAGCATGCCGTTCGCCTTGAGCGGCGTCGCCTCAAAGGTGTATTCGGTCGCGTCGTCGCTCTGACGCAGGTCGCCGGTGTGGTAGGTCCAGGCGACCTCAAGATCTTTCACGTTATCTTTGGTGATCTGATTCAGCGAAGAGAAACGCAGCGCATTGCTGGAGCCGCCGTAGGCCGTCCAGTCGTTGCCGGCGCCGGTCGAGGCGGACGGCGTGCGCGCATTGGTAATGGTTCCCTGCTGCGGCAGCGGATCGTAAAAGCAGAGGCCGATCACCAGGGCGATCATCACCACCACCGTGGTGCCGAGGAAAGGATGGAACTTGCGCTGGGTCAGCGGACGCACCACCCAGGGCAGCGCCAGCCAGACGCCGAACAGACCAAACAGGTCGCCGCGCGGGATCCACTGCCACTTGTCGAAGCCCACTTCCCAGATAGTCCAGAACAGGGTGATCCACATCAGCAGCGCGTACAGCGACAGCGCGCTGCGTTTATTCAGAAACAGCAGTATCGCGGTGAGCAGTAAGCCTACGGCCATCAGCGCATAGAACGCGCTGCCCCCCAGCAGCAATAGCTTCCCGCCCATATACAGCATCGCCACGGCGACAATCGCCATTACGATACTGGTTAGCTTGTTAACCATGATCCTTCTTTTCCTCATTCAAGGGACGAAATAAAATAAATACACATAACTTCAACGTTATTTTAACTTAGGTAAATTTTTCGTAAAAACACAATATCTTGCGAGTGGTTAGCCTGGCTAACGGATTTACGACAGCCAAAAGCAGTGCAGGCTCGCTTTACAGAGCCTCTGGCGGGCATAAAGAGGCATGATGGTACGGTACGGCTAATAGGTTACCCGGCTTTACCGCATCTTTTGTTCAAGCCGCTGACAAAATGCACACATAAATTTAACCCGGCGTGGGTTGATGAGGCGGACTTTCCCCTTCTGTCGCAGCCGACACCGCTTAACTGCACCTAAATGATGCGCAGGCGAACCATTAGGCTGGTAATTTCATGCCTGCCTCGCGCGCAACGCCCGGCCAGCTTGCCCGCTACTCATTCGGCACCGATCTTGCTTCTCCCTTGCAGACCCTATTCACGCAGGAGAGGCACCATGCAGCCGAGTCGCTATCGTTACGTTATCTTTTCCATGTTGTTCTTTGTCGCCTTAATCAATTACATCGATCGCGGCGCGCTGTCCTTTGCCGCTAACGCCATCTCTCAGGAGTATCAGTTCAGCAAAGTTCAGCTGGGCGCGGTGCTGGGCTATTTTGGTTTCGGCTATCTGTTCGGATCGCTGTGCGGCGGATTCCTTGCGGATCGGCTCGGCACGCGCAAGGTCTGGCTAATGGCGGGCGTGCTCTGGTCGCTGCTGGAGATCGCCACCGCCTGGGCTGGCGATCTGGGCATGGCGCTGTTCGGCGGTTCGGCGATTATGGGCTTCGCCGCCCTGCGCATTCTGTTCGGCTTCTCCGAAGGCCCTGCTTACGCGCTGATGAACAAAGCCATCGCCCACTGGGCGCCGGATAACGAGCGCGGTTTCGCGCTGAGCATCGGCCTGCTCTCCACGCAGGTCGGATCGCTGCTGACCGCGCCGATTGCGGTCGGCCTGCTGCTGCTGACCCATGACTGGCGCATGATGTTTATTCTGCTGGGCCTCTTCTCGCTGCTGGCGATGCTGCTGTTTGCGCGCACCTTCAGCGACGCCCCGGAACTGCACCCCGCGGCGAACGCGGCGGAGCGCGCGCTGATCAGCGACGGTCAGCGTCAGGAGGCGCACGCTGATACGCCGCTGCCCTGGTGGCGCTTCTTCACCAGCCGTACCCTGGTGTGCAATGCGCTCGGCTACTTCTCTTTTCTCTATATCACCTTCACGCTGGTGACCTGGCTGCCGAAATATCTGCAGGACAGCTTCCATTACGATCTCCATTCCCTCTGGTACGTGGCGATGATCCCCTGGAGCGGCGCCTGCCTGACCGTGCTGCTCGGCGGCCGACTCGCCGATCGCCTGCTGGCGCGCTTCAATAACCTGCGCGTGGCGCGCAACCTGTTCGCGGCTGTGACGCTGCTGGGCACCGCCTGCTGTTTTATGGCCATTCCGTACGCCGGATCGGCAACGGCGATTATTGCGCTGATGACGCTGGGCAACGCGCTCAACGCCATGGTGAACAACGTTTACTGGTCTGTGGTCATCGACGTGACGCCGAAAGCCTCCGTCGGCGCCTTTAGCGGCATGACGCTGGCAATCGCCAATCTTGCCGCCATCGTCTCGCCGATGCTGTGCGGCTGGCTTGCGGAGTACTACGGCTACAATGCGATGTTTACCGTCACCGCCGTTATTGCGCTGGGCAGCATGCTGGCGATGACGCTGCTGCAGCCGGAGAAACCGCTACAGCCGCACAGCGCCGGCGGCGTAGCGCAGCAGGCGCTGTAACCGGCTGCCAGCGCGCCCTGCAGTCAGCCGTGGCGATCGCAGAAGCGCGCGATGTCGCCGGACTGAAAATCAGCCAGGTTCGCCATCAGCTTCTCCAGCGGCCACTCCCACCAGGCGATCTGCCGCAGGCGCGCGACGATGGCGGGCGTAAAGCGCATGCGGATCGGTTTCGCCGGCACGCCGCCTGTGATGCTGTAGGGCGCAACATCTTTCGTCACGACCGCGCCTGCCGCCAGCACCGCGCCGTCGCCGACCGTTACGCCCGGCAGCACAATCACGCCGTGGCCAATCCAGACGTCGTGGCCGATGTTAACGCGCGCGGCGCGGCGGTCGGCGAAAAAGCCGCTGTCGCGCGCCGCGCTGGCGTCGTAATACTCCGGGCAGTAGGTAAAGCGATGCTGCGAAGCGCGATCCATCGGGTGATTGGGCGCGCCAAGGCGCACCTGGTTGGCGATAGCGGTAAAGCGGCCTATCTGCGTGTCCGCCACGTGGCAGTATTCGCCGATATAGGAGAAGTCGCCCAGGGTGCTGTATTCGAGGTGGCTGCGCGCCAGGATTTCGCACTGCTGCCCGACGATGGTGTCGCGCAGGCGTACGCTGCTGTCGATAAAGGTCTGCTGCAGTCGGGCGGAAGAGAGAGCGTGCAAAGACATAATGGCCTCGTCTGGTCGGATGTCTGGATAAGCAGCGCGTGCGGCGCGGCGGAAACAGCGCTGACGGTAACGGGCGAAGATGACAGGCGAAAGACAGTGTGGTTGCGGCGGGACGGCGCGACGAAAAAGGCGGAGTGGTCAGCTCCGCCTTTATTCAAGTTCCGGCTAGTGAGCCTGGCCGGTCAGTTGCAAAAGGGCAACGATGATCTGCAAGATGACCCGGATAAGATCCAGGAGCAATCTAATCAGTTCCATCACTTTCCTTCTCCTTCAACAGGAGCGCGCTGTTCGGCTACCGAGGCTTTGACTCTACCCGCCGGGCGCCTAAGCACATCTTGTGGAGAGCGCTGAGCGGCACTCGTTGCTAAAGCCACAGGCCAGCACCACCTGATGCCTGCCGGGATTTTCGAAACCGTGCCCCTGGGAGCGGCCAGTCAGCAAGTCGGCTCTGCCTGGCGCTCAACACCTGTATAACCATACAGTATTTTGGCGAAACTTGAAATATTTCTCCGCGCTATTTAGAATCGCAGGTGTGGAGAGTGCTGAGCACCTCGTTCGCAGCGCGGTCACCAGCCGTTAAGCGAACAAAAAAAGAAAGGATTTGGCCGTGACGCCAAATCCTTTTTTTATGCCTGTGAAAAACTACTTCGCGCTGACGCGCCACACCGTGTTGCCGGCGTCATCCGCAATCAGCAGCCCCCCCTGGCGATCGGCGGCCAGCCCGACCGGCAAGCCTCTTACCTGCTTCTGATCGTCGGTCAGGAATCCCGTCACCACCGGCTGCGGCAATCCGACCGGCTTGCCGTTTTCAAATTTCACCCACACCACCTGGTAGCCGTTAAGCGGCGTGCGGTTCCAGCTGCCGTGCTCGCTGACGAAGGCGCCGCCGCGATACTGCGGCATATTGTCCGCCTGGTAGAAGAGCAGCCCCAGCGGCGCGACGTGCGAGCTAAGCGCATAGTCCGGCTTAATCGCCTTCTCTACCAGATCGGGACGCTGCGGCTGCGCGCGCGTATCCACATGCTGACCGAAATAGCTGTAAGGCCAGCCGTAGAAGCCGTTCTCCTGCACCGACGTCATATAGTCAGGCACCAGATCGGAGCCGATCTCGTCGCGCTCGTTGACGATAGCCCACAGCCGGTTGCTCTGCGGCTCCCACTGCAGGCCGGTCGGGTTGCGCAGCCCGGTTGCGTAAAGGCGCGTCGCGCCGCTGGCGGCGTCGACTTCCAGCACCGCGGCGCGATGGTATTCCGCGCCGATGCCGTTCTCGGTGATATTGCTGTTAGAACCGATGCCGACATAGAGTTTGCTGCCGTCCGGGCTGGCGACCAGCGCTTTGGTCCAGTGGTGGTTGATCGGGCCGCCAGGCAGATCGGTCACCAGCTGAGGCGGCGTGCGGATCTCGGTTTGCCCCGCCTGATAGGGAAATTTCACCAGGCTGTCGGCGTTGGCGACGTAAAGGGTATTGCCGATCAGCTGCATGCCGAAGGGCGAAAAGAGATTCTCGATAAAGAGGTGCTGCTCCCATTTGCCGTTCACGTTGCGCAGCAGCGTAATGCGGTTGCCGCCCTCGCCGCCCTTGCCTGAGGCTTTCTGCACGATGCCCATAATCAGCTGCTTAGGCCGCGTGGTGGGTTTGGCCGGACCGTTGGACTCCGCCACCAGCACGTCGCCGTTCGGCAGCGTCAGCACCTGACGCGGATGCTTGAGGTTCTCCGCGATCTTCTCGATTTTCAGCCCCTGCGCCACTTTCGGCATCTCGCCCTGCTTCCACGGCACCCCTTCCGGCACCTGCATCGGCGGCATAAAGAAGTTTTTCGCCTCAGGCAGCTCCGGATTCGGCCCGGTCTGCTTCTGGGGATCGAGCTGCGCGCCGCTGTCGCAGCCTGCCAGCAGCGCGGTCAGCGCCATCGCGATAAGCGTTTGCTTTTTCATCGGTGCTTCTCCTTAAGCCGTGCGCTGACGCAGCGCGAGTTGAACATTGGCGATCAGCATCAGCGCCACCACGAGGGTCGACAGGATGACGCCGGACGGCACCACGGCGTAAGCGTCGCGGCTGTGAACGAAGGCGTTAACGATCGCCAGCAGGATCGCCACCAGCGTGAGCCAGAAATGCACCTTTTCCGCGCGGCGGCTGCCGCGGAACAGATCAATCAGGGCGATAAGACGCGGAAGAATGGCGATGACCAGCCCGATGGCGATTAGCCAGCTGGCGGCGTGCGTCCACTCTACGACGTAACTGTTAAGGTAAATAATGTCGAAGATCCATGCCGCCACGAAAAAGCCGAGCGGCACAGGTTCGAACAGCGTGTAAAGCGCCACGGCGAAAGCCGATCGTCCCGAAGTTCTGGTCATTATCCTCTCCCTATCATTGAGCGTTACGGCGCGCAAAACGCGCCGCGCCTGTAAAATATTAGTAAATATGAAGAAAGATGACGGAAAGATTCAGGCGATAACGCGGCGTCCCTGCCGCGCTGAGGCGATTAGCGCTTGTCGGCAGGCAGGGTTACCCAGTAACCAGGCTGGTAAGGCAGCGGTAAAAATTTCTCATGAAAGGCACGGAACGTCGCGTCCGGATCGATATCGGCGAAGAGATCGGGATGCAGCCACTTCGCCAGCGCCTGAATAGCGACGAACTGATAAGGACTGTCGTAGAACTGATGCCAGATGGCGTGTGCATGGCCGTTGTGCGCCACCGGCAGGGTTTTGAAGGCGTCGCGCATCATCAGCATCTGCAGGCGCTTTTCCGCCTCCTTCACGTCGGCGCCCGGCCCGACCCCGACCCACTTGCCGACGGTGTTGTAGTTTTTCCAGTTCGCGCCGGTCACCACCACCACGTCGGGACGGCTGGCGATGATCTGCTCGGGGTTGAGGGTGCCGAAGGTGCCGGGAATAAGATCTTTCGCGATATTGCTGCCGCCCGCGATCTCCACCATCTGCCCAAAGTTTTCATTGCCGAACGACATGCAGCACTCGTCGGTGTAGCCGCCGGCGCGGTCGATCATTACTTTGGGGCGCGTGCCGTGAAAATCTTTCAGCCGCGCGGTGACGCGCTCAATCTGCTGACGGCGAAAATCGATAATCGCCTGCGCGCGTTCCGGCTTATTCACCAGCTCGCCCATGATGCGAATGCTTTTTTCCGCATTAACCATCGGCGCTTCGCGGAAATCGATAAACACCACCGGGATGCCGACCGCCTGCAGTTTCTCGATCAGCTTGCCTTCGTCGGTCGCCGCTTTCGACTCGAGGTTCATCAACACCAGATCGGGCTTCAGCGTCAGCGCCTGCTCGACGTTAAAGGTGCCGTCTTTGGCGCCGCCGAAGGTCGGCAGCGTCTTAATTTGCGGATAGCGCGCCTCATAGGCCTGATAGCCGTCCCAGTCCGCCTTATGAAAGTCGTCGCGCCAGCCCACCACTCGCTGAAAAGGCGCGTCGGTGTCGAAGGCCGCCAGCAGATAGATCTGCCGCCCCTCGCCCAGAATAATGCGTTTCGACTCGGCGGCGACCTCAACCTGACGGCCCGCCACGTCGGTGATGGTTTTGGCCGTAGCCGTTCCCGCGATGCACAACAACCCCAGCGCTAACATCCATTTTTTCATTGAATTAACCCATTCAAACGATAATGATAATTATTTATGTAAAGCGCCGTTACTATTACGCAAAATGGGTTGCAGGAAAAGAGGCAGAGAGAAATCTTTTACCGGCTGTCGAGCAGGCCCAGCTCGCGCCGGTCATGGCTGCAGAACAGCGTCACCTGCGCGTCGGTTTGCAGGGAGAGCGCGCGCAGCCGCTGCTGGTTGGTGCGCCAGGCGTCGCGATCGCTGCACATCATCCACTGGTAGAAGCGCAGGCCCGGCGTGCAGTGTCGCTCCGGCTGCCGCATCTCCTCGCGGTAAAACCAGGCGTCGCCGCCGTGCAGCAGCCAGCCGTCGCCCTGCCGCACCGCGATGCCCGCGTGCCCCAGCGTGTGGCCGGGCAGCGGCACCAGCAGCACCTCGTCGTTGAGATCGTCGAGCGCCTTCACCGCATCGAAGCCGAACCAGCGTTCGCCACCGGCGGCGTAGCCGCGCCAGCCGCTATGGTTGCCCCACTGCTGCGGCCGGAAGCGCTGTCGCTGCAGCCAGCTCTGGCGCTGCGGCGCGGTATCCAGCTCCCGCTGCAGCAGATGCACGCGCGCCTGTGGAAAGTCGCTGATGCCGCCCGCGTGATCGAAGTCGAGATGCGTCAGGATGATATGACGCACATCCTCCGGCTTAAAGCCGAGATCGACGATCTGCTGCCAGGCGCTGAGCCGGCGATCGAACTGAATATTATTGAAAAGCCGGAAAAAGCCCGACAGCCGGCCAGGGTGCGCCATATCCTGCAGGCCGATGCCGGTATCCACCAGCACCAGTCCGTGCGCGTCGGTTTCCAGCAGCAGACAGTGGCAGCTGAGGTGAGCCAGCGGCGAGCGGCTGAATCCGTCGTAGAGCGCGCCGCCGAAGGGACACATACAGCCGCAGTTGAGGTGATGAACGCGCATGGTTTCCTCCTTGCCTTTCGCCGTAGCGGCCAAAGGGCCGGTTAATGATGAACGGGTTAATTAAACAATAATGGTCAGCTCTGCCGCATCTGCAAGCGTGAGCGGCAGAATCGGCCACGCATTTTCCCAGTGCGTCCTTGCTCACAAAGTGGACAGGCTTCGTGAATCTGTTCACATCACCCTGTGCGGCTGCCCTAATTTACGGCTGCATTTACCTCGCTTTGGCTAATGCGTAAACAATCTGTGAACGCTAGATTACGAAATGAAACATCGTTTTAATTTTATTTCACATCCAGCGAGAGCCGTTGCATAAGGAGCCTGTGCCGTGAAGATCAGCGCAATCGAAGTCACCCAGTTTACTTATCCCAGCAGGCGTCATGCCGACAGCGCCGGACACTCCCATCCCGGCGACGAAACCGAGGCGCAGATGGCGCTGCTGACGCTGACCACCGAGGAAGGCCACAGCGGCTACGCCTTCGCGCCGCCGGAGGTGATCCGACCGCACGTGGTCAACGCCTTCTTCCGCAAGGTGCTGATCGGACAGAACGCCATGGATCGCGAACGGCTGTGGCAGGATCTGGCGCACTGGCAGCGCGGCAGCGCGCATCAGCTCACCGAGCGCGCCCTTTCCGCCGTCGAGCAGGCGCTGTGGGATCTTATCGGCCGCCGGCTGCAGCAGCCGGTGCACAAACTGCTCGGCGGCTATCGCGAACGGGTGCCCGCCTACGGCAGCACCATGTGCGGCGACGAGCTGCCCGGCGGGCTGGCGACGCCGGACGACTATGCGCGCTTCGCCGAAACGCTGGTGGCGCGCGGCTATAAAGCGATCAAGCTGCATACCTGGATGCCGCCGGTGGCGTTCGCCCCCAGCCCGCAGATGGATATCAAGGCCTGCGCCGCGGTGCGCGAAGCGGTCGGCCCGGATATCGCCCTGATGCTGGACGGCTACCACTGGTACAGCCGCAGCGAGGCGCTCACTATCGGCAAGGCGCTGGAGAAGCTCAACTTCAGCTGGTTCGAAGAGCCGATGGAGGAAGAGAGCATGGCCTCCTACGCCTGGCTGGCGGAAAACCTCAGCATCGACGTGCTGGGCCCGGAGAGCCTCGGCGGCAAGCATCACAGCCGCGCCGACTGGGTGCGCGCCGGCGCCTGCGACATCCTGCGCGCCGGCGCCAACGGCGTCGGCGGCATCGCGGCCACCATGAAGGTCGCCAGCCTGGCGGAAGCGTTCGGCATGGACTGCGAGGTGCACGGCAACGGCGCGGCCAGCCTGGCGGTGGTCGGGGCGATCCGCAACTGCCGCTGGTACGAGCGCGGCCTGCTGCACCCCTTTCTCGACTATGAGCAGCCGCCGGCTTACCTCAACAGCCTGATCGATCCGATGGACGATGAGGGTTATGTGCAGCTGCCGACCCGGCCCGGCCTGGGCGAAGACATCAACTTCAGCTGGATTGAGACCCATACGCTCAACCGCTGGTAACGCTGAGAGAGAAGTACAGCAAACGACGCTAAACCTCTGACCTGCTGGACTTACTTTATGACTATCCGCACCCGCTGCGGCGCGTGGCTCGCCACGCTGCTGCTGCTGGCGGGCAGCGCGTCGCTTCAGGCGAATACGCCTGACGACCAGCTGATCGTCGGCATGAATATGAACAATCTGCTCACGCTCGATCCCGCCGCCATGACCGGCAACGAAGTGGTCGGCATCGTGGTTAACCTCTATGACGGGCTGGTGGAGCTCGATCCGCAGCAGCTGACGCGCGTGCGCCCGGCGCTGGCGGAGAGCTGGCGCATCAGCCCGGACAACAGCACGCTGACCTTTCGGCTGCGCGACGACGTGCGCTTCCACTCCGGCAACGCCCTGACCAGCGCCGACGCCGTCTGGTCGATGCGCCGCGTGCTGCATCTCAACCTGGCGCAGGCGTCGGTGTGGAAATCCTACGGCTTCAGCAAGGCCAACGTCGACGAGATGATCGCCGCCCCCGACGCGCGCACCCTGGTTATCCGCCTGCCGAAGCCCAACGATCCCTCGCTGGTGCTCTACTCGCTCGCCGCGCTCGGCAGCATGGTGGTGCTCGACAGCAAAACGGTGCAGGCGCACGCCGTCAATAACGACTGGGGCAACCGCTGGCTCACCACCCATGCGGCCGGTTCCGGCCCGTTTAGGCTCGACGGCTGGCAGGCGAAAGATGTGCTGACCATGAGCCGCGCGCCAGACTACTGGCGCGGCGCGGCGAAGATGCAGCGCGTGGTGTTTCGCCACCTGCAGGAGTCGCAGACCCTGCGCCTGATGATGGAGAAAGGCGATCTCGATATCGCCAGCAATATGGCGATCCCGGACGTGCGCGCCCTGCGCAACGATCCCGATCTCAGCATCGACAGCGTGCAGCGCGGCACGATCTACTACCTGGCGATGAGCATGAAAGACGCCCATTTCGCCAACCCGAAGGTGCGCGAGGCGCTGCGCTATCTGGTGGACTATCAGGGGATCAATAAAACGCTGATGGCGGGTTACGGCGTGCTGCATCAGCGGCCTATCCAGGCCGGCATGCCTGCGACGCTGCCCGATCCCGGCTACCGGCTGGACATTGCGCGCGCCCGCGCGCTGCTGGCGGAGGCGGGGTATCCCTACGGCTTCGACACCACGCTGCGCGTGCTGGCGGATCAGCCCTTTCTCAACGTCGCCATCGCCATCCAGTCGACGCTGATGCAGGCGGGGATCCGCGCGCGCATTATCACCGGCACCGGTAACCAGATCTATGGCGCGATGCGCGACCGGCAGTTCGGGCTGCTGGTCGGGCGCGGCGGCAGCGGCGTCGAGCCGCATCCCCACTCCAGCCTGCGCTCGCTGGTCTACAACCCGGACAACGCCGACAGCGCGCGGCTGACCAACTTCCAGGGCTGGCGCACCAGCTTCTACGACGCCCGGCTCAACAGCATGATCGATCGGGCGCTGACGGAGCGCGACCCCGCAAAGCAGCAGCAGGCCTATTTCGCCATCCAGCAGCGCTATGACCAGCTGATCCCGGCGCTGATGCCCATTTCCCAGATGGTCGATTCGGTGGTGGTTAACAACCGCGTACAGGCCTATCAGCCGCATCCGTCCGCCACCACCTTTTTACGCGACGTCTGGAAAACGCCAGAGAGCCTGGCAGGAGGCACGCCATGATCGCCGCCCTTCCGCAGCTGCGCCGCGTCAGCAAACGCGCGACGCAGGTATTTATCACCCTGTTCGGCCTGCTGCTGCTGACTTTCTTTATCGGCCGCGTCATGCCGCTCGATCCGGTGCTGGCGATCGTCGGCCCGGACGCCGATCACGCGACCTATCAGCAGGTTTACCACCAGCTCGGCTTCGACAAGCCGCTGTGGACGCAGTTCGGCATCTATCTGAACGGGCTGCTGCACGGCGATCTCGGTCATGCGCTGCTTACCGGCCAGCCCGTCAGCCAGGATATTCTGCGCGTCTTTCCCGCCACGCTGGAGCTGGCGACGCTGGCGATCGTTATCGGCGCCGGGCTCGGCGTGCCCCTTGGCGTGCTCGCCGCGGCGCGGCGCAACGGCGCGATCGATTATGCCGTGCGCGTGGTGAGCCTCGCGGGCTACTCCACGCCGATCTTCTGGGTCGGCATGATGGGTCTGCTGCTCTTCTATGCCCATCTGGGCTGGGTCGGCGGCGCGGGCCGAGTCGATTTCAGCCTCGATGGCGTGGTGCCGCGCCGCACCGGCCTGATGCTGGTGGATGCGCTGCTGGCGGGCAACGCCACGGTCTTCTGGAACGCGCTAAACCACCTGGTGCTGCCCGCGTCGCTGCTCGGCTTTCACTCCCTCGCCTATATCAGCCGCATGACGCGCAGCTTTATGCTGGCGCAGCTGTCGCAGGAGTTTATCCTCACGGCCCGCGTCAAAGGACTGACGGAGTGGCAGGTGATCTGGCAGCACGCCTTTCGCAATATTCTGGTGCAGCTGCTGACGGTGGTGGCGCTCGCCTACGGTTCGCTGCTGGAGGGCGCCGTGCTGATCGAGACGGTCTTCTCCTGGCCGGGCTTCGGCTCCTACCTGACCGGCAGCATGATGCTGGGCGATATGAACGCGGTGATGGGCTGCGTGCTGGTGGTCGGGCTGATTTTCGTGCTGCTCAATCTGCTCTCCGACCTGCTTTATCAGGTGTTTGATCCGAGGACAAAAGTATGACGCTATCGATCGATACGCCACCGGTCGGCGCAGCGCGCGAACGGCTGGCGCGCTGTCGGCGCTTTGCCGCGCGCGCCAGCCATTTCCTTCTACGCATGGCCTGCAATCCCCTGACCGCCATCGGCGGCGGCATTGTGCTGCTGCTCTGCCTGACGGCGCTGTTCGCGCCCTGGATCGCCCCTTATCATCCGCTGGTGCAGGATCTCGACAACGCCCTCAGCCCGCCGGGGGCGCAGCACTGGTTCGGCACCGACGAGTTTGGCCGCGATATCTTTAGCCGCCTGGTGTGGGGCGCGCGCATCACACTCTATATCGTGCTGCTGGTGTCGGTCACCGTCGGCCCGCTCGGGCTGCTGCTGGGCGTCGCCGCCGGCTATTTCGGCGGCAAGGTGGATGCGGCGCTGATGCGCATCACCGATATCTTTATCTCTTTTCCCAGCCTGGTGCTGGCGCTGGCGTTCGTCGCCGCGCTTGGCCCCGGCCTGGAGCATGTGGTGATCGCCATTACCCTTACCGCCTGGCCGCCCATCGCGCGGCTGGCGCGCGCCGAAACCCTGTCTCTGCGCCAGGCGGACTTTATCTCCGCCGTGCGGCTGCAGGGCGCGTCGCCGCTGCGCGTGCTGTGGCGGCATATCGTGCCGCTCTGTCTGCCGTCGGTGATTATCCGCATCACCATGAATATGGCGGGCATTATCCTCACCGCCGCCGGGCTCGGCTTTCTCGGCCTCGGCTCGCAGCCGCCTGCGCCGGAATGGGGCGCGATGATCGCCAGCGGACGCACCTACATGCTGGAGTGCTGGTGGGTGGTGACCGTGCCGGGCCTGGCGATCCTGATCAACAGCCTGGCGTTCAACTTCTTAGGAGATGGCCTACTTGACCTGCTCGATCCCCGCAGTGAGTAACGGCGCGCCGTTGCTGGACGTGCACGATCTGCGCGTCGATTTTGTTAACGGACGTCACAGCACCCCGGCGGTGCGCGGCGTCTCCTTTCAGCTCGGCCAGGAAAAACTGGCGATCGTCGGCGAGTCCGGCTCAGGCAAATCCACCGTGGGCCGCGCCCTGCTGCAGCTCCATCCGGCGAAGGCGCGCATTGAGGCGGCGCGCATGCAGTTCGGCGAGATCGATCTGCTGCGCGCCAGCCCGGCGCAGATGCGCGCCATCCGCGGCAGGCGCATCTCGATGATTATGCAGGACCCGAAATATTCCCTTAATCCGGTGGTGCGCGTCGGCGAGCAGATCGCCGAGGCCTGGCGCAGCCACCATCGCGGCCAGCACGCCGCCGCGAAAAAACGCGCGCTGGAGATGCTGGAGGTGGTGCGCATTCGCGAGCCTGAGCGCCTTTATCAGCGCTACCCCCATGAGATCTCCGGCGGCCAGGGCCAGCGCGTGATGATCGCCATGATGCTGATCACCGAGCCGGAGCTGGTCATCGCCGATGAGCCGACCTCGGCGCTCGACGTCTCGGTTCGCCTGCAAATTCTGGCGCTGCTGGATGAGCTGGTGAAGGCTCGCGGGCTGGGGCTGATCTTTATCAGCCACGACATCAGCCTGGTGCGCAGCTTCTGCGACCGCGTGCTGGTGATGTATGCCGGGCGCGTGGTGGAGTCGCTGGCGGCGAGCGATCTCGACCGCGCGCGCCATCCCTATACGCAGGGCCTGTTGGCAGCCCTGCCGGATATCGACCAGCGTCGCAGCCGTCTGCCGGTGCTGCAGCGTCAGTCCAGCTGGCTGAACGATTAAGGAGCGCGCATGATCGCTGTTGAGAATCTCAACCTGAGTTTCGGCGAAGAGCCGGCTCGAACCCAGGTGCTGTTCGACGTCTCCCTGAAGGTTAATGAAGGGGAAATCTTCGGCCTGGTGGGCGAATCCGGCTCGGGTAAAACCACGGTGCTGAAGTGCCTCGCGGGGCTGATTACCCACTGGCATGGCGAGCTGGCCATCGGCGGATCGCCTCTCGGGCGCCGCATCGACCGCGTACGGTGCAGACAGGTGCAGATGGTATTTCAGGATCCTTACGGTTCGCTGCATCCGCGCCACACCCTCGGCGCTATTCTGGAGGAGCCGCTGCTTATCCACGGCATCAGCCAGCGGCAGGCGCGCGTGGTGGCGATGCTGGAGAAAGTCGGGCTTAACCGCGCCTGGCTGACGCGCTATCCGCATCAGCTTTCCGGCGGTCAGCGCCAGCGCGTCGCCATCGCGCGCGCTGATTCTGGAGCCGCGCGTGCTGCTGCTGGATGAGCCGACCTCGGCGCTCGACGTCTCGGTGCAGGCAGAAATTCTTAACCTGCTGAGCGATCTGCAGCAGCAGGCGAATCTTACCTACCTGATGGTGACGCATGATTTAGGCGTGGTGGCGCATCTCTGCCATCGCGTGGCGGTCATGCAGCAAGGGCGCGTGCTGGAGACGCTCGACGTGCCGACGCTGGTGGCCGATCGCGCGGCGATGCCCTATACGCGCATGCTGGTAGAGGCGAGCCGTCACTACAATCCGGCGCTGGCGAGCGAGATGTAGAGGAAAAAGCGAGGCGCGCGGCGAAGGCTGCGCGCCAGGAAGGCGTTACTGCGTAATCTGACGCACGAAATCGGCGATTTCCGGCACCTGGCCATGCTCGAACAGGCAGTGCTGCAGACGCGGGCCGCTGAGCGCGGTGCGCACCAGCGCCGGATCGAGCGCACGCAGCGTATCGAGATAGTTCTCTTTCAGCATCGCCGCTTTTACCTGATTCAGGATGCCCGCATTACGCACCTGCGGCTCTTTACGCTCGGGCGGATAGCCCAGCCCTTTTTCGCCGGTGAAGGCTTTTTCAAAGATAAAGCGCAAATTCAGCTCTGCGCCCCAGCCGAAGCCTTTGGCGAACGGCAGCGACAGCGCGTTGCCGTTGTTGATCTGGGCAAACAGATAGGCGTCCGCCGGATCGATGCAGTAGCCGCAGACTACGCCCGGATGCAGGTTGAGGGACATTAAAGCGCCCTGTCCGGTACCGCAGCCGGCAATAACGAAATCGACCGCTTTGCTGTTGAGCAGCACGCTGGCCATGATGCCGAGGTGAATGTAGGTCAGATGGTGATCCTGTTCGTCGCTCATGCCGACGTTAAAGACCTGATGGCCCAACGGCTGCGCGACGTTTTCCAGCTCCTTGCGCACGACGGCGTTTTTAGCGGCCTGGCTGTTTTCCATCATTAATGCGATTTTCATGATCTGCCCTTAAGTATTAATGAAACACCGTTTCATTTTAATCAAAAGCGGCTAAAGTGCATGGATTAATCGCGCACTGTGGCGTGAGGCATATCACAAAAACGGCAGTCAGAGGCCGATCCCAATGAGGAGACAAAATGTTTGTATATCGATCGCAGACGCAGCCTGAGGCTGCAGGCAATGGCGTGACGCGGCGCGTACTGGCGCACGGCGGCGGCATGATGGCGGTGGAAGTGACCTTTGAACAGGGGGCGGTCGGCCCCCTGCATCATCATCCTCATGAGCAGCTGACCTGGGTGCTCAGCGGACGTTTCGCCTTTACCATCGACGGCGTCACCCAGGAGGTCGGCGCAGGCGACACGCTCTATAAAGGGCCCAACGTGGTACACGGCTGCGTCTGCCTGGAGGCAGGCACGCTGCTGGATACCTTTACCCCGCAGCGTGAAGATTTCCTGCCGCCGGGCTAAGCGCTTCAGGCATGCAGGAAACGTCCCGGAAAATCAGACGGAACGGGATGCTGCTTTTCGTAGCGGCCAAACAGCCGGTAGCGGTTTAGCGCAATGCGGTTGTAGAAAAAGTCGCTGATAAAATGGGGGATCAGCAGGCCCGGCAGCGACAGCACGCCCCAGGGAAAAGGCAGCAGCCGCATCACGCGTAAAATGGCCTGAGCGCGGATCCAGTGGCGATAGCCGTCAATTAGCACGATAGTCCGGATATTTTCATCGGGCAGGCCGGCGAAACGCAGCAGCGCCTTGCCCTCTTCGCTCTGTACTGCCGCAAACCGGACGCGTCGGGAAAGCTTCAGGCGCAGCAGGAGATTGACCCAGCTATTACAAATTTTGCAGACGCCGTCATAGAGCACGACCTTTTCGCCGGGCTTGAGAAAGGGTGGCTGTGGCATAATTGTCTCCTTAATTTAATGACGGATACGATAGTTAAGTACGGTCATTAATTGCGCAGGCGTCAAGCCAAAAGCGGATATAAAAAAACCGGCCAGGCGGCCGGTTCAGGTTTAATTCTGCTGATACAGCGAGTTAATCGCTAAAAAGATAGCAGAAAAGCTGCGAATTATTTTGCGTAAGCTTCGGTTGAAATCGTCAGCGTCACGTCGTCGCCGACGGCCGGCACATATTTATCCAGCTTAAAGTCAGAACGCTTAATGGTGCCGGTGGCATCAAAGCCGATCGCCTGCTTCTTCACCATCGGATGCTCGCCCTGCTTGTTCAGCGTGGCGTGAAGCGTAACCGGTTTGGTGATGCCTTTCAGCGTCAGGTTGCCTTCCACGTCGAACTTATTATCGCCCTTCGCGGTCACTTTGGTGCTGTGGAAAGTCGCGGTCGGATATTTCGCCGTATCAAAGTACTCGGCGCCCTTGAACTCTTTGGTCAGCGCAGGCACATGGCTGTCGATGCCGGTAATCGGCAGGGTCACGTTAACGCGCGAAGCGGCTGGATTTTCACTGTCAAACACCAGCGTTCCTTTCGCGTCAGGAATGTCGGCGGTGGGATGAGAAAAACCGAAGTGGGTCCAGGTCACAATCACTGAAGTATGCGCCGGGTCAAGCTCATACTGTTGAGCGGCAGCCTGAGAAAGAGGTACATAGAGAGCAGTAGCGGCCAGCAGCGGCAGCGCAAGACGTTTGATATTTTTCACTTTAGGTTCCTTTTAAAACAGCCGAATCCATTTGAGTGTCGCCTAAACGCCCGCGCAGATATAGTGAAGAGTTTTGGTCTTAATTTTCAAATAAATTCAGCAATATCCTGGCGTGATTATTGCGAATCAAGGTGACGCGACTCCACGACGACGCCGTACGGCCAGCGGCAGAGAAGCTGCGCGTGCGCCTGTCGCAGCTGCGTCGGCGTCAGCGCGGCAAGCGACGCCCGGTCGAGATCGCGCAGACCGCCCTCCTGCCGCAGCCCGCGCTGCAGCGCCGCCGTCGCGTCGGGCACGGCGTCAAGCTGAGCGCACAGGCGCGTGCGCAACGCGTCCAGCGCGGCGGCCTTATCGGGGATCTGCAGCTGCTGCACGAAAAGGCGGCACGCCGCCAGCAGCGCGGCGGGCGCAACGTCCGGCGACTGCAGGACGAACAGCACGCCGTCGCGATCGACGCAGCGGTGATAGCGGCAGCTGACGACGTAGCCGATCTGCTGCTCAACGCGCAGGCGCTGGAAAAAACGCGGCTCCATCAGCAGCGCCAGCGCGCGCAGCGCCGCCAGCGAGATCGCGGGCGGGCAAGGCAAAAACAGCAGCAGCGCGCCGTCGCGGCTCTGGTGCGCCACCGTCAGCCGTTTGCCCTGCTCTGGCTCTGCGCCCTCTCCCTGGTCCGCGCCCGCCAGCGGCGCCAGCCATCGCGCGATAACGGCATGCTGCTGCGGCAAACCGCCGTAGAGCGCCGCGCGCCAGCCGCCGCTCGAGGCAGAAGCGGCAACCGCCTGCGGCAGCCGACGCAGCAGCTCGCGGATCGCCACATCATCCGGCGGCGGCTCCTCTTGCGGGCTTTCGTCGAGGCGTAACGCGTCCGGCAGCGTCGCCAGCCAGGCCTCGCCGCCCGGCGGCAGCTGCGCCTCCAGCAGCCAGACGCCCTGACTCTCCCGCCAGCTTGCCGCGCCGCCCTGATGACGCAGCAGCGCGAACAGCGGGCGCAGACGGCGGTCGATAGCTGCCGCCTGCGCGAGGGTGAGCGTGGTGAAAAAGGCCGGGCGCAGCATCAGGGTGGCCGGCTGCTCGCCGGGCGCCAGATGCAGCAGCGGCGCGGACGCCGCAGGCGGCGGCAGGTCGGCAAGCGGCTGCGCCAGCGGGTAAAACTGCAGGGTCGGCAGCGGCTCGTCAACGCGCGCGGGCGTCCAGGGCTGCAGCTCCAGGCTGAACCCTTGCGTCTCGGTCGGCGTGCCCTGCACGTCGGCCGCGCTCCACAGCCGCGCCTGCTGCGCCTCTGCAAGCTGGTGCAGCAGCGGCGTAAAACCGGCTGTATCTGCGGGCGGCAGGAATCCAAACGCCCGCTCGCGCAGCTGATCTAGCGGCGTCAGCGCGTTAAAGCGGCGCTGCGCCAGGCGCAGATAGTGCTGCTGCTGTTCCGGCGAGCTGTGCGCCAGCGCGCGCAGCACCTGCGGATACCAGGCGCAGACGGCGTCGGGCCGCTCCGTTTCAATCTGCAGCGCCAGCCAGCCGCCTGCGCTGTCAAGATTCAGCCATGCAAACTCAAGCCGCTGCGCCCAGCCGCGCTGGCGCAGGCTGTGCATCACGCCGCCCGGCACCTCATCCTGAAGAAATTCGCGGATTAACGTGACGTTGTCACGAATAGCCGCCATCTCGCCGCGCAGCGCGGCAGCGATCCACAATTCTCCTGCGCCCTGCGTCTTCAGGGCGATATCCGCTTCCGCCGCAAAACGCATTTCGCCGGGCGGCCGCTCGCTTTCGCCGGCGGGCAAAGGGTCGCCGAAGGCGCGCGCGATCTGCTCCAGCGTCTCCAGCGGCTGCGGCCCCTGCAGCCATAGCTGCATCTGGCTCGCCAGAAAGAAACGCTGATGGAACTGATGCAGCGCCTGCTTGAGCGCGCCGACGTCATCGCCGAAGGCGTCGCGGCTGCCGATATGAAAACGCTGACAGGCGGCGGGCGCGCTGACGCGCGTATTGAGCGCCGCTTCCCGCCTGGAGGGGGTATGCAGCTGGATCAGCCGATATTCGGCATCAATAACCGCCGATTCCTGAGCGATAGCCGCTGGCGCGAACTGCGGAGTGGCCAGCATATCTGCCAGCCGCGCCGTGCCTTCACCGAGCAGATCCGGCTCGGTTTCGAAAAAACCAGGCGCTGCTGCGCGCCAGCGTGGTGGCGTTGAGCCGCCCGCCTGCGGCCTGCACCCAGGGCATCAGGCGCGCATCGCCCTGGAACCGGGCGCTGTCGCTGAACAGCAGATGCTCCAGCAGGTGCGCCAGCCCCGGCCAGGCGTCGGGCTCGTCGTGGCTGCCCGCCGCCACCTGCGCCAGCGCGGCGGCCTGCCGCGCGTCGGGCTGATGGATCAGCGTGACGCGCAGGCCGTTCCGCAGCCGCAGCTGACGCGTCTCCACCATGATTAAAAGGTCCGGGTTTTGTAGATAAGCTGCGAGTTAACGCGGTTGCGAAACTGCAGCTGGCCGATTTTCACGTCGCTGCAGGCCGCTTCGCGTCTCGCCTCGAGGATCACCTCGTGGTGCGGCGACTTGCTGCACACCGGATCCGTATTATCGGCGTTGCCGGTCAGCATAAAGGCCTGACAGCGGCAGCCGCCGAAGTCCTTCTCTTTCTCGTCGCACGATCGGCAGGGTTCCGGCATCCAGTCGAAGCCGCGATAGCGGTTGAAGCCGAAAGAGCGATACCAGATATCTTCCAGCGACTGTTCCAGCACCGACGGGAATTGCACCGGCAGCTGGCGCGCGCTGTGGCACGGCAGCGCGGTGCCCTCTGGCGTCACGCTAAGGAAAATCGATCCCCAGCCGCCCATACAGGGTTTGGGGCGCTCTTCATAGTAGTCCGGCGTCACAAACAGCAGGTTGGTGAGATTACCGCTGGTGCCCATTTGCTCGCGGTAGCGGCTGACAACCGCTTCCGCCTGGGCGATCTGCTCGCGCGTCGGCAGCAGGCCCTGGCGGTTAAGCTGCGCCCAGCCGTAGAACTGGCAGGTGGCCAGCTCGACGTCGTCCGCTTCCAGCTCGATACAGAGGTCGATAATCTTGTCGATCTGATCGATGTTGTGACGGTGTAACACAAAGTTGAGCACCATCGGGTAGCCGTGCTTCTTCACCGCGCGCGCCATCTCCAGCTTCTGCTGGAAGGCCTTTTTCGAGCCCGCCAGCGCGGCGTTGAGCGTTTCGTCGCTCGCCTGGAAGCTGATCTGGATATGGTCCAGCCCCGCCTCGGCGAAGGCGTCGAGCTTTTTCTCGGTCAGGCCAATGCCCGAGGTGATCAGGTTGGTGTAGAAGCCGAGATCGCGCGCGGCGCGGATCAGCTCCGGCAGGTCTTTACGCGTCAGCGGTTCGCCGCCCGAAAAGCCGAGCTGGACGCTGCCCATGGCGCGCGCCTGGCGGAACACCTCAATCCACTGCTCCGTGGTCAGCTCTTTCTCCTGCTGGGCAAAGTCGAGCGGATTGGAGCAGTAAGGGCACTGCAGCGGGCAACGGTAGGTTAGCTCCGCCAGCAGCCAGAGCGGCGGATTGACGGCGGGATTATTCTGGGTCACGAAACATTATCCACTTTTGTTCATACGCCGCGCGCAGAAACTCTCTGACATCGTCGCCGACACCGCCCGCTTCGGGGAAGCGCGCGTCGAGCCCGGCGATAATCGCGCTTACGCTCTCTTTGCCGTTGACCTGTTCGAGGATCGCGGCGGCGGTTTCATTCAGCTTCGCCATGCCTTCCGGATAGAGCACCACGTGACTATCCTGCGCGGCTTCCCACTGCATGCGATAGCCGCGGCGAAACGCGGGAATTGAGTTGTCGTTCATGGGGTTATACCAGCCTTGTCGTGTGCCAGGCCGCCCTGTCGGTGACCGTATGGTAAGGCGGACGCTTCAGCTCGTAGGCCATGGTCATGGCGTCCAGCATCGTCCAGAGAATGTCGAGTTTGAACTGCAGGATCTCCAGCATCCGGTTCTGTTTCTCGACCGTATCGCAAAACTCCAGCGCCAGCGCCAGGCCGTGCTCGACGTCGCGGTTCGCCTGGCTCAAACGGCTGCGGAAATAGAAATAACCCTCTTCCTTAATCCATGGATAGTGCTGCGGCCAGCTGTCGAGGCGCGACTGATGGATCTGCGGCGCGAAAAGCTCGGTAAGCGAGCTGCAGGCCGCTTCCTGCCAGCTGGCGCGGCGCGCGAAGTTGAGATAGGCGTCGACCGCAAAGCGTACGCCCGGCAGCACATGGCGCTCAGACAGCAGCGCCTCGCGCGTCAGCCCAACCGCCTCGCCCAGCTGCAGCCAGGCTTCGATGCCCCCTTCGTGGCCGTTGCTGCCGTCGTGGTCGAGAATACGCTGTACCCACTTGCGGCGCGTGGCGGGATCGGGGCAGTTGGCCATGATCGCCGCGTCTTTTAGCGGAATGCTGGTCTGATAATAGAAGCGGTTCGCCACCCAGCCCTGGATCTGCTCGCGCGTCGCGTCGCCGTTGTGCATCGCGATATGGTAAGGATGATGAATATGGTAGTAAGCGCCCTTATCGCGCAGCGCCTGTTCGAACGCCTGCGGCGTCAGCGTCTCGGTGATCTGCATCACTCACTCCTGAAGATGAATCGCCATACCGTCCCAGCTCACTTCAATGCCCTGCTGCGTCAGAAACTGACGCTGCGGCGACTGTTCGTTGAGGATCGGATTGGTGTTGTTAATGTGAATAAGGATCTTGCGTTTCGCCGGCAGCGAGGCGAGCAGCGCCATCAGCCCCTGCTCTTCAGAGAGCGCCAGGTGGCCCATCGCCTTGCCGGTGTTGGTGCCGACGCCGGCGGCCTGCAGCTCGTCATCTTTCCAGACGGTGCCGTCGATCAGCAGGCAATCCGCCTTCTGCAGCCAGGGCATAATCACCGCATCCGGCTCGCCGAGGCCCGGCGCATAGAGCAGCGTCTGTTTGCTGGCGAGGTTTTCAATAAACAGCGCCACGTTGTGTCCCGGCAGCGGGCGGTCGCGGTATGGCGAGTAAGGCGGCGCGTTGCTAAGGATCGGGATAGCGGTAAAACGCAGGTTCGGACAGACGTCGACGCTAAACGGCTCGAGCGGCGCGATGGGACGATGCTGCAGCCCGCCGTTCCAGTGTTTCAGCATGGTGAATACCGGGAAGCCGCTGGTGAGATCGGCGTGCACTTCCGGCGTGCACCACACCTGATGCGGGCAGCCTTCGCGCAGGCTGAGCAGCCCGGTGGTGTGATCGATCTGGCTGTCGGTAAGAATAATGGCGCCGATGGCGGTGCCGCGCAGCACGCCCTTTTTTATCAGTTCTGGCGTATGGGCGATCTGCTGGCTGATGTCCGGCGAGGCGTTGCATAACACCCAGTTTTCGCCGTCGTCGCTGAGAATAATCGAGGACTGCGTACGCGGGCTGGCCTGAATGGTGCCGTCGCGCACGCCCTGACAGTTGGCGCAGTTACAGTTCCACTGAGGAAAACCGCCGCCAGCGGCGGATCCAAGGACTTTGATGAACATAGGAGAAACCCGGCGTTGAAACAAAATGCCCGCGCAGCTGGCGGGCATGGATATTAACGGTTGGAGATGTACAGGGTAACTTCCAGACCGAGACGTAAATCAACAAATTCAGGTTTTTTCCACATAATAGTCTTCCTCTAAGGTGAATGAACAAAGCGATACCCGTCAGGTATCATTACGTAAACAATCCAGTGATTATGCACGCAATTTTGAGCCGGCTGATGGTGCGCTAACGGCGCACCGAGATCAACCTGCAAATGTTAAGAAAATGAATCAGCCCTGCCAGACCTGGCGCAGCACGCGCAGCCAGTTATCCGAGGCGAGCTTTTCCAGCCGATCCTGATCATAGCCCGCATCGCGGAATGCCGCGAACAGGCGCGGCAGTCCCGCCACGTCTTTTAACGCGTCCGGCACGGAGATGCCGTCAAAATCGGAGCCGAGTCCCACACGATCGCTGCCCATTATCATTATGAGCCGTTCGTAGTGTCTGACGATGTCGCTCAGCGGCGTGTCACTGTCGCGCTTGCCGTCGGCGCGCAGAAACGCATTGCCGAAGTTGATGCCGACCATGCCGCCGCTGTCGCGTATGGCGGCGAGCTGCGCATCGGTCAGGTTGCGCGGCTGGGCGCAGAGCGCATGGGCGTTGGAGTGGGTCGCCACCAGCGGCGAACTGGAGAGCGCGGCGGTATCCCAGAACGCTTTTTCGTTCATATGCGACACGTCGATCAGCATATTCAGCGCGTTGGCCTGTTTAATCAGCGTCTTGCCGGCGTCAGTCAGACCAGGCCCGCTGTCCGGCGAGCCGGGAAACGCGCCGGTCACGCCGACGCCGAAGCGGTTAGGCAGATTCCAGAAAGGCCCGATGCTGCGCACGCCGGCCGCGTAAAAGGCCTGCAGCTGTTCGCCCTCTTCATCCAGCGCGTCCGCGCCTTCGATATGGGCCACCAGCGCCAGCACGCCCGCGTCGCGGCAGGCGGCAATCTCGGCCGCGCTGCGGCACAGCCGCGCGCGCCCCTGCGACTGCTCGGCGATCTGCGTGAGGATAGCCAGCTGCTGCCACATGATTTCCAGCGGCTGATAAGGCGCTTCCGCCAGGTGCGGCGCCGCCTGGGCGATATAGGCCTGCGGCGGCACGAAGAGAGCGAACAGGCCGCCGAAAAAGCCGCCCTGGCGCATGCGCGGAAAATCGAGCTGGCCGCGTTCGATGCCGTTAAAGAAGGCGTCGACCGGCGCGTCGCGATGATTCAGCCACAGATTGAGCAGCAGATCGTTATGGCCATCAAAAGTTAACATCGGAGAAATAAGCGTTTAAAAAACTCAACATCGCGCTATGTTACGCGGCCGCAGGATAAACGCCAAATCAGAGGGCACGAATGGTTACTCTGCCTGCGGCGTAACCGAGAACTGGTCAAATATCTTGTAGGTGGCGACATCAAACAGCGAAACCGCCTCGACCTCCGCCATCGGGATCAGATGACGAAAATGCTGCAGGTTGAGCGGCGCGGAATCGGGGGTGATATTTTGCGCCAGGTAGAGCTGATAGTAGCGGTGCTGCTCGCAGAAGCGCAGCGTCTCTTTATCGCGGTAGCCGCTGATATAGGGGATAAGCGCCAGATGCTGGGTTTGCGTATGTTCGATGCGCGGCGCGGCGACGTAGCCGATATAGACCTTGCGTGACTTCAGCGTGACAAACACCAGCTTCTCCTCTTCGATCGCCTGCAGCAGCAGCGACTCCATGCCATCCTCCTTTCGCCACTTTTCGGTATTCCGCCATGCTGCTTTTGCTGTCTCGCATCGCCCGTCGGGCCGCCTCGCCCGCGCGCCAGGCGCGCAGACAGGCGAGCGCCAGCGACAGCTCGAAAAAGAGCGGATAATTCATCAGCGTGGTGTGGGTCAGCCAGGAGTAGTAATCCTGCACGGCATAATCAGCGAAAAAAAGATGGGGAGTGGAGAACAGCAGGCTGACAAGAAAGAGGGCCAGGTAGAGCAGCGCAATGCCGAAGAACCCCTGGAGGGCGAATTTGGCGCCGTGCATCGCCACGTAAAAATAGGCGATCCAGCCGTTAGACCGGGCCTGACGCGTGCGTGAGGGATAGTAGTTTTCCGTGTACCAGTAGCCGCACACCAGCACGACCATGATGACCAGCGGTCCCATCGCGCGTCCTCAGTTTTTTTGCGCCAGCTCTTCCATACGGGCGCGCATCGCTCTGCCTACGTCCGGGTTATCCATATTCAGCCGGGCGTTGCCGTTAACGTCAAGGATCAGCTTGTCCTGGCTGGTATAGGGCAAATCTTCATTGGTTAAGCCGCGCATAAACTTATCCGGCTCGGCGAACCATTTACCCATCAGGGTTTTCAGCCTGTTCATTTCTGCTCCTCGCTTTTCCGGTGCGGTCATCTATGCGGTTGCGCTCAGGTGAGTATACGCCAGGCGCAGCGAACATTCCTTGTTCAGTTTTCTACGCTATTTTGTCTTTGCGTGCAACCGCGCACGGCGTTAACTGCCCTGCGCCACCGTCAGGCCGCGATAGAAGGTCGGCTTCACATCGAGCGACCGCTGGATCAGGCCATATTTCTGGTAAAAGTCGGCGGTCTCCTGCTGCTGCCGCACCGTCTGGTCGTCAATGCTCTGCCAGTGCGACTGGCGACGCGAGAACGCTTTTTCCGCCGCCGCGGGCGGAAAGCCGATAATTTTCGCCAGCGTCTGCGCGTAGTCGGCGACGTGGCTGTTGGCCCAGCGATCCGCCGCCGCCAGCCGGTTGACGTAGTCCTGGAGCGCGGCGCGCTTTTCGGGGTCGTTGATGGCGGCGTCGGTGGCGGCCAGAAAGCTGTTGCCGGTCGAGAGCCCCACGCCGTTGACCAGTATGCGGCCGCTCTGCGTCACTTCCGCCAGCGCGGTATAGGGATCCCATGTCGCCCAGGCGTCTACCGCGCCGTTAGAAAGCGCGATGCGCGCATCGGCAGGCTGTAAAAAGCGCCAGCTGACATCTTTATCGTTCAGCCCCGCCCGCTCCAGGGTTTTCAGCGCCTGAAAATGGCCGATAGAGCCGCGTCCGGTGGCGATGCTTTTTCCTTTGAGATCGGCGGCGGTTTTGATGGGCGAATCCGGCCGCACCAGCACCGCCAGCCCGGCAGGCACCGACTTGCTGACCGCCACCGCTTTCACCTGCGAGCCGGCGGCCAGCGAAAAGAGCAGCGGCGCGTCGCCGATAATGCCCGCGTCCACCGCGCCCGCATTAAGCGCCTCCGCCAGCGGCGCGGCGGCGGGAAATTCCGCCCACTCGATAGCGTAGCTTAGCTTGTCGAGCTGATGCGCCGCCGTCATCTCGGCGCGCATATTGCCTTTCTGATCGGCGATGCGCAGCGTGACGGCCTGCGCGGAGGAGGCGCTGGCCAGCGCAAGCGCGATATAAAGAGCGTGGTATTTCATCCTGTTTTCTCCTGGCGCAAAAAAACCAGCATAAACCGGACGTTGAGAAACGCCGATGCCGATTCCGCATGAGGTTTGCCAACGGCCGCATAAGGCTGTCGCTTTTGCGTTATCGGTTGTCATTTTTGCGCGCGCGGCGGCGCGGCGCGGTGCGGCAGACTGCGCTGACACCCTAAGGAGGCTTTATGTTGACGCAACCCGCAGAGAAGTACCGTGCTTTTCCCGTTATCGCCCTGCCCGATCGGCAGTGGCCAGATCGCCAGCTAACAAAGGCGCCGCGCTGGCTTTCCACCGACTTACGCGACGGTAATCAGGCGCTGGCTGAACCGATGGATGCAGAGCGCAAGCTGGCGTTTTGGGCGCTGCTGCTGGCCTGCGGCTTTAAAGAGATAGAAGTCGCCTTTCCCGCCGCATCGCAAACCGATTTTCAATTTGTGCGCGATCTGATTGAGCAGCGCCGCATTCCCGAAGCGGTCACTATTCAGGTGCTGACGCAGGCGCGCGAAGCGCTTATCGCCCGCACCTTCGAGGCGTTGCAGGACGCGCCGCGCGCTATTCTGCATCTGTATAACGCCACTGCGCCGCTGTTTCGCGAACGGGTGTTTGGCCAGAGCCGGGCGGAGATCGTTGCGCTGGCCTGCGCGGGGGCGCGTCAGATCCGCGACGGCTGCGACGCCCGGCCTGAAACGCACTGGACGTTTGAATACTCCCCGGAAACCTTCTGTTTTACCGAACCGGAATTCGCGCTGGCGATCTGCGAGGCGGTAGCGGATATCTGGCAGCCCTGCGCCGCCCGTCCGATGATCGTCAATCTGCCCGCAACCGTAGAGGTCAATACCCCGAACGTTTATGCCGATCAGATTGAATATTTTTGCCGTCACTTCAGCCGCCGCGATGCCGTTTGCATTAGCGTGCATCCCCATAACGATCGCGGCACCGGCACCGCCTGCGCGGAGCTGGCGCTGCTGGCGGGCGCGGATCGCGTTGAGGGCTGCCTGTTCGGCAACGGCGAGCGCACCGGCAACGTCAATCTCGTCACGCTGGCGCTGAATCTCTACAGCCAGGGGATCGCGCCTCAGCTTGACTTCAGCGATATCAACCAGGTGACGGAGGTGGTGACGCGCTGCAACCAGCTGCCGGTGCATCCGCGTCATCCTTATGCGGGCGAGCTGGTGTTCACCGCTTTTTCCGGCTCGCATCAGGATGCGATCCGCAAAGGTTTCGCCCTCCGTCAGCAGCGGCAGGAGACAAACTGGCAGATGCCTTACCTGACGATCGATCCGGCCGATATCGGCTGCAGCTATGAGGCAGTGATCCGCGTCAACAGCCAGTCGGGCAAGAGCGGCGCCGCCTGGCTGCTGGAGCAGAACCATGGCCTGACGCTACCGCGCGCGCTGATGCAGGATTTCAGCCAGCGGGTACAGCAAGAGACGGACCTGCACGGCAAGGAGATGACGCAGCGCGCCATCTGGCGCTGCTTCTGCCTGCACTACGGCGTAGAGCAGGCGACGCTGACGCTGCTGGAGGCGGAAAGCCGAAGCGACGGCGATATTACCCGGCTTGAGGCGAGCCTGGGGATAAACGGCGGCACTCGTCGCCTGCGCGGCAGCGGTAACGGCCTGCTGTCGGCCGCGGTGGATGCGCTGCGTCGCGCGCTGGGACTGGAGCTGACGATTGCGGATTACCACGAGCATACGCTGGGCAAACGCAGCGACAGCCGTTCGGTCGCCTACGTCTGCTGCCTGAATAGCCTGGGCGAGCGCGCCTGGGGCGTCAGCATCGACAGCGATATCGCCCGCGCCTCCCTACAGGCGCTGCTTAACGCGGCGACGGCCTCTCTGCCTGTGGAAAATAGGCTGCAGGCGCCACCCCCATCAGGCGACGAAACATCGCGCTGAAGGCGCTGGGGCTGTTGTAGCCGAGATCCAGCGCCACGCCCAGCACCGACTCGCCCTGCGCCAGCCGGGTCAGGGCGATGAGCAGGCGCGCGCGACGCACCCAGTCGCTGAAGTGCAGCCCCGTCTCCCGCTGAAAGTGGCGCGCAAGGGTGCGGCTGGAAAGGTTTAGCCGCCGCGCCCCCTCCTCCAGCGTCCAGCGATCCCCCGGCGCCTGCTGGATGGCGCGGCAGAGCCTTTGCAGCCGCGCGCTCTGCGGCTCCGGCAGATTGAACGGCAGCACGTCCAGGCCGCGCAGCTCATCCAGAATCAACTCATAGATATGCTCGCTGCGGCTGCCGGGCGCGTAGACCTCCGGCAGGGGCAGCGCGCTGACGATCAGCTCGCGCAGCAGCGGCGATACCGGCACCACCTGACAGCTGGCGGGCAGGTCGGCGCGCGCCAGCGGATCGACGAATAAGGTGCGCGCGGCGACGGGGCCGGTAATCTGCAGCGCATGGCGGGTGTAGGCGGACAGCCAGACGCCGCGGCCCGGCGGCACGATCCAGCTGCCCTGCGCGGTATCGACGCGCACCACGCCGCTCAGCGTATGAATGAGCTGCGCGCAGCTGTGATGGTGCCAGGGCTCGCTGTCGCCGTGCGCGTAGTCATGGGCGTACGAGACCAGCGGACGAGAGGTGAAATCGAACGACAGCCGCGCCGTCACGATTACTTCTTCAGATAGCGATGGATCGACGCCAGATCCTGCTCGCCGTAGCCGGCGTCCACTGCCTGCTGCCAGAGTGCGGCGATCTGCTCCAGCGCGGGCAGCTTCGCGTCGCCCTTCGCTTCTAACGCCAGCTTCGCATCTTTCAGCGCCCACACCAGGCTCATCTGCGGAGTGAAATCGTTGCTGGCGATCATCGCAAGCTTCGCTTTGGCGTAAGGCGCCGCCAGCGGGCCGCCGTCGAGCACCTTCCAGAAATCGTCGGTCGTAAAGCCAAACGTTTCCGCCAGGCGCGTGCTCTCCGCCAGGCTCTGCATCAGGCCGATCAGCCAGCTGTTGACCACCAGCTTCATGCGCGACGATTTGCCCGCCTCGCCCAGCCACTGCGTGCCTTTGCCAATCGCGGCGAAGACCGTTTCCGCCGCCTGGGCACGCGTCCGATCGCCGCTGGCCATCACCAGGATCTGCGCATTTTCCGCCGGCGCTTTGGTACCGGAAACCGGCGCGTCGATAAAGATTACGTCCGGGCGCTCGCTGGCGAACCAGGCGATCAGGGCATCGGTTTTCTCAACGCCGATGGTGCCCATCTGCGCGAGTGTCGCGCCCTGCTTCAGCGCCTCCTTGACCTGATGCAGCGTCTTTTCCGTGGTGTCGCCGTCGGAGAGCATGGCGATAACCACGTCAGCGTCGCGCACCGCCTCTTCCGGGCTGTCGCTCAGCGTCAGGCCGGAGGCGATCAGATCTTCGCCGCGCGCCCGCGTGCGGTTCCAGCCATAGACGGTAAATCCCTTTTTCAGCAGGTTGGCGGCAAACGCGTGCCCCATGGCGCCTAAACCTAATACGGCGACGGCGGGTTGTTGACTCATAGTGACTCCTCGGGTTGTCCGTAAACTAAGCATTTAACACTGAAGGGAAAGTCACGAAAAATCCAGTCGGGAAAAACATTTTTCGACGCTGAATTTCGCATAAAACGACCTTATTATTTACGCTTTTCAAATAATCGTAAAAACCCGTAACATACGCGCACAATGTTCCGTTTGGTTCATTTCATCTCTTAATGACGGTCTTTCATTCATGAAAATTGCATCACTGCGACAGGTCAGCGCGCTGCTGCCCGCTATGCTGCCGCTGCCCCTGCTGGCGGCGGACGATACCGGCAGCGCGACCATGGTGGTCAGCGCCGCGCCGGCGCAAACCGGCCTCTCCGAACTCGATACGCCCGCCGCGGTCAGCGTGGTGAACGGCGAGGATATGCGCCAGGCCGCGCCGCGCGTCAATCTCTCGGAAAACCTCGGCAGCGTGCCGGGCCTGCAAATCCAGAACCGCCAGAACTACGCCCAGGATCTGCAGCTTTCGGTGCGCGGGTTTGGTTCGCGCTCGACCTATGGCGTGCGCGGACTGCGCCTGTATGTCGACGGCATTCCTGCCACCATGCCCGACGGTCAGGGACAAACCTCCAATATCGATATCGGCTCTATCGACCATATCGAGGTGCTGCGCGGCCCCTTTTCCGCGCTCTACGGCAACGCCTCGGGCGGCGTGATTAACGTCGATACCCAGACGGGCCAGCAGCCGACGACGCTGGAAGCAGGCAGCTGGTACGGCAGCTACGGCAGCTGGCGCAACAGCGTCAAGGCGAGCGGCGCGACCGGCGATGGCACGCAGGCGGGCGACGTCAACTACACCGTGTCCGCCTCGCGCTTCACCACGCACGGCTACCGCGACCACAGCGAGGCGCAGAAGAACCTCGGCAACGCGAAGCTGGGGGTGCGCATCGACGACGTCAGCACCCTGACGCTGCTGTTTAACAGCGTGCACATCGAGGCGCAGGATCCCGGCGGCCTGACGCCGGATCAGTGGCGCGCCAACCCGCGCCAGGTGGTCAGCAACGTCACGCTCTACAACACGCGCAAAACCGTGGATCAGACCCAGGGCGGCCTGCACTATCAGCGCCAGATGGGCGAAAATGACGATCTCAGCGTGATGATGTACGCCGGGATCCGCGAAACCACTCAGTATCAGTCGATCCTGAAAAACGTGCAGCTCCGCCCGAAACATCCTGGCGGCGTTATCGATCTGACGCGCCACTACCAGGGCATCGACACGCGCTGGACCCACCGCGACAGCCTGTTCAGCGTGCCGGTGACGCTGACCGGCGGCCTCGACTATGAAACCATGACCGAGCGCCGCAAGGGTTTCGAGAACTTCAACGGCGACGACCTCGGCGTGAAGGGCAACATTCGCCGCAACGAGCGCAACCTGATGTGGAACCTGGATCCCTACCTGCAGACCGCCTGGCAGCTCACCGACAAATGGTCGCTGGACGCCGGGCTGCGCTACAGCACGGTTAATTTCGACTCCAACGACAACTATATTACCGCCGGCAACGGCGACGACAGCGGCGACGCGCGCTACCACAAATGGCTGCCCGCCGCGTCGCTGAAGTACGCTATCGACAGCAGCTGGAACGCCTATCTCTCGGCGGGCCGCGGCTTTGAAACCCCGACCATTAACGAGCTCTCCTATCGCGGCGACGGCGAAACCGGCCTGAATACCGGCCTGAAACCGGCGACCAGCGACACGGTCGAGCTGGGGACGAAAAAACGCATCGGCAACGGCCTGATCACCGCCGCGCTGTTCCAGACCGACACCCAAAACGAAATCGTCACCGATACCAGCCTCGGCGGCCGCACCACCTATAAAAACGCCGGGCAAACCCGCCGGCGCGGCCTGGAGCTGGGCGTGGATCAGCCGTTCGCCGCCGACTGGCGCGCGAAGGCGGCCTGGACGCTGCTCGACGCGCGCTATCGCAGCAACGCCTGCGGCGACGCGAGCTGCGACGGCAACCGCATTCCCGGCATTGCGCGCAATATGCTCTACGCCAGTCTGGCCTACGCGCCGGAACAGGGCTTTTATGCGGGCGCGGAGATGCGCTATATGAGCGATATCGCCGCCGACGACGAAAACGACGTGAAGGCGCCCGCCTATACCGTCGCGGCGCTTAACAGCGGCTACAAATGGCTGGTGCAGAACTGGACGCTCGATCTCTTCGGCCGCGTCGATAACCTCTTCGATCGCAACTACGTCGGTTCGGTCATCGTCAATGAAGGCAACGGGCGCTACTTCGAACCGGCGCCGGGTCGCAATTACAGCGTCGGGCTGACGCTAAGCTACGCTTTTCAGTAAGCCCTGTCGCCCCGGCCAGAAACCGGGGCTTTTTTATGGCGCGCGCCGCGCCATCCAGTTGGCAATCCAGCGCGACAGAATGGGGCCGGTGAACATCACCACGATAAAGCGCCCGGTCTGCATCGCCATCACAAAGGGCATATCGACGTTGCTCGACGCGGCGATAATCGCCACCGAATCGGCGCCGCCCGGACTGGTCGCCAGATAGGCGGTCAGCGGATCGATCCCGGCAAACTTCACCAGCAGAAAAGCGAACAGCCCGCAGATGGCGATCAGCGTCAGCACCGACAGCAGCACGCGCGGCAAGGCGTGCGCCGCGTAGCGCAGAATATCGGCGCTGAAGCGCAGGCCGATGCCCCAGCCGACAAAGGCGTATGCCAGCGCCAGCAGCCACTTCGGCAGCGTGATATCGAGGCCGCCGATATCCTGCGCCAGCGAGGCGACAATCAGCGTCATCAGCATCGGACCGGCGGGAATGCGCAGCAGACGCGCCGCCAGCAGGCCGGCGGCAATGGTCAGCAGCGTCAAGAGAAAGGCGCCCGGCGCGAAAGGCGCGAAGAGATCGAGCGCCGGGGAGGCGGCGGGCGCGCTGCTCCCGTGAGTCCAGAGGCGCGTCACCAGCGTGGCGACCAGCGCCACCATCATCACGCGCAAATACTGCATAAAGGCGACGAGGCGCACGTCGGCGCCGAAACTCTCCGCCATCAGGGTCATGGCGGTCGCCGCGCCGGGCGACGAGCCCCAGATGGCGGTCGAGCCCGGCAGCACGCGGAAGCGCGCCAGCAGGCCGCCCAGCGCCAGGCTGGCGAGGATCACCGAGCCGACGCACAGCACAAACAGCGGCCAGTCATCCGCAATTTCATGAAATATCGTGGCGGGGATCGCCGCGGCGATCATCGCGCCCACCGTCGCCTGCGCGCCGTTAAACAGCGGCCGCGCGATTTTCAGCGCGCGGCCGGAGGCGGCGAAGCCGATGGCGGCAAACATCGGGCCAAGCAGCAGCGCGGCCGGAATATGCAGCCACTCCAGCACCCCGACCAGCGCCGCCGAACAGAGGATCAGTCCGGCCCAGCGCGTCAGGCTCGCCTGCGCCGTCGCCATGTTAGCGCGCGTCAACCAGCGCCAGCACCTCGTCGCTGGTGCCGGTTTCGCCAAGGCGCGGGAAAATCAGCTTAACGCTGTTGTGATGGGTATCGAGATTGAGATCGGT
This sequence comes from Pantoea septica, assembly GCF_002095575.1. Classification (GTDB taxonomy): domain Bacteria; phylum Pseudomonadota; class Gammaproteobacteria; order Enterobacterales; family Enterobacteriaceae; genus Pantoea; species Pantoea septica. The sequence goes on along the minus strand of NZ_MLJJ01000003.1, from coordinate 56,264 downwards.
CATGGCGTCGGTGGCTAAAGTGACGTTGTAACCTAACGCATACGCCTGGCGTGCGGTGGATTCGACGCCGATGCTGGTGGCGATGCCGCAGATCACCACCTGAGTGACGGCGCGCGCCTGCAATTCGGCATGCAGATCGGTGTGATGAAAGGCGCCCCAGGTTTTCTTGGTGACGGTGATATCACCGGGCTGCGGCGTCATCTCCGGCACCAGCGTCGCCCAGTCGGCCGGCAGTTCGCCGCTGTGGCTGCCCTGCTCGTTACGGCCCGGCGCGCCGCCGGCGACGTTTACCAGCACTACCGGCAGCTGGCGGGCGCGGAAACCCGCGGCGAGCTGCGCGCAGCGGTCGATGACCGGCTGCGGCTCATGCACCACCGGCAGGCGAACGATGCCGTGCTGCAGGTCGATGATAATCAGTGCGGTGTGGGTATCAAGGGTAGTCAGAGCCATGAAAAGTCCTCTCAGGATGCGTTGTCGGCGAGTCGTTGCAGTAAGGGGATCGCGGCGATCAGCAGCTGGCGCTCGTCGGCGCTGAGTCGGGTGTCGATGGCGCACACCAGCCAGTCGTCGCGCATCGCGCGGTTGGCGGCGATCAGCGCGCAGGCGCTCGGCGTCGCCGAGTAGCGGGTTTTGCGGCCGTCGAGCGGATCCGCCTCGCCCTGCACCATGCCCGCGGCCAGCAGGCTGGCGACGGTCGCGCCCATCGACTGGGTGCGCACCCCTTCCGCAGCAGCCAGCTCGGTAATGGTCATCGCGCCGTCGCGTACCAGGTAACCCAGCACCGATACCTGCGACCAGGTGAGGTCGCCCGGCGGCGCGGATTCGCGCAGCCGGCGGCTAAGCTTGCCTGTCAGCATACGCAGCGCTGCGGCGGCTTCAGTGAGTTCGCTCATCGCCTTTCTCCTTACGTTAGCGTCAGTATAGAGATACGAAGGCAAACTGTGTAGTTTACCTTCGTATCAATTTGTAAGGTCAGGACGCTGCAAATAGTGGATCAGACTGTGAAAGCGCAGCGGCGTGGCGAGCGGATTGCGATAGCTGTGCGCAATGTCGGCGGCGAACTGCAGCGCCTCGCCCGCCTGCAGCCGACGCCAGACGCCCTCCGTGCCGAGCAGCAGTTCGCCCTCGATCACCACCACCTGCTCTACGCAGCCTTGCTCGTGCGGCGAGGAGTCGCTCTGCGCGCCCGCCGCCAGCTCGACCGCCAGCAGATCGAAGCGCAGCCGCGCGTCGTAAGGCAGCAGCGGCCGCACCGTCATCTGCGCGTTGGGTTGGCTGAAGCGCGCGCTATCGCCGCTCTGCAGCCCGTTGCCCTGAATGAAAAAAGAGAAAGGAACGTTAAAACCGGTGGCGATTTTCCACAGCGTCGCCACCGTTGGGCTGGACTCGCCGCGCTCGATCTGGCCGAGCATCGCCTTGCTGACGCCGGTGCGTTCCGCCGCCAGCGTCAGGCTCCAGCCGTTGGCCTGACGCAGCTGTTTCAGCGCCTCGCTAAGATGCTGATGCAGATTTTCCATGAGGTTCTCCTGAAATCATGGCGGCAGTGTAGCACTTGAGCGCTATAGCGCACACTGATACCATGTGCGTTATAGCGCACACTGATACCATGTGCGTTATAGCGCACAGTGGAGGTTTTATGCAGAGCATAACGGCGCGATCCGCCTTTTCTTTTCCCATGCTGGTGTCGGGTTTCGTTGCCGTGCTGGTCGGCTACAGCAGCTCCGCGGCCATTATTTTTCAGGCGGCGCAGGCGGCTGGCGCTTCGTCGAAGATGATCGGCGGCTGGCTGTCGATGCTGGGCATCGCGATGGGCCTCTGTTCGCTGGGCCTGTCACTCTGGACGCGCATGCCGATCCTCTGCGCCTGGTCCACGCCTGGCGCGGCGCTGCTGGCGACCAGCCTGCACGGCCTCTCCATCAATGAGGCGATCGGCGTGTTTATCTTCGCCAACGCGCTGATTGCGCTGAGCGGCGTGACCGGCCTGTTTGCGCGCCTGATGAACGTTATTCCGCCCGCGCTGGCCTCCGCCATGCTCGCCGGGATCCTGCTGCGCTTCGGGCTGGAAGCCTTTACCGGCCTGCAGAGCGATATTGCGCTGTGCGGCGCGATGCTGCTGAGCTGGCTGCTGGCGCGGCGCTGGCTGGCGCGCTACGCCATTCTGGCCGCGCTGGCGGTGGGCGTCGCGGTGGCGCTCGCCCGGCACGCAATCCATTTCCCGGCGCAGATGGCGAGCTTCGCGCTGCCGCAGGGCATCATGCCGCACTTTAGCCTGACCGCGTTGCTCGGCGTCGGCCTGCCCTTTTTTCTCGTTACCATGGCGTCGCAAAACGCGCCGGGCATCGCCACGCTGCAGGCGCACGGCTACCGGCCGCCGGTCTCCGCGCTAATGAGCTGGACCGGGCTGGCGACCCTGCTGCTGTCGCCCTTCGGCGGCTTTTCCGTTTGCATCGCCGCCATCACCGCCGCTATCTGCATGGGCGACGAGGTGGACGCTGACCCGCGCCGCCGCTGGATGGCCGCCGCGCTGGCCGGGCTGTTTTATCTGCTGGCCGGTCTCTCGGGCGCGCTTATCGCCGCCCTGTTCGTGGCGCTGCCGTCGCCGCTGATCGCCACCCTCGCCGGCCTGGCGCTGCTGTCCACCTTCAGCGCCAGCCTGACGCGCGCGCTGGCGGAGCCGGATACGCGCGACACGGCCGCCATCACCTTTCTGATTACCGCCTCTGGCCTTTCGCTGTTCGGCATCGGCGCCGCGTTCTGGGGGCTGGTCGGCGGCCTTGCGGCGCATGCCGTGCTGACGCGTCGCGGCGCTTAAGCGACTGGGCGCGCTGCGCATTTTTTATCGCAGCGCGCGAAAAACGCCCTTAATTATCGTTTTTTCCGGCGTTTGATTTGCCGTTGTTCGGCGTAAAATCACTCCAATCGCCGATATCACACGATTTTCTGCCTCACACTTCGACCGATAAGGGCCCAACAGGTGGCAAAAACTTTTCTGCGCAGCGGCAATCTTGACGCGGTGCTGGCGCTGGGTGAAAACGGCCAGCCGGTCTACGCATCCGCCCTGCAAATTCGTGAAACGCTGCGGCTGCGCCGTCAGACCGCGCTGGCCAACTGCCTGGCCGTTCCTCAGCCCAACGCGCGCGGCGACCGTCTCGACTGGTACGCGCCCTTCAGCGGCAAGGTTAAATCCTGGCTGGGCGCCAGCGATCGCGAGCGCCGGCAGGCGCTGGAGCAGCTGACGGCAACGCAGCAGGAGATGCAGGCTCTCAGCGCGCGCGCGCGCGAGGCCGACAATCCGGCGATGCGCCTGTTCGGCGCGCTGCTGAGCAAAGCGCTGCAGTTTCCCGATCAGCAGTATGTCTACCTGGTGGACGGCAAGCCGGTGATCACCTTCTGGGGCTTTGTCGACGCGCAGGCGCGCACGCGCGACGATGCGCTCGCCTGCCTGCGCGATACGCTGGAGGCGTCGCTGCCGCCGCTGCTGCCGGAGTTGACTGTCGTCGAGCCGCAGCCGGCGATAGCGGAAATGCCGCCGACGATCGCTGAGCCTGAGCCGCTGCCGGAACCCGTTGTCGACGTCTCTCAGGTCGTCGAGCCGCCCGCGGCTGCATCAGCCGCCCCGCCCGCCATCGCGCCCACCACGTCGCGCCGCGCCTTCCGCCTCTGGTATCTTGCGCCGGTGGCGCTGGCCGTTGCCGGCGCCGCCGCCTTCTGGCTGCATCAGCCGACGCCGGTCGCTGCGCCTGCCGCCGCGCCGGCGGCCACCGCTATCGCGCCGCCTGCCGCGCTGATCGCCGCGCAAAAAGCTCGCCGCCACCCTGCCGCAGACCCCCGCCAGCGTCGACGCACCGGCCGCGGCGCCTGCGCCTTCCGCAACGCTTGCCAGCGTCGTGACGCCCGCCGTTCCCGCCGCGGGCGACGCGCTAAAAATGAGCGTAGAGGATGTCCGCGCCGGCGCGATTGGCGTCGTCGACGGCCGCTGGCGCGTGGTGATGCAGAACTCCCTGCCAGGCGGCGCGTCGCCGGTGCTGCACTATGAGATCAGCGGCGGCAAAGGCAGCGCCACCGTCACCCAGGGCAATAACCTGCGCTGCAGCGCCGACGAGGTCACTGCGGCCATGCTCGGCAGCGGCCAGCTCTCGGTGCGCAGCCGCTATACTGCCAAATGCAGCGACGGCTCGCGCTACCGCATGCCGCAGCTGATGTGTAAGCCGGGAGACGGCGCCGCCGTGTGCGAAGCGCTGTTCAGCGATAACAAATCCTTCCCGATGACGATTAAGCGTGAGAGTAAGTAACCATGTTGGCTCCCCTGATCGATGACAAACAAAAAATCACGCTGATTGAAGAGAGCGGCGTACAGTTTCTGGATTTTGGCCTGCGCATCGCCGCAGGTCAGGCGCGCCGCCAGTTCGTCCGCCAGACGGCGAACGGCCCGCTGCTGCGTCTCAACGTCGACGGCAACAGCGGCAAGTTTCTGCTCTATCCGGATGACGGCGGCACGCCGGAAGTGGTGCGCCCGGAATCGGACGTGGCGCTGGCCGACTCCCTGACGCTGCTGGCGGACTGCTGGCTGCCGCTGCCGATGCTGCGCTGCGCCAGCGGCCGCCGCTTTATCGGCGGCCCGGAGAACTGGGCGCGCGTGCGCCTCACCGCGCTGGCGCAGCCGGACGCGGCGGGCAATACCCACCGCGTCACCCTGGCGTTCGATACCCGCTGCGTGGCGCAGGAGGATGGCGGCGAACAGCTCGGCCTGACCGCCGCCGACGCGCAGAACGGCGTCACCTTCTCGCTCGCCTGGCACAACTACGAGCTGGGCGAGTTCCTCGATCATATCTGGGTCGACGGCTGGCTGCGCGAGACGTTCAGCGACCGCGTCGGCGACCGCCGCGAGCAGGCGATCGCGCAGGCGCTGCGCGAGTTCGAATATCAGGCGCACTACCTGAACCTGCTGGAGCTGCTCGGCGAGCAGCTCAACCTGAGCGATATCCACCTTCAGGCCGCCACCCAGCAGACGCCGGCGGTGAACGTCGACATTATTCTCGACGTCGGCAATTCGCACACCTGCGGCATTCTGGTGGAGGATCACCCTGAAGAGAGCAACGGCCTGAAGCAGACCTACGAATTACAGCTGCGCGACCTTTCGCAGCCGCATCAGGTCTATAACGAACTGTTCGACAGCCGCCTGGAGTTCGCTGAAACGGACTTCGGCAAGGCGAGCTTTTCACTGCAGAGCGGCCGAGAAAACGCCTTTATGTGGCCGTCGCTGACGCGCGTCGGCCGCGAAGCGAGCCGTCTGGCGCTGCAGCGCGCTGGCCTTGAGGGCAGCACGGGCATCTCCAGCCCGCGCCGCTATCTGTGGGACGAGGCGCGCTATCAGCCAGGCTGGCGTTTTAATCAGCCGCAGGGATCGAACGAGCCGCAGGCCAACGCCGCGCCCTTTACCTTTCTGCTGAATGACGAAGGGGAGCCGCTGCACGCGCTCGCCGACGACGACCGCCTGCCGGTCTTTTCCGCTCACTACAGCCGCAGCTCGCTGATGACCTTTATGCTGTGCGAACTGCTGGCGCAGGCGCTGATGCAGATGAACAGCGCCGCGCAGCGCCAGCGCATGCCGCAGAGCCACGCGCCGCGCCAGCTGCGCCACGTCATCCTCACCCTGCCGTCCGCCATGCCTAAGCCGGAGCGCGAAATTTTCCGCCGCCGCATGCAGCAGGCGATCGCGCTGGTGTGGAAAGCCGAGGGCTGGCACGCGGCCGACGAGCCGTTCGACGCCGCCGCGCCGCCGACCTGCCGCAAGCCGGTGCCGGACGTGCAGATGGAGTGGGACGAAGCCACCTGCGGCCAGATGGTGTGGCTGTTCAACGAAACCCAGGTCAACTTCGCCGGTCGCGCGCAGGATTTCTTTAGCAGCACCGCGCGCCCCGATCGTCCGCGCGAAGCCGATGAAGTGCCGGGCAAAAGCCTGCGCATCGCCTCGATCGATATCGGCGGCGGCACCACCGATCTGGCTATTACCCACTACCGCCTCGACGACGGCCAGGGCAATAACGTCAAAATTACCCCGCGTCTGCTGTTCCGCGAAGGCTTCAAAGTCGCGGGCGACGATATTCTGCTGGACGTGATCCAGCTCTGGATCCTGCCCGCGCTGCAGCAGAGCCTGCAGAAAGCGGGCCTGACGCTGGCCGAGCCGCTGCTGAACAAGCTGTTCGGCCACGACGGCCGCCTCGACGGCCAGGCGACGCTGCGCCAGCAGGCGACGCTGCAGCTGTTTATTCCGCTGGCGCAGGCGGTGCTGGAGCGCTACGAGAACTGGGATCCGCTGGAGAGCCACGCGGAGATCAACGCCCTGTTCGGCGAGCTGGTGGAGAGCCGCCCGGCCGACGCGGTGCTCGCCTTTATCAACGGCGAAATCAGGCGCGCGCTGGGCGCCGACAGCGGTTTCGATCTGCTGGAGGTGCCGCTGATCGTCAGTCTCGCGCAGCTGCACGCCGAGTTTATGCAGCACCGCATGGCGATCATTCCGGCGCTGCGCTCGATGTGCGAGGTGGTGTCGCTCTATCAGTGCGACGTGCTGCTGCTCACCGGACGCCCGTCGCGCTTCCCGGGCATCCAGGCGCTGGTGCGCCATCTCCAGCCGCTGCCGGGCAGCCGCATTCTGTCGCTGGAGGGCTATCACACCAGCGACTGGTATCCGTTCAACAAACATGGCCGCATCGACAACCCGAAATCCACGGCGGCGGTCGGCGCGATGCTCTGCCTGCTAGCGCTGGATCTGCGCCTGAACAGCTTCTGGTTCCGCGCGGGCGATTTTGAGCCCTATTCGACCATCCGCTATCTGGGCGTGCTCGACGAGAACCAGGCGCTGACCGACGATAATCTCTGCTACAGCGATATCGATCTCGACGACCGGGGCTTCGCGCTGGACCGCAAAAGCAGCTTCCGTATTCGCGGCAACGTCTGCCTCGGTTTCCGTCAGCTCGACAACGATCGCTGGCCCGCGTCGCCGCTCTACAGCCTGACGCTGAACGACGCCCAGCTGGCGCGCAAGGTCGCCGGAGAGAGCGTGCTGCGCGTGAAGCTGGCGGTGGCGCCAGGCCCGACGCTGCCCGGCCCCGAGCGCCTGGTGCTGAGCGACGCGCGCCTCGATGACGGCACCCGCGTGCCGCTCGAGCAGCTGAGCCTGAAACTCAATACTCTCTCGCCGACGGGCAACGCCAACGCCCAGTACTGGATTGACAGCGGAAGCCTTTGCAAACGATGAGAACTGTAAAACCGCGCCAGCCGCAGACGCTGGCAAAACGACTCGGCCTGCTGCAGGAGGCGTTGAACGCCAGCCTGGGCTGGATCGCCGACCACCGCGAGGCGTCGCCGCGCCTGGCGCTGGAAGCGGAAACCTTTACGCGCCAGCTGCGCCGCGCCCGCGCGCAGAGCGATGCGCTCGCCCAGCAGGTCGCTCGTCCGGTGACGCTGGCGCTGTTCGGCCAGTCGCAGGCGGGCAAAGCCTGGCTGCTGAGCGAAATGGTCGCCGACGCCCAGGGCCAGCTGCTGACGCGTCTGGGCGAAAAGAGCCTTAACGTTTTTCAGCAGATCAATCCCGGCAATCTCGACTTCGCCGCGGCGACCCGCTACTGCCATCAGCGCGAGCCGCTCTCCGGCGAATGGCCGGTAGAGCTGACGCTGCTGAGCGAGGCGGAAATTTTACGTCTGGTGCTGAGCTGCCGCCATGCGGCGCCGCAGCCGGAAAGCGCCCAGCTCGATCAGCAGCTGCAGCGCCTGCAGCGCCAGCGCCTCAGCGCGCCGATCGGCGGGCTCGACAGCGACGCGCTGGTCACGCTCTGGGCCTGGAGCCGTCGTCACCGCTGTCACGAGGCGCGGCTCGACCGCCATTTCTGGCCGCAGGCGGTAGAGCTGGCGCCCGCGCTCAGCGTCGACGACCGGGTGCAGCTTTTCGCCCTGCTGTGGCCGACGCAGCCGGAGCTGAGCGAAGCGCTGCGCGCGCTGCTGCATCTGCGCCATCAGCTGCGCAGCGCCAGCCGCGTGCTCGCGCCGCTCAGCCTGCTGGCGGACGACGCGCTGCTGCCGAGCGAACAGCTGATCGCACCCGCCAGCGAGCAGGATCAGCAGATGAAGGTGGAAGTTTGTCCGCTGAACGGCAACCGCATCGGCAAGCCGCAGCAGGCGCCGCTCGGCTGGCTGGCGCTGTTGACGCTGGAGCTGGTCATCCCCCTGAGCTCGACGCCGCGCACCGCCCTGTTTGACGACGCCGATATGCTCGATCTGCCCGCCCCAGGCGCGCCGGCCGATGCGACGGCGCTGGAGGAGCGTCAGCGTCTGGAGCAGCTGGATCCGCTGCGCGCCCGACTGCTGGAGCAGAAACGCGCCCTGCTGCCCGGCTTCTACGCTACGCGCCAGGGGATCGATTTAATGCTGGTCTGCACCGCCGCCAGCCAGCGTCAGGATGTCGATGTCGCCAGCCGCGCGCTGCGCGAGTGGCAATTGCATCAGCCGCCGCGCGAAAACGGCGAAAAACCGCGCCTGATTTGGGCGATCACCCCTTACGACGCGCGCCATCAGCAGATCAACGTCGATGAGGCGGTACAGCGCCAGATTGGCCAGCCCGGCCAGCGCTGGGGCTCGATGCTGGCGCTCGATCGCGCCGGCGTCGATCGCATGGCGGAGTGGCTGCAGGAAGAGATGCAGCCCGATGCGCGCCGCGATCGGCTGCTGGCCGAGCTGCGCGCCCTACAGCACAGCGTGCTGGAGCGTCGTCTGCTGCCCTGGATCGACGCCGAGGCGAGCGTCGAACAGGCCGCGCGCAGGCAGACCATCGCCGACACGCTGCTGAAATGCCTGCAGCACCGTACCGGCCTGCACGGCGAACTGCTCGAGCGGCTGCAGCCGCCGCGCGAAACGCTGCGTCAGCTCTGGCTCAGCCAGCATGACGCGCCGGCCGCCGCCGCGGCGATCCGCGCTGAGGCGCCCGCGCAGCATTTCGGCGTCGGATTTGAATTCGATCTTTTTAGCGATACGCCGCTGGTTGAGCCTGCGGCCGCGCAGCAACACGTCAGCGCCGCGGGACAGAGCTTCGCGCGCCAGGTGATGGCGCTGTGGCTCGATCATCTGCGCGAACTGCCGGAGAACCGCAGCCTGCTGACGCTGCTGAATGTGGATCGCGGCACGCTGGAGTGGCTGGTCGAAGAGCTGATCGTTGCCAGCTTCCGCCTCGATATGCTGACGTCGCTGGAGCAGGCGCTGCACGAGCCGGATAACCCTTCCGTCACCCATGAGTCGCGCGCCGATCGTCAGGTTTCCCGCGCCATGACGGTGCTGGGAGATTTTGTCGCCTGGCTGGGCTTTTTACAGCGTGACGAAGCTGAGCGGCCGCCAAGCCGCGTCAATCGCGGCCAGCCGATTTTCGCGCGTCCGCCCGCGCCGAGCGTTAACTTCTCTGCCGGACAGCGGCTGACGCGCCTTTCCGCCGCGCCCGCCAACCATACCGCCTACTACATTTACGACTGGCTGGTCGGGCTCAATTCGGTGATTCTGGAGAACAACGGCTACGCCGGCGGACGCGACGTCACGCCTGCCGCGCGCGCCGCGCTGGCCGCCATCCTCGCGCCGCTGCGCAGCTAATCCCGCTTCAGGCGCAGGTCGCCCTCCAGCGCCTGCGCCGCCTCTTCCAGCAGCGCCAGCACGGCGGCGAACTCGTCGCGCTGTGCCGCCTCCGCCGCATGACGCAGATGAATGCGCGCCGGCAGCGCCATGCCGCCGGTCAGCCAGTCCCACAGCGCGTCCAGATTATTGCCGAAGGCGAACGGACAATGGCTCTGCTGCGCCAGCGTCTGATAGAGCGCGTCGCGATCCGCCAGGCGACGAAAGTCGAGCGTAATGGTCAGCATTTTCAGGGCACCTGTTTAAAGCTGCGATAGTGATCGGTGGTGATATAGACCAGACCGTCGGAGGAGTAGACCAGCCGATCCGCCTCGCGATGGCCGCAGCGATAGTTGACGTCCGCCTCATACCATAAGCGCCCGCTGCGCTGCGGCAGGCGCTTTTCGCGGTTGCCGAAACGGTCGCCGCCTATCGCCTTGCCCGGCAGCACCTCGCACAGATTGCCTTTGGCGGGATCCCAGCCGCGGCGGCGCGCGTCGTTTTTGGTGATGTAATAGGTCGGCAGCTGCTGGTGCTGCAGCAGGTAACGCGCTACGGTGCGCGCATCGGTCAGCGAGCTGATGTCGCCGGATTCAGGCGTGGGTGAAACATTCAGATGGGGTTTAAAACCGGCCCAGGCGGCCGCAAGCACGACAATCAGTGCAATCCAGAGTTTTTTCGACATGATGGCATCCCAGACAACAGGACGCTGATGATACCAGCTTTAGCGGGCAGATACAGCGCGGGCCAGCGAAGCTGGCCCTGCGGGGATCACTGCATGGCTTGCATCTGCGCCCCGTGGCGACGCCAGGCGCCTGGCGCAACGCCGTACTGGCGTTTAAAGCTGCGGTTGAAAGACTGCTGCGAGTCAAAGCCCAGCGAAATCGCGACGTTGAGTATCGGCTCATTGGTGGTAGTCAGCCGATCCGCGGATTTCTTCAGCTTCTTGATGCGGATGTACTCACCCAGCGGATAGCCGGTGTGCTCTTTGAACATACGCTGCAGGTGCCATTTAGAATAGCCTGCGCGCTCCGATACGGTGTCCAGATCCAGACGTGTTTCGATGTTGTTATCGATCCAGTCGATTAGATCGTGAATAAATGCGTCGCTCATCATCCCATTTTCTCCCGTCGCCGTTGCGAACAGTATCAGTATCAGTTGCAATTACACTTTAAGGGTGACTGACTTTGCCATTTAATGCAAGTTGGATTGATACATTAAATGCCGCACTCGCCGTAAGGACATTCTCCGCCCCGCCCTGACTCAGTCAAAACCGCACATAAAGTGTATCAGATATTCTTGCAGTTGCTGGATGCCCAAGCCTACACTCCTCGCGATTAATTGCAATCTTAAAAGTTGCAAATATTGGCCCGCCCTTGTGGGCTCTTTTTTAACGCTATGCGGAATAACAATAATGAACAGACAAACGAAGTGGGTTCGTCAGGGTTCAACCCTTCTGGGCGCGGTGCTGCTCAGCAGCATACTCAGCGGATGTGACAAAGGCGTGGCGCAAAACGCCCCGCCGCCGCCCCCTCAGGTCAGCGTCGCCGACGTGGTAGTGAAGCCCGTCAGCCAGTGGGACAGTTTTAACGGCCGCATCGAAGCGGTGCAGAGCGTGCAGCTGCGCCCGCGCGTCTCCGGCTATATCGATTCGGTGAACTACCGCGAAGGCGACGAAGTGAAAAAAGGCCAGGTGCTGTTCACCATCGACGACCGCACCTACCGCGCCGCGCTGGAGCAGGCGAAGGCCGAACTGGCGCGCGCCCGCAGCCAGGCGGCGCTGGCGCGCAGCGAGTCGGCGCGCACGGAGAAGCTGATCGGCACGCAGGCGGTGTCGCGCGAGCAGTGGGAGCAGCGGCGCTCCGCCGCCAGCCAGGCGCAGGCGGACGTACTCTCCGCCGAGGCGGCCGTAGATATGGCGCAGCTCAATCTCGATTTTACCCGCGTGACCGCGCCGATCGACGGACGCGCCAGCCGCGCCATGATCACCACCGGCAACCTGGTGACCGCCGGCGACAGCGCCAGCGTGCTCACTTCGCTGGTGTCGCAGGATCGCATGTATGTTTACTTCGACGTCGATGAAACCACCTTCCTCCACTACCAGGCGATGGCGCGCCAGGGCCAGCAGCGCGGCTCGCTGCCGGTCGAAATCGGTCTGGCGGGCGAAAGCGGCTATCCGCACCGCGGCATGGTCGACTTTACCGACAACCAGCTCACCGCCAGCACCGGCACGATCCGCATGCGCGCCCTGCTTGATAACCGGCAGCGTCAGTTCACGCCCGGCCTCTTCTCCCGCGTCCGCCTGCCGGGCAGCGCGGAGTATCAGGCGCTGTTGATAGACGATAAGGCCGTGCTGACCGATCAGGACCGCAAGTATGTCTATGTCGTGGACAAAGAGGGCAAGGCGCAGCGCCGCGACATTCAGCCCGGCGCGATGGCCGAGGGGTTGCGCATTGTGAAAAGCGGGCTGCAGTCGGGCGATCGCGTGATCGTCGACGGGCTGCAAAAAGTGTTTATGCCCGGAATGCCGGTAACGGCCCAGCAGGTCGCGATGCGCGCGGCTAACGCCAACTAACTGAGGCTACTGCCGCTATGGACTTTTCCCGCTTTTTTATCGACCGGCCGATATTCGCCGCCGTTTTGTCGATTTTGATTTTCGTCACCGGCCTGATCGCCATTCCGCTGCTGCCGATCAGCGAATACCCGGACGTGGTGCCGCCCAGCGTGCAGGTGCGCGCCGAATACCCTGGCGCCAACCCGAAAGTGATTGCCGACTCGGTGGCGACGCCGCTGGAAGAGGCGATCAACGGCGTTGAAAATATGATGTATATGAAATCGGTGGCCGGTTCCGACGGCGTGCTGGTGACCACCGTCACCTTCCGCCCCGGCACCGATCCCGATCAGGCGCAGGTGCAGGTGCAGAACCGCGTTGCCCAGGCGGAAGCGCGCCTGCCGGAAGATGTGCGCCGCCTCGGCATCACCACCCAGAAGATGTCGCCGACGCTGACGCTGGTGGTGCATATGTTCTCGCCGCACGGCAAGTACGACTCGCTCTACCTGCGCAACTACGCCACGCTGAAGGTCAAGGATGAGCTGGCGCGCCTGCCGGGCGTGGGCCAGATTCAGATCTTCGGCGCGGGCGAATATGCGATGCGCGTCTGGCTCGATCCCAACAAGGTAGCCGCGCGCGGCCTGACCGCCGCCGACGTGATCGCGGCGATGCAGGAGCAGAACGTGCAGGTGTCGGCCGGCCAGCTCGGCGCTGAACCGCTGAAGAAGCAATCCGATTTCCTGCTCTCCATCAACACCGCAGGCCGCCTCGAAAACGAGCAGCAGTTCGGCAATATCATCCTGAAAACCTCGGACGACGGCTCGCTGGTGCGCTTGCGCGACGTGGCGCGTATCGAGATGGGCTCCGGCAGCTATGCGCTGCGCTCGCAGCTCAACAATAAGGACGCGGTCGGCATCGGCATTTTCCAGGCGCCGGGCGCCAACGCCATCGATCTCTCTAACGCGGTGCGTGCCAAAATGGCCGAACTGGCGACGCGCTTCCCGGACGACGTGCAGTGGGCCGCCCCTTACGACCCTACCGTGTTCGTGCGCGACTCCATCAGCGCGGTGGTGCATACGCTGCTGGAAGCGGTCGCTCTGGTGGTGCTGGTGGTCATCCTGTTCCTGCAAACCTGGCGCGCCTCGATCATTCCGCTGCTGGCGGTGCCGGTTTCGGTGGTCGGCACCTTTAGCGTGCTCTACCTGCTCGGCTTCTCGCTCAATACCCTGAGCCTGTTTGGGCTGGTGCTGGCGATCGGCATCGTGGTGGATGACGCCATCGTGGTGGTGGAGAACGTCGAGCGTAATATCGAGCTGGGCCTCTCGCCGCAGGCGGCGGCGCATCAGGCGATGCGCGAGGTCTCCGGGCCGATTGTCGCCATCGCGCTGGTGCTGTGCGCCGTGTTCGTGCCGATGGCGTTTCTCTCCGGCGTGACCGGCCAGTTCTATAAGCAGTTCGCGGTCACCATCGCCATTTCCACGGTGATCTCCGCCGTCAACTCGCTGACGCTCTCGCCTGCGCTGGCGGCGAAGCTGCTGAAGGATCACCATGCGCCGAAAGATATCCCGACGCGCATTATCGATCGCCTGCTCGGCTGGCTGTTCCGTCCGTTCAACCGCTTCTTTAACAGCAGCGCGCACGGCTACGAAGGGCTGGTCGGCAAAACGCTGCGCCGTCGCGGCGCGGTGTTTGGCGTCTACGTGCTGCTGCTGGCGGGCGCGGGCTTTATGTTCCACGCCGTGCCGGGCGGCTTTATCCCGACGCAGGATAAGCTCTATCTGATTGGCGGCGTGAAGATGCCGGAGGGCTCGTCGCTGGAGCGTACCGACGAAATGATCCGCAAGATGAGCGAGATCGGCATGAACACCGAAGGCGTGGCCTATTCCGTCGCCTTCCCCGGCCTGAACGCGCTGCAGTTCACCAACACGCCGAATACCGGCACGGTGTTCTTCGGCCTGAAGCCGTTCAGCGAGCGTACCCACAGCGCGGCGGAGATTAACGCGGAAATCAACGCGAAGATCGCCCAGCTGCAGCAGGGATTCGGCTTTTCGATTATGCCGCCGCCGATTCTGGGCCTCGGCCAGGGGTCGGGCTACTCGCTCTACGTGCAGGATCGCGCGGGGCTGGGCTACGGCGCGCTGCAAACGGCGATCAATACCCTCTCCGGCGCGGTGATGCAGACGCCGGGCATGCATTATCCCATCTCCTCTTATCAGGCGAACGTGCCGCAGCTTGACGTGCAGGTCGACCGCGATAAAGCCAAGGCGCAGGGGGTGTCGCTGACCGATCTTTTCAGCACGTTGCAGACCTATCTCGGCTCTTCGTACGTCAACGACTTCAACCGCTTCGGCCGCACCTGGCGCGTGATGGCGCAGGCGGACGGCGAGTTCCGCGACAGCGTGGAGGATATCGCTAACCTGCGTACCCGCAACGATCGCGGCGAGATGGTGCCTATCGGCAGCATGGTGCATATCACCACCACCTACGGGCCCGACCCGGTGATCCGCTATAACGGCTACCCGGCGGCAGACCTGATTGGCGACGCCGATCCGCGCATCCTCTCTTCCGCACAGGCGATGACCCAGCTGGAAACGATGTCCAGCCAGCTGCTGCCGAACGGCATGAATATCGAGTGGACCGATCTCAGCTATCAGCAGGCGACGCAGGGCAATACCGCCTTTATCGTCTTCCCGGTGGCGGTGCTGCTGGCGTTCCTGGTGCTGGCCGCGCTCTATGAGAGCTGGACGCTGCCGCTGGCGGTGATCCTGATCGTGCCGGTGACGATGCTGTCGGCGCTGGTCGGCGTCTGGCTGACGGGCGGCGACAACAACGTCTTCGTGCAGGTCGGTCTGGTGGTGCTGATGGGGCTGGCATGTAAGAACGCCATTCTTATCGTGGAGTTCGCTCGCGAGCTGGAGATGCAGGGCAAAGGCATCGTGGAAGCGGCGCTGGAGGCTTGTCGTCTGCGTCTGCGTCCGATCGTGATGACCTCTATCGCCTTTATCGCCGGTACCGTGCCGCTGATTCTGGGCGAAGGCGCGGGCGCGGAAGTGCGCGGCGTTACCGGCATCACCGTGTTCGCCGGGATGCTGGGCGTTACCCTGTTCGGGTTGTTCCTGACGCCGGTGTTCTACGTCACGCTGCGTAAGCTGGTGACGCGCAAGGCGCCGAAAGAGGCGATGCAGACAGCGTAAAGAGTATGGGCGGTCAGCGACCGCCCGGTATTTGTCAAAGCCGCGTTTAGCGGCTTTTTTATTATCACCACGCGTTGCGGAAAGGGATATCAGGCTTTGGGACGCGTCAGAAAAACCAGCGTGCCGATAATGATATCGCCCACGACCCAGAGGATCCCCAGCATCATCGCACCCATGCCCGCGCCTAACGCCGCGCCAGCGCGTTCTGCATCGGAAGCCGCGTTATTGATCACGTCTCCGCTCGCGCCCATGCCGGCGAAAATGGAATAGATCATCAGCAGGTTAAACAGGATGAACACGATCTTAACGATTTTCCCAAACAGCGTTCGCTTCGGTTTTTTTACCTGATGTCCGCATGAGGGACATTTAAAAGCGGAATCGCTGACGTCCGATTTGCATTCCGGACAGTTGATTAAGGCCATTTCTCTCTCCATAGATATAAAATAATCAGACAGAAAAATACGCTTTTCCTGATTTATCAATCGGATAAAAACAGCGTCATTTAGCCGGGTGCTTTTGCTATAGCGAGAATTCGTCTGCTATGGCTGGAGAGAAAAACCGTATGGAGGGCGTTGGACACGCCGCGCTGCGGGGCATAAAAAAAGCCGCTTTTAGCGGCTTTTTTTGCACAGGTCTTCGATGGCATCCGGTTCCAGCACCGGCGCGCACTCGGTTTCGTTGCCTTTCTTCAGCTCTTCGAGCGCGTCGGCGACGGTGCGTTTTGCCAGCACGTCCAGCGAAGCCTGCTCGGCTTCATCGGCGATCGATTTGAAGTACCAGCAGAGATTGGCGCTGACCAGGCAGCGAGGCGCGACGTCCGGACGCGACGCCCAGAGCTTTTTGTCCTCAATCACCGAGGTATAAATATCGCGCAGCGTGATTTCGCTGGCCGGGCGCCCCAGATGAATCGAACCGGTGCGGCCAAGCGTCGAGACGATAATGCCGTCGCGGGTGAGCGGAACCATCAGCTTACGGATGAAACTGGGATTCGCCTCAAGGCCGTATGCCAGAATGGCGCTGGTCGAGCGTTTACCCATCTGCTCCGCCATCGCTACGCTAAGAACCATTTGCAAAGCTGTCGGGAAGCGGTAATCAAGCATTTCATTATCCTGAGTTGCGGTGCATCTTATTGTTTTATTGCCGCGTAAGTGAACATTCAGTGAGCAATAAATATAACAAACACTGTTGCTTTTTAGAAGCAAGGCGACGGCGCCAGGGCACGTATTCATTAAAACCCGGCAGCCGAAAGCACAAGCTGTTCAGCCCGCGCCGCGCAAGCCTCCGCCCTGCCCTTAACGCGCCGCCGGGGGCGCCGACGGCAGCCGGTTTTTCAGCAGCATCACCAGCGCCACGTTAAGCAGCGCCAGCGCGCAAAGCGTCCACAGCGTAGCGGACGCGCCGAAGGTTTCAAACAGATACCCGCCCGCCAGAGGCGTCAGCGCCTGACCGATAAGCGCCGGACGCGCCATCCTGCCAACGACGACGGCATACGCCTCCGGTTTGACCATCGCCAGCGGTAAAGTTCCCCGCACGATGGCGCGCAGGCCATTTCCCGCACCGTAAAGCACCATGCTGAGCAGCGCAAGCCGCGGGAATAGCGCCAGCGACAGCAGACCGAGCGCCACCAGCCCCACCGAGAACAAGGCGGTCCAGACGGGATGGCCGCGTTTAAACAAAATATCGACGATGCGCGATCCCACCTGGCACGGCCCCAGAATGGCGCTGAGTCCCAGCGCGGCAGCCAGCGTATAGCCGCTCGCCTGCAGCAAAGCGATCAGCTGTACCGAGATTGCCGTCATGATCACCGAAGCGAGCGTAAAAATGGCGCACAGCAGCCAGAACAGCGACGGCGCGATATCGCTCTGCGGCGCAGGCGCCGTCGGTGTCGCTGCTTTCGGCTTGAGGGGCGCCGCTTTATCCGGCAGCGCGTAAAAATAGGCGGGCAGCACCAGCAGCAGCAGCATCGCGGCGATAGCGAAACAAGCGCCGCGCCAGCCAAGCAGATGAATCAGCAACGCGATGCCGGGCCACACCAGCGAGGTGCAGAAGCCGGAGATTAGCGTAATGCTGGTAATGGCGCTGCGCGCCTGGCTGCCGTAGCGCGTGCCCAGGGTGGCAAACAGCGCGTCGTAGAGTCCCATCGCCATACCGACGCCGATCGCCACCCAGGCGCCAAGAAACAGCGGCAGCGAATGGCTTAAGCCCATCACCGCGAGCCCGACCGCCATCACCGCCCCGCTCAGCGCCAGCAGCATCCGGCCGCCGGTGCGCGCGATAATGCGTCCGCTCAGCGGCGCCAGCAGGCCGGAAACCAGAATGCCGAGCGACAGCGCGCCGTAGACCCACTGCTGCGACCAGCCGGTTTCCGCGACGATCGGGGCCGCCATGACCGCCATCAGATAAAACGAGCCGCCCCAGGAGAGTATCTGCACCAGCCCCAGCACGACTACCGCCAGCACGCCGGGTTTATTCCGTTGATTCACATTCGCCACCCTTTTGCACAGATAGCGTCTTTTATAACATGTTATGAGATAAGGAAAAAACCGAAACGGCGCCGCTCGCCTCGCTTTGCCTGTTTAGCCGTCAGGCCGCACGGTTTCATGGTTGGCTCTCATTAGTATGCTGTAACTAATAGAACAGATTGCATGCAGCGCCGCTCTCTGTCAGAGTAAGGCATGTTGTAACTATGGGGACCGCTAATGCGTTACGATCTGATTTCCGACCTTCATGACTGCGCCAACCGCCTCGAGGCGTCGCTGGGCGAGTTGCGCGAGATGATCATGGCGCAGCCGCTGCTGATCGCGCGGGTGTTCTCGCTGCCGCCGATAGAAAAAGGGCACGAACATGACGCTGTGACCGAAATCGCCGTTGAGCAGCATCTGGGCGAAGCCGCACGCGAGATGGCGCTGGCGCACTTCTGCCGGCTTTTTATGCAGCACCAGTCAGAAAAGCTGAGCACCAAAGCGGCCGTGCGCCTGCCCGGCGCGCTCTGCATTGAAGCCGACGGCGAACGCGAAACCGCCCTTATCGACCAGATCGCGCAGGTAAATCAATACAAGGCGCGGCTGGAGCAGATCATCACGGTGGAATCGGGCCTGCCGAGCGAGGCGCGTTTTGAGTTCGTGCACCAGCATCTGCGCGGCCTGATTACCCTTAACGCCTATCGCACTATTACCCTGCTGCAGGCGCCGGACAGCTTGCGTTTCGGCTGGGCCAACAAGCATGTGATCAAAAACGTGAAGCGCGAAGAGATTATCGCGCAGCTCGAAAAGAGCCTCAGCGCGAACCGCGCGCAGGCGCCCTGGACGCGCGAGCAGTGGGCGGAAAAAGTGCAGGATGAGCTGGAGAGCGTGCGCGCCCTGCCCGCCACCGCGCGGCTGAAGATCAAGCGCCCGGTGAAGGTGCAGCCGATCGCGCGCGTCTGGCGCGCCGACGAAAAAAAACAGACGCAGCTCGCCTGCCCGTCGCCGATCGTCGTGCTGTGTCGCGACCGCAGCCAGGTGCCGGTGCTGGGTGAACTGCTGAACTATAACGCGGATAACGTGCAGCACCGCTATAAGCCGGCGGCCCAGCCGCTCAACCTGCTGATCCCGCGGCTGCACCTGTGGGTCGACTGCCCGATATAACGTAAAAAGGCCGGCAGCGCCGGCCTTTTATCACGACGGCGGCTTACGCCTTCATGCTGCCGACCATCTCTTCCGGACGCACCCAGGCGTCAAACTCCTCTTCGGTGAGATAGCCCAGCTTCAGCGCAGAGCCTTTCAGCGTCAGCCCCTCTTTATGTGCCTTCTTCGCAATTTCGGCCGCTTTGTCGTAGCCGATATGGGTATTCAGCGCGGTCACCAGCATCAGTGATTCATTGAGCAGCTGCGAAATGCGGTCGCGGTTCGGCTCGATGCCGACGGCGCAGTGGTGGTTGAAGCTGTCCATGCCGTCAGCCAGCAGGCGTACCGACTGCAGGAAATTGTGGATCACCATCGGCCGGAAGACGTTCAGCTCGAAGTTGCCCGACGCGCCGCCGATATTGATCGCCACATCGTTGCCCATGACCTGGCAGCAGAGCATGGTCATCGCTTCGCACTGGGTCGGGTTGACCTTGCCCGGCATGATTGAGCTGCCCGGCTCGTTTTCCGGAATAGAGAGTTCGCCGATGCCGCAGCGCGGGCCTGACGCCAGCCAGCGCACGTCGTTGGCGATTTTCATCAGCGAGGCCGCCAGCCCTTTCAGCGCGCCGTGCGCATGCACCAGCGCATCGGTGGTCGCCAGCGCCTCGAATTTATTCGGCGCGGTGACGAACGGCTGCCCGGTCAGCTCGGCCAGCGCTTTCGCCACGCGCACCGCATATTCCGGATGGGTATTCAGCCCGGTGCCGACGGCGGTCCCGCCCAGCGCCAGTTCGGCGACGTGAGGAATGCTCTGCTCAATGTGCCGAAGGTTATGCTCCAGCATCGCCACCCAGCCGGAGATCTCCTGGCCCAGGGTCAGCGGCGTGGCATCCTGCAGATGGGTGCGGCCGATCTTGACGATATCCTGAAAGGCGCTGGACTTGTCGCTCAGGGTTTTCTTCAGCGTTTCAATCTGCGGGATCAGCTTTTCGCGCAGCGCGATCACGGCCGCCACGTGCATTGCGGTCGGGAAGACGTCGTTTGAGCTCTGGCTTTTGTTGACGTCGTCGTTGGGGTGCACCAGGCGCGACATGCCGCGTTCGCCGCCGAGGATCTCGCTGGCGCGGTTGGCCAGCACCTCGTTCATGTTCATATTGGTCTGGGTTCCGGAGCCGGTTTGCCAGATCGCCAGCGGGAACTCGCCGCTGTGCCGATCGGCCAGCACCTCGTCGGCGGCTTTGATAATAGCGTCCGCGCGTTCAGCCGGCAGCAGGCCGAGATCGCGGTTGACGGTGGCGGCGGCGCGCTTGGTCTGCGCCAGCGCGTAGACCAGCTCGGTCGGCATTTTTTCTGTCGAGATACGGAAGTGTTCCAGCGAGCGCTGCGTTTGCGCGCCCCATAACTTGTCTGCGGGTACATCAATGGGCCCCATTGAATCTTTTTCAATGCGCGTGGCTGCCATGTCTACGTCTCCTTTAGCACAGGTTGTGGTGATTGTTCGCCCAGCGCGGGAAGAACACTGGACGCGCAAGAATTCTTACATACAAGAATTTAACATTATGCGAGTCTGTCGCGCTGTTTGCACTTCATATGTATTAACCCCATCATTTTCTGCTTTAATAGGCGCAATAACTTCCCGTGATTAAAGGGTTAATTATGCAAAAAATGGTCAATTCGCTGCAAAATTACGCGTGGGGTAGCAGAACCGCCTTAACGGAACTCTACGGCATCGCCAATCCCAGCGGCGCGCCGATGGCGGAGCTGTGGATGGGCGCGCATCCCAAAAGTCCTTCTCAGGTTGAGGTCAAGGGCGAGCGTCGCTCGCTGCGCGACGTCATCGACGCCGCGCCCGAGGAGACGCTGGGCTATGCGGTGGCGAAACGCTTTGGCGAACTGCCTTTCCTGTTTAAGGTGCTGTGCGCCGATCGGCCGCTGTCGATTCAGGTCCACCCCAGCAAAAGCGCGGCGGAAGAGGGTTTCGCACGCGAGAACGCGGCGGGCGTCCCGCTCAACGCGGCGGAGCGCAACTATAAAGACGCCAACCATAAGCCGGAGCTGGTCTACGCGCTGACCCCTTTTCAGGCGATGAACGGCTTTCGCGAGCTGCGGGAGATCGCCTCGCTGCTGCAGCCGGTGGCGGGCGCGCATCCGCAGATCGCCCACTTTTTGCAGCATCCCGACAGCGACAATCTGGCGACGCTGTTCACCACCCTGCTGTCGCTGCAGGGCGAGGCGAAGTCGCTGGCGCTGGGCGTGCTGAAAGCCGCGCTCAACGCGCGCGACGGCCAGCCGTGGGAGACCATCAAGGCGATCGCGGCCGATTACCCGGACGACAGCGGACTGTTTTCGCCGCTGCTGCTGAACGTGATTACGCTGCAGCCGGGTGAAGCGATGTTTCTTTACGCCGAGACGCCGCACGCCTACCTCAACGGCGTGGCGCTGGAGGTGATGGCCAACTCCGATAACGTGCTGCGCGCCGGCCTGACGCCGAAATATATCGATATTCCCGAGCTGCTCGCCAACGTCAAGTTTCAGTCAAAACCGGCGTCGCAGCTGCTGACCCAGCCGCAACAGCAGGATCGCGCCCTGAACTTCCCGATTCCGGTGGAGGATTTCGCTTTCGCCATTCACGCGCTGGACAGCGAACCGCAGACCCTCTCGCAGGAGAGCGCGGCGATCCTGTTTTGCATCGAAGGCGAGGCGACGCTGACGCTGGGCCAGCAGCAGCTGACGCTGCGGCCGGGAGAATCCTGCTTTGTCCCCGCCAGCGACGGCGCGCTGAAAGCCGTTGGTAGCGGTCGCCTGGCGCGCGTTTTTAACGCATTGCGCTGATTCGGCTGACGAAACTGGCCCTAACTGCTATTATTTCAATCTATTAGCGAAAAACGCCTGCGGGCGTTTTTCTTCCCTCGCCGGACGTCGGACAGCGGCGTAAGCGGACACAAGGATAAGGACGACTCAGCAATGAAAAAGACCAACGTTGCCGTAGGTGTGATTATCGCCCTGGGCGTAATCTGGACCGGCGCGGCATGGTTTACCGGTAAGCAGCTGGAAAGCCATATGGATGAACTGGTGCAGAACGCCAATACGCAGCTCAACGCCCTGGCGCCCAACAGCCGCCTCAAGCTCAGCTATCAGGATTACCAGCGCGGCGTATTCAGCAGCACAGCGAAGCTGGTGCTGCAGGCCAACTCGCAGACCGAAGATAACGCGTTCCTGAAGCCTGGCCAGAGCATCGTCTTTAACGAAACCATCGACCATGGCCCCTTCCCGTTCGCCCAGCTGCGTCGCTTTACGCTGATCCCGAGCATGGCGTCGGTGCACACCGAGCTGGAAAACACCGATGCGCTGAAAAACCTGTTCGCCCTGACCGACAATAAATCGCCGGCGAATGCGGATACGCGCATCGGCTATAGCGGCGCGACCGACACCGCCCTGCACTTTTTGCCGGTTAATTATCAGAATGCGCAGACCGGCCAGCGCGTGGCGACCAACGGCGGCACGCTGAACGTCAGCGCAGACAGCAAAGGCGATAAAGTCTCAGTAGACAGCGATATCGACAGCATCGCCATCACCAGCAAAAACGAGATGGGCATGCCGGTGCTGTTTACCGCTAACGGCGTGAAGGTGAGCGGCAATACCCACCTGACGCCGGAAGGCGTGCGCATCGGCGATCAGAAAGTCGAGCTGGAGAAATTCAACGCCAGCGTCAACGGCAAGGATGCGCTGACGCTGCAAAAGCTCAACGGCACCTCGTCGTTTGACAACAAAGCGGGCAAAATCAGCGGCAACATCGACTATCGCGTCGACAACGTGCACCTGCAGAACAACGATTTCGGCGAAGCGAAGCTGAGCATGAAGCTGGCGCAGTTCGACGCCCAGGCGGTGAAAACCTTCTCCGATAACTATCACGCGCAGATGCAGGACCTGCTGAATCAGCCGGGCCTCGCGAACGATCCGATTCGCTATCAGGCCGGCGTCAACACTATTCTGATGAATAATCTGCCGACGCTGCTGAAAGGCGCGCCGATGATAAGCATCGCGCCGCTGAGCTGGAAAAACGAGAAAGGCGAAAGCACCTTTAACCTCACTGCTAACTTCAACGATCCCGCGACCGTTACCGGACAGCCGCAAAATCTCTCCGGCATGGTGGATCGCGTGCTGAAGAGCTTATCGGCCAAACTGGTTATCAATATGCCGATGGCGACCGAAGTGATGCGCAACGTCGGCCTGGCAGAGGGGTATACCGGCGACGACGCGCAGAAGCTGGCGGATCAGCAGGTGAAAGGCCTGGCGGCGATGGGCCAGATGTTCCGTCTGACCCAGCAGCAGGATAACAATATCGTCACCAGCCTGCAGTACAACGGCGGCCAGGTGAACATGAACGGCGACACCATGACGCTGGAGCAGTTTATGTCGCGCTATATGCTCGGCCTGCCCACCAGCGAAGGCATGCCGCAGTAAGCAATCGCGCCTCGCGATGAAAAGGCTGGTCACCTCGCGTGACCAGCCTTACCACCTTCTGCACTTCCCTGCGCTGATCATCTACGCCTCGTTACGCGCGGTGTTCGCCGCAGGCAGCGGCGCGCCCGTGAGCTGCTCCTCCAGTTTCTCCAGCGTGACGCCGCGGGTTTCCGGCACCTTTTTCACGACGAACAGAAAACCTGCGGCGCAAATCAGGCCATAGAGCAGGAAACTGCCCGCTGCGCCCAGCCCGGCGTTGAGCAGCGGAAAGGTGTAGGTCAGGATAAAGCAGGCGATCCAGAGCGCCAGGGTGCCCACCGACATCGCCAGCCCGCGCACCCGGTTCGGGAAGATTTCCGCCAGCAGCACCCAGGTCACCGGCGCAAGCGTGAGCGCGTAGATGGCGATAGCGGCCAGCACCAGAATCAGCACTGGCCATCCCAGCATGCCCAACATATAGGCGGAGGCGATAAGGCCGTAACAGAGCGTTAAGCCGCCCGCGCCCAGCAGCATGAGTTTGCGTCGGCCCAGACGATCCACTAGCGGCAGCGCAAGCAGCGTCGCCAGCAGATTGATCAGGCCGGTGGCGACGATCGATTTCAACGTCCCGTTGATATCGAAGCCTGCGGAGGCGAAAATCTCCTGCGCATAGTTGAAAATGACGTTGATGCCGCACCACTGCTGGAACACCGCCAGTACGATGCCGATCGCCATCACCGGCGCGATGCGGGGCTCGAAAAGCGTGCCGACAGAGGCGCGCGTCGCGCTTTTATCCTTTTCAACCGCCAGCGAAATTTCCGACAGGGTTTGCAGCGCATAGGGCTCCGGACCGATTTTTCTCAGCATGGCATGGGCGCGCTCCTTTTTGCCCGCCATCACCAGCCAGCGCGGCGATTCGGGGACGAAAAACATCAGCACCAGGAAGAGCGTCGAGGGGATCGCGGCGGAGGCGAACATCCAGCGCCAGCCATATTCGCCGTTCCAGCTTTGACGCAGCATCTCCTGCGTAGCCTGACTGGCGACCGGCTCGGCGATCAGCAGGTTCACCAGCTGCGCAGCCAGCACGCCGATGACAATCGTCAGCTGATTAACCGCAACGAACTTGCCGCGCTTGTCCGCCGGGCTGATCTCCGCGATATACATAGGGCTGAGCGCCGAGGCGATGCCGATGCCGACGCCGCCCAAAATGCGGCACCAGACAAAGAATTCGAAGCTGCTGGCCAGCGCGGTGCCGATCGAGGTGGTAACGAAGAGCAGCGCAGCGATCATCAGCGGGATTTTGCGGCCGAACCGGTCCGCCGACCAGCCAGACACCACGGCGCCGGCCACGCAGCCGACCAGCGCCGAGCTCATCGCCCAGCCGGAGGTCGCCGGATCGGTAATGCCGAACCAGGCTTCATAAAAGGGTTTGGCGCCGCCGATCACCACCCAGTCATAGCCGAAGAGCAAGCCGCCGCACGCCGCCACGAGGCAGATTCCCCACACATAACGCATAAAAAGCTGTTGTTGTTGTTTCACGTCGCTACTCCGCAGGAGGGTCAAGGTGCGGCTATATGACCACCCTTCACGCAGAGTGAAAGTTCAGAGGCTCACAGATTTTAGTTAAAGGAGTTTACTAAGTCAGGCGGTCACGCTGTTTTCAACGTAGAGATAACCGATGCCCAGCAGCTGGCTTGCCCGATCCAGCTGGCCGAAATGGATATTGGTCGCCCTGTTTTTCACGCTGTCGCGCGGATCGAAAGGATTGAAATCGATCTGCCGCACAATGGTTTGTCGCCAGCTTTCGCCGAAGGCGCAACTGCGGCCATAGAGCCATATCTGGTTGATATTCAGCGTATTCAGGAAGTTATACAGGCTCATACCGATCGCTTCGGCCGCCTGATTCACCCAGTCGATAATCCAGGCGTCGCCGCGCTGCCAGAGCGCGAAGAGTTCGCGATTCGTCAGCGGCGGCGCCGCGCTGTCAATAGATCGGGCCGCCTGCTTCATAGCGCTCAGCGACGCCACCGTTTCCAGACAGCCCCGACGACCGCAGCTGCAGCGGCGGCCCAGCGGATCGACGATGGTGTGGCCGATCTGCCCGCTGCCATAAAGATTGCCGCGAAAAATCTCGCCGTTGATGACGAAAGAGGAGCCGATGCCGTAGTCGACGTTGATGACGCAGAATTCGCTCTGCTGATTGCGGTTCAGCCACTTTTCCGCCAGCGCCAGCATGATGCAGTCATTGTCTACCCTGACCTCAATGCCCAGCCGCTCCTCCAGCAAATATTTCAGCTCGACCGGCGCCTTCCAGGCGGCCTGGGGCATATGCTGCGAGACGCCGGTGACGGGATCGACCTGGCCATGCACCGCCAGCGCCAGATTGATTTTTTTCTTTGGCCACTGCTGGCAGACCTGTCGCCATAACGCCTCTGTCTCCTTTAGCAGCGCGTCGGGGGTCGCAGCGTCGATCGCCTTCTGCCGGCAGTCGCCCTGCGCGACCAGCTGCGCATCCGCCAGCTGGTACTCGATACGCGTCGGCGTAATGCACATGCAGAGCGTCCAGGGGCCGACGGTGGGCAGTTGATAGCTGCCCCCGTTGACGCCGCGATGGCTCAGCGCCACGTCGGAATGAACGATTTTCCCCTCGCCGATAAGCTCGTCCAGTATTTTGGTGGTGGCGGGGATCGTTAGCCCGCTTAGCTGCGCCAGCTGCGATTTGCTGACCTGTTTATGCCGCCACATCAGGCTCATAAACAGCGTTTTATTGTGTTTGCGCACCTGAAAATTGTTTAAGCCGATCTGCTTCATTGCGTTTGCGCCTCAGAGGGTAAGACAGACAGTATCGCCTGAATCAGTAAACAGCGTTAACTAACTTCTGTGACCTTCCCTCCAGCCTCTGCTATTCGCTTGTTTTAGAGTGCGGGTTCCTTTAGCCCGGAGAAGAAACCATGGCCTTTGCTCTTCGCGACCCGCATCAGCTGGCGGCAGAACTCACCGCCACGCAGGTGCCCTGCCATGCGCTGGCCGTCTGGAGTCTGGGACAGGCCGGCATGATGATTAAAAATCACGCCGGCGATCTGGTGGCGATCGATCCCTACTTAAGCGACGCCATCGAACGCCGACATCCCGACACGGAGTTCGTGCGCCGCTTCCCGCCGGTGCTGCCGCCAGAGGCGCTGGCGGTGTGCGATGCGGTATTGATTACCCATTTTCACGATGACCATCTCGATCTGGCGACGCTTGAGCCGCTGGCGGAACAAGCGCCGCAGCTGCCTATCTGGATCCCGGCGCCTGACGGCCGACGTTTACAGGCGGAAAAACCTCGCCTGGGCGGTCAGGTGCGGCTGGCGAAAACCGGCAGCCTGATTGAGGTGGGCGAGTTTCAAATTTTGCCGGTGGCCGCGGCGCACAGCGACTACGAACGCGATGACGAGGGCAACGACCGTTATTTAGGATATTACCTCCGCAGCGGCGCGCTCAGCCTGTGGCACAGCGGCGATACGCTGGTGACCGAGGCGCTGCAGAGTCAGATGGCGCAGCTCAGACCGCATATCTGCGTGCTGCCCATCAACGGCGGCGATGTTGCCCGCGGCCGGCGCGGCATTATGCCGAATATGAGTTTTCGCGATGCGGCGGATCTCCACCACGCCATCGGCGCCGATCTGCTGTTGCCCTGTCATTACGATCTTTTTAGCTGCAACAGCGATAACCCCGCCTGGTTCGTCGACGACATGCTTACCCGCTATCCCGGAAAGAAATTTCATTTGCTGATGCCAGGCGAGCGATTCCTCTATCTCGCCTGAAACCACACCCTACTCATGGAATCATCTGCTATGACAAAAATAACCTCCGCGGCCCCTTCGCCTGTGCTGCGCCGCCTTGGCATCCCGCCGGCGCTCGCCTGGGGATATATTGCGGTGCTGCTTTTTATGATCGGCGACGGCGTGGAATCCAACTATCTGGCGCCCTACCTGAGCCATCACGGTTTTACCCTCGATATCGCCGCCGCGGTGATCGCCTTTTACGGCGTAACGGTGACGCTGGGCTCCTGGTTAGCCGGTTCGCTTTCGACCCTGATCGGGCCGCGCCGGGTCATGCTGCTCGGCGGCGTGATTTGGGTGGTGTTTGAGCTGCTGTTTCTCGCCTTCGCGCTGCCCGCGCAAAGCGTGGTGGGCATCGCGCTGACCTACGGCCTGCGCGGCATCGCCTACCCAATGTTCGCCTATGCGTTTTTAGTCTGGATCCAGTCCGCCGCGCCGCTGGAGATGCGCGGTTCCGCTACCGGCTGGTTCTGGCTCGCCTTACCGGCGGCCTGCCGACGCTCGGTTCGCTGGTGGCGATTTTTTCCATCAGGATGATCGGCGAATACGCCACCTTCTGGCTCTCGCTGGTGCTGGTGGCGTCAGGCATCGTTGTGATGCTGGTCGCCGTTAAAGAGCGCACCGGCTATGGCCCGCTGCTGGATGAAGAGCAGCGTCGTCAGGGCGTCTGGCGGACGCTGATGGGCGGTATCGATATTCTCTGGCGCGAACCGCGCATCGCCGCCGCCGCCGTGGTGCGCATTATCAATACCACCCCCTACTTTGGCTTCTTCATCTTTCTGCCGGGCTTCTTTACCGAGCGTATCGGCTTCTCGCAAACGGAATATTTAAGCCTGATCACCATCATGGGGCTGGTCGGCATGAGCTTTAATCCCATCGTCGGCAAAATGAGCGACCGCATCGGCTGGCGCAAGGTGCTGACCTTCTTCGGCGGCCTCGGCTCCTGCATCTCGATGCTGCTGATGTACTTCGTGCCGCAGTGGAGCGGCGGCAGCTTCGCCCTCAGCGTGCTCTTCGCCTGCCTGTACGGCATCACGCTGTGCGGCTATGTGCCCGCCGCCGCGCTCTTCTCGTCGCTGTGCGAAAAGAAAGACAAAGGTAACGCCATGGCGATTTACTGTTTCGCCGCGGGGCTCTCCACCTTCTTTGGCCCCGCGCTCTATAGCGGCCTGAACGCCCTGTTCGGCACCGAAGGCGTCATCTGGTGCTACGCCCTGCTTTATCTCGTCAGCGCGGTCACCTCCTGGTGCTTTTTACTCACTCCGCTCGACCCTGGCGAGCAGAACAACCCCGCCGCCAGGCGGTTACGCAAGCTGAACTCGGCGCTATCGGAATAAAGGTAACAAGATGAAAGGTTTTGACTACATCGTAGTAGGCGGCGGCAGCGCGGGCTGTATCGTGGCGGCACGCCTGGTAAAAGAGAGCAACGCCCGGGTGCTGCTGTTAGAGGCCGGCAGCGGCGACTATCATCCGGTGCTGAAGATGCCGGCAGGCTATATGAAATATCTCGCCAGCGATAAATACCTGACCATGCATCAGACCCAGCCGCAGCCGCAGCTCGACGGGCGCGGCGTCATCGTGCCGCAGGCGAAAGTATTAGGTGGCGGTTCGACGGTGAACGCCATGGTCTATATGCGCGGACACCGGCAGGACTACGCAGAGTGGAACCGTGCGCTGCGCCATACCGGCGTCGACTGGTCCTGGGAGGCGCTGCTGCCCCATTTTACCGCCATTGAAGACAACGACCATCTCGGCGCGCCCAGTCACGGCGTCGGCGGGCCGCTAAAAGTATCGCATCTCGGCCATTTCAGTCCGCTCAGCCGGGCCTGGGTAAAAACGATGCAGGCGCTGGGCATCCCCTATACGCCCGACTTCAACACCGGCAATCCGTTCGGCGTCGGCTTTATGCAGCACACCATCGACTGGCGCACCCGCAAGCGCTGCAGCGTGGTCGACGCCTTTATCGCGCCGCTGCGCGATGACAGCCGGCTGGTGATTGAAACCGAGGCGCAGGTTGAGGAGATTCTGTTCGAGGGAACGGAAGCCAGAGGCGTACGCTACCGACGTCATGGCGTCACCCACCATGCCGAGGCGAGCAAAGAGACGATTCTGGCGGCCGGCGCCTATCAGACGCCGAAGCTGCTGATGCTGTCGGGCGTCGGGCCGCAGGATCACCTGGCGGAACGGGGCATTGCCCTGCGTCACCACCTGCCCGGCGTAGGCCGCAACCTGCAGGATCATTATGAGGTGCCGGTGGTGGCCACCACGCGCGGCGCCTTCGGCTATTACGGCCAGGATCGCGGCTGGCCGATGATCAAAGCGGGCATCGAGTATCTGCTGTTCAAAACCGGCCCGGTGACGACCACCGGCGTGGAAACCTGCGCCTTTTTCGATCCGCTCGATTTCAGCGCGACGCCGACCATACAGATGTTCTGCGTGCCCACCGTTTATCTCGATCGCGACGTCATGGGCCGGGATCCGGGCCATGGCGTGACGATCAACTCGCTGCTGCTGCGGCCGAAAGCGACCGGCCGCGTCACGCTGCGCGACGCGCATCCCGCCTCCCTGCCCGTTATCGATACGCAAATCTTCGGTCATCCCGACGATCTGGCCCGCACGCTGGCCGGCTTCCATTTTGCGCGCGGCGTGATAGCGGCATCGCCGATCGCCGACATGATCGAGCAAGAAATCTTTCCCGGCGCCGAGGTAACAGGCGATGAGGCGATCGCAGCGCACTGCAAGCGAATGGTGAAAACGGGTTACCATCCGGTCGGCACCTGTCGCATGGGCCATGAGCAGGATCCCATGGCGGTGGTCACTGCCGACCTGCGGGTGCGAGGCTTAGAAAAACTCCGGGTGGTCGATGCCTCAATTATGCCGAATATCATTAGCGGCAACACCAATGCGGCCGTTATGGCGGTGGCGCACCGCGCTGCCGACCTGATTGCGGGGCGCGAACGCGTCGTTGAAGAAACGCCCTGCGTGGAAGTAGCGTTATGAGCGAAAGGCTAGAAACCCTGCAGCGCGCCCTTGCCGAATGGCAGCTGGATGCGCTGCTGCTCACCCGCCGTGACAACATCGCCTGGCTCACCCAGGGCGCCAGCTACTATGTGGTGGAGCGGGCGGAGATCGGCGTTGGCAGCCTGCTGATTTTTCCCGATCGGGTATGGCTGCTGGCGCCGGAGAACGAAATGCCCCGCATTCTGGCGGAAGAGCCGCTGCCGTTCGCCTGCGAGATCGGCCGCTATCCCTGGTATGGCTCGCTGGAAACGGCGCTGGCCGCCTGCCGTCCGGCGCGGCTGGGCAGCGACGCGCCGCTCGCCTCGACGCTGAATATGGAACCTCGGCTTCCCCGGCTGCGCCAGGGACTAAATGAGGATGAAAAACAGCGCTTCCGGCAGCTGGGCCGGGAAGCCGCCAGCATCGTCGAAGAGGTGGCGCGCACGCTCCGTCCGGGCATCAGCGAGCGCGACGTCGAAGCGGCAATCGTCGGGCGCTGTCTGGCGCGCGGCATCAGGCCCGTCTGCACCCTGGTGGCGGCTGACGAGCGCATCGCTCTGTATAAACATCCGGTGCCGGGCACGAAACGCCTGGCCAGAAAGATGCTGATCACTCTGGGCGCGGAGCGGCTGGGCCTTAACGTCAGCCTGACCCGGATGGTGCATATTGGCGACCCCGATGAGGCGCTGAAGCAGCGTATCGGCGCGCTTGCCAGCATCCATGCCGATATGCTTCAGGCGATCGCGATTAACCGGCGCTGGCAGGATTTCTTTGCGCAGATTCAACAGGCCTACCGGCGCCACGGCTGGCCGGAGGGCTGGCGCGAGCACCATCAGGGCGGCCCGGCAGGCTACGGCTGCCGCGACTGGATTGTCACGCCGGACACCCCGGGCAGCATTGCGGCCGATACCGCGCATGCCTGGAATCCCACGCTGAGCGGCGTCAAGAGTGAAGATACGCTGCTGGTCACTGAAGAAGGCGTCGAATGGCTGACCCGCAGCGGCGACTGGCCTTTGATCGAGATCGCTCGCGACGGCCAGCGCTGGCAGCTTGCCGACTGGCTGATTTTACCGTTGTCATCATAAGGAAGCGAAAATGTCAGAACGTTTAAAACAGAAGACCGCCGTGGTAACGGGCGCGGGCAGCGGCATCGGCAGCGCCATCGCCTCGCTCTTCGCCCGGCAAGGCGCGCGCGTCGCGCTGCTTGATTTGACGGCGGAGACGACGGAGCCGCTGGCGGCGCAGCTGCGGCAGCAAACAGGCCAGCCTTGCATCGCCTGCGTAGCGGATGTGACGCAGCCGGAACAGGTTGCGGCGGGCGTCCGCCAGGTTGAGGACGCCTTCGGCCATATCGATATTCTGATCAACTGTGCGGGCGTAAATGTCTTTCGCGACGCGCTCGCCCTGACGGAAGACGAGTGGCAGCGCTGTATCAACGTCAATTTACAGGGCCCCTACAACCTGATACGCAGCGTGCTGCCCGGCATGCTAAAGCGCCAGTACGGCAATATCGTCAACGTCGCGTCGGTGCACGGACATAAAATCATTCCCGGCGCCTTTCCCTATCCCGTGGCGAAACATGGCCTGATCGGCCTGACCCGCTCGCTGGGCGTGGAGTACGCCAGCCAGGGCATCCGCATCAACAGCATTTCGCCCGGACTGATCATGACGCCCGCGGCGGAAGCCTGGCTGGCCAGCTGCCCGGACCCGGCTGCGGAACGGCAAAGACAGCAAAATCTGCTGCCCTGCAAAAGGATCGGCGAACCCGACGAGGTCGCCTACACCGCGCTGTTTTTAGCCTCTGACGAAGCGCGTTTTATTAATGCGACCGACATTGTGATCGACGGCGGCCGGAGCCAGGTCTATCACGACTAAAGGCGCCGACGCGCTTATCGCACTCTGTCGCCGCCGATAAGGCTCGGCGTCAAAATCATGTGCTGGCTGGCGGTCTCCGGCGCGCTCAGCCGCAGCAGGATGCGCGCCGCCGCGGCGCGTCCCATCTCCCGCGCCGGGCTGCAGACAAAGGTGAGCGGCGGATCGCTCAGGTTCGCCTGGGGCTCGTCGCTGAAACCCACCAGCGCCATCTGCTGGGCGTAATAGCTGTCAACCGCGCCCTGACCCAGCGTGCGCCCGCTGCGCAGCAGCGCGAAGTAGCCGCCCAGCGCGGTGGCGGCGTTGGCGGCGATAATGGCCGTCAGCCGCGGATGGCGCTGCAGCAGCTGCGTGGTTGCCTCGGCCGCCGCCTTCTGGCTCTCTTCGCACTCGATAATCCACTCCGGCTTAAAAGGCAGGCCGTACTGCAGCAGCGTGGCGCAGTAGCCGCCGATACGCTCGGCGCGCGTCAGCGACGCGCCGCTGCCGCCCAGCCAGGCGATATGCTGATGTCCCTGACGGATGAGATATTCCGTCGCCATGCGCGCGCCCAGCGCGTTGTCGGGCCGCAGGCTGTCCGTCCCCTCCAGATAGCTGGCGCGCGAGGCGCAGATCAGCGGCAGCCCGATCTCGGCGGCGCGCGTCGCCAGCGCCGCGCCGTTGCCCGCATCGCCGCCCAGCACCACGCCGTCGACGCCCTGCGCCACCAGCGCCTCGAAGCAGCGTGCCAGATGCCGCCCCTGCGCGCCGCTCTGGGCCAGCACCAGCATCTTGTCCTGCGCCTCCAGCGCCTCGCTGAGCCCGGCCGTCATCTCAGCATAAAACCGCTGGCTCAAATCCCTGACGATCAGGCCGATTACGCCGCTGGCGCCGCCGCGCAGCGCGGCCGCCGTGCGGTTACGCACATAGCCTGACTGCTCGATCGCCTCATTGACCCGCGCCGCCGTGGCGGGAGAGATGCGGCCTTTGCCGGACAGCACCAGCGAAACGGTGGTGACGGAGACGCCAGCCGCCTCGGCGACGTCGTTAATGGTGATTTTTTGCTGCGACATGTTGCACGCCTGCGGAAAGCTCTTACATGGCCGTATCATATAGGTAAAACGTTAAACCTGCCGAATAAACTTAACCTTTCCGCGCGAGCGCACAATGTGACAGGCCGCTCAAAACCATGTGATAAAACGTTTTATCATCTTTTCACCTCATTCTGCCGCCACTTTCTTTCCAGGAGAAAATATGTCCGCTCCACTTCCGCGCCTGTCGCTCTGGGAGTTTTTTCAGAGTCTGGGCAAGACCTTCATGCTGCCTGTCGCCCTGCTGTCGTTTTGCGGCATTATGCTTGGCATCGGCAGCTCGCTCAGCAGCCGCGACGTGCTGACGCTCATCCCGCTGCTGGACCAGCCGCTGCTGCAGCATCTGTTTGTCTGGATGGCGGCTACCGGCGCCTTCGCCTTCCGCTTTCTGCCGGTGATGTTCGCCATTGCCATCCCGCTCGGCATGGCGCGGGAGAATAAAGGCGTTGCCGCCTTCGCCGGCTTTGTCGGCTATACGGTGATGAATCTCAGCACCAACTTCTGGCTCACGATAAAAGGCATTTTACCCACCAGCGACGCCGCGCTGCTGAAGGCGAACAACGTGCAGTCGGTGCTGGGCATCCAGGCGATCGACACCGGCATCCTCGGCGCGGTGATTGTCGGCGTGGTGGTCTTCTGGCTGCATGAGCGTTTCCACACCATCCGGCTGCCGGACGCGCTGGCCTTTTTCGGCGGCACGCGCTTCGTTCCCATCATTACCCTGCTGGTTACCGGCCTGCTCGGCCTGGCGGTGCCGCTTATCTGGCCTTTCTTCGCGCGCGGCATCGCCGGTCTCGGCTGGATGATCAACGGCGCGGGCGACTTTGGCCCGATGCTGTTCGGCACCGGCGAACGCCTGCTGCTGCCGTTTGGTTTGCAGCATATTCTGGTGGCGATTATTCGCTTTACCGACGCGGGCGGCACCATGGAGGTGTGCGGCAAAACCGTCAGCGGCGCGCTGACCATTTTCCAGGCGCAGCTCGCCTGCCCGGAAGTGCATGGCTTTTCGGAAAGCGCCACTCGCTTTCTCTCGCAGGGAAAAATGCCCGCGTTTCTCGGCGGCTTGCCGGGCGCGGCGCTCGCCATCTACCACTGCGCCAGGCCGGAGAATCGCCATAAGATCAAGGGCCTGCTGATTTCCGGCGTGGTGGCCTGCGTGGTCGGCGGCACCACCGAGCCGATCGAGTTCCTGTTTCTGTTCGTCGCGCCGGCGCTCTATCTGCTGCACGCGCTGCTCACCGGGCTCGGCTTTACGCTGATGGCGGTGCTCGGCGTCACCATCGGCAATACCGACGGCAATATCATCGATTTTGTGGTGTTCGGCATCCTGCACGGCCTCGCCACCAAATGGTACTGGGTGCCGGTCGCGGCCGCGCTGTGGTTCGCGGGCTACTATGCGCTGTTCCGCTTCGCCATCATCCGCTTCAATATCGCCACGCCTGGGCGTGAAAAAGAGAGCGGCGTCGAGCGACAGGTGAGCCGCGCCGGCGCGGGCAAATCGGGCTATAACGCCCCCGCTATCCTCGACGCGCTGGGCGGCGTGGAGAATATCAGTTCGCTGGATAACTGCCTGACCCGCCTGCGCCTGCGCATCGTCGATATGAGCAAGGTCGATGACGCCGCGCTCAAGGCCAACGGCGCCATCGGCGTGGTGCACCTCAGCCCGGTTACGCTGCAGGTGGTGATCGGACCTCAAGTGCAGTCCGTTAAGGACGAGCTGGCGTCGCTGATGAATGTGACGGTGTAACGAATATGACGAAACCTTTTGATTTCGGCCAGGCGATCGACCGGCGCGGCAGCTACTGCACGCAGTGGGATTTTGTCGCCGATCGCTTCGGCGCGCCGGATCTGCTGCCCTTCACCATTTCGGATATGGATTTCGCCGTCGCGCCCGCTATTCGTGATACCTTGCAGCAGCGGCTCGACCACGGCGTGTTCGGCTACAGCCGCTGGCAGCATAGCGACTTTCTCT
The DNA here is from genome assembly GCF_002095575.1 of Pantoea septica. Lineage (GTDB taxonomy): Bacteria > Pseudomonadota > Gammaproteobacteria > Enterobacterales > Enterobacteriaceae > Pantoea > Pantoea septica. The sequence goes on along the minus strand of NZ_MLJJ01000003.1, from coordinate 21,085 downwards.
CGGCGATCTGCCACTGGATGCAGACGCGATTCAGCGCGACGCCGGATGAGAGCGCGCTGGTCTACGCGCCGTCGGTGATCTACATGGTGGCGCAGATGGTACGCCGCTGGACCGCGCCAGGCGACGAAGTGCTAATCCATACGCCCGCCTATGACGCCTTTTACGCCTTGTTGACTGCCAGTCAACGGCAGATTCTGGCGCAGCCGCTGCAGCGCGATGCCCGGGGCTGGCGCTGCGATATGCAGGCGCTGGAGCAGAAACTTGCCCGGCCGGGCTGCAAAGTGATGCTGCTCTGCAGCCCGCACAACCCCACCGGCAAGGTCTGGACGCGCGACGAACTGACGCAGATGGCGACGCTGTGCGAGCGTTATCAGGTGCGGGTGATCAGCGATGAAATCCATATGGATATGGTAATGGCTGACGTTGTGCATTTGCCCTGGAGCGAAGTGGCGCGCAGCGACTGGGCGCTGTTCACCTCGGCATCGAAAAGTTTCAACGTGCCGGCGCTGACCGGCGCATGGGGAATCATTCCCGACCCTGCCGAGCGCCAGGCGTTTCTGCGCCAGATGAAGGCGGCAGACGGCCTCTCGTCCCCTGCGGTTCTCGCCGTCGCGGCGCACATCGCCGCCTATCGTCACGGCGCGCCCTGGCTCGACGCGCTGCGCGACTATCTGCGGGCGAATATGCAGTGGCTCGCGCAGCGGCTCAACGGCGCGTTTCCGCAGCTTGGCTGGCAGCCGCCGCAGGCGACCTATCTGGCGTGGATCGATCTCAACCCGCTCGGCGTCGACGAGGCGGCGCTACAGCAGCAGCTTATCCAGCGGCAAAAGGTGGCGATAATGCCCGGCTCGACCTACGGCGACGCAAGCCGGGGCTTTCTGCGCCTTAACGCCGGCTGTCCGCGCAGCAAGCTGGAGGATGGCGCGGACCGCCTGATCGCGGCGCTGCACGCGCTCGGGGTTTGATTACGGGCGGCTGAACAGCCGCCCTTTCGCCTACTATCCCAGCAGTTGCGGCGCGGGTTGCGCAAAGGGCTCGCTATGTTGCGCAAGTTGTTTCTATAATGGTCTGCACTTTTATTCCTGTCAGAGAGTGCAGCATGTTCGATTCCAGCCTTCCCGTTACCGATATTCATCGCCATCTTGACGGCAACATCCGCGCGCAAACCATTCTGGATTTAGGCCGCCAGTTCAACCTCGCCCTGCCCGCCGCCACGCTGGAAGCGCTGCGTCCCCACGTTCAGGTAGTGGAAAACCAGCCCGATCTGGTGAGCTTCCTGAATAAGCTCGACTGGGGCGTTAAGGTGCTGGGCGATCTCGACGCCTGCCGCCGCATCGCGCTGGAAAATGTGGAAGATGCGGCGCGCGCCGGCATCCACTACGCCGAGCTGCGCTTCTCCCCGGGCTACATGGCGATGAACCATAACCTGCCGGTGGCGGGCGTGGTGGAAGCCGTCATCGACGGAGTTAAAGCGGGCTGCCAGAAATATAACGTCGACGTGCGCCTGATCGGCATCATGAGCCGCACCTTCGGCGACGAAGCCTGCCTGCGCGAGCTGGAAGGCCTGCTGGCGCACCGCGATCATATTACCGCCGTCGATCTGGCTGGCGACGAGCTGGGCTTTCCCGGCAGCGAGTTTCTGAGCCACTTCACTCAGGCGCGCGACGCCGGTTTCCGCGTCACGGTGCATGCGGGCGAAGCGGCCGGTCCGGAGAGCATCTGGCAGGCGATCCGCGAGCTGGGCGCCGAGCGTATCGGCCACGGCGTGAAGGCGATTGAAGACCGCGCGCTGATGGATTTTCTCGCCGAGCACCGCATCGGCATCGAGTCCTGCCTGACCTCCAATATCCAGACCAGCACCGTCTCCTCGCTGGCGCACCATCCGCTGAAACAGTTCCTGGAGCACGGCATCCTGGCGACCATCAACACCGACGATCCGGCGGTTCAGGGGATTGAACTGGCGCACGAGTATCAGCACGCCGCGCCCGCTGCCGGGCTGAGCGCCGCGCAGATCCGCCAGGCGCAGGAGAACGGTTTGACCATCGCCTTCCTGAGCGACGCCGAGAAAATCGCTATCCGCAATAAAGTGCCGGCGTAAAAAAAAGGCCGCGGATGCGGCCTTAGTTTGTCGGTAAGGTGCTGACGCGGGTGATATCGCCCGCGTTTTAAGTTTCCCGCTGTCTGAGATCCGGCCACGGCTTTATATATGCAGCCCGATGCGCAGTTAACCTTTGCCTGTTACTTCAGCGAGAGCGTCTGGCGCTTCTCCGCCGACTGCAGTCCCAGCTCGATCAGCTCCATCACCTGGATCGCCTCTTCCGCCGTCACCGGGTTATTGCCGCGCCCGCTAATCGCATCGCGCACCGCCGCGTAATAGGCAGGATAGTTGCCCGGCTGCGTCATCAGCGTCTCTTCCTTGACGCCTTCGCCGTCGGCCAGCGTCAGGACGCCGTCGCGCATATCGTAGCCCCAGTCCTCGGCCGGCGGGAAATCGCCCGCCTTCAGCCGATCCTCCTGCGGATCCAGGCCGTATTTGACGTAGCTGCCGCGCGTGCCGTGCACCACGTAACGCGGCGACTCGGCCGCCACCAGCATGCTGGCGTGCAGCACCACGCGACGCTGCGGATAGGTCAGCGTGGCGTGGAAGTAGTCGGTGGTCTGCGCGCCGGGACGCATCTCCGCCATATCGACGTTGATGGCGACCGGCGCGCCGAACAGCTGCAGCGCCTGATCGAGCAGATGCGGCCCCAGGTCGTACCAGATGCCGCTGCCGGCGCCTTTCATCTCGCGCCAGCGCTGACGCACTTCAGGGCGGAAGCGATCGAAATGCGATTCAAAATAGCGCACTTCGCCCAGCGTGCCCTCTTTCAGCAGCTGTTTCAGGGTCAGGAAATCGCTGTCCCAGCGGCGGTTGTGGAATACGGAAAGCAGCAGGCCTTTGGCCTTCGCCAGCGCTTCCAGCTCGCGCGCCTGTGACAACGTCACGGTAAAGGGCTTATCCACCACCACATGCTTGCCGGCGTTCAGCGCAGCCTTGGCCAGCGGGAAGTGGGTATCGTTGGGCGTAGGGATCACAATCAGCTGCAGCGACGGGTCCTCTAACAGCGCCTGAGGATCGGCCACCACTTTTACCTGCGGCCAGTCAGCGTGCACTTTCCCTTCGTCGCTACTGGAGATGGCGGCCAGCTCGACGTCCGCCGTGCCCGCAATCAGCGGCGCGTGAAAGGTCTTGCTCGCGAAGCCGTACCCTATCAGTCCAACACGAAGTTTGTCGCTCATTATCACTCCTCTTATTCGCATACCCGACTGATTTAAGACCATAGCGTCGGTTAGAACAAGCAGGAATCCCCCGAAAAATCAGGAGATAGCACTCTGCGCCATCGGCCAGGGCGTTTCCGCGAGCAGGGTATCCTGCGCATCCTGATTGCGACGGCGAAAATCGCTGGGGCTGACGCCGACCCGTTTGCGAAACACGCGTGAAAAGTAGAGCTGGTCGTCGTAGCCCACTTCGCGCCCGACGCTGGCGATCGGCTCCTGGGTGGTTTGCAGCAGCAGTTTGGCGCGGATTACGCGCTGGTCTTCGCGCCAGCGCAGCAGATTGACGCCCATCTGTTCGCGGAACAGGTGGGCCAGGCGCGACGGCGACAGGCAGACGTGGCGCGCCACCTCTTCGATCTTCACTTCGCTGGCCAGATGGTTGGTGACGTACTGGCAGGCCTCGATGATGCGCGGATCGCGCACCTGCTGATGGCTGCGCGGATCTTCCTCTACCGCGCGCAGCAGCAGGCGCTCCAGCAGGTTCATCGCCAGCTCTTCGGCGAAGCGGCGGCCGGAATTATGGGTTTGCTCGATGCTGGCGAACAGGCGGTCGAATTCGGCGCGCAGCGTTTCGTTGAGATGCAGCCGCCCGACGCCTTCACGCGCGTCCTGCCACTGCAGCCAGTCGTTCCAGTAGGCGCGAGGACGGAAGTAGACCCAGCGGTGGTGCCACTCCGGGCTGTCAGAGGCGCGCCCGTAGTAGTGCGGCGTTTTCGGCTGAAACAGCAGCATATCGCCCGGCAGGCAGTCAAAGCCGTTTTCGCCGTCGAACACCCGGCCCTTGCCTTTGATCGTGAGGTTAAGAATGAAGCCTTTCATGCCGTGCGGACGGTCAATAAAAAAATCGAGCGGACCGTCGGCCGCAATCGGCGTCAGCCCGGCGACCAGCCAGGCGTTGAAGGGATAACCGGGCAACAGAGGATTTTGCTGCGCCGCTGTGGATTCACGGTGGTACATAACGTCCTCACTCAGTCAGGGTTAAACAGAGCGCGGCGCCTGGGCGCCGCCTCCTTTTGCCGTCAGGCTTTATGCTTTTGTTTATAGCGGTCGAAAATCACCGCCGCTAACAATATCAGACCACGCACCACGTACTGTGAGAATGGCGAGATATTGAGTAAATTCATCGCATTTTCAACGGTGCCGAGGATCAGCACGCCTGCAACCACATAGGAAATTTTGCCGATGCCGCCCTTCAGCGAGACGCCGCCCAGCACGCAGGCGGAGATCACCACCAGCTCATACCCCAGCGAGGTCATCGGCTGGCCGCTGGTCATGCGCGAGGCAAGAATAATGCCCGCCGCCGCCGACACCAGACCGGAGAGAATAAAGATGATGATGCGCGTGCGCACCACCGGCACGCCCGCCAGCCGCGCCGCCTCTTCGTTGCCGCCGATCGCCAGCGTGTTCCGGCCGAAGGTGGTTTTGTTGAGCAGGAAGCCGAAAATCAGCATGGTGCCGATAGTGAGCCAGATCGGCGCAGGCACGCCGAGCCAGTTTGCAAAGCCGAGGGTGAAGAAGCGCTCATCTTCGATGCCGACCGCCTTGCCGTCGGAGAAGATATAGGCCAGGCCGCGAACGATCTGCATGGTCGCCAGCGTCGTGATCAGGGCGTTGATCTTCAAACGCGCAATCACAAAGCCGTTGACAAAGCCGGTGGCGACGCCAATCAGCAGGCCAGCAAAGACGCCGATCCACAGGCTTTCGGTCATGTTGATCACCACCGCGGTGACGACGCCCGCGCAGGCGATCACCGAGGCGACCGACAGGTCGAAATCGCCGGAGGCGAGGCAGAACAGCATGCCGCATGCCACCATGCCCGACATCGACATCGCCAGCCCCAGCCCTTTCATATTGATAAAGGAGCCGAAATTAGGCACGAAGACGGCGCAGGCGACGAACAGCAGCGCGAACACCACCAGCATGCCGAAGTTATCCCAGATACGCCCGAAGCGCATGCCGCTGCGCTGCTGCACCGGCGGCGTACCTGAAGTTGCGGATGAAGACATAATATTTTCCTCTGTCAGGCCACAGCGGCCGCTTGGGTGGTTTTAGGCATCGCCAGGCTCAGCGTCTGCTGCTCCGTGGCGGCGTCATGCAGCAGCTCGCCGGCGATGGCGCCTTCGCGCATCACCACGATGCGGTCGGCCAGGCCCATCACTTCCGGCAAATCGCTGGAGGCGAACAGCACCGCGATGCCTTTGCTCGCCAGCTGATAGATCAGGTTATAGATTTCATGCCTGGCGCCGACGTCGATGCCGCGCGTCGGCTCGTCCAGCAGGATCACTTTCATCTCTTCCGACAGCCAGCGGCCGAGAATGGCCTTCTGCTGGTTGCCGCCGGAAAGATTCATGATCAGCTGCTCGGCGTGAGGCGTTTTAATATTGAGCGAGCGAATATGGCTGTCGGCGTTGCGGGTCTCCCACTGATTTTTGATCAGGCAGCCGGCGGTCAGGTTGTGACGTCGCGCGCTGATATTGATGTTGTCGCGCACCGAGTGCACCGGGATGATTCCTTCGGCTTTGCGGTCTTCCGGGCAGAGCATCACGCCGGCGCGGATCGCGTCGATCGGCTCGCGCAACTTCAGCACCTCGCCGTCCAGCAGAATGCGCCCGCCGCGCAGCCGGGTCGCGCCGAAGATGCCCTTCATCAGCTCGCTGCGTCCAGCGCCCACCAGCCCGAACAGGCCGACGATTTCACCGGCGCGCACCTCGAGCGAGATGGGCTCGCGCACGCCCTTCGCCTCGACCTTCTCCAGCACCAGGCGCACCGGTCCGTGCGGACGCGGCGTATAGCCGTAGATATCGCCAAGATTGCGTCCCACCATCGCCTGCACCAGATCGTCGTGATGGGTGTTGGCCATGTCGGTAAAGGTGCGCACGTAGCGGCCATCCTTAAAGACGGTAATGGCGTCGCTGAGGGCGAAGATCTCCTCCATGCGGTGCGACACGTAGAGCACCACGCGTCCTTCCGCGCGCAGCTGGCGGATCACGCGGAAAAGATTTTCGATTTCGCGCGCCGACAGCGAGCTGGTTGGCTCGTCAAAGGCGATAATGCGCGCGTTGCGCGCCAGCGCCTTGGCGATCTCCACCATCTGCCACTGGCCGAGTGAAAGATATTTCAGCGGCATATCGGGATCGATATCCATGCCGAGGTTTTTCAGCTGCAGGCCCGCTTCGTAGCGAAGCACCTTGCGGTTCACCAGGCCGCGTTTGTGCGGAATCTGCCCGAGGTAGATATTCTCCGCCACGCTCATCTCCGGCACCAGATGCAGCTCCTGGTAGATAATGGCGACGCCGGCATCCAGCGCCTCGCTGGTATGCTGAAAACTGACCGGCTGGCCTTTAATGCGGATTTCGCCGCCGCTGGGCTGATAGCTGCCGCTGAGAATTTTCAGCAGCGTCGATTTGCCTGCGCCGTTCTCGCCCATCAGGGCGTGCACTTCGCCGCCGCGACAGTCGAACGAGATATCCTGCAGCGCCTTAACGCCGGGAAAAGTCTTGCTGATGCCATGAAACGACAGAAAGGTTGGCTCGCTATTCATGGTAACTCCTCTGGTTTACCGTAAAGGTGCCGCCGACGGGCGGCGGCACGGTACGCGGGTTTACATCAACCCTTTCTTCGCCAGTTCGGTTTTGAAGTTGTCGCGGGTAATCAGCACGACGTCGGTGACTTCGGTGAATTTCGGCGGCTCGGCTCCTTTGCTCACCCACTCATAAAGCATCTGGCTGCTCTTGTAGCCGTGCACGTCCGGGCTGGGCAGCAGCGAGCCGTAGAAGCCGGTCGCTTTGTCTTTCGACAGCTCGCTGATGGCGTCGACGCCGTTGATGCCGATGCCGATCACGTCCGCCGCCTTAAAGCCCTGGCCTTCGGTGGCGCGCACGCCGCCCAGCACGGTGTTGTCGTTCATGCCGACGATCAGCCAGTGTTTCACTTCCGGATGCTGCACCAGCAGCGAGTTGCCGGCGTCAAACGCGCCAGGGATATCGTTGGATTTGGTGGGCACCTGATAGATCTGCGCCGCCGGGAAGCCGGCCGCTTTCAGCGCGTCCATCGAACCGCCGGTGCGGCGGCGCGCGGTATCGAGCTCGTTGGCGGTAATCGCCATTACGCCGGTCTCTTTGGCGTTCCAGCCGCGCTTCTGCATCTCTTTATAGAGTTCCTGCCCCTGACGCTCGCCGATTTTGGTGGCGGCCATCATCACCAGCGGCACGCTGTCCATCGGCTTGCCTTTGGCGTTGACGAACTGGTCGTCGACGGCGATCACCTTCAGATCGTAGCCGCGCGCCTTGGCGACGATAGCGGAGCCGAGTTTGGGATCGGGCGTACAAATAACAAAACCCTTCGCGCCGCTGGCGGCCAGGCTGTCAATGGCGTTAAGGGTCTTCTCGCCGTCGGGAATGGCGATTTTGATCACTTCGAAGCCTAAATCCTTACCGGCTTTGTCCGCGAATTTCCATTCGGTCTGGAACCAGGGTTCTTCGGGCTGCTTAACGAGAAAACCCAGCTTCATGGTTTCGGCGATAGCGGAATGTGACATAACCGCTGCCAGGCCGATGGCCGCGAACGCTTTAGTGAATTTATGCATGATGCTCTCCGGAGCCAGGGTGTTTTTCCCTGCTGTTAACGAATCGGTGTAAACGCTACCAGTCAATTTTCTTTTTTGGGTACAGATGAAAATCAGCGCGTTAGACAAGAGAATGCGTAAAGCCTGTGCAAACGCTGGGCTAGTTGTAGCGGGAAAGTGGATGAAAAATGTAGAGCGGTATCACACCCTGAAATCACGGCAAAATGTTCCATATATTCAGCAATTTTAACCGACCGGTAACTTTTGTCGGCGATCACAAAATCGCTGCCCATGACAGAAAAGTGCATATTCTCAGCCATCGGTGAATAACGTTTCCTGCGCCGCCGCCACAGGATAAGAGACGATTATTCATAACAGGAGATTTCCGATGCGTGCTGGAGCCATCACTCTGGGCCTCGACTTTGGCAGTGATTCGGTGCGTGCGCTGGCGGTAGACTGCGACAGCGGCAGCGAGCTGAAAACCGCCGTCGTGAACTACTCGCGCTGGCAGCAGGGACTGTACAGCGATCCTCACACCAACCGCTTCCGCCACCATCCGCTGGACTATATCGAAGCGATGGAAAAGGCGCTGTTGGGCGTGCTTGACGCGCTTACGCCAGAACAACGTGACAGCGTCACTGGAATCGGCGTCGATACCACCGGTTCGACGCCCGCTCCCATCGACCGCGACGGCAACGTGCTGGCGCTGCGTCCCGACTTTGCCGACAACCCCAACGCCATGTTCGTGCTGTGGAAAGATCACACGGCGATTGAAGAGGCGGAAGCGATTAACCAGCTCTGCCGTAGCGGGCGCTTTACCGACTACAGCCGCTATATTGGCGGCATCTACTCGTCTGAGTGGTTCTGGGCGAAAATTCTGCACGTCTCGCGCGCCGACGCCGCGGTGCGCGACGCCGCCGTATCATGGGTTGAGCTGTGCGACTGGGTGCCGGCGCTGCTGAGCGGCACCACCGCCCCGGCCAGCCTGCGCCGCAGCCGCTGCGCCGCCGGGCATAAGGCGCTGTGGCATCCCGACTGGCAGGGGCTGCCCGACCCCGACTTTCTTAACGCGCTCGACCCGCTGCTGACCCAGCAGCTCGACTCGCCGCTGTTCCACGATACCTGGACCGCCGATATTCCGGTCGGCACGCTGAGCGCCGACTGGGCGCAGCGGCTCGGCCTGAAGCAAAGCGTCACCATCGCCGGCGGCGCGTTCGACTGCCATATGGGCGCCGTCGGCGCAGGCGCACAGCCCTATACGCTGGTGAAAGTGATCGGCACCTCTACCTGCGACATCCTGATCGCCGATGCAGAACAGGTCGGCGAACGCGCGATTAAAGGCATCTGCGGCCAGGTCGACGGCAGCGTCATGCCGGGCGCCATCGGCTGCGAAGCGGGCCAGTCGGCGTTCGGCGATATCTACGCCTGGTTTAGCCGCCTGCTCGGCTGGCCGCTGCAGCAGGCGGCGGCGCAGCATCCTGAACTTCAGCCGCAGCTGGCTGAGCTGCAGCGCAACCTGATCCGCCAGCTGACCGAAGCCTGGGCTGCCGATCCGCAGCTGGATCATCTGCCTGTGGTGCTCGACTGGTTCAACGGCCGCCGCACCCCCAACGCCAACCAGCGCCTGAAAGGGGTCATCACCGATCTCAATCTCGGCACTGATGCCCCCGCGCTGTTCGGCGGCCTGATCGCCGCCACCGCCTTCGGCGCGCGCGCCATTATGGAGTGCTTCGAACAGCAGCAGATCCCGGTCGAGAACATCCTGACGCTGGGCGGCATCGCGCGCAAATCGCCCGCCATCATGCAGGCGTGCTGCGACGTGATGAACCGTCCGCTGGATATCGTCGCCTCCGACGAGTGCTGCGCGCTGGGCGCGGCGATCTTCGCCGCCGTCGCCGCGGGCGTTTACGCCTCGGTGCCCGAGGCGCAGAAAGCGATGGCCAGCCCGATTGCCGTCACGCTACAGCCCGACGCCGCGCGAGTCGTACGCTATCAGCAGCTTTACGAACGTTATCAACTCTGGTGCGCGGCGGCTGAGCCGCAGTATGCGTCGCGCCCCGCCAACGCTAATTAAGGAGTGGTTTTATGGATCAGTACAACGCGCACAGCGTATGGTTTGTGATTGGCACCCAGCACCTTTACGGCGCGGAAACCCTCCGTCAGGTGGAAGAGCACGCGCGCCAGGTGGTCGACGGCCTGAACGCCTCTTCGGCCTTGCCGTTAAAGCTTATCGCCAAACCGCTGGTGAAGTCGCCGGATGAAGCGCTGGCGCTCTGCCGCGACGCCAGCCACGACGACAGCTGCGTCGGCATCATCACCTGGCTGCACACCTTCTCCCCCGCCAAAATGTGGATCGGCGGGCTCAGGGTGCTGAACAAGCCGCTGCTGCAGTTTCATACCCAGTTCAACGCGGAGATCCCGTGGGACAGCATGGATATGGACTTTATGAACCTGAACCAGACCGCGCACGGCGGCCGCGAGTTCGGCTTTATCGGCGCGCGCATGGGGCTGCAGCACAGCGTGATCACCGGCCACTGGCAGGATACGGCGAGCCAGCAGCGCATCGGCAACTGGATGCGCGCCGCCTTCGCGAAGCAGAGCAGCCAGCAGCTGAAAGTGGCGCGCTTTGGCGACAATATGCGCGAAGTGGCGGTTACCGAAGGGGATAAAGTCGCGGCGCAGATCCAGTTCGGCTACGCGGTCAACGGCTGGGGCGTCGGCGATCTGGTCGAGGTGATTAATCAGGTTAGCGACGGTGAGGTTAACGCGTTGATCGACGAGTATGAAAGCCTCTATCGCTTTAGCGACGTGGCGGCCAGCGGCGGCGAGAAGCGTCAGAACGTGCTCGACGCGGCGCGTATCGAGATCGGCATTAAGCGCTTCCTCGACGACGAGGGCTGCAAAGCCTTCACCACCAACTTCCAGACGCTGCACGGCATGACGCAGCTTCCCGGTCTGGCGGTGCAGCGCCTGATGGGACAGGGCTACGGTTTCGCCGGCGAAGGCGACTGGAAAACCGCCGCGCTGCTGCGCATTTTTAAAGTGCTGGCGGGCGATCGCCCCGGCGGCACCTCCTTCATGGAGGATTACACCTATCACTTCTCGCCCGGCAACGATCTGGTGCTGGGCTCGCATATGCTGGAAGTCTGTCCCTCTATCGCCAAAGAGGAGAAGCCGCTGATCGACGTGCAGTTCCTCGGCATCGGCGGCAAAGCCGATCCGGCGCGCCTGATCTTCTCAACCCCGGCCGGCCGCGCGGTCAATGCCAGCGTAATCGATATGGGCGACCGTTTCCGCCTGCTGGTGAACGTGGTGGATGCGATTGAGCAGCCGAAGCCGCTGCCGAAGCTGCCGGTCGCGCGCGCCCTGTGGCGCGCCCAGCCGTCGCTGGCCACCGCGTCGGAGGCCTGGATTCTGGGCGGCGGCGCGCACCATACGGTGTTTAGCCAGGCGCTGACGCTGGAGGATATGTATCTCTACGGCGAGATGAACGACATCGAAGTGCTGGTGATCGACGAGCACACGCGCCTGCCGGCGTTTAAAGACGCGCTGCGCTGGAATGAGGTGTATTACCGTTCGAAACGCTAAGCTGCGGGTTGAGAAAAATCAGCGCCGACTTTTAAAGTCGGCGTTTTCTTTTATCAGGCCTGAGCTGATCGGTCGGGAAGATGGGCAGTTCCGTGAAGACGGCGTAAATCCATCCCTGGAGCCTCGGCCTCGCCTTACTCGCCCCATCCCTGGGGCTCGCCCGCAAGCGGGCCAACGCTATGCGTTGTTCAAAAACGCTCCCGGCGTTTTTGTCCATGGCTCGGACGCTTCACTCCACTGCCCATCCTCCCTCCTTTATGAAACTCTGTGCGATAGTTTTAAACAGCCATAAAAATGCTCAACCGTGGAAGGGGGTTCTGCCCGAAGAGCAAAGCGTCCAAGCCAGGATGGCGAGGCCGATCCGCATGGATGCGGGAATCCTTTGCGATCGGGCAGAACCCCCTTTCACGTCGCACATTCTCACCGCTACGCCACCACGCCGCACATTCTCGCCGCCAATCTTAAAACAAAAAGCCGCCCGCAGGCGGCTTAACTCACATCCGACCGGTCAGGTCGCTATCCGCTTCACCGGCGCATTCTTCTGCCGATCCCACATCACCGTCAGCAGACGCTGCAGCGCGATAAACGCGAACAGCAAAATACCGATGGCGATCTTGGTCCACCAGGAGCTCAGCGTGCCGTCAAAATTAATCCAGGTCTGAATCAGCCCCTGAATCAACACGCCGAACAGCGTGCCCAGCACCGTCCCGACGCCGCCGGAGAGCAACGTCCCGCCGATCACCACCGAAGCGATAGCGTCCAGCTCGACGCCCAGCCCCGCCAGCGCATAGCCCGCTGAGGTATAAATCGAGAAAACGATGCCCGCCAGCGTCGCCAGCGTGGTCGACAACATATAGATGCGGATCGTGGTTGCGCGCGTGGAGATGCCCATCAGCTGCGCCGAGGTCACACTGCCGCCGACCGCGTAAACCTGATTGCCGAAGCGCGTACGGTGCGCCAGCAAAATGCCGCCCACCACCACCAGCAGCATCACCAGCGCCAGCAAACTCAGGCGACCGCCGCCCGGCACCTTCCACGCCAGGCTGGAGAGCGTGGCGTAGAGCGGATGATCGATGGGAATCGAATTTTCCGAAACCAGATAGCTACAGCCGCGCAGAAAAAACATCCCCGCCAGCGTAATAATAAACGCCGGAATCTTCAGCGCGTCGATCAGCCAGCCCATCATGGCGCCGAACAGCGCGCCCGCGGCCAGAATAATGGCGAACGCCAGCAGCGGATGAATATGCAAATCGCCGATGGCGCGCGCCAGAAACACGCCGGTAAAGGCGATCACCGCCCCCACCGACAGATCGATGCCGCCGGAGAGGATCACAAAGGTCATGCCGACGGCGATAATACCCAAAAAAGCGTTATCGGTGAGGATATTGCAGATCACGCGCGTCGAGGCGAAGCCGGGAAACTGGCTCAGACAGAACAGATAGCCGGCGACAAACACCAGCAGCGTAATCATCAGGGGAAGATGACGTTTAATCATTGAGGCCGTCTCCGTTTCAACATCGCCAGAAAGCGCGGCGACTGCAGCAGCAGCACGCCCATCACCACCACCGCCTTCACCACCTGATTCAGCTCCGGCGGAAAGCCCGAAAGCAGAATGCCGGTGTTCATCGCCTGAATAATCAGCGCGCCGATCAGCGACAGCATCAGATTAAAACGGCCGCCCATCAGCGAAGCGCCGCCGATCACCACCGCGAGGATTGCATCCAGCTCCAGCCACAGGCCGGCGTTATTGGCATCCGCGCCGCGAATATCGGCGGTCACGATCAGGCCCGCCACCGCTGCGCACAGCCCGCTGATCACATAGGTGGACATCACCACCAGCCAGCCGGTCACGCCCGCGTTGCGCGCGGCGCGCAGATTAATCCCCACCGCCTCGATAAACAGCCCGAGCGCGGTCTTGCGCGTCAGCAGCCACACCAGCGCCGCCGCCGCCAGGGTAATCCAGACCGGCACCGGCAGCAGCCACAGCGACCCGCTGCCCAGCCACCCGAGCGTCGCGCTGTCGAATGTCACGATCTGCCCCTGGGTAATCAGCTGCGCGATGCCGCGCCCCGCCACCATCAAAATCAGCGTGGCGACAAAAGGCTGAATGCGCAGCAGCGCCACCAGCACGCCGTTCCAGAGACCGCACAGCAGCCCGGCGCCCAGCGCGGAAAAAATCACCGCCGCGAGGCTATGGCCCGACACCGTCAGGGTAGCGGCGGTCGCGCCCGCAATCGCCATTACCGCGCCTACCGAAAGATCGATGCCGCCGGTCGCGATCACCAGCGTCATGCCGATCGCCAGCAGCGCCACCGGCGCGGCGCGGTTAAGAATATCGATCGGGCTGCCGAACAGACGGCCGTCCTGCAGATGCACGGCGAAAAAATTATTCGCCACCAGGCTATCCACCAGCAGCACCAGAATCAGCGCGGCGATTTGCGGCAGGCCCGGCGGCAGGCGAAACTTACGGCGTTCTGGCTTCGTCATATGGGATTCAAGCATGTTGTGCCCCTCCGTCCGCGATGGCGTTAACAATCGACGCCACCGAAAGCTGCTCAAGCGGGATCTCCGCCACCTGTTTCAGGTCGCGCATAATCACTACGCGATCGGCGTAGCCCACCAGCTCCTCCAGCTCGGAAGAGATCACCAGCAGCGCCAGGCCATCGGCGCACAGGGATTCGATCAGGCGAATAATCTCGGCGTGGGCGCCGACGTCGATGCCGCGCGTGGGTTCGTCCAGGATCAGAAACTGCGGTTTGGTCACCAGCCAACGCGACAGCAGCACCTTCTGCTGATTGCCGCCGGAAAGCAGCTCCACCGGCTGATCGGCGTGCGGCGTGCGAATGCCCAGGCTCTTGATAAAGCGCTCGGCGATCGCCTGCTGCTCGCGCCGCTTGATCGGCCGCAGCCAGCCGCGCTGCGCCTGCAGCGCCAGGATAATATTTTCGCGCACCGAGGCGGCGCCGATAATGCCGTCGGTCTTGCGATCCTCCGGACAAAAACCGATGCCGAGACGCGACGCCTGCGCCGGCGAGCGGATCGTCTGGGGTTTGCCTTTAATGGTGGCGACACCGCGATCGGGCCGGCGAATGCCGAACAGCACCTCGGCGGTCTCGGTGCGGCCGGAGCCGAGCAGCCCAGCCAGGCCCACCACTTCTCCTGGGCGCACCTCAAGGTCGAATGGCTCGATAACGCCTTTCTTGCCGTAGTCGCGAAACGACGCCACCGGCTGGTTGCTGCGCAGCGTGTTGCCCTGGCGCTGTAGCGCGGTCTCCAGCAGTTCGCGCCCCAGCATCAGCTTGATTAGCTCGACCTGCGGCAGCGTGGCGGTATCGCGCGTGGCGATAAACTGGCCGTTGCGCAGCACCGTAATGCGGTCGGTGATGCGGTAAACCTGATCGAGAAAGTGAGTAACGAAAATCAGGCTCATTCCTTTGGCCTTCAGCTGCGCCATCAGGGTAAAAAGCATCTCCACTTCGCTGGCGTCGAGGCTGGCGGTCGGCTCGTCGAGGATCAGCACCTGCGCCGAGAGATCGACCGCGCGGCAGATGGCGATAATCTGCTGCATCGCCACCGAGTAGTGCCCCAGCGGACGCGTCACGTCGAGAATAAAACCGTAATTGCGCATCAGCGCGTCGGCATCGCGCACCATCCTGCGTCGATCGACCATGCCGAAACGGCGCGGCTCGCGCCCGATAAACAGATTGTCTGCCACCGACATATTCGGCAGCAGATTGACCTCCTGATAAACGGTGCCGATGCCCATCTTTTGCGCATCGGCGGTGCTGCGCGGCGCAATGGTCTGCCCGTTCAGCGTCAGCGTGCCCGCGTCGCGGCTGTAAACCCCGGTGAGCACCTTAATCAGCGTCGACTTGCCCGCGCCGTTTTCGCCCAGCAGCGCCATAATCTCGCCTTTGCGCACGCTAAACGACACGTTATCCAGCGCCTTCACGCCGGGAAACCCTTTGCTGACGCCGCTGATGGTGAGCAGCGCATCGTCATTGTGCCTAATCATCTTGTCAGCCCCGCCTCAACAGATAAAAAGCCGCTCCGGAGAGCGGCTCGCGGCTCAGTAACCCATGCCTTTTTTCAAATCCAGCTGCGCCTGCGCATCGGCTGGCAGAAAGAGCCGGGTTTCGGTTTTGGTGATCTTCGGCGGCAGCGTGCCGTCTTTTTTGAACTTCTCCAGCGCGTCGAACGCCGGGCCTGCCATATTCGGCGTCAGCTCGACGTTGGCGTTGGCCTCACCCGCCAGCATCGCCTTATAGATATCGGGCACGCCGTCGATTGAGCCGGTAAGAATATCTTTGCCGGGCTTAAGCCCCGCCTCTTTGATTGCCTGAATCGCGCCGATCGCCATATCGTCGTTATGGGCGTAAACCATGCAGATGTTCTTGCCGTTGTTTTCCGCCTTGATAAAGCTCTCCATGACCTCTTTACCCTTGCTGCGGGTAAAGTCGCCTGACTGCGAGCGCACCAGCTTGATATTGGGATGCCCGGCGATCGCCTCGGCAAACCCTTTCTTGCGGTCGATGGCGACGCTGGCGCCCACGGTGCCCTGCAGTTCAACCACGTTGCACGGCTTGTCGCCGACGGTTTTCACCAGCCAGTCGCCAATCAGCTTGCCTTCCAGCACGTTGTCGGCGGTGACCACCGTCATATAGAGCGATTTATCTTTCACCACGATGGCGCGGTCGAGCAGGAAGACCGGGATTTTGGCGTCTTTAGCTTCTTCCAGCACCGGTTCCCAGCCGGTCTGCACCACCGGCGCGATAAAAATCGCGTCGACGCCCTGAGCGATGAACGAACGTACCGCCTTGATCTGGTTCTCTTGTTTCTGCTGACCGTCGGCAATTTTCAGCGTGATGCCGCGTTTCGCCGCTTCGCTTTTCGCCACGCTGGTTTCCGCTGCGCGCCAGCCCGATTCGGAGCCGACCTGAGAGAAGCCGACCGTCAGGTCTGCCGCCATTGCCGGCGCAGCTAGCGCGGCGCTGACCAGCGTGGTCAAAAGTAAACGTTTCCACATAGTTTGCATTCCTCTGAAGGGCTTTTGCGAATAAGGGTAAAGAGCCCGTTTAGCCTGGCGTAAATCAGCGTGAATAAGGGCGACGCGCTTCACAAATTAGTTCAAATTAAAGGGCTTACGTGCAGGTATGGCAGTCTGGCGCGGCGTCGCTCATGGACAAAACGACTGAGTTGATAGAACGTGCTGGTTAAATAAATGTAATAAACAGAATCGCTTATGAAATCTTCCTCTGAAAGCGATTACAATAATACGTAAACTTTGGTCACCGGCCGTAGCGCAGGCGAGATAACGATTTTGTGATTTCTCGCACAGTGCCGCGCTTTAAGCGGCTTAGCGCCCCGCTCCTGGCGCTGCGGATAGCGCCCCCCTGAAAAAAGAGAAAATATGACCTGCCTGAATCCAGCCAGCGCATCGGGCCGCGTAATTCATCCTGCTTTCATGCCTCAGACGAAGCGGATTTAGTCTGAAAAAGCGGTGGTAACGCGCGCGCGCTCTGCCCTGGCGCCGGTTAGCGCAACGGCGCGGCGCGCCAGCTTTTTACCGCTTCGTTTTATGGATGCATGCCTGATAAAAAGTGGCTTTTTTGACGCATTGATAAATAGAAATTAAGAATTTGCCTTTTTTCCAGAATAAGTCGCTGGACAGCCCGCGCCTGCTCCCTATACTGACCGCTTCTCTGTTCTCTCTCATTATGGCAATCATGACTGCACAAGATTACCTGCTCAAATTCCGCAAAGTGAATAATCTGGAAAGTCTGGAAAAGCTCTACGATCACCTTAACTACTCGCTGACCGATGACAGCGAAATTATCAGCATGTACCGCGCGGCGGATCATCGACGCGCTGAGCTGGCGTCCGGTGGGCGACTCTACGACCTGTGCCGCGTGCCGAAAACGGTGTGGCGCTACGTCGTCTGATTAAGGGTTATCAGGCCTGCCGGCGAGACGCCGCTTCTGCGCAGGCAGGCCCTGACTGAACGTGTTATCCTCTCCCGCTTTCCTTGTTGCAACAGGAACTCCTCCATGAATGAATCGGTAACCGCGCCGCGTCTGGGCGGCTGGCTGCTTGTGCCGCTCGCCTGGCTGATTATGATGATGCTCACCAGCGCGATGGTGCTGGCGATGTACCTTAGCCCCCTGTTTAATCCGGTATGGCGCGCCACGCTGTTTTCGCACGGCGGCATGCTGGTGACCAACTGGGCGATCTCCCTGCTTACCGCGCTCGCCGTCTGGCTGTACAGCCTGTGGGTCTGCTGGATTTTCTGCAAACGCTCGCGCCGTCTGCCGCGTCACTACATTATCTGGCTGCTGGTCACGCTGCTGCTGGCGCTGAAGACCTTCGCTTTTACGCCCGTCGCCGACGGCAAGGCCGCCCAGACGCTGCTGCTGGCGCTGCTTGCCGCGGCGGTGTTCGTGCCCTATTTCAAACGCTCTCGGCGGGTGAAATCGACCTTTATCCAGCCGTAACGCCGTGAGTTTCGTCAACAATTTAATTCTGAGTGCGAATCAGGGCGCTGCGTTTCGCGCAGTGGTTGAGATAGCGTCACAGATCACAGATAATGGGCCGCTTTCCGAATCAATGGCGAAAAAATGACCGATTATCTGCTGCTGTTTGTAGGCACTGTGCTGGTGAACAACTTCGTTCTGGTGAAATTCCTTGGCCTCTGCCCCTTTATGGGCGTTTCCAAAAAACTGGAAACGGCGATCGGCATGGGCCTGGCGACCACGTTCGTCATTACCCTGGCGTCGATTTGCGCCTGGCTGGTGAACCATCTGATCCTGGTGCCGCTCGATCTCGTCTACCTGCGCACGATGGCCTATATCCTGGTGATCGCCGTCGTGGTGCAGTTCACCGAAATGGTGGTGCGTAAAACCAGCCCGTCGCTCTACCGCCTGCTCGGCATCTTTCTGCCGCTGATCACCACCAACTGCGCGGTGCTCGGCGTGCCGCTGCTCAGCGTCAACCTGAATCATACCTTTCTGCAGGCGGCGCTTTACGGCTTCAGCGCCTCGCTCGGCTTTTCGCTGGTGATGGTGCTGTTCGCCGGCATGCGCGAACGTCTGGTGCTGGCAAACGTGCCTGCGCCCTTCAAAGGCTCCTCTATCGCGCTGGTGACCGCCGGCCTGATGGCGCTGGCGTTTATGGGCTTTACCGGGCTGGTGAAATTCTGATGAGCGCGATCTGGATTGCCATTATCGTTCTGAGCGCGCTGAGCCTGGTGTTTGGCGCCCTGCTGGGCTATGCCTCGCGCCGCTTCGAAGTCGAAGAAGATCCTATCGTCGAGCAGATCGACGAGCTGCTGCCGCAAAGCCAGTGCGGCCAGTGCGGCTACCCCGGCTGTCGTCCCTATGCGGACGCGGTGGGCAATAACGGCGAGGCGATCAATAAGTGTGCGCCGGGCGGCGAGCAGACCATGCTCAAGCTGGCGGCGCTGCTGAACGTGGACCCGCAGCCGATTGACGGCGACGAAACGGCGAAAGAGCCGGTGCGCACCGTCGCCTGGATTGATGAAGCGAACTGTATCGGCTGCACCAAGTGCATCCAGGCCTGTCCGGTCGACGCCATTGTCGGCGCAACGCGCGCCATGCATACCGTGCTGAGCGACGTCTGCACCGGCTGCGATCTCTGCGTTGCGCCCTGTCCCACCGACTGCATCGAGATGCGTCCCGTGGCGACCACCACCGCTAACTGGAAATGGGATCTTGAGACCATTCCTGTACGGGTGATTCCGGTAGAAAGTCATGCTTAATCTGTTGAATATTTTTCGTAAAGAGAAACTGTGGGATTTCGAGGGCGGCATTCATCCTCCGGAAATGAAAACCCAGTCGAACGGCACGCCGCTGAGCCAGCTGCCGCTGCCGGACCGCTTTATTATCCCGCTGAAGCAGCATATCGGCCATGAGGGCGAGATCTGCGTCGCGCCGGGCGATCGCGTGCTGCGCGGCCAGCCGCTGACTTTCGGCAGCGGCCGGATGCTGCCGGTGCACGCGCCGACCTCCGGCACCATCGACGCCATTGGCCAGCATATGACCGCGCACCCCTCGGGGCTGTCGGAGCTGTGTATTTTTATGTCGCCGGACGGCGAGGACCGCTGGACGCTGCTCGAGCCGATGGCGGACTACCGCCAGCGCGAGCGTGCCGCCATTGTGCAGCGCATTCATGACGCCGGCGTTGCCGGTCTTGGCGGCGCAGGCTTTCCCACCGGCACCAAGCTGCGCGGTGGCCTGCGCGGGGTGAAAACCCTGATTATCAACGCCGCCGAGTGCGAGCCCTATATCACCGCCGACGATCGCCTGATGCAGGATTATGCCGCCGAAGTGCTGGAAGGCAGCCGCATCCTCGCCTGGGTGCTGCAGGCCGAGCGCGTGCTAATCGGCATCGAAGACAATAAGCCGGAAGCGATTGCCGCGCTGAAGCAGGCGCTGGGTGGCGAGCGCGATCTGCACATCCGCGTCATTCCGACCAAATATCCCTCCGGCGGCGCGAAGCAGCTCACCAAAATTCTTACCGGACTGGAAGTGCCGCACGGCGGACGCTCTACCGATATCGGCGTGCTGATGCAGAACGTCGGCACCGCCTGGGCGGTGAAGCGCGCGGTGATCGACGGCGAGCCGCTGACCGAGCGCGTGGTGACCCTGACCGGCGAGGCGATTGCGCAGCCGCGCAACGTCTGGAGCCGCATCGGCACCCCCATCAGTCATCTGCTGCATCAGGTCGGCTTTACCCCCGCGCCGCGTCAGATGGTGATTATGGGCGGCCCGCTGATGGGCTTTACCCTGCCGTCGCTTGACGTGCCGGTGGTGAAAATCACCAACTGTATTCTCGCGCCTTCCGCCAGCGAAATGGGCAATAACGAGGAAGAACAGTCCTGTATTCGCTGCTCCGCCTGCGCCGACGCCTGCCCGGCGAAACTGCTGCCGCAGCAGCTTTACTGGTATAGCCAGGGCGGCGATCACGATAAAGCGCGCGCCCACCATATCGACGACTGCATCGAGTGCGGTGCCTGCGCCTATGTCTGCCCGAGCAATATTCCGCTGGTGCAGTACTACCGGCAGGAGAAGGCGGAACTGCGCGCTATCGATCTTGAGGCGAAGCGCACCGCCGAGGCGAAAGCGCGCTTCGAGGCGCGTCAGGCGCGTCTGGAGCGTGAGAAGCTGGCGCGCGAAGCGAAACATGAGCAGGCGAAGCAGCGCGTGGCGCGCAGCGATGAAGGCGAGCTGGCCGCCGCCCGCGAACGCGTGATGGCGAAACGGCAGGCGGCGGGCTTAGTGGATCCGGCGGTAGAGGAAGCGCAACGTCAGGCGCGTCATGCGCAGGCGCATCTGCGCCAGGCGGAAGCGCAGGCGGAAACCCAGCCGGTGACGCGTCAGACCGCAGATCCGCGTAAGGCGGCGGTGGACGCCGCTATCGCCCGTGCCAAAGCGAAGAAAGCCGCGCAGCCGGAAGCGGCGGAAGCACCCCAGACTGAGGCGGTCGATCCACGCAAGGCGGCGGTCGAAGCCGCCATCGCCCGCGCTAAAGCGAAAAAAGCGGAAGCGGCCCAGGCCGCCGCCGGCACCCCGACCGACGAGGTGCAGCCGGTCGAGGATA
>NZ_MLJJ01000002.1 GCF_002095575.1 Pantoea septica | reverse complement strand
GGGCCTGCGCGCGCTGTGCGACGAATTCGGCGCGCTGCTGATTATCGATGAAGTGATGACCGGCTTCCGCGTGGCGCTGGGCGGCGCGCAGGCGCATTACAACGTGCGCCCGGATCTCACCTGCCTCGGCAAGATTATCGGCGGCGGCATGCCGGTAGGCGCTTTCGGCGGACGCCGCGAAGTGATGGACGCGCTGGCGCCGACCGGGCCGGTTTATCAGGCGGGCACCCTGTCCGGCAACCCGATTGCGATGGCGGCTGGTTACGCCTGCCTGACGCAGATCGCCCAGCCGGGCACCCATCAGACGCTGACCGAGCGCACCACGCAGCTGGCGCAGGGTCTGCTGGCGGCGGCGGCGGCGGAAAATATCCCGCTGGTGGTGAATCACGTCGGCGGCATGTTCGGCATTTTCTTCACCGACGCCGACAGCGTGACCTGCTACGCCGACGTGACGAAGTGCGACGTTGAGCGCTTTAAGCACTTCTTCCACCTGATGCTGGAAGAAGGCGTTTACCTTGCGCCATCCGCCTTCGAAGCGGGCTTTATGTCGCTGGCGCATAGCGCCGAGGACATTGACCGCACCGTCGACGCCGCGCGCCGCTGTTTTGCGAAGCTGTAAAAACGAGACGTTAAAAGACCGGCAGAGGCCGGTCTTTTTTTTGCTTGCAGAAAAGTGCTGGCGCGGTAGCCGTCTACAGAAAAGCCTTTTACCGCGAGCGTCTTAGCAGCCAGATAAAGTAAGGCGCGCCGATAAAAGTCGCCATCAGTCCCGCCGGCAGCTGATCCGGAAACGCCAGCATGCGTCCGCACCAGTCGGCCAGCAGCATCAGCCCTGCGCCGAACAGCCCCGCCATCGCCATCTGCGGCAGCGCGCGACGGAAGCCGAGCATGCGCGCGATATGCGGCGCCATCAAACCGACAAAACTCAGCGGCCCGATGGTCAGCGTCGCCGCGGCGGTCAGCGCGGCCGCCAGCAGCATCAGCGCCAGACGCGAGGCGTTAAGCGCCATGCCCGCCGAACGTGCCGTGGCGGAGCCGAGCGGCAGCAGCGTCAGCCATCGGCTGGCGAGCGGTGCCAGCGCGGTCAAAACCAGCGCCAGCATGGCGCTCTGCATCGCAGCCTTTGCGCTGATATTGTAGGTGGAGCCGGAAATCCAGCTCAGCAAGCCGCCCATCCGCGGATCGCCGCTCGCCAGCAGCAGCATCAGCAGCGTGACGAACGCGCTGTTTAGCGCCATGCCCGCCAGCAGCATACGCTCCGGCGAAAAGCCGCCGCGGCTCGCCACCAGCATAATAATCAGCAGCGTTCCCGCCGCACCCAGCGCGCCCGCCGGCAGCAGAAACGCCAGCGCGTCGCCCGGCACGAAAAACAGCATCACCACCACGCCAAACGCCGCGCCGGAGCTGATGCCCAACACTTCCGGGCTGGCCATCGGATTGCCGGTCAGACGCTGGATCAAACAGCCCGCCACGCCGAGCATCAGCCCCACCGCCAGCGCCGCCAGCAGCCGCGGCGCCCGCCACGGCAGCAGCTGATGAAACAGTTCGCCGCTCGACCACAGCCAGCCGTGCGCGTCGCGGCCGAAGGCGAGCGCGATCCACGCCAGTAACCCGAGCAGCGCCAGACCGAGCAGCGACCAGCGCCGCACCCCATGCCGTTCCGCCGGCACCTTATCGCCCATATCGAGCGGGGGCGGCGCCGAGCCGGTGCGCAGGCGCGGCAGCAGCCAGAGCAGCAGCGGCACGCCCGTCAGCGCCGTCAGGGTGCCGGTAGAGACCTCGCGCCAGTGGGCGGTGAGCCACAGCACGCAGGCGTCCGCCAGCCAGAGCAGCAGCGCGCCGATCAGCGGCGCCAGCAGCATGCGGCTCAGCAGCCGACGCGCGCCCAGCAGCTTCGCCAGCAGCGGCGCGAAGAGGCCGATGAAACCGATAATGCCCGCGACGCTCACCAGCTGCGCGCTGAGCAGGATCGCCAGCGCCAGCGTGCCGACGCGGGCCAGCGCCAGCGCCAGTCCAAGATTTTTCGCCACGCCGTCATCCAGCCCCATCAGCGTGAGCGGACGCAGCAGCGCCAGCGCCAGCGCGAAGGCGAGCAGCAGACGCGGCCACAGCAGGCTGACGTTTTCCCAGCCCATCTGGTTGAGCGTGCCGGTGCTCCACAGAAACATCGTCTGCAGCTGGTCGTGATTGAAAATGGCGAAGATCTGGTTCACCGCCCCGCTGTAGAGGCTCAGCACCAGCCCCGAGAGGATCAGCGTGACCGGCGACAGCCGTTTGCCCCAGGCGACGCCGAACACCACCGCCCCCACCGCCAGCGCGCCGATCAGCGCCGCCAGCTGCGTAGTGGCCGCGCCCCCCGGCAGCTGCCACAGCGTGGCGACGGTAATGCCGAGCTGTGCGCCGGAAGAGACGCCCAGCGTGGTCGGCTCCGCCAGCGGATTGCGCAGCGCCTGCTGGAACAGCAGGCCTGCCAGGCCGAGTCCGGCACCAACCAGCAGCGCCAGCCCGAGCCGCGGCAGCAGACTGTAGTGAAATAGCATCTGATCGATGTTGTTAAGATCCGGCGACAGCAGCGCCTGCGTCCACTGCGCCGACGGCAGCGCCGCGCGCAGGTTTATAACGCTCAGCAGCAGCGCCAGCAGGAAGAGCAGGCTCAGCAGCGCGGCGGGGAAATAACGATGGCGCATCAGCGCGTCTCCAGCGCGCGTTCCAGCACGCGAACAAAGTGCAGCGCCGACAGGGTCGCGCCGTAGTACCACACCGCCGGAACCCGCTGAAAGCGTCCGGCACGAACAAACGGCAGCGCCTGCCACAGCGGGCTGCGGCTGAGCTGCGCCATATCGGCGTCGTTAGCGTGATCGAAGCAAATCGCCTCGACGTCGCGCAGATGCGCCAGCCGTTCGATGCCGATCACCGCGCTGCCCCAGAAATTGGTTTCACCCTGCCACGCGTTGGTCAGCCCCAGTTGCTCCATCACTTCCAGAAACAGGCTGTTTTTGCCGAACGCCAGCGCATGCCGGCTGTCCATCAGCGACATCAGCAGCACCGGACGCGCGGCATAGGGCGCCAGACGCTGGCGGGCGGCGGCCAGCTCGCGATCCAGCAGCTGCAGATGCGCCTCCGCTTCGGCTTCGCGGCCGATACGCCTCGCCAGCGCGCGCAGCGAATCGCGCGCAGCGGAGAGCGGTTTGCCGTCGCCGCGGTTGAGGTCGAAGCCCATGATCGGCGCGATGCGCTTGAGTTTTTCCGGCGGCGGGCCGTAGCCGTTCGAGCAGAGGATCAGCGAGGGCTGCAGCTGGGTCATCAGCTCCAGATTAGGTTCGGTGCGCAGCCCGATGTCCAGGGTCTGCGGCGGCAGCGGCGGCTCGCCGACCCAGATGTTGTAGTTGCGCGTATCGGCGACCGCCAGCGGCGCGACGCCGAGCGCCAGCAGCAGTTCGGTCGGCAGCCACTCCAGCGCGACAATACGCTGCTGCTCAGGCGGGGCGGCCCGCAGCGGCAGCGCGCTGAGCCACGGCGTCAGCGCCAGCGCCGCCAGCAGGCGACGACGAGAGATCTCCATGCTCAGGCCCTCAGTAGACAAAGCTGACCGGCGCGCCGCCCTGCGGATGCGGCAGGATGCCCATAGGAATGCCGTAAATCGCGCCCAGCACTTCGGCCTGCATAATACTGTCCGGCGCGCCTTCGGCAATCATCTTGCCATTGCGCAGCGCCACCAGATGGTCGCAGTAGCGCGCCGCCATATTGATATCGTGCAGCACGGCGATCACCGTCAGCCCGCGCTCGCGGCTGAGCCGCTGGATCAGGGCCAGCACCTCAACCTGATGCGCGATATCCAGCGCCGAGGTCGGTTCGTCCAGCAGCAGGCAGCGGCTGTTTTGCGCCACCAGCATCGCCAGCCAGGCGCGCTGACGCTCGCCGCCGGAGAGGCTGTCCACCAGGCGCGCGGCCAGCGGTTTCAGCCCGACTTGCGCGATCGCCTCTTCGACCCGAACGCGATCTTCGTGGCTGAAGCGGCCCAGCGCGCCGTGCCACGGGTAGCGGCCTATCGCCACCAGCTCGCGCACCGTCATGCCTTCGGCGGCGGGCAGCTGCTGCGGCAGGTAGGCGACTTCGCGCGCGAAGGCTTTGCCGTTCCATGCCTCGACCGGCGTCGCGTTGAGCAGCACGCGCCCCTCGCTGGGGCTCTGGTGGCGTCCCAGCATTTTCAGCAAGGTGGATTTGCCGGAGCCGTTATGGCCGATAAGCGCGGTCACTTTGCCCGGCGGAAAGGTTAGCGAGAGCGGATGCAGCAGCGTGCGGCCGGGCACGTGAAAGCTGACATTGTCCAGCGTAAAAGTGGCTGCGTCGTGCGGAGGCTGCATGATCATCCCAGGTTAAACGGGCGCCGCGGCGCCCGGTTGCATCAGAAACGGAAAGTGGCGGTGCCGACAATTTGACGCTCTGCGCCCCAGTAGCAGGCGTAGTCGCGGTAACAGCTGGCGACGTAGTCGCGGTCGAACAGGTTTTTCACGTTGACGCCCACCGACGAGCCAGGCAGACCGAAGCGGCCAAGATCATATTTCAGCATCGCATCCACCGTGGTGTATCCGGCGACGTCGAAGTTCTGGTTGTTTTGCGTGCCGGTGCTGTAAAGCCCTTTGCTTTCGCCGACATAGCGCACGCCTGCGCCGACGGTGACGCCGGAGAGCGCGGTCTCATGGAAGGTGTAGTCCGCCCAGAGCGACGCCATATGCTTCGGCACCTGCACCGGCGTGCGCCCTTTCAGCAGCGTATCGTGGGTATATTCCGCGTCGGTGTAGGTGTAGGCGGCCGTCAGGTCGATATTGGCGTTGACCGCCGCTTTGGCCTCCAGCTCCACGCCGCGCGAACGGATTTCGCCGCTCTGCACGCTGGCGTTTGGATGGTTTTCCGTGTCAGGATCCGCCGTCAGGTTTTTGGTCCTGGTCAGCTGATAGAGCGCGGCGGTTAACGTAATCGGGCGATCTTTCGGCACATACTTCACGCCCGCCTCATACTGTTTTGCGCGCGACGGATCGAAGGCCTGCCCTTCATAAGTCGAACCCGCGTTAGGAATAAAGGCTTCGCTGTAGCTGAAGTAAGGCGCGATGCCGTTGTCGAACAGATAGTTCAGGCCGCCGCGCCAGGTAAAGGCCTGATCATTCTGGCGGCTTAGCGTGCCGTCGAAGCGATCGTACACCGAGGTCATGGCGTAATCGTAGCGGCCGCCCAGCGTCATCACCCAGCGGTTCCACTCCATCTGATCCTGCACATACAGGCCGGTCTGCCGCTGTTTGTTGAGATGCTGATACGGTTTTTCGTATGGGGTGACGCTCTCATCACCATACTGCGGATTAACGGCGTTCAGGCTGCTGGCGTTGCCATACTGCGCATCAATATCGTTGCGCGTGCGCTGGAAATCCACGCCCAGCAGCAGGGTGTGATCCAGCGCGCCGGTGGCGAATGTCGCCTGCGCCTGGGTATCGACGGCGAACTGATTCAGCTTCTCCTGCGACACCGCGGAACCGCGCGTAATCGACTGCGTGGCGGCGTTGAAGCCGTTGCCGTAAATGCTGCGGTAGTCGGTGCGCAGATCGGCGTAGCGCAGGTTCTGGCGCACCGTCCAGGTGTCGTTGAAGCTGTGCTCGACGTTGTAGCCCACCATTTTGGTATCGCGCGAAATTTTGTTGCTCTGCTCGCCTTCGTCAAAATTGGTCGGCAGCCTGTACTCGCTGCCGTCCGCGCGCGTAATCGGCACCACCGTGCCCTGACGCGGCAGCCAGCCGTAATAGCCGGTCTCCGGTTCGTTCTGGAAATAGGTCAGCAGGTCGAAACGGGTGTTCGCGTCCGGGCGCCAGCTAAACGAGGGCGCAATGGTATAGCGCTTCTCTTTGTTCATAGTCTGCTGCGCGTCGGCGCTGCGCGCCAGGCCGGTCAGGCGGTAGCTGTAGACGCCGTCGTCATCCAGCGCGCCGCCGAAATCGAATCCGGTCGAGAAGAGGTTGTCGCTGCCCATCTGAAACTGCACTTCGCGCAGCGTTTCCTGGGTCGGGCGCTTGCTCACCAGCGCCACCACGCCGCCGGGATTGCTCTTGCCGTAGAGCACCGAAACCGGGCCGCGCAGCAGCTCGGCGCGCTCAAGGAAGTAAGGATCGATGGCGAACTCGGAATAGCTGTCGCCCTGCAGCTTCAGGCCGTCAAGATACTGGTTGGTGTTGGTCTCGCTGAAGCCGCGAATCGACAGCGCGTCGATCACCTGCGAACTGCCGCGGTTGCCGGTCAGTACGCCCGGCGTGTAGTTGAATGCCTCTTTTACCGTGGTTATCTGCCGCTTTTCCATCTCTTCGCGCGTGACCACCGACACCGACTGCGGGTTTTTCTCGATCGGGGTGTCGGTTTTGGTGCCGGTGGCGCTCTGTTTCGCGGCGATGGTCGGCGCCGGGCCCCATGCGCTCTCCTGCGCCGCGCCGGAGGCGGCGTCAGCCGAGACCACCAGCGTCTCTTCAGCCAGCGCGGAAGCGCTCGCTGAACCTAAAATCACGGCAATGCTCAAAGCCAGCGGGCGGCGGAAAAAAGCGCCGCGCAGATAACAAGGAAAAGTCGTTCGCGCATTCATAGTAGTGTCTCTTGAATAAAGTAGTCGGCAGGCGAATGGAAACGAGAATGATTATTATGCCGAATGGATTCTAGGCGAAACGCTTTGCTTTCTGCAAGGGATAATCCCGCGCGCAGCGCCGCCTGGCGGCCATTCGCGCAGTATTGATCGGGCACAAAAAAAGGGCGCCGTAGCGCCCTTTTTAACCGACGGTTTAGTTGCCGCCGAACATATCTTTGATCCAGCCCGCGACGCCGTCGCCGTCTTTCTTCTCCGGCTGCTGCTGCGGTTGTTGCTGCATCTGCTGCTGATTTTGCTGCTGGTTCTGCTGCTCCTGCAACTGCTGCTGTTGCTGCTGGAACAGCTGCTGCTGCTGCTGACAGAGCGCGTCGGGATCGAGCGACCATACCGGCAGCGAGCGCCAGGTGCTGCTGCCGTTGCCGCAGACGAAATTGCCTGCGGAATCGACGTTCATCATCGAGACATCTTCCGGCGGCGTCAGCACCAGCGGCATCGGCGCCTGGTTGTCCAGGTAGCGGCGGTAGATCTGCATCGCGCCGCTGGCGCCGTACAGCTTGCTCGGCTGGTTATTGTCGCGGCCCACCCAGGTAATGGCGACCTCTTTGCCGTCGACCCCGGCGAACCAGCTGTCGATCAGGTCATTGGTGGTACCGGTTTTGCCCGCCAGATGCGCTTTCGGATAACGCGCCCCCAGCGCACGCGCCGTACCGTGATCGGCGACCTGCTGCATGGTGTAGAGCGTCAGATAGGCGGCCTGCGCCGGCTCTACGCGCTGCGCCTGCGGGAAGCTCTGATAGAGCACGGTGCCGTCTTCAGCGATCACCGAGCGCACGGCCGACAGCGAGGCGCGGTTGCCGCCGCTGGCGATCGACTGGAACGCCTGCGCCACTTCGATCGGCGTCAGGTTAAGCGCGCCGAGCAGCATCGACGGCACCGGGTTGAGCTGATCTTTCGGCACGCCCAGTTTGGTCCAGGTATCCACGACCGCGTCCAGCCCCAGCGTCATGCCGAGGTTGACCGTCGGCACGTTCATGGAGTTGGTCAGCGCGTCCACCAGCATCACCTTGCCGCTAAAGCGGCGATCGTCGTTCATCGGTTTCCAGACGGTGCCGTTCGGCTGCTTCAGCGCGATCGGTTCGTCGGCGATCCAGCTGTTGAGACGATAGGTGTTCGGCTGGCTGAGCGCGGTCAGATAGGTCGCCGGTTTCGCCAGCGAGCCGATAGATCGACGCGCCTGCAGCGCACGGTTATAGCCGGCAAACTGCGGATCGGCGCCGCCCACCATGGCGCGCACTTCGCCGCTGAAGCGGTCGACCACTACCATCGCGGTTTCCAGATCTTTCAGGCCGCGCTGTTTTTTCAGCGCCGGAATGCCGTCGAGCACCGCTTTTTCCGCCGCATCCTGCGAGACCGGATCGAGCGTGGTGAAGATCTTCACGCCGGAGAGATCTTTTACCTTGTCGCCCAGCTTCGCCTGCAGCTCGTTACGCACCATCTGCATAAAGGCGGGCTGCGGCGTGATGACGCCGCCTTTCGGCTGTACGCCGAGCGGGCGCGCCGAGAGCATGTCGTAGAGCTCCTGGTCGATCACCTTCTGCTGCTGCAGCAGGCGCAGTACGAGATTGCGTCGCTCCAGCGCCAGCTTCGGATTGCGCCACGGGTTATAGAGCGAGGCGCCTTTCACCATGCCCACCAGCATCGCTTGCTGATCGAGGCTCAGCTCGTCGACCGGACGGCCGAAGTAGTAGAGGCTCGCCAGCGGGAAGCCGCGGATCTGGTCGTTGCCCGCCTGGCCGAGATAGACCTCGTTCAGGTAGAGCTCCAGAATGCGATCTTTGCTGTAGCGCGCGTCCATAATTACCGCCATATAGGCTTCGCGCGCTTTACGCCACAGTGACCGCTCGTTGGTCAGGAACAGGTTTTTCACCAGCTGCTGCGTCAGGGTGCTGCCGCCCTGCACCGCTTTCCCGGCCGTGATATTGGCGAGGAAGGCGCGACCGATCGAGTAAGGGCTGATGCCGTCATGCTCGTAGAAATGACGGTCTTCGGTAGCGATCAGCGTATCGACCAGCAGATCCGGGAAGCCGGCGCGCGGCACGAACAGGCGCTGCTCGCCGTTCGGCGACTGCAGCATGGTGATCAGGCGCGGATCGAGACGGAAGAAGCCGAAGTCGCGGCCGGAGTCGAGGTTTTTAATCTCGCCCAGCTCATCGCCGTCGAACACCATCTGCGCGTGCACCTGGCCCTCTTTGCTGTCCGGGAAGTCGAACGGGCGGCGCAGCAGATCGATAGTGTTGCCTTTAACCGAGAACTCGCCGGGACGCGTGATGCGCGACACCTCGCGATACTGCGTGCCTTCCAGCAGCGCGATCATCTCTTTTTTGTTGTAGGCCATGCCAGGTTCCAGGCTGACCATGCGGCCGTAGACGGTCGCGGGCAGCTGCCACACTTTGCCGTCGATGCGAGCGCGGATCTCCGAGTCGAGGTAGACGCCCCAGGCGGCCATAATCACCACAAACACGAGGAACAGCTTGATCAACCAGCCTAACCAGCGGCGCTTCCCGCGCGGCGGACGCTTTCCTTTACTTTTACGCGGCACAGGCGCTTTCTCCTCAACTTCATCGGCAAAATCATCATTTTCAAAATCGTCGTCATCCCTGCGGCGACCCCGGCGCGTAGCATTACGCGGCGGCTTGGGTTGTTTTCCTTTGCGCCCAATGGGTTCGCGATCGTTCCCAGACATTGGTTTCATTCTCCAGGCATTACGTTGGCTGCGCCGATACTCTAGCGGCTTTTACCTTTTCCGCATGGCGGAACCCTCTGAAATCGATCCAGCCGGCTCAACCCTGCGGGGAATATTTTTTGGTGCGCCTTGTGGGCAGCGCGCTGGCCGGATCGTCGGGCCAGGGATGGCGGGGATAGCGCCCTTTCATCTCTTTCTGCACCTCCGGCCAGGCGCCGCGCCAGAAGGCGGCCAGGTCACGGGTAATCTGCAACGGCCGCTGCGCGGGCGACAGCAGCTCCAGCACCAGCGGCACGCGCCCTTCCGCCACGGCGGGATTGCTCGCCTCGCCGTACATCTCCTGAATGCGCACCGCCAGCGCGGGCGGCTTATCGGCATGGTAGCGAATGGGCAGCCGGCTGCCGGTCGGCACAGTGTAATGAGTTGGCAGCGCACTATCCAGCCGCTGGCGTTGCGACCATGTGAGCAAATGTAATAGCGCGCTGACAAGGCTGACCGCCTGCAGCGATTTCAGATCGCGCACCGCGCCCATCTCCGGCAGCAGCCAGCGGTCGAGCGACGCCAGCAGCGATTCGTCGTCGACGGCGGGCCACGGCTCTTCCGGCAGCCACTGAGCCGCGCACTGCAGCCGCACGCGCAGCTGTTGCGCCGCCTCGCTCCAGCCCAGCACGCCCAGGCCTTTTTGCGCCACCCAGCGCAATATTGCGGCGTGCAGCACCTCGGGTTCCGGCCGCGCCATCGGCTGCGCTTTCAGCACCAGCGCGCCGATCTGCTCGCGGCGCAGCGCGCGCAGCGTGCCCTTCTCTTCGTCCCACTCGACTTCGGCGCGCACCTCTACCAGCTCCGGCCGCGCCTGACGCAGCGCGTCGATATCGATCGGCAGCGCCAGCAGCATGCGCGCATCCGGCGCCGCGCTGCCCTGCAGCAAGGCGGGCGCGATCAGCCATTCGTAACGGTTTAGCCCCTCTTGCGCATCGAACATCGCGCCCAGGCCGTTGGCGAGCTGATAGCGGCCGCCGTTGTCGCGGCGCCGTGCCAGTCGGTCGCCGAAGCCCGCCGCCAGCAGCGCGGGAAAGCGATCGTCATCGACGCGCCCGCCGCTGACGCCGAGCCGCGTCTGCCACTGCTTCGCGCGCCGCTGCCACTGCGGCTGCGGGCGATGCAGCGCGTCGCGCAAATCGGGCGATCCGCTGCGCGGCGGATCCTCCAGAATCGCCACCAGCAGTGCCGCGCTGGCGGCCGCGTCAGCCTCTTGTCCGGCGGCGCAGAGCACGGCGGCGAGGCGCGGATCGCCGCCGAGCTGCGCCATGCGGCGTCCCGTCGCGCTCAGCTTGCCGCTTTCGTCCAGCGCGCCAAGCCGGGTAAGCAGCTCGCGCGCCGCGCGCAGGTGTTTTTCCGGCGGCGCGTCGAGCCAGGTCAGCTGATCCGGCTGCTGGCAGCCCCACTGCAGCAGCTCGATCCACAGCGCGGCGAGATCGCTGTGCATAATTTCCGCCTCGCTCTGCGCGGCGGCGCGCGACGCCTGCTCTTCGGGGATCAGATGCAGGCAGATGCCGGGCATCAGACGCCCGGCGCGGCCGGCGCGCTGCGTCATCGACGCCTGACTGACGCGCTGGGTCAGCAGCCGCGTGACGCCGCTGCGCGCGTCGAACTGCGCGGCGCGCTCCAGCGCGCTGTCCACCACCAGTCGGATGCCTTCGATGGTGAGGCTGGTTTCGGCGATATTGGTGGCGAGCACCACTTTGCGGCGGCCGGGTGGCGCGGGCAGGATTGCGCGGCGCTGCGCCGCCAGCGGCAGCGCGCCATAGAGCGGCGTCAAATCGACGTCGTCCGCCACGCGCGACTCCAGCTCGCGCTTCACCCGCTCAATCTCCGCCACTCCGGGCAGAAACAGCAGCAGCGAGCCGCTCTCTTCGCGCAGCAGCTGCGCCGTTTCGCGCGCCACCGCCTCTTCAAAGCGCAGCGTGGCGCTGAGCGAGGCGAAACGGCGCGTCACGGGATAGCTGCGCCCTTCGGAGACGATCAGCGGCGCGTCGGGCAGCAGCGCCGAGAGACGCGCGTTGTCCAGCGTTGCCGACATCAGCAGGATTTTCAGATCGTCCCTTAGCCCTTGCTGCACGTCGAGCAGCAGCGCCAGCGCCAGATCCGCCTGCAGGCTGCGCTCGTGGAATTCGTCGAGGATCACCAGCGACACGCCGCTCAGCTCGGGATCGCGCTGCAGCATGCGCGTCAGGATGCCTTCCGTCACCACTTCCAGTCGGGTGGTCGGCCCGACGCAGTTCTCGCCGCGCATGCGAAAGCCGACGGTGGCGCCGGGCTGCTCGCCGAGCTGCTCCGCCAGGCGCTGCGCCACGTTGCGCGCCGCCAGCCGACGCGGCTCCAGCATAATAATGCGGCCCGGCAGGTTGGCCTGCCGCAGCAGCTGCAGCGGCAGCCAGGTCGATTTGCCCGCGCCGGTCGGGGCCGCCAGCAGAATTTGCGGCGCGGCGTCGAGCGCCTGAAGCAGGTCGGGCAGCACGGCGCTGACCGGTAAATCACTCACGGCAAACTCCCGTTCAGCCTGTGTTAAGATGGCGCGCATTGTAGCACTCATCCGCGAGGATTGCCGGAGACCGCCATGGAGACGCAACGCCTGTTTTTTGGCATCGGGCTGCCTGACGCGCTGCAGCAGCAGCTGGTGCGCTGGCGCGCCGATAGCTTCGCCGACGACGCTGGCCGTCCCATCGTCGCGGCCAATCTGCACCTGACGCTCGCCTTTCTCGGCGAGGTGAAAAGCGAGACCGCGCAGAAGCTGCAACAGCTTGCGGCGCGCATTCAGCAGCCCGCATTCGATATCGATCTTGACGACGCCGGCCACTGGCCGCGTCCAGGCGTGGTGTGGATCGGCTGCCGGCGGCCGCCGCGCGGCCTGCTGCAGCTTGCCGATCTGCTGCGCGCTCAGGCGGCACGCCACGGCTGCGCCCAGAGCGCGCAGCCGTTTCATCCGCACGTCACGCTGCTGCGCGACGCCGCCTCGCGCATCGCGCTGCCGCCGCGCGACTTTCACTGGCGCTTTCGCGTCGATCATTTCTCGCTGTTTTCCTCGCGCTACGCGCGGGGCCGCACGCGCTATCAGGCGCTGGCGAGCTGGCCGCTGACCTGACTCTGGAGCACTATGCTGTTTTCACCGCCGTTAAAGTCCGCTCGACTCGTTGCCCGCTATAAGCGTTTTCTCGCCGACGTGGTGACGCCGGAAGGAGAAACCCTGACGATTCACTGCGCCAATACCGGCGCGATGACCGGCTGCGCCACGCCGGGCGATACGGTGTGGTACTCCACCTCCGACAGCCTGACGCGCAAATATCCGCACAGCTGGGAGTTGACCGAAACGCAGCAGGGCCACTGGATCTGCGTCAATACGCTGCGCGCGAATCAGCTGGTCAAAGAGGCGCTGCTCGCCGCTGCAATGCCGGAATTAGCGGGCTATGAGCGCTGCCAGGCTGAAGTGAAGTATGGCGAGGAAAAGAGCCGAATCGACTTTCTGCTTCAGGCAGGCGACAGACGCAACTGCTATATTGAAGTCAAGTCCGTGACCCTTTTACATCAAGGAAAAGGCTATTTTCCGGATGCGGTGACGGTCCGAGGCCAGAAGCACCTGCGCGAGCTTAGCGCCGTCGCGGCTGCCGGCCATCGGGCTGTTTTGTTGTTTGCGGTTCTGCACTCGGGGATTGAGGACGTCTCCCCCGCGCGTCACATCGATGCACGTTACGCAGACCAACTGGTCCAGGCGCAGCAGGACGGCGTAGAGATTTTGGCGTATCGCGCGGATTTATCACCGGCAGGCCTGTTTCTGAAAAAGCCGGTTGCCGTAACCTTGTAATATCTTTTGCAAATTGTTGTGGTATGAATGTTTAACGCGAAGCGCCAAATACGCTGTTCCTCACAGGCTTGTCAAGGTGTGCTCATCAATAATTGCCAACCTTGACTGCTTCTGTTATTTATAGCGGCCTGTTTTTCCCCGTAGGGGGATCGATGTACCCATTTGCGGCAACGCGGCGAAACCCGCCAGGCAAAATGTAGCCTACTGACTACACTCATCCGCCTGACGCCTAATCGCTGGCGCTGAACCACAAAAGGTATAGTGCGTGTTATCCAGGAGAAACAACATGCAAGAAGGGCAAAACCGTAAAACATCGTCCCTGAGTATTCTCGCCATCGCTGGGGTGGAGCCATACCAGGAGAAGCCGGGCGAAGAGTATATGAACGAAGCCCAGCTGCAACATTTTCGCAAGATTCTGGAAGCCTGGCGCAATCAGCTGCGTGATGAAGTTGACCGTACCGTCTCGCATATGCAGGACGAAGCGGCGAACTTCCCGGATCCGGTTGACCGTGCCGCGCAGGAAGAGGAATTCAGCCTTGAACTGCGTAACCGCGACCGCGAGCGTAAGCTGATCAAGAAGATCGAGAAGACGCTGAAAAAAGTCGAAGACGACGACTTCGGCTACTGCGAGTCCTGCGGCGTGGAGATCGGTATTCGCCGTCTGGAAGCGCGTCCGACCGCCGATCTTTGCATCGACTGCAAGACGCTGGCAGAAATCCGCGAAAAACAGATGGCTGGCTAACGCCACGCCTGCCTCACCGCACTGCGGAAAAGCACGTTGTGTGCCGCTGTGCGGTGACTTTTGAAGCCTGTGTCTACGCATCCCTGCATCGGGCGTTTTGCCCCCTCGCCTTCCGGCGACCTCCACTTCGGCTCGCTGATCGCCGCCCTTGGCAGCTATCTGAGCGCGCGCGCGCAAAACGGCCGCTGGCTGGTGCGCATCGAAGATATCGATCCCCCGCGCGAAGTTCCCGGCGCCGCCACGCGCATTTTGCATCAGCTGGAGCACTACGGCCTGCACTGGGACGGCGACGTCTTGTGGCAGTCGCAGCGTCATGACGCCTATCGCGAGGCGCTGGCCTGGCTGCAGGCGCATCGCCAGAGCTATTACTGCACCTGCACGCGTCGCCGCATCCAGCAAATCGGCGGGTTCTATGACGGTCACTGCCGCGATCGCCATCTGGGACCGGAAAACGCCGCGCTGCGTCTGCGCCAGCACGCGCCGGTTTTTAGCTTCGAGGATCGGCTACGTGGACATTTAGCGGCGGATGCGCGCCTGGCGCAGGAAGATTTTATTATCCATCGCCGCGACGGCCTGTTCGCCTACAACCTTGCGGTGGTGGTCGACGACCATTTCCAGGGCGTAACGGAAATCGTGCGCGGCGCGGATTTGATTGAGCCTACGGTGCGGCAGATCGCTCTTTATCAGCAGTTCGGCTGGCCGCTGCCCGCCTGGCTGCATTTGCCGCTGGCGATCAATCCTGACGGCAATAAACTGTCGAAGCAGAATCATGCCCCATCGCTGCCCGCCGGCGACCCGCGCCCCCTGCTGGTGCAGGCGCTGCGCTTTTTGGGGCAGCCTGTCGCGATGGGATGGGAAGACGAAACGCAGGAGAAACTGCTGGAAAGCGCGGTCTCGCAGTGGAATATCGCTTTGATACCCCGGGAGAACGCCCTCAAACCGGCAGAGCCGACAACACCATTCCTAAATGATTCGCAACAGGCTATGATTAGCCGCTGATTTTATTTACACCACTTTACGTCGCTGTCGAGGTGTCCCATTTTTACCCGAGTTGCTAATTTTTGCCGGAAAGTCCTCATGCGTGATGAGGAGGCGCCTGTCGAGGTTGAAACTGAGCGTCATCAGATGACCATTATCCCTCGTGAGAGCCATAACATCTCGCGCAAAGACATTAGCGAAAATGCCCTCAAGGTACTCTATCGCCTGAACAAAGCAGGCTATGAATCCTATCTGGTGGGCGGTGGCGTTCGCGACCTGCTGCTGGGTAAAAAGCCCAAGGACTTCGATATCACCACCAACGCCACGCCAGAGCAGATGCGCAAGCTGTTCCGCAACTGCCGTCTGGTCGGGCGTCGCTTCCGTCTGGCGCACGTCATGTTCGGCCCAGAAGTGATCGAGGTCGCGACCTTCCGTGGCCATCATCATGCTGAAGAAGATGTCGAAGAGGATCGTAATCAGTCGCAGCGCGCCCAGAGCGGCATGCTGCTGCGCGACAACATTTTCGGCAGTATCGAAGACGATGCGCAGCGCCGCGATCTGACGATCAACAGCCTCTACTATAACGTCGCCGACTTTACCGTACGCGACTATGTCGGCGGCCTGCAGGATCTGCAGCAGGGCATCATTCGCCTGATTGGCGATCCCGAGACGCGCTACCGCGAAGATCCGGTGCGTATGCTGCGCGTGGTGCGTTTCGCCGCCAAGCTCGATATGACCATCGCGGCGGAAACCGCCGAACCGATCCCGCGCCTCGCCACGCTGCTGCGCGATATCCCGCCGGCGCGCCTGTTTGAAGAGTCGCTGAAACTGCTGCAGGCGGGCTACGGTTACAGCACCTATATCAAGCTGCGCGAGTTCCAGCTTTTCCAGCCGTTGTTCCCAACTATTACGCGCAACTTCACCGAAGATGGCGACAGCTATATGGAGCGGATGGTGGCACAGGTGCTGAAAAACACCGACAACCGCATCCACAACGATATGCGCGTCAATCCGGCCTTCCTGTTTGCGGCAATGTTCTGGTACCCGCAGCTCGAAGCGGCGCAGCGCATCGCGCAGGAGAGCGGCCTGACCTATTTCGACGCTTTCGCGATGGCGATGAACGATACGCTGGATGAAGCCTGCCGCGCGCTGGCGATCCCGAAACGCATCACCACGCTGATCCGCGATATCTGGCAGCTGCAGCTGCGCATGTCGCGCCGCCACGGCAAACGCGCCTGGAAGCTGATGGAGCATCCGAAGTTTCGCGCCGCCTACGATCTGCTGGCGCTGCGCGCCGAGGTCGAGAACAACCCGGAATTGATCCGCCTCAGCCACTGGTGGGGCGAATTCCAGGCCGCCGCGCCGACGCAGCAGAAAACCATGCTTAATACGCTGGGCGACGATCCGGCGCCCCGCCGCAAAACGCGCCGTCCGCGCCGCCGCCCTGCCGCGCCGCGCCGCGACAGCCAGAACGCGTCGTGACACGCGTCTACCTGGCGCTCGGCAGCAACCTTGCCGATCCGCTGCAACAGGTCGACGCGGCGCTGCAGGCGCTCGACGCGCTGCCGGAGACGGCGCGCGTCGCTACCTCCTCTTTCTACCGCACGCCCCCTTATGGCCCGCCGGATCAGCCCGATTACCTGAACGCGGCGGTAGCGCTGGAGAGCACTCTCGCGCCGGAAGCGCTGCTGGATCATACCCAGCGTATCGAGCTTGAGCACGGCCGCGTTCGCAAAGCAGAACGCTGGGGGCCGCGCACGCTCGATATCGATATCCTGCTCTTCGGCCAGCAGAGTCTCACCACCCCGCGTCTGATCGTGCCGCACTACGATATGCACAACCGTGCGTTTATGCTGGTGCCGCTGCTGGAGATCGCGCCCGACGCGACGCTGCCGGACGGCCGCCCGCTGCGCGACCTGCTGGCGCGCCTCGACGCCAGCGCCATTCGTCCCTGGCACGGCTGACGCCGCACAGATTGATACGCGAGAGATTTCGCTCTCCTGCGCTATCCAGTACACTGCGCCCATCTGCAATACCTGAGTTGAGAGCGCAATGAAACCCACCACTATTTCTCATCTGCGTCAGTGGAAAGCGAGCGGACGTAAGTTCGCCACCCTGACCGCCTACGATTTCAGCTTTGCCCGCCTGTTCGCCGACGAGGGCATCCAGGTGATGCTGATTGGCGATTCGCTCGGCATGACCGTTCAGGGCCATGAGTCGACGCTGCCGGTCACCGTCGCCGATATCGCCTATCACACCGCCGCCGTACGCCGCGGCGCACCGCAGGCGCTGGTCATGGCCGACCTGCCCTTCATGAGCTACGCCACGCCGCAGCAGACCTTCGACAGCGCCGCGCAGCTGATGCGCGCCGGCGCCAATATGGTGAAGCTGGAGGGCGGCGCATGGCTGGCGGAGACGGTGCGCATGCTGACCGAACGCGCGGTGCCGGTGTGCGGCCATCTCGGCCTGACGCCGCAGTCGGTGAATATCTTCGGCGGCTATAAGGTGCAGGGCCGCGACGAGCCGGCCGCAGAGCGGCTGCTGGCCGACGCGCTGGCGCTGGAAGCCGCGGGCGCGCAGCTAATGGTGCTGGAGTGCGTGCCGGTTTCGCTGGCGCAGCGCATCACCCAGGCGCTGACGATCCCGGTTATCGGCATCGGCGCGGGCAACGTCACCGACGGCCAGATTTTGGTGATGCATGACGCCTTCGGCATTACCGGCGGCCATATCCCGAAATTCGCGAAGAATTTTCTCGCCGAGGCGGGCGACATACGCGCCGCTATCCGTCACTATATCGCCGAAGTCGAAGCGGGAACCTATCCTGCGGCTGAACACAGTTTCCAGTAATTAGGGAGCCTTACCGTGCTGATCATTGAAACGCTGCCGATGCTGCGCCATGAAATTCGTCGCTGGCGGCAGGCAGGAAAACGCATCGCGCTGGTGCCGACCATGGGCAATCTGCATGACGGCCATTTAACGCTGGTAGACGAGGCGCGCGAGCGCGGCGATATTGTCGTGGTGTCGATTTTCGTCAACCCGATGCAGTTCGATCGCGCCGACGATCTGGCGCGCTACCCGCGCACGCTGCAGGAGGACTGCGAGAAGCTGAATCGCCGCAGCGTCGATGTGGTATTCGCGCCCGCGCCTGCGGAGGTTTATCCGCACGGGCTGGCGAACCAGACCTTTGTCGAAGTGCCGGTGCTGTCGTCGCTGCTGGAAGGCGCAAGCCGTCCCGGCCATTTTCGCGGCGTCGCCACTATCGTCAGCAAGCTGTTCAATCTGGTGCAGCCCGATATCGCCTGTTTCGGCGAAAAGGATTTTCAGCAGCTGGCGATTATTCGCAAGATGGTGGCCGATATGGGCTTCGATATCGAAATTGTCGGCGTGCCGACGGTGCGCGCCAAAGACGGCCTGGCGCTCAGTTCGCGCAACGGCTATCTCACCGACGACGAGCGTCAGCTCGCCCCCGCGCTGGCGCAGGTGATGAACGGCATGGCGGCGCGCCTCGCCAACGGCGAACGCCATATCGAAGAGATTATCGAAGCCGCCGAGGCGGAACTTAGCGAAAAAGGATTGCGTCCGGACGGACTGGCGATTTGCGACGCCGATACGCTGGAGCCGCTGACGGTCGAGAGCCGTCGCGCGGTGATCCTGATGGCGGCATGGCTGGGCAAAGCGCGTCTTATCGATAATCAACAGGTCGACCTCACGCAGTAGGCGGGGTCGTTTTCAGGCAGAACAACAAGGTCTTCTGGTTATGATACGTACCGTTTTACAAGGCAAGCTGCACCGCGTGAAGGTGACTCAGGCGGATTTGCACTATGAGGGTTCCTGCGCCATCGATCAGGATTTCCTCGACGCCTCCGGCATTCTGCAATATGAAGCCATTGATATCTATAACGTCACTAACGGTCAGCGCTTTTCCACCTATGCTATCGCCGCCGAACGCGGGTCGAAGATTATTTCAGTCAACGGCGCGGCGGCCCGCTGCGCCTGCGAAGGGGATATCCTGATTATCTGCTCTTACGTGCAGGTCGATGATGCGGAAGCGCGCCAGTGGCAGCCGAAGGTCGCCTATTTCGAAGGCGACAACGAAATGAAGCGTCTGGCGAAGGCGCTGCCGGTGCAGGTCGCCTG
Source organism: Pantoea septica (assembly GCF_002095575.1). GTDB lineage: Bacteria > Pseudomonadota > Gammaproteobacteria > Enterobacterales > Enterobacteriaceae > Pantoea > Pantoea septica. The sequence continues at coordinate 184,731 of NZ_MLJJ01000002.1, read as the reverse complement.
AGGGGGCAAGGTGCTGACGTGGTCGACGTGAGCCGATCGCAAAGACGCAAAAGACGGCATCCCTGCCTGCTCGGCCCACGCCTTCCATGGCAGGGGACGCTTTGCTCTTCGGTTCACGTCGCCCACTTATCAGGCTACTGAGCCGTCTGAAAAAAAAGCAGCCATCCGGCTGCTTTTTTTATCAGGTGCGCAGGCCGCGTCCGCGCTGGATCAGCGTGTAGACCAGAATATAAAACACTACGATAAAGGCGATCAGCACCGACAGGGTAAACACCAGCGGTACATCGTTGATGCCGAGGAAGCCGAAGCGGAAGCCGCTGATCATATAGACTACCGGGTTAAGCTTCGACACCGCCTGCCAGAACGGCGGCAGCAGCGTCAGCGAATAGAACACCCCACCCAGATAAGTGAGCGGCGTCAGCACAAAGGTCGGGATCAGGCTGATATCGTCGAAGGTGCGCGCGAACACCGCGTTCAGCAGGCCAGCCAGCGAAAAGAGGATCGCCGTCAGCAGCAGCGTCACTGCCACCATCGTCCAGGAGTGGACGTGGAACGGCACGAAAAACAGCGAAATTGCCGTGACCAGCACCCCGACGCAGAGACCGCGCGCCACGCCACCGCCGACATAGCCGGCGATAATAATGTGTGTCGGCACCGGCGCCACCAGCAGCTCTTCGATATTGCGCTGAAACTTGGCGCTGAAGAACGACGAGGCGACGTTGGCGTAGGCGTTGGTGATCACTGCCATCATAATCAGGCCCGGCACGATAAACTGCATATAGCTGAAGCCGTGCATATCGCCGATACGCGAGCCGATCAGGTTGCCGAAAATAATAAAATAGAGCGTCATGGTGATCACCGGCGGCACCAGCGTCTGGATCCAGATGCGCGCGAAACGGTTAATCTCCTTGGCCCAGATACTCTTCAGCGCTACCCAGTACAAATGTGTCATGCTTTCGCTCCTTTGCCCTGCACCAGGCTGACAAACAGCTCTTCCAGGCGGTTCGCTTTGTTACGCATGCTCAGTACCTGCACGCCCTGCGCGCTAAGCTGGCCGAACACGCTGTTCAGCCCCTGCTCGCGCATCACTTCGACCTCCAGCGTCGAGGCGTCCACCAGACGATACTGGAACCCTTCCAGCGTCGGCAGCGCGCTGCCCGGCGCGAGATCGAGAATAAAGGTTTCCGACTGCAGCTTGGCCAGCAACCCCTTCATAGAGGTGTTCTCCACCAGCTCGCCGCTCTGGATAATGCCGATGTTGCGGCACAGCATCTCCGCCTCTTCCAGATAGTGCGTCGTCAAAATAATGGTGGTGCCTTTTTCGTTCAGCTCTTTCAGGAAGGTCCACATCGAGCGTCGCAGCTCGATATCTACGCCCGCCGTCGGTTCATCGAGGATGAGCAGCTTCGGCTCATGCATCAGCGCGCGGGCAATCATCAGACGACGCTTCATGCCGCCGGAGAGCATCCGCGCGCGCTCGTTGCGCTTGCCCCAGAGATCGAGCTGCGTCAGATACTTTTCTGCGCGCTGCTGCGCCTCGCGGCGCTCAACGCCGTAGTAACCCGCCTGATTCACCACGATCTGCAGCACGGTCTCGAACGGGTTGAAGTTAAACTCCTGCGGCACCAGGCCGAGCTGGCGTTTGGCGTTGACCACCTCTTTTTCCAGGTCGTAGCCGAACACGCGCACGCTGCCGCCAGATTTGTTCACCAGCGAACTGATAATCCCGATGGTGGTCGATTTGCCCGCGCCGTTTGGCCCCAGCAGCGCATAAAAATCGCCGGCTTCGACGTTAAGATCTATCCCTTTCAGCGCCTGTACGCCGCCGGAATAGGTCTTGGTCAGCCGGGAAAGTTCCAGTGCATAAGTCATTCCGAATCCATATCCTGTTTTAATGTCGGTGTGTCGCGATGGACATAGCGAGCCGCTGGCTGACGCGATGTCGCCGCAACGTTGCTACTTATGATGAGCCACCCTGAGCGTAAAATCTTCCTGGATGGACACTTTTTTGCGGAGGTGAAGGCTGAACTCCTGAATCGGAGCACAGCCTACACCAGGCCGACATGGCCGGCCTTGGAAGATTGTGCGGTCAGGCTCAGGATTCGAGCGGCACCACTTTACCGATATAGGGCAGATGACGATAGCGCTGGGCGTAGTCGATGCCGAAGCCGACCACGAACTCGTCAGGAATGGCGAAACCGACATATTCCACCGTCACGTCCACTTCGCGACGCTCGGGCTTATCCAGCAGCGTGCAGATGGCGAGGGACTTCGGCTCGCGCAGGCGCAGGATCTCGCGCACCTTGCTCAGCGTGTTGCCGGAGTCGATGATATCTTCGACAATCAGCACATCTTTGCCGCGAATATCTTCGTCGAGATCTTTAAGGATTTTCACGTCGCGCGAGCTGGACATGCCGCTGCCGTAGCTGGAGGCGGTCATAAAGTCGACTTCGTGGGGCACCTCGACGGCGCGGCAGAGATCGGCCATAAACATAAAGGAGCCGCGCAGCAGTCCGACCAGCACCATTTCGCTGCCGCTGTCGCGATAGCGCTCGGAAATCTCTTTACCCAGTTCGGCAATGCGCGTTGCGATCGCCTCTTCGGAAATCATCACTTCAACAGTATGTTTCAAAACCTGTACTTCTCGTTGATTTTAAAGGGATCGTCCATCCTCAGCAGCGGATGAACAGAGAGAACCTGCTCAGACCAGAGCGGGTAACGATTCGCAGGAGAGTATCACAGCTTGCCAGACGCGGCGAGATGCAGCGCTAAAGCGCCGCCAGCCTCATCGTGCCTGGATGATATAAACTTAGAACTTACCGGCCTTTACCAGAACATTCCGCTGCATGTTAGCTTATGCCCAACATATCGTTACCTTACATCTGCGCTGAGCAGGAGATCCCATGTCCCATAACTCCAGTAAAAAAACCCATATTGGCGATCGTAAGCTGCATCCGGAAACCCAGATGCTTAACTACGGCTACGATCCGCGCCTGTCGGAAGGCGCGGTCAAACCGCCGGTGTTTCTGACCTCGACCTTTGTTTTTAACAGCGCCGAAGAGGGACGCGACTTCTTCGACTACGTGGCGGGACGGCGCGAACCGCCGGAAGGCAAAAGCGGCGGCCTGGTCTATTCGCGCTTTAACCATCCCAACAGCGAAATCGTTGAAGATCGTCTGGCGATCTATGAAGAAGCGGAGAGCTGCGCCCTGTTCTCGTCAGGCATGTCGGCCATCTCTACCACGCTGCTGACCTTTGCGCGCCCGGGCGATGTGATCCTGCACTCGCAACCGCTCTACGGCGGCACCGAGACGCTGCTGAGCAAAACGCTGCACAACCTGAATATCGAGCCGGTCGGCTTCAGCGACGGCACCGATGAGGAGAAAGTGCGCGCCGCCGCGCAGAAGGCGCTGAGCCTGGGACGCGTCGCGCTGATTCTGATCGAGACGCCCGCGAACCCCACCAACAGCCTGGTGGACATTGCGCTGATCGCGCGCATCGCCGACGAGATCGGCCAGCAGCAGGGATCGCGTCCGGTGGTGGCCTGCGACAATACGCTGCTCGGCCCGCTGTTTCAGCGTCCGCTGAACTTCGGCGCCGATATCTCGCTCTACTCGCTGACCAAATATGTTGGCGGCCATTCCGATTTGATCGCTGGCGCGGCGATGGGCAGCAAAGCGCTCATTACTCAGATACGCTCGCTGCGCAGCGCCATCGGCACCCAGCTCGATCCGCACTCCAGCTGGATGATTGGCCGTTCGCTGGAAACCCTGTCGCTGCGTATGGAGAAGGCCTGGCAGAACGCCGAGGCGGTGGCCGCCTTTTTGCGCGGCCATGAGAAGGTGGCGAAGCTGCAGTGGCTGCCCTACCTCGACGAGAACAGCGCCGAAGGCCGCACCTTCCGCCAGCAGTGCAGCGGCGCCGGTTCGACCTTTTCGTTCGACATTGTCGGCGGACAGCCCGCCGCGTTCCGCTTCCTTAACGCGCTGGCGCTGTTTAAGCAGGCGGTGAGCCTGGGCGGCACCGAGTCGCTTGCCAGCCATCCCGGCAGCACCACCCATTCCGGCGTGCCGGAGGCGGTCAGACAGCGCATCGGCATCAGCGACGCCACTATCCGTCTCTCGATTGGCATCGAGAACGCCGGCGATCTGGTGGAAGACATTCGCCTGGCGCTCGAGAAAGCCTGATCAGCCGACGCTGAAGCCCAGCATCATGCCGGTGTCTTCATGCTCCAGCAGATGGCAGTGCGCCATATAGGCGTGTTCGGCGGCGGCGCGATGGTCAAAGCGCACCAGCACTTCGCTGCGCCAGCCGTCGACATTGACCATATCTTTCCAGCCCTGCCGGTGCGGCGCAGGCGGCTTGCCGTTTTCTGAGAGAATGCGGAACTGCGTGCCGTGAATATGGAAAGGATGCAACATCTTGTCACCTTCGCCGGAGATGGTCCATTTTTCCAGCTGGCCGGGCGCGACGTTGAACATCGGCTTCGCCATATTAAAGGCCTGGCCGTTGATCTTGTTGCCGCTGTGGAAGTCGTAGCCTGCGCCGTGCGCGCTATGCATCGCCGCCATATCGTGACCTTCCATCTTCATCGCGCCGCCGCCGCTCTCTGCCGGCATGGCGTGATGCCCGCCCGCCTTGCCCATCGCTTTATCGCCATAGCGCTGCATCAGCGCCGCCATGCCTTGCTGGTCAAGTTGCGGATCCATCATTAGCTGTAGCCAGCGCGCGTTAGCGCCTTCCGCCGAGGGCACCGGCGGCAGCTGCACCAGGCTATCCGGCAGGGTCGCGCTCGCCATCACGCGCAGCGGCAGGATCTGCACCAGCGGCAGCGGCTGGTCGAACGGCGCCAGCGCCATGCCCATCTGCTCAACCGGCAGAGTGACGATATCGAAGCTTTTGCCGTCGGAGGTATCGACCATCACCTCGAAGCGCTCGCCCGGCAACAGCGGCAGCGATGCCACCCTCACCGGCTCCGCCAGCAGGCCGCCGTCGCTGCCGATAACATAGAGCGGTCGGTTGTCGCTGGCGGCGATATGCAGCGAACGCGCATTGCAGCCGTTCAGCAGGCGCAGGCGCAGCCAGCCGCGCGGCACCGCCTGCTGCGGATACTGGACGCCGTTGGTCAGCATCATATCGCCGAACCAGCCTACCGCGGCGCTCATAATGTCGAGCTGGTAGTCGATGCGGCTGCCGTCCTGGGTGAGCCGCTTGTCCTGGAAAATCAGCGGCACATCGTCCGATCCCCACTGCGACGGCAGACGCAGCTTGTCGGTTTCCTCATCCTGCAGCAGGATCAGCCCCGCCAGCCCCTGCGCCACCTGATGGCCGGTTTTGCCATGCAGGTGCGGATGGAACCAGCAGGTCGCGGCAGGCTGATCCGGCGTAAAGCTGACCTGCCGCGCCGCGCCAGGTTCGATGCGCGCCATCGGCCCGCCGTCGACGTCGCCCGGGATCGCCAGCCCGTGCCAGTGCAGCGTGGTCGCTTCCGGCAGCCGGTTAAGAATATTGACCGTGGTGGGTTTCCCGCGGCGCAGCACGATGGCCGGCCCCAGCAGCGCGCCGTTGTAGCCCCACGTCGGCACATCCTTGCCCTGCCACTGGCTGGTGCCGGTCATGGCGGTGATCTGGATCTGACCGCGCGGATCCGGCTCCAGCCGTGAAGGAACCGGCAGCAGCGGACGGCTGGCCGCCATCAGGGATCGACTCCAGAGGGGCAGCGCCCCGGCTGCGCTCAGCGCTGCGGTCAGCTTAAGAAAGTGGCGACGATGCATAGCTTATTCATCCGTGTGATAAGGGAACCACAGCCTAAACCCTTCCCCTGCGGGAGGGTCAAGCTCTTGATAGCGGAAACGCCTGAAAAAAGTGCTCAAGCCGGCGTCCAGCGGCAAAATAATCGGAATCCTGCCAGGCACTGTGCTATCGTCACATGATGATTAATGAATGAGAACCACTATGAAGAAAAGCATCAAGATCCTGTTACTGTCAGGACTCCTTGGCTTCTCCTCCACCAGTTTCGCTCTGAGCGAATCCGAAGCAGAAGATCTGGCCGATCTCACCGCGGTATTCGTTTATCTGAAAAATGATTGCGGCTACCAGGATCTGCCTGATGCGCAAATCCGCAAAGCTCTGGTGTTTTTCGCCCAGCAGAACCGCTGGGATTTAAGTAATTACGCTGCCTACAATATGAAGGCGCTTGGCGAGGCGAGCTACAAAGATCTGAGCGGCATCGCCATTACCAACGACAAGAAGTGTAAGTCGCTGGCGCGCGATTCCCTCAGCCTGCTCGCCTACGTTAAATAAGCCGCAAGCCCGCCTCTTCGCCGATCATTCGACCGTGCATGCACGGTCACTCCTGGTTATGATGTGTCGCTCTTTTTCATGGCGAAGTCATCAGAGAGGAGCCCACCATGGCGCAAAAAGAAATGTGGTATGAAACCCTTCATGCCGGTTTCGGACAATATTTCACGGTCGACAAAGAGCTGTACCGGGAAAAGACCACGCATCAGGATTTGATTATCTTCGAAAACGCGCAGATGGGCCGCGTAATGGCGCTGGACGGCGTGGTGCAGACCACCGAGCGCGACGAATTCATCTATCACGAAATGATGACGCACGTGCCGCTGCTGGCGCACGGCGCGGCGAAGCGCGTGCTGATCATCGGCGGCGGCGACGGCGCGATGCTGCGCGAGGTGGCGCGTCATCAGCAGCTGGAAAGCATCACAATGGTGGAGATTGACGCCGGCGTAGTGACCTTCTGCCAGCAGTATCTCCCTAATCACAGCCAGGGCGCTTATCAGGATCCGCGTCTCAATCTGGTGATCGACGACGGCGTAAACTTCGTCAACCAGACGCAGGAAAAATTCGACGTGATCATCTCCGACTGCACCGATCCTGTCGGTCCGGGCGAGAGCCTGTTTACCTCGGAGTTTTACGCGGGCTGTAAAAACGCTCTTAATCCCGGCGGAATTTTCGTGGCGCAGAATGGCGTCTGCTTTCTGCAGCAGGAAGAGGCGATCAACAGCCATCGTAAACTGAGCCACTATTTCGCCGACGTCAGTTTTTATCAGGCGGCGATACCGACCTATTACGGCGGCATTATGACTTTCGCCTGGGCGAGCGACAACGCGGCGCTGCGTCAGCTCGATCTCGCCACATTGCAGGCGCGTTTCGCTGAGGCTGGCCTGCCGTGCCGATACTACAATCCAGCAATCCATGCCGGTAGTTTCGCGCTGCCGCAGTACCTGCTGAACGCCCTTTATAAGGAGGTGAACCAAATTGCAAAAGCTTAAACTGCATGGCTTCAACAACCTGACCAAAAGCCTGAGTTTTTGTATTTACGATATTTGTTATGCGAATACTGAAGCCGAACGCGATGGCTATATCGCCTATATTGACGAGCAGTACAACGCCACTCGTCTGACCGAGATCCTGACGGAAACCTGCTCGATCATCGGCGCCAACGTGCTGAATATCGCGCGCCAGGATTATGAACCACAGGGCGCCAGCGTCACCATTCTGGTGAGCGAAGAGCCGATCGATCCAAAGGACATCGACAATTCGGAACATCCTGGCCCGCTGCCTAACTCCGTGGTGGCACACCTGGATAAGAGCCATATCTGCGTGCACACCTATCCGGAAAGCCATCCTGAAGGCGGTCTGTGCACTTTCCGCGCGGATATCGAAGTCTCAACCTGCGGCGTGATTTCTCCGCTGAAGGCGCTGAACTACCTGATCCACCAGCTGGAGTCCGATATCGTGACCGTCGACTATCGCGTGCGCGGCTTTACCCGCGACGTGAACGGCGTGAAACACTTTATCGATCATGAGATCAACTCCATCCAGAACTTTATGTCGGACGATATGAAGGCGATGTATGACATGGTGGATGTAAACGTTTATCAGGAAAATATCTTTCACACCAAAATGTTGCTGAAAGAGTTCGACCTGAAGCACTACCTGTTCAATACCCGTCCTGAAGATCTCAGCCCGGCGGAGCATAAGCGCATTACCGACCTGCTGTGGAAGGAGATGCGCGAGATTTACTACGGCCGCAATATTCCGGCGGTGGGATTGAAGACGTTTTAAAAGCGATGCGCGCTGTCAGCGACAGCGCGCTATCCGCCAGCTCAGTCCGTCAGCGCGAGCGCAATGCCGCGCTCGCGCAGCGTGCGGCACACCTCGTCGTCTAACCGGCTGTCGGTCACCACATCGGTCAGCTCATCCACCGGCGCGGCGCAGAACAGCGACCAGGAACCATATTTGCTGCTGTCCGCCAGCAGGATGCGGCGGCGCGCATTCGCCAGCAGATCGCGCTTTAGCCCGGCCTTCTCTTCCGTTGGCGTGGTGATGCCGCGCTCCAGACTCCAGGAGTTACAGCTGACGAAAGCGATATCGGGATTGATACTGCGCAGCAGACGGCGCCCGTGCTCGCCGACGCACGACTGGCTCGAGTCGTCGATGCGGCCGCCGATAATGGTCACTTCAATCTGTTTGAATTCCGAGAGAAACAGCGCGATATGCAGATCGGCGGTAATGACGCGCAGCGGCAAATGGGTGAGCTGACGCGCCAGTTCCAGCATAGTTGTGCCGGCGTCCAGCACTACCGCGTCGCCCGACTGTACGAAGGTGGCGGCGTGGTGGGCAATAGCCTGCTTCTCCGCCAGGTTACGCTGCATCTTCTCCAGCGTGGTGGGCTGCGCCGGAATAAAACGGTTCAGCGTGACGCCGCCGTGGCTGCGGCTAATCACCCCTTCTTTATCCAGCTTAATCAAATCACGTCGAATGGTTGCTGGCGAGGCGGAAATGGCGCTCACCAGCTGATCAACAGTCACCAGATTATGGCTTTTCAGATAGTCCATAATCTGGTCAAGGCGACTTTGTCCCTTCATATTTCCCTATGCTAGCTGCATCGCGAGTTTAATGGAGATCGCCATGCTCTCAGACTTCGCTTTACCTGTCCATGCGATATCAAAAGCGGTGCCGTGGTCGGCAGAGGTGCGGATAAACGGCAGACCGGCAGTGATATTGACGCCGTCGTAAAAGCCGAGCAATTTCAGCGGGATATGACCCTGATCGTGGTACATCGCCACCACAATGTCATACTGCCCTTCCTGACACTGCAGGAACACCGTGTCCGGCGGACAGGGACCGAAAACCTCAATGCCCTGCGCCTGCATCGCCTTCACCGCGGGGGCGACAGTGGTGATCTCCTCGTCGCCGAACAGGCCATTTTCGCCCGCGTGCGGATTGACGCCCGCCACCGCAATGCGCGGCTTCTCAAAGCCGACGCGGCGCAGGAAAGTGTCCGCCATGCCAATGACCGTTTCAATACGCGAGCGGTTCAGCGTGTCGAGAAACTTACGCAGCGCGATATGCGTCGTGACATGAATCACCTTCAACTTATCGGTGTAGAGCACCATCGCGTAATCTTTGGTGTCGGTCAGATGGGCCAGTAGCTCGGTATGGCCCGGATAGAGATGGCCCGCCGAGTGCAGCGCCTCTTTATTCAGCGGCGCAGTGGCGATGGCCTGCACTTCGCCCGCCAGCGCCAGTTCGGTGGCGCGCTTCACGCAGCGCCAGGCGAGATCGCCCGCCTGCTTCTGCACCACGCCTGGCTTTAGCGCTTCCGGATCGGCCAGCGGCTCGTCGATAACGTTGACGATACCTGGCGCGAAGTGCGCCTCTTTTACGCTATCCAGCACGCGCAGCTCGACCTGCGGCGTAATATTCAGGGCAAGAATGCGGCGCAGCGTCGCCGCGCATCCCACCACCACCGCCGGCGCGCCGTTAAGGTCGCCTTCCGCCAGCGCTTTGATGATGATCTCCGGGCTGATGCCCGCCGGATCGCCCATGGTCACCGCAATAATTTTACTCACTCGACTTCTCCTCAATAAAACGAATGGCTGCTACCAGGGTGTTTTCGTCGCCAAAACCGCCCGCTTTGGTCATCACCGGCAGGGTAAATTCACTGTTAAGCAGGACGCCGTGCGGCACGCAGCCCGCCACGATGCCCTGAATCTGGAAACCGCTGGCGCCCAGCGCCTGCGCGACCGCAATCGCCACGTCGCCGCCGGAGAGATAGAGCCCGGCCGGGCGCTGCGCGCGGCTGATGGCCAGGGTCAGCTCGCCCAGAAACTGACAAATCGCCTCGCCAAGCTGCTGGCGCGTGATCTGCTGCTGCTGACACAGCGCGTCGATCTCATGGCGCTGATCGGCATGCTGGCAGGTGCGGATCACCGTATGCCGGCCATTGCGCAGCGCGGCGAGCGCCTGATCCGTCCACTGCGCGCTATTCGGCCAGCGAGGGCGTTCAAACAGCTGGCGGATATCGATATCGACCAGTGCGATATTTCGCTGCGCCGCCAGCCGCGCGATCTGCTGCTGGGCGCTGGCGCTCATCGAGCCGATAACGGCCAGCACCGGCGCGGGGTGGCGTGCCGCCAGCTGGGCGCCAAGCGCGTCGCTCAGTCCGGCCGCGCCGACCAGCAGCGGCGTTTCCTCAAGCTGCGCGGCGGCGGCCAGGATAAGCGCGATGTCGCTTTCGCTTTCCGCATCGATCACTACCGCGCCCTGCTGCTCCGCCAGCAGCGCGGCAAAACGATCGCTGCGCAGCGCGGCGAGATCGATCTCGACGCCCGCGATCCCCATCTGCGTTAATACCCGCGCGCTGATCACCGGCGTTTTCGGATCGCTGGCGTATTCGGTCTCGGTCAGCGGCACGCCGTTTACCTGCACCTCGCCGCGGCGCGTGACGCGTCCCAGCCGAGGTACGGCAGGCGCGATCAGCGCCCGCTTTTTGCCGCTGGCGGCCAGCGCGGCGCGCACTTCGGCGCCGATATTGCCGCGCAGCGTGGAGTCGATCTTTTTAAATAGCCAGCCCCGGGCGATAAAAGCCTGATGTTGCCGCACTACCGCTTCGGTACGCGCCTCCGCCTCTGCGGCGCTGACGGCGCGGCTGTCGGTGCTGATCACCCAGACGTCGGCGGCTGCGCTATCCAGCGGCGTCTCGCTGCTGAACAGGACATGCACGCGAGCGCCCGCCTGCGCCAGACCGCTGCCTGCGTCGTTCGCGCCGGTAAAGTCATCGGCGATCACCAGCACGGGCGTTTTCCATGACCTCTGCGTCATCTTCTCTCCTGATTCGGCGATATGCCGCTGTTAATGATTATATTCAATCATGATTGATTATATGTGAGCAAGATCAAATTAATCGAAATCGATATGTCCTATAAATTGATGCACAGCAAGGGACAGATATCGCACTGAAATGAGCAAACCTAATCATTCGCTCCAGTTTCGCAGTAATAAGGGTATGAGATGAATATCAACAGCACGGTAATTAGCGGCTTCCAGGCGCTGAACGACATTAGCTATCTGCTGAAAGGAAAAGCCAGCGCGCTGCTGGTGACGGACAAGAATATTGAAACTATTCCGGCGGTGCAGGCGCTGATCGCCCAGCTGAAACAGCATATCGCCAGCGTGAGCGTGATTAACAGCGTGCCGCCGGAACCGAGCCAGCACGACGTCACCGCCGTGCTGGCGGCGCTGCCTACGCGCGACGTGGATCTGGTGATCGGCGTCGGCGGCGGCAGCGTGCTTGATGTCGCCAAGCTGCTGTCGGTGCTGTGCGTCGACAACGCCCCATCGCTGGAGGCGCTGCTGGCGGGCGAAAAGCCGACCGCGCGCACCACCTCGCTGCTGATCCCGACCACTGCAGGCACCGGCTCAGAAGCGACGCCGAACGCCATTCTGGCGATCCCGGAGCGTGAAACCAAAGTCGGCATTATCTCGCCGGTCATGCTGCCCGATTTCGTGGCGCTGGTGCCGGAGCTGACCACCAGCATGCCGCCGCATATCGCCTCTTCGACCGGCATCGATGCGCTTTGTCATCTGATCGAATGCTTCACCGCCACGGTGTCGAACCCGGTAAGCGACAACTACGCGCTAATTGGCATGAAAAAACTGTTCGCCAGCCTCGAAACCGCCGTTGCCGAGCCGCACAACCTGCAGGCGCGGCTGGATATGCTGTGGGCCTCTTATTACGGCGGCGCGGCGATCGCCCATGCGGGCACGCATCTGGTGCACGCCATGTCCTATCCGCTGGGCGGCAAATATCATCTGCCGCACGGCGTCGCTAACGCCATTTTGCTGGCGCCCTGCATGGCCTTTGTGCGCCCGGCCGCGGTGAAGAAATTCGCTCAGGCCTACGATCTGCTGCCGAATGCAGACCCTGCGCTGGACGATGAAGCCAAATCGCACGCGCTGGTGGACTATTTCACCGCGCTGGTTAAACGTTTGCAGCTGCCCGCCAGCCTTGAAGAGCTGGGCATCGGCCCGGATCACCTGCCCTATTTAGTGGAAGCGGCGCTCGACGTGCAGCGTCTGATGAAGAACGTGCCCGCTGCCGTCAGCGCGCATGACGTTCGCAACGTCTACCTGACGCTGTTCCCTTCACATCAGGAATAAAGAGGATTGTATGAGCCAGAAAATTACCGGCGTATTGACCGCTATTGTCACCTGTTTCGATCGGGAAGGCGCCTATAACCCTGAAGCCCAGCGCGAACAGGTAAAACGCCAGCTGGATGCAGGCAACGGCATCTTCTGCGGCGGCACCAACGGCGAGTTCTTTGTGCTCAACGAGCAGGAGAAGATCGCGGTCACCGAAACCTGCGTCGATGAAGTGAACGGCCGCGCGCCGGTCGTGGCGCATATCGGCGAGATCTCGACGCGTGAAACCATCCGTCTCGGCAGGCAGATTGCGAAGCTCGGGGTGGATGCGGTGTCGGTGATCACGCCCTACTTCGTGCCGCTTAAGCAGGACGAGCTGATTTATCACTATCAAACGGTGGCTGACGCGCTGGATGTGCCGCTGTTTCTCTACAACATTCCGGCGCGCACCGGCAACACGCTGCAGCCGGAAACCGTACGTACCCTGGCGTCTCATCCCAACATTATCGGCATCAAAGATTCGGCGGGCAGCTATGAAAGCCTGAGCGGCTTTATTAAGGCGGCGAAAGGCATCGATCGCTTCGACGTCCTCAACGGGCCGGACTCGCTGATCCATCAGGGCTTCGTCGACGGCTGCTCCGCCTGTATCTCCGGCCTGGCCAACGCCGCGCCAAAAGAGATCAACGCCATCTGGGCGCGCTTCAACGCAGGCGATATCGAGGGGTCGCGCGCGGCGCAGGAGAACGTCACCGGCCTGCGCACCGATCTCTACAGCATCGGCTTCTCGCCGGCGGCGGTAAAGAAAGCGGTTTCCCTGCTGGGCTACGACGTCGGCGACAGCCGCTATGCGGTGCGATTCAGCGCTGAGGAAGAGCAAAAAATCCGTCAGGTCGTCAATCAGTACCTGAAGTAATGGCCGTCAGGGCAGCCGTTGCTGCCCTTGCCTGTTTGACTTACACACCGGGAAACGCGATGAAAGTAATCTGCACCTCGCCGTCGTTCGCTAAATATGACACGACGCCGATCGATACCCTGAAACAGCAGGGCTTTGAGCTGGTCACCCTGCCCGCCGACGCGACGCCTGAAGCGCTGGCGCCGCATCTGCCGGAGACCGTGGCGATGATTGTCGCCTTTACCGAGGTAAACGAGGCGCTGCTGGCGCAGGCGCCGCAGCTGAGGATCGTCTGCAAGCACGGCGTCGGCGTCGATAATATCGATCTCGACGCCACGCGCGCGCGCGGCATTTACGTCACCAACGTGCCGGACGCCAACAAGCACGCCGTCGCCGACTTCGCCTTTGCGCTGATCCTCAACGCCGCGCGCCAGCTGACGCAGGCGGTCACGGAAACGCGCGCGGGCGGCTGGCCGCGTATCTTCGCCACCGACGTCTACGGCAAAACGCTGGGCATTGTCGGCCTGGGCAATATTGGCAAGCAGGTGGCGCTGCGCGCGAAAGGCTTCAATATGCGCGTTATCGCCTTTGATTTTTATCCTGACGAGGCCTTTGCCGCCGAGCACGGCGTCGCCTTTGTCAGCCTCGACCAGCTCACCGACGAGAGCGATTTCATTACGCTGCACACGCCGCTGACCGACGAGACGCGCAACCTGTTCGACGGCGCGCGCCTGCGTCGCATGAAGAAGCGCGCCTTCCTGATCAACGTCTCGCGCGGCGGCGTGGTGAATGAGGAAGATCTCTTTCATGCGCTACAGGACAACGTAATTGCTGGCGCGGCGGCCGACGTTTTTGTTCAGGAACCGCTGACCTCGCATCCGCTGTTTAGCCTGCCGAATTTTATCCCGACGTCGCATATCGCTGGCTACACCGACGGCGCCATCAGCGCCATCGGCGAACGCTGCGTGGCGCAGATTGTGCAGTGCGTCCGTCAGGGCGAGCGGCCGGTAAACGTCATGAATGGGCTGGCATAAGCGCCGCCCTCGCCTGCAACCAGATTCGAGTGGAAAATAATGATGAACCCTACGCTGCGCTCGACCAAAATCCGCTGGTGGATCGCTGGCCTGATGTGGCTGGCCGTCGCCATTAACTATATTGACCGGACGGTGCTCTCCGCCGCCGCGCCGCATCTGATCACCGAGCTGGAGATCAACCCGGAGATGATGGGCCTGATTATGGCCGCCTTCTTCTGGTCCTATGCGCTGCTGCAAATCCCGGCGGGCTGGTTCGCCGATCGCTTCGGCCAGAAAAAAGGGCTCGGCATCGCGGTAGGCTGGTGGTCGATCGCCACCATGGCGATGGGACTGGCGACCGGCTTTAAATCGCTGCTGGCGCTGCGCCTGGCGCTGGGCGTCGGCGAAGCGGCCGCCTATCCCAGCAACGCGGGCATTGCCGCGCGCTGGTTCCCGGATCGCGAGCGCGCCACCGTATCGGGACTGTTCGACAGCGCCTCGAAATTCGGCGGCGCGGTGGCGATGCCGCTGATCGTCTGGATGATCGCCATGGTGGACTGGCGCATCACCTTTCTGGCGATCGGCGCCGTCGGCCTGTTTTGGGTCATCGCCTGGTATTTTATCTATGCCGAGAACCCGGAAGATCATAAAAAGATCGATCAGAACGAAGTTCGGCTAATCCGTGACGGCCAGGCGCAGAAGCACGGCGAGAAAGGCGTGCGTCCGATGAAGTGGTACAGGCTGCTGCGCTACCGCAATATCTGGGCGATGTGCATCGGCTTTTTCACCATCAACTACACCTCCTACTTTTTTATTACCTGGCTGCCGACCTACCTGGTGAAAGACAAGGGCATGGACTTTCTGAAGATGGGCTTCGTCGCCGCGCTGCCGCTGATTTGCGGCATGGTGATCGAGGTGCTGGCGGGTTGGGCGTCGGATCGCATGGTGCATAAAAAGGTGCTGTCGCTGACCGCCACGCGCAAGCTCTTCCTGACCATTGGCCTGCTGATGGCGCTCTGCATCGGTTTTGCGCCCTTTACCGAATCGGTGTTTATGACCGTACTGCTGCTCTGTATCGCCAAGTCGGGCACCACCGTCGCCGCCTCGCAGGTTTGGGCGCTGCCGGGCGATGTCGCGCCGAAGAACAGCGTCTCTATCGTCGCCGGGCTGCAGAACACGGTGTCGAATATGGGCGGCGCGGTCGGTCCGATTATTACCGGCGCCATTGTCGGCGCCACCGGCAACTTTACCTGGGCGCTGGTCTTCTCCGCCGTGCTGGTGGTGATCGGCATCCTCAACTATCTGTTCCTGATGGGCAAAGTTGAGCCGATTGTCGATGAAGAGAAGGCGCAGGAGCCGCAGGCGGTCGCCAGCGGCGTCTGACCGGCGCGTGAAAAAAGGCTCTGATAGCGATCGGAGCCTTTTTGCGTTTAACGCGGCACGCGTACCCCGGTGAAAATCGCTTTGCCGATGCGGGCAATCGCCGCATTACTCTGTACAAGCGTCGCCTCTGTTTGCGTAATATAGATAGCGATAATCAGCGGTTTGCCGTTTTGCGGCCATACCACGCTGATAATCGATCGCGAGCCATACTCTCCTGCGCCGGTTTTGTCGGCGATGCTCCAGCCCGTCGGCAAAACAGAACGCAGCAGCGCATCCGCCACTTTGTCATCGCGCATCCATTGCAGCAGCTGCGCGCGGGAAGCGGGCGTCAGCGCCTCGCCCAGCGTCAGCTGGCGCAGCGTCTCGCTAACGGCCAGCGGCGTGGTGGTATCACGCACATCGCCGGGAATAGCGCTGTTTAGCTCCGGCTCGGAGCGGTCGAGCCGCGTGACCTTGTCGCCCAGATCGGCGAAAAAACGCGTCACCGCGATCGGGCCGCCCAGCTTTTTCGCGATCAGATTCGCCGCCGCGTTATCGCTGTAGCTTATCGCCGCGCTGCAGAGCTGCTGCCAGCTCATCTCGGCGGGTGCGACAAACTTTTCGGTCACCGGCGAATAGGTGACCAGCGCGGTGCGATCGAACTGCGTGCGCTCCGTAAGCCGCAGTTTGCCTTTATCCTGCGCGCTGAGCAGCGCACCGCACAGCAGCGCCTTATGCGTGCTGTTAAGCGGGAAGCGCTCGTTGCCGCGATAGCTGGCGACGCTTTCCGCGCCGGTATCGATGACGGCGATGCCGATACGCGCCTTCAGCGCCTGCTCTTCCTGCTGCGCAACGGCCGCCACTCCTTCGTTGTTTATCGAAGCCTGAGCGAGCGCGGCGCTAAGCAGTAGGGAAGCGGCAAGAAGTTTTGTCACTGAAAACATCATGATTGTCCTTAATGTAGGGTTCGCATAGAGCTTGCCCTTTCGCGTGCCGCTACGCAAAGCTAAAACCGCAAGGTCGTTAACTCAGTCTGTCAGCGGTATATTCGCTCGGCTGGCAATTGAAAAATTTTTGAAAAAGAAGCGGCGCGCTATTGCGCCCGGCTGCACGTGCCGGATAAGCGTGCCGCGAACGACGCCATTATTGCCGCCATCGCCTGGCAGCACGATATGGTGCTGGTCACCCGCAACGTAGAGGACTTTACCGGCATGGGCGCGCAGTTGCTTAATCCCTGGGAATGGCCGAGCTGACTCAGCGTCCCTGTAAAAACTGACGGTAGGCGTTCATCACGGCGAGAAAATCCTCCACTCCGCAGAACGACAGGCTCTCTTCGTCGTAGTAGTTCATGCCCTCTTCCAGCCCGTCATCCTCTAAGGCGAGATGGTTGGCGCGGATCATGATCTCTTCATCGTCCATCCACAGCGTATATTCGTGGCCAATGCGCTGCCACTGGCGCTCGCTGCCCTTGATGCCGCGCATCGCGGCTTCGACCTCGTCCAGCAGCGCCAGGTTCTCCTTCACTTCCTCGTTGAACCAGTGGCCCACCGCCTCGTGATCCATCGACATGCGTACTTTCACCTGTCCGGTGAGGTCGCGTAAAAATTCGTATTCCATGGGCTAACCCTTTGGTTAATGACGCGAGTGAATCCGCACCAAAATAGTGTGTGCGCATCATCAACGCTAAAGTGAGATCGGGGCGACATTATT
Source organism: Pantoea septica (assembly GCF_002095575.1). Lineage (GTDB taxonomy): Bacteria > Pseudomonadota > Gammaproteobacteria > Enterobacterales > Enterobacteriaceae > Pantoea > Pantoea septica. The sequence continues at coordinate 167,304 of NZ_MLJJ01000002.1, read as the reverse complement.
GCGGGGAAAAGACAAAAGAAAAAGGGGCGATAATCGCCCCTTTGGTTTTTAGTGAGTCATTCAGACCGCGGTCTGGAAAATCACATTGTCCGCTTTATCGGTGTACTGATCCAGCTGATCAAAGTTGAGGTAGCGGTAGGTGTCGCTGGCGGTTTTATCCACCTGCGCCATGAACTGCTGGTACTCGTCCGGCGTCGGCAGTTTGCCGAGCAGCGAAGAGACCGCGGCCAGTTCAGCCGATGCCAGATAAACGTTGGCGCCGGTGCCGAGACGGTTCGGGAAGTTACGCGTCGAGGTGGAGACCACCGTCGCGCCGTCCTGCACGCGCGCCTGGTTACCCATGCAGAGCGAGCAGCCCGGGATCTCGATACGCGCGCCGCTCTTGCCGAAGACGCTGTAGTAGCCCTCTTCGGTCAGCTGAGCCGCATCCATCTTGGTCGGCGGCGCCACCCACAAGCGGGTCGGCAGCTGACCTTTATGGCTGTCGAGCAGTTTACCTGCCGCACGGAAGTGGCCGATGTTGGTCATGCACGAGCCGATAAACACTTCGTCAATCTTCTCGCCCTGCACGTCAGAGAGCAGACGCGCGTCGTCCGGATCGTTCGGCGCGCACAGGATCGGCTCTTTGATATCAGCCAGATCGATCTCGATCACCGCCGCGTATTCGGCGTCGGCGTCCGCTTCCAGCAGCTGCGGATCCGCCAGCCATTTTTCCATGCCCTGGATACGGCGCTCCAGCGTACGGCGATCGCCGTAGCCTTCCGCGATCATCCACTTCAGCAGCACGATGTTGGAGCTGAGGTATTCGATAATCGGCGCTTTATCCAGCTTGATGGTACAGCCCGCCGCCGAACGCTCGGCCGAGGCGTCAGTCAGTTCGAACGCCTGCTCGACCTTCAGATCCGGCAGACCTTCAATCTCCAGAATGCGGCCAGAGAAGATGTTCTTTTTGCCTTTCTTCTCAACGGTCAGCAGACCCTGTTTGATGGCGTACAGCGGAATAGCGTGCACCAGATCGCGCAGGGTGATGCCCGGCTGCATTTTGCCTTTAAAGCGCACCAGCACGGATTCAGGCATATCGAGCGGCATTACGCCGGTCGCGGCGGCGAAGGCCACCAGGCCAGAACCCGCCGGGAAAGAGATGCCGATCGGGAAGCGAGTATGCGAGTCGCCGCCGGTGCCGACGGTATCCGGCAGCAGCATGCGGTTCAGCCATGAGTGGATCACGCCGTCGCCCGGACGCAGCGAGACGCCGCCGCGGTTCATAATGAAGTCCGGCAGCGTGTGGTGCGTATTGACGTCAACCGGCTTCGGATAGGCGGCGGTGTGGCAGAACGACTGCATCACCAGGTCGGCAGAGAAGCCGAGGCACGCCAGATCTTTCAGCTCGTCGCGCGTCATCGGACCGGTGGTGTCCTGAGAACCTACCGACGTCATCTTCGGCTCGCAGTACGCGCCGGGACGCACGCCATCAACGCCGCAGGCGCGGCCGACCATTTTCTGCGCCAGCGAGTAGCCGCGCGTACTTTCCGCCACGTCTTTCGCCTGACGGAAAACGTCGCTGTGCGGCAGGCCCAGCGATTCGCGCGCTTTGCTGGTGAGGCCGCGGCCGATGATCAGCGGAATACGGCCGCCGGCGCGTACTTCGTCGATCAGCACATCGGTTTTCAGCGTAAAGCTGGCAAGCAGCTCGCCGGTTTCGTGGTTACGCACTTCGCCTTTATAGGGGTAGACGTCGATCACGTCGCCCATATTCAGCTCGCCTACGTCCACTTCGATTGGCAGCGCGCCCGCATCTTCCATCGTGTTGAAGAAGATTGGCGCGATTTTACTGCCCAGCACCAGACCGCCGCCTTTTTTGTTCGGGACGTTCGGGATATCGTCGCCCATGAACCAGAGTACGGAGTTGGTCGCTGATTTACGGGAAGAGCCGGTGCCGACGACGTCGCCGACGTAAGCCAGCGGATAGCCTTTGGCCTGCAGCGCTTCAATCTGTTTGATCGGGCCGACGTTGCCCGGCTCATCCGGATTGATGCCTTCACGGGCGTTTTTCAGCATCGCCAGCGCGTGCAGTGGAATATCCGGGCGAGACCATGCATCCGGCGCCGGAGAAAGGTCGTCGGTGTTGGTTTCGCCGGTCACTTTGAACACGGTGACGGTAATTTTTTCTGCCAGCTCAGGACGTGACAGATACCACTCGGCGTTCGCCCAGGATTGCATTACCTGTTGCGCATGGGTATTGCCCGCTTTCGCTTTTTCTTCAACGTCGTAGAAGTTGTCAAACATCAGCAGCGTGTGCGACAGCGCTTTGGCGGCAATCGGCGCCAGCTTCTCGTTGTCCAGCGCCTCAATCAGCGGATGAATGTTGTAACCGCCTTGCATGGTGCCCAGCAGTTCAATCGCTTTTTCGGGGGATACCAGAGGAGAGGTCGTTTCGCCTTTAGCCACCGCGGCAAGGAAACCCGCTTTAACGTAGGCGGCTTCATCAACGCCGGGTGGGACACGGTTGACCAACAGATCGGTCAGGAATTCTTCTTCACCCGCTGGCGGGTTTTTCAGCAGTTCAACCAGCGCGGCCATCTGGGAAGCATCTAACGGCTTAGGTACGATCCCCTGGGCGGCACGCTCGGCAACGTGCTTACGGTATTCTACTAGCACGACGTTCTCCTCGCTCACATTGTATGGGTTTCCGGTGCACCCTGGTGACAAAGCATTCCATGAGTAGGGTAAGGTGCCCGGTTCCGCGTGGGGCAGCATAGCAGGGTTCAGGCTGTTTGTTAATCTGTTTACAAAAACACAACATAATTAACAGGGTAAAAAAGTGCGGTTTTTACGTTTATGGGCTAGCTGACGAGCAAAGCTGGTTTGAGAAAGATTTCGTTAGCGCGCTCTGGTCTTACGTCGTGGCATAAAGGCATGGGCATGAGTGTTTTGTAATATGCGGGTATAACTTTTTGACTTACTTTTATTGAGAATATGAACGTGAGGGTTATGGGTTTTATTGCTGAAAGCGAGTGATTATGCGTAAGCGTCCGGCATCAAGAATGATTGTTCTGTCACCTGAAAATCGTATTCTCCTTTTTCATTTTCATCATCAAAACGATGCGCTTGCCGGTCAATCCTACTGGGCAACGCCAGGTGGCGGACTTAAAAAAGAGGAGTCTTTCGAAGAAGCGGCCTCGCGAGAGCTGTACGAGGAAACAGGCTTTATATGTAAAACACCCGGCCCGCAGTTAGCGAAAAGAAGCTTTACGATGATGCTGCCGGGCGGAGAAGCCGTTCTCGCCGACGAGCGTTTCTTTATGGTGCGGGTGAAGGGCAAGGAGATCAACGTTACCGGCTGGAGTCATAATGAACAGCGCGTCATTCGAAGGCATCACTGGTGGACAATAGATGAGATTGAGCGGTCGGAAGAAACTATTTTTCCTCGCGATCTCATGATCGATTTAGTGAAATCAAAACAGAGCCGCCAGTAAAAAAGCCCCCTTTCGGAGGCTTTCTCTGAACCAGCAAAAAACTTACTTCTTCTTCGCTTTCGGGTTCGGCAGGTCAGTGATGCTGCCTTCGAAGATCTCAGCCGCCAGGCCAACCGACTCGTGCAGCGTCGGGTGCGCGTGGATAGTCAGCGCCATATCTTCCGCGTCGCAGCCCATCTCGATCGCCAGACCGATTTCGCCCAGCAGCTCGCCGCCGTTGGTGCCGACAACCGCGCCGCCGATGACGCGATGCGTCTCTTTGTCGAAAATCAGCTTGGTCATGCCGTCAGCGCAGTCAGAGGCGATAGCACGGCCAGAGGCCGCCCACGGGAAGGTCGCCGTCTCGTAGCTGATGCCCTTCTCTTTCGCTTCTTTCTCGGTCAGGCCGACCCATGCCACTTCCGGCTCGGTATAGGCGATTGACGGGATCACTTTCGGGTCGAAATAGTGCTTCATGCCGGCGATAACTTCTGCCGCCACGTGGCCTTCGTGCACGCCTTTATGCGCCAGCATCGGCTGGCCGACGATATCGCCGATAGCGTAGATGTGCGGAACGTTGGTGCGCATCTGCTTGTCGACGCGAATAAAGCCGCGATCGTCCACTTCCACGCCCGCTTTACCGGCATCCAGACCTTTGCCGTTCGGCACGCGGCCGATCGCCACCAGCACCGCGTCGTAACGCTGCGGTTCGGCCGGCGCTTTTTTGCCTTCCATGGTGACGTAGATACCGTCTTCTTTCGCTTCAACCGCGGTGACTTTGGTTTCCAGCATCAGATTGAACTGCTTCGCGATACGTTTGGTGAAGACCTTCACCACGTCTTTGTCGGCAGCCGGGATAACCTGATCGAACATCTCGACTACGTCGATCTGCGAACCCAGCGCGTGGTAAACGGTACCCATTTCGAGGCCGATAATACCGCCGCCCATCACCAGCATGCGCTCCGGCACTTCTTTCAGCTCCAGCGCATCGGTAGAGTCCCATACGCGCGGGTCGTCGTGCGGAATAAACGGCAGCGTGATCGGACGAGAGCCGGCCGCGATAATAGCGTTGTCGAAGTTGATGGTGGTCGCGCCGCCTTCCCCTTCCACAACCAGAGTATTTGCACCGGTGAATTTGCCCAGGCCGTTAACCACTTTGACTTTACGACCTTTCGCCATGCCAGCAAGACCGCCGGTCAGCTGGTTGATCACTTTCTCTTTCCAGGTGCGGACTTTGTTGATGTCCGTAGAGGGCTGGCCAAACACGATGCCGTGCTCTTCCAGGGCTTTCGCCTCTTCGATCACTTTAGCAACGTGCAGCAGCGCTTTTGACGGGATACAGCCCACGTTCAGACAGACACCGCCGAGGGTGCTGTAACGCTCTACCAGTACGGTTTCCAGACCTAAATCAGCGCAACGGAAGGCTGCAGAGTAACCTGCAGGACCAGCCCCAAGTACCACGACCTGGGTTTTAATCTCTGTACTCATCATGACCTCTTAGTTGTGATCCGGCGGGTCAGACGTAGAGCGCTTCTCATCAGGCTGGTCGGCCACTTGCATCCGGGCAGTGCGCGGCGCCTTGCGTATCTTGAGTACGCTGCGGGTTCTGCGCGCTGGGCGTCAACAACTGACTGCGCCAGGTACGCCTGACGAAACAGGCTCACGATGTCCTTTGCTCCACCGGGACATTTTTCACCGCAAGAGTTTACAGAATTGTTAACAAACTGCAAACCGCGATGCCACGAATCTTTACAACAAGGCCGGCGATTGCCGGCCTTGATTGTGCTTACATCACCAGACGGCGAATGTCGGACAACATATTGCCGATGATGGTGATGAAACGAGCACCATCCGCTCCGTCGATCACGCGGTGGTCGAAGGACAACGAGATCGGCATCATCAGGCGCGGCACAAACTCTTTGCCGTTCCAGACCGGCTCCATCGCCGATTTGGAGACGCCGAGGATAGCCACTTCCGGCGCGTTGACGATCGGCGCGAAGTGCGTGGTGCCGAGGCCGCCAAGGCTGGAGATGGTGAAGCAGCCGCCCTGCATGTCGCTAGCGGTCAGCTTGCCGTCGCGCGCTTTCTTCGAGGTCGCCATCAGCTCGCGAGAGAGCTCGGTGATGCCTTTCTTATTCACGTCTTTAAAGACCGGAACCACCAGACCGTTCGGCGTATCGACCGCCACGCCGATATTGATGTACTTCTTCAGCGTCAGGCGCTGCGCATCTTCTGACAGCGAGCTGTTGAAGCGCGGCATCTGCTCCAGCGCGGCAGCGACCGCTTTCATGATGAACACCACCGGGGTGAACTTCACGTCCAGCTTGCGCTTCTCGGCTTCGGCATTCTGCTGCTTGCGGAACGCTTCCAGATCGGTGATATCGGTTTTGTCGAAGTGCGTAACGTGCGGGATAACCACCCAGTTGCGGCTCAGGTTAGCGCCAGAGATTTTCTGGATGCGACCCAGTTCCACTTCTTCCACTTCGCCGAACTTGCTGAAGTCCACTTTAGGCCACGGCAGCAGACCCGGCAGGCTTCCACCGCTGGCGGCAGCAGCCGGTGCCGCTTCAGCGCGTTTCACCGCCTCTTTCACGTAGCTCTGCACATCTTCTTTCAGGATGCGGCCTTTACGGCCGGTGCCCTTCACCTTCGCCAGGTTAACGCCGAACTCGCGCGCCAGACGACGGATAACCGGCGTCGCGTGCACGTAGGCGTCGTTCTCGGCGAAGTCGCCTTTCGCGTCAGCTTTCGGCGCTGCCGGTGCGGCAGGCGCTTCAGCTTTAGCCGGAGCCTGTGCGGGCGCGGCTTCCTGCTTCGGCGCTTCGGCTTTCGCCGCGCCTTCCACTTCGAAGACCATGATCAGCGATCCGGTGCTCACTTTATCGCCGGTAGAGACTTTCAGCTCTTTGACGGTGCCGGCAAACGGCGCGGGCACTTCCATTGAGGCTTTATCGCCTTCGACGACGATCAGTGACTGCTCGGCTTCGACTTTGTCGCCGACTTTCACCAGCACTTCGGTGACTTCGACTTCGTCGCCGCCGATATCAGGCACGTTGACCTCTTTCGCGCCAGCGGTCGCCGCCGGTGCTGAAGCCGCCGCTTCTTTCACTTCCGGCTTCGCGGCAGCAGCAGGCGCCGCGCCTTCCGCTTCGAAGACCATGATCAGCGAGCCGGTGCTCACTTTCGCGCCGGTTTCGATCTTGATCTCTTTCACCGTGCCGGCGAAAGGCGCAGGCACTTCCATCGAGGCTTTATCGCCTTCGACGACGATCAGCGACTGCTCAGCTTCGATTTTGTCGCCGACTTTCACCAGGATCTCGGTGACTTCAACTTCGTCGCCGCCGATATCCGGGACGTTGACATCTTTGGCTGCGGTAGAGGCGGCCGCCGGCGCCGGAGCGGCTTCGGCCTTCTTCTCTTCCGCCGCTGGCGCAGCGTCTGCCGCCGCGCCCTCTGCGTCAAAAATCATAATCAGGGAGCCGGTTTCAACTTTGTCGCCGGTCGCGATTTTGATCTCTTTCACTACGCCTGCCTGCGGCGAAGGAACTTCCATAGAGGCTTTGTCGCCTTCTACGGTGATCAGCGACTGCTCGGCTTCCACCTTGTCGCCAACCTTCACCAGAATCTCGGTGACTTCAACTTCATCAGACCCGATATCCGGTACCTTAATTTCAGTAGCCATTACTCTTTTACCTCTTAAGCCAGACGCGGGTTAACTTTATCGGCATCGATGTCGAACTTAGCGATCGCGTCCGCCACCACTTTCTTGTCGATTTCGCCACGTTTAGCCAGTTCGCCCAGCGCAGCCACGACCACGTAGGAGGCGTCCACTTCGAAGTGGTGACGCAGATTTTCGCGGCTGTCCGAGCGGCCGAAGCCGTCGGTGCCCAGCACGCGGTAATCGCTGGCCGGAATATAGCTGCGAACCTGTTCAGCGAACAGCTTCATGTAGTCGGTCGATGCCACCGCCGGCGCGTCGTTCATCACCTGAGCGATATAAGGTACGCGCGCTTCTTCAGTCGGATGCAGCATGTTCCAGCGCTCGCAGTCCTGGCCGTCGCGCGCCAGTTCGGTGAACGAGGTGACGCTGTAGACGTCGGAGCCGATGCCGTAATCTTTCGCCAGGATCTGCGCCGCTTCACGCACGTGACGCAGGATAGAGCCTGAGCCCAGCAGCTGCACTTTACCTTTGCTGCCTTCCACGGTTTCCAGCTTGTAGATACCCTTGCGGATACCCTCTTCGGCGCCTTCCGGCATCGCTGGCATGTGGTAGTTTTCGTTCAGCGTGGTGATGTAATAGTAAACGTTCTCTTGCGCTTCACCGTACATACGCACCAGACCGTCATGCATGATGACCGCCACTTCATAGGCGTAGGCCGGATCGTAAGAGATACAGTTCGGGATAGTCAGCGACTGAATATGGCTGTGGCCATCTTCGTGCTGCAGACCTTCGCCGTTCAGCGTGGTACGACCGGAGGTGCCGCCCACCAGGAAGCCGCGCGCCTGCTGGTCGCCCGCCAGCCACATCAGGTCGCCGATACGCTGGAAACCAAACATGGAGTAGTAGATGTAGAACGGGATCATCGGCAGGTTGTTGGTGCTGTAAGAGGTCGCCGCCGCCAGCCAGGATGAACCTGCGCCCAGCTCGTTGATCCCTTCCTGCAGAATCTGGCCTTTCTCGTCTTCTTTATAGTAAGCAACCTGCTCGCGGTCCTGCGGGGTGTACTGCTGACCGTTCGGGCTGTAGATACCAATCTGACGGAACAGACCTTCCATACCGAAAGTACGGGCTTCGTCCGCGAGGATCGGCACCAGGCGATCTTTGATCGACTTGTTCTTCAGCATCACGTTCAGGGCGCGCACGAAAGCGATAGTGGTCGAGATCTCTTTGCTCTGCTCTTCCAGCAGCGCTTTGAACTCTTCCAGCTTCGGCATTTCCAGTTTTTCAGTGAACTGCGCCTGACGGGTCGGCAGGTAGCCACCAAGCTTCTCGCGCTGGCCGTGCAGGTAGTTGTACTCTTCCGAACCTTTCTCGAAGGTGACGTACGGCAGCTCTTCGATCTTGTCGTCGGCAACCGGCACGTTGAAGCGATCGCGGATGTAGCGAACGCCATCCATGTTCATCTTCTTCACCTGGTGCGCGATGTTTTTACCTTCCGCGGTGTCGCCCATACCATAGCCTTTAATGGTATGCGCCAGAATCAGCGTCGGCTGACCTTTGGTCTCCTGCGCTTTCTTCAGTGCCGCGTAGATTTTCTTCGGATCGTGGCCGCCGCGGTTCAGGGCGAAGATCTCTTCGTCTGACCAGTCTTTAACCAGCTCCGCCGTCTCCGGGTATTTACCGAAGAAGTGTTCGCGCACGTAGGCGCCGTCACGGGATTTAAAGGTCTGATAGTCGCCGTCGACGGTTTCGTTCATCAGCTGAATCAGCTTGCCGCTGGTGTCTTTCTTCAGCAGCTCATCCCAGCGACCGCCCCAGATTACTTTGATGACGTTCCAGCCGGCGCCCGCGAAGATGCCTTCCAGTTCGTTGATGATCTTGCCGTTGCCGGTAACCGGACCGTCCAGACGCTGCAGGTTACAGTTGATGATGAACACCAGGTTGTCCAGCTTCTCGCGGGTTGCGATGGTGATCGCGCCTTTGGATTCCGGCTCGTCCATCTCGCCGTCGCCGAGGAAGGCGTAAACGGTCTGGTTAGAGGTGTCTTTCAGGCCGCGGTGTTCCAGATATTTCAGGAACTTCGCCTGATAAATGGCGTTCAACGGACCCAGACCCATGGAAACGGTCGGGAACTGCCAGAAGTCCGGCATCAGTTTCGGGTGCGGATAGGATGAGAGGCCGTTGCCGTGCACTTCCTGACGGAAGTTGTTCATCTGCTCTTCGGTCAGACGACCTTCAAGGAAGGCGCGTGAGTAGATGCCCGGCGAGATGTGACCCTGGAAGTAAACCAGATCGCCGCCGTCTTTGTCGCTGCGCGCGCGGAAGAAGTGGTTAAAGCACACTTCATAGATGGTCGCGGAAGACTGGAATGAGGAGAGATGGCCGCCCAGCTCCAGATCTTTCTTCGAGGCGCGCAGCACCGATACGATGGCGTTCCAGCGAATTGCGGAACGGATACGACGCTCCAGAGACGTGTTGCCCGGATACTCCGGCTCGTCTTCAACGGCGATAGAGTTGATATAGTTGCTGACGGCGTTACCGCCTGCCGCCACTTTTACGCCGCCTTTGCGGGCTGCGCTCAGCACCTGATCGATCAGATACTGCGCACGCTCAACACCTTCTTCACGGATGACCGATTCGATCGCCTGTAGCCAGTCACGAGTTTCGATCGGATCCACGTCATTCTGTAAACGTTCTGACATGGGGGGTATTCCTTATCTGTGTCTAATACGTTGAATTGTCAGGAGCCTGTCTCCATGTGTTCTGCTTGTGTGGTTCGCCAAAGCACAAGGAGACAGGCCCGTCGTTGATGTCCGCGCGTTCTTTGCCGCGCGTTATTCCTTACGTTGCTGTAAACGACGCAGGGAGCGTTCACGACGAGTCTGCTCCCGACTTCTGTCCAGCAAGATTTCCTCTATGAACGCCAGGTGACGATGCGAGGCTTCACGCGCCTGTTCCGGCTCGCGAGCCACAATCGCCTCGAAAATACTGGCGCGGTGACCGCTTACTTTCGCCAGCATTTCCCGGCGCGAGTAGAGCAATTCAAAATTCTGTCGAACGTTTTGTTCCAGCATTGGCCCCATCGAACGCAGCAAATGCAGCAGCACCACATTATGGGCAGCTTCTGTGACAGCGATCTGATACTGCATCACCGCATTCGCCTCGGCGTCGAGATCGCCGCTCTCCTGAGCCTGCTGTATCTGCACGTGGCAGTGGCGGATACGCTCGATATCCTCTTCCGTGCCGCGCAGCGCCGCGTAGTAAGCCGCGATCCCTTCCAGCGCATGACGCGTTTCCAGTAAATCAAACTGGGATTCCGGATGCTTAGTAAGCAGGCTGACGAGCGGATCGCTCAGGCTTTGCCAGAGATTCTGCTGGACGAAAGTACCGCCGCCCTGACGGCGCAGCAGCAAACCTTTCGCTTCCAGACGCTGTATGGCTTCGCGCAGGGATGGACGTGAGACATCAAATTGTTTGGCGAGTTCGCGCTCAGGCAGCAGCTTCTCGCCAGGACGCAGCGTCCCTTCCATAATCAGCGATTCCAGCTGCTGCTCTATGGCATCTGAGAGCTTGGGTTGGCGAATCTTACTGTAAGCCATCTTCCCTTCTTATCAAGCCGACGTCCGGAGTAAATTGGTAATACCAATTCTAAAAAGTTGGCCGTAAAGTAACAAAGTATTCACCTTGTGTCTATATGACGCCGGTCACATTCCTTGCCATACCGGCGTCCGCACGCTTTTAAGTTGCCGCGGGAAAAACAGAAATAGCGGGACGAAGCAGATGTTAAATCTCGCTACTTTTACCAAACCTTACACGGCGTTAAGGAGGATTCTCTCCTTGACCATAAGACAACCTTATTCGTCTTTGGCATCAATTCATGGCAGAACAGGCGCAGGCGGCAGTGTGATGGCTACGATGCTTTTTCAGTCAAGTCTCAGCACGAAAAGAGAAAGCAGGTGCAAAGCGCACCGCATATCACTATTCTTGTCGCCAGGGTAGCATCCGCTTACAGAGAAGGCGCCTGATACCGTAAATAAATCAGTACGTTATTGTAACCACTTCCTGACAGCCATCACGCGCTGCAAAAGAAGAATTAAAACAACATGAGGTTCGTATGGAACAACAGCATGGCGATACGCTGAAGCGCGGGCTGAAAAACCGTCATATTCAGCTGATCGCGCTGGGCGGCGCGGTGGGCACCGGCCTGTTTCTGGGCAGCGCATCGGTGATCCAGGCGGCCGGTCCAGGCGTTATTCTGGGCTACGCCATCGCCGGCTTTATCGCCTTTTTAATTATGCGTCAGCTGGGAGAGATGGTGGTCGAGGAGCCGGTCGCCGGCAGCTTCAGCCACTTCGCCTACAAATACTGGGGCAACTTTGCCGGCTTCGCGTCGGGCTGGAACTACTGGGTGCTTTATGTGCTGGTGGCCATGGCCGAGCTGACCGCCGTCGGCAAATACGTTCAGTTCTGGTGGCCAGATATTCCCACCTGGATTACCGCCGCCGTCTTCTTCGTGCTGATCAACGCCATTAACCTCACTAACGTAAAAGTCTATGGCGAGATGGAGTTCTGGTTCTCTATCGTTAAAGTCATCGCGGTGATCGGCATGATCCTGTTCGGCGGCTGGCTGCTGCTCAGCGGCACCGGCGGCCCGCAGGCCAGCGTCAGCAACCTCTGGGCGCAGGGCGGCTTCTTGCCGCACGGCTTCAGCGGGCTGGTAATGATGATGGCGATCATTATGTTCTCTTTCGGCGGCCTGGAGCTGGTTGGCATCACCGCCGCGGAAGCCGATAATCCCGAGCAGAGCATCCCTAAAGCCACCAATCAGGTTATCTATCGCATCCTGATTTTCTATATCGGCTCGCTGGCGGTGCTGCTGTCGCTGATGCCCTGGACGCGCGTCACCGCAGACACCAGCCCCTTCGTGCTGATCTTCCATGAGCTGGGCGACGCGCTGGTGGCGAACGCGCTGAACGTGGTGATCCTGACCGCCGCGCTGTCGGTCTACAACAGCTGCGTCTACTGCAACAGCCGCATGCTGTTCGGTCTGGCCCAGCAGGGCAATGCGCCGAAAGCGCTGCTGAAAGTAGACCGTCGCGGCGTGCCGGTGGCCACCATTCTGGTCTCGGCCGTGGCGACCGCGCTCTGCGTGCTGATCAACTATCTGATGCCGGGCGAAGCCTTCGGCCTGCTGATGTCGCTGGTGGTCTCCGCGCTGGTCATCAACTGGGCGATGATTAGCCTTGCTCACCTGAAATTCCGCCGTAAGAAAGATCAGCAGGGCGTGACGACGCGCTTTAAGGCGCTGCTCTATCCGTTCGGCAACTGGCTCTGCCTGGCGTTTCTGGCCGGCATTCTGGTGATTATGCTGATGACGCCGGGCATGGCGATATCGGTCTGGCTGATCCCGGTCTGGCTGGTGATCCTGGCCATCGGCTACGCCATCAAAAACAAGGTGCAGCGCGCCTGATGCTTACGCCCGCCGACCTGCGTCGGCGGGCCTTTTTCCTCTCGATCCAGTTCACACTTTTCCCGCCTCGCCTGATTTGTCCATCTTACTGACTATTTGTTGGCAGCCATCCCGCTGATATAGCAACGATAATTCTCTGCTCATACCAAATGCGCAGGAGAATTATCATGAAGGATTCCGCACTCTCTTTTCGCGAAAAGCTGGGTTACGGCATGGGCGACGCGGGCTGTAATATGATTGGCGGCGCCATCATGCTGTTTCTTAATTACTTTTATACCGATGTTTTCGGTCTCGCGCCTGCGCTGGTGGGAACCCTGCTGCTCTCGGTGCGCGTGCTGGATGCCATTACCGACCCGATTATGGGCGCGATCGCCGATCGCACTCAAAGCCGCTGGGGCCGCTTTCGTCCCTGGCTGCTCTGGATTTCGGTGCCCTATGTGCTCTTTAGCGTGCTGATGTTCACCACGCCGGACTGGAGCTACGAAAACAAGGTGATCTGGGCCTTCGTCACCTACTTCCTGATGTCCCTGACCTACACCGCCATCAACATTCCCTACTGTTCACTGGGCGGCGTCATCACCAGCGATCCCGGCGAGCGCGTCTCCTGCCAGTCCTACCGCTTTGTCATGGTCGGCATTGCGACGCTGATCCTCTCCCTGTCGCTGCTGCCGATGGCAGAGTGGTTCGGCGGCGGCGACAAGGCGCGCGGCTATCAGCTGGCGATGAGCGTGCTGGCGTTGATTGGGCTGGGGATGTTCCTGTTCTGCTTCGCCACGGTGCGGGAACGTATTCGCCCGGCGGTGCCGACCCATGACGCGCTGAAAAGCGATCTGCGCGACGTGTGGAAAAACGACCAGTGGGTACGCATTCTGCTGCTCACCTTCTGCAACGTCTGCCCCGGCTTTATCCGTATGGCCGCCACCATGTACTACGTGACCTGGGTAATGGGCCAGACGACGCACTTCGCCACGCTGTTTATCAGTCTTGGCGTTATAGGCATGATGACAGGCAGCACCCTGGCGAAGCTGCTCACCGACCGCTGGTGCAAGCTGAAAGTCTTTTTCTGGACCAATATCGCGCTGGCCCTCTTCTCCTGCGGCTTTTACTGGATCGATCCGCACGCCACCGTCGCGGTAGTGGTCGCCTATTTCCTGCTGAACGTGCTGCATCAAATCCCGTCGCCGCTGCACTGGTCGCTGATGGCCGACGTCGACGATTACGGCGAGTGGAAAACCGGCAAGCGCATCACCGGCATCAGCTTCTCCGGCAACCTGTTTTTCCTCAAGGTCGGCCTGGCGGTCGCGGGCGCAATGGTCGGCTTTTTACTCTCGATTTACGGCTACGACGCGGGCGCAAAACAGCAGTCTTCACAGGCGGTAAACGGCATTATGCTGCTGTTCACCGTCATCCCGGGCGTAGGCTACCTGATTACCGCAGGCGTCGTGCGCCTGCTGAAGGTCGACCGCGCGCTAATGCGCACGATTCAGAACGATCTCGCGCTGCGCCGCGCCAACTTCCGCGAACTGCATGAAATTCGTCAGCGCGACGGCGCTGTCACCCAACCCGGAGAAGCGAAATGAGCACACCCTGGCCGAATCCCTTTATTGAACAGCGGGCCGATCCCTTTATCCTGCGCCATGAGCAGCACTACTACTTTATCGCCTCCGTACCTGCCTATGATCGGCTGGAGCTGCGTCGCGCCAGCACGCTGCTCGATCTGCGTCATGCCGAACCGGTCGTGGTCTGGCGCAAGCCGGAGAGCGGCCCCTGCAGCGAACTGATCTGGGCGCCGGAGCTGCACCGCATCGACGAACAGTGGGTGATCTATTTCGCCGCCGCGCCGACGCGCGACATCAAAGACGGGCTGTTCCAGCATCGCATGTACGCGCTGGTATGCGACGACGCCGATCCGCTCAACGGACGCTGGCAGGCGCCGCGCCGGGTATTTAGTCAGTTCGACACCTTTGCGCTGGACGCTACCCACTTCGCGCATCAGGGCAAAAACTGGTATCTGTGGGCGCAGAAGGATCCGGCGATCCCGGGCAACTCCAATCTCTATCTGGCGGAGCTGCTTAACCCCTGGACGCTGAAAGGCGCGCCGACGATGCTGAGCCGGCCGGAATATGAGTGGGAGTGCGCTGGGTTTAGCGTCAATGAAGGACCGGCGGTGATCCAGCACGGCGATCGGCTGTTCGTTACCTACTCCGCAAGCGCCACCGACGAAAATTACTGCATGGGGCTGCTGTCGATCGGCATTGAGCAGGATCTGCTTGATGCCGCTAACTGGCGCAAGTCAGCACGGCCGGTCTTTACCTCAAACTGGGATAACCACCAGTACGGTCCGGGCCACAACTGCTTTACTCAGGATGAGAACGGCGAGGATGTGCTGGTCTATCACGCCCGCAACTACACGGAAATTGAAGGGGACCCGCTATGGGATCCCAATCGTCATACCCGGCTGAAAAGTTTTGTCTGGCGCGAAGACGGCACGCCCGATTTCGGCGTGCCGCCAGCGGATTATACCAGCGTGCCGTAGATGGTGAGCAGCGCGACCACAACTACCAGCACCAGCGAGATGCGCTTCGCCAGCGCCACCGCAACGCGCGGGGTTTCGACCTTGTCCAGGTGCGGATCGCGCTCCAGCGAAAACTGCGCCAGGCTGGTCAGCACCTGATACTGCGAACGGCGACGGTCGGTCAGCGCAGCGAACCAGGCGGGCAGCGCTTTTTCACCGTGTCCCAGCAGCGCATAGGCCACGCCGGCCAGCCGCGCCGGGATCCAGTCAATCACGTGCAGCAGGCCGTCGACGCCTGACTGCGCCCGCTCCAGCGGCGACTGATGTTTCGCCAGCCAGCTCTGCCAGGCGCGCAGGAAGGCGTAGCCCACCAGCAGCACCGGCCCGTAGGGGCCGCCCGCCACAAACCAGAACATCGGCGCCAGGTAGAAGCGGAAGTTAATCCAGATCAGCGCGTTTTGCAGCTCGCGCAGGAACTCTCGCTCGCTGCACTCCACCGGCACGCCGTGGATCAGCGTCAGCTCGGCCGCCATCGCCTGATGCGCCGCGACATCGTCATGGCTCGCCGCTTTTAAATAGGCGTGATAGTGCAGGCGCGCCGATCCGGCGCCGATGCAGAGCAGGCCGATCAGGATCCAGAACAGCAGCTGCGCGATGCCGAACAGCAGCCCTTTTACGCTCCAGATCGCCAGCGCCGTCAGCGCCATCGCCAGCAGGGTCATGCCAAGCGTACGCAGCAGCGAAAAATGGCGGCGGCGGCGAAAAATCGGCTCCAGCCGGTGATCGAGCTGCCAGTGCTCGCCCAGCTTAAACAGGCGTTCCCAACCTAAAACCAGTAACAAGGAAAACAACGTCATACCCACTCCGCGAAAATCAAAAAGAAGTTTGCCCCAACAGCTGCTGATACTGCTCCCAGTCAAAAGCCGGCCCTGGATCGGTCTTGCGCGTCGGGGCGATATCGCTGTGCCCGGTAATGCGCGAGGGCGTCAAAGGATAGTGCTGCAGCAGGAGCTGCGTGACGGCGGCCAGCGCCTGGTACTGCGCATCGGTGTAAGGCAGATCGTCGGTGCCTTCCAGCTCGATGCCGATGGAAAAGTCGTTGCAGTTTTCGCGGCCCTGGTAGCGGGAGACCCCAGCGTGCCAGGCGCGATGATCGAAAGAGACATACTGCACGATTTCGCCGTCGCGGCGAATCAGGCAGTGCGCGGCGACCTGCAGGTGAGCGATATCGGCAAAATAGGGATGGGCGTCGGGCGGCAAGGTGCCGGTAAACAGCCGATCGATCCACGGCCCGCCGAATTCGCCCGGCGGCAGGCTGATATTGTGGATGACCAACAGCGAGGGGGCCTCGTCGTTGGGACGTTGATTAAAATGCGGCGACGGCACCTGACGAATGTCGGTCAGCCAGCCCTGTTCCAGTTTCATGCTGGTATTTCCTTAGCAGAGTCCGGCTGAGAATAGCATGATTTACGATAACTTTTTGCAGCCTAAAGGTGCGGCGGCGATGCCCCGCCGCACGAAAGTTAAGTATACTAAACAAAAGTTCGACTTCGACTGGTGGAACGCGCCATTTCGATCTATTGTGGCTTCCTCTTTGTTCAGGTCATCAGGAGCGAAATCGCTATGCCAACCCGCCGTTATAATGCCGATAGTCGCCGTCAGGCGCTGATCGCCCGCATCGAACAGGACATTCCTGCCACGGTCGCGCGCGCTTTGCAGGAGGATTTAGGCGGCGAGATCGATGCCGACCGCGACATCACCGCCCAGCTGCTTCCTGAAGAGAGCCAGGCGCAGGCGCGGGTCATTACGCGCGAGGCGGGAGTTTTCTGTGGTAAACGCTGGGTGGAAGAGGTGGTTAACCAGCTTGGCGGCCATGCGACGCTGAGCTGGCAGGTCGAAGATGGCGACAGCCTGGCGCCCGATCAGACGCTGTTTACCCTCAGCGGCCCTTCTCGCCTGCTGCTGACCGCCGAACGCACCGCCTTGAACTTCATCCAGACGCTGTCTGGCGTGGCGAGCGAAACCCGACGCTATGTGCAGCTGCTGGAAGGCAGCGACACGCAGCTGCTGGACACGCGTAAAACCCTGCCGGGCCTGCGCACCGCGCTGAAATATGCGGTGCTGTGCGGCGGCGGCGCGAACCACCGCCTCGGCCTCTCGGACGCCTTCCTCATCAAGGAAAACCATATTATCGCCAGCGGGTCGATTCGGCAGGCGGTAGAGAAAGCGTTCTGGCTGCACCCGGACGTGCCGGTGGAGGTTGAGGTGGAGTCGCTGGAGGAGCTGGATCAGGCGCTGGCAGCGGGCGCCGATATCATTATGCTGGATAACTTCACCCTCGACGCGATGCGCGACGCCGTGGCGCGCGCGCAGGGACACGCGCAGCTTGAGGTCTCCGGCAACGTAACGGAAGCGACGCTGCCGCAGATTGCCCAGACCGGCGTCGACTACGTCTCCGTCGGCGCGCTCACCAAGCACGTGCGCGCGCTCGATCTCTCGATGCGCTTCACCAGCCTGTAACTTCCCTACGCCGTGCCGCCGCGCACGGCCTTTTTTGCGCGCCCGCTTCCGCTTCGTTGTTCTCCGCGCTGCAACCCCGCCCTTTTACTGCGCGCCTTTTTCCGGCCTGAAAATCCGCCGCTGGGTTTGGCGCCCATGCTTTTCTACTCTGCCTCCTCTTATCCATGAAAGAGGCGATGCAATGACCAATCAACAGGGCTTTACCCTGGTCGAGCTGATGATTGTGGTGGGGATCGTCGCGATCCTCAGCGCTATCGGCTTACCGGCCTATCAAAACTACCTGCAGCGCGCGGCGCTCACCGACATGCTGCAAACCATGGTGCCTTATAAAACGGCCGTCGAGCTGTGCGCTATGGAACGAGGCGGCCCAGCGCAGTGTCAGGCTGGCGAAAAGGGCATTCCGGCGGCCAAAGGCTCGCGTTACGTCTCCGCGCTCAGCGTGATAAACGGCGTCATTACCTTAACCGGTCAGGAGAGCCTGAACGGCCTGAGCGTCGTAATGACGCCGGTATGGGACAGCACGGAAGGCAGCCTGAGATGGCAGCGCAGCTGTACCAGCAGCAGCGACAGCCTGCGCGATAACTGCCTGGAGCAGTTCCGCTTTGATGATAAAGGAGCTAACGATGGCGATGCCTGATTCCGCTGTACGTGCGCTGTGCCAGCGCTATCGGGCCGTGTTGCTGCATCATGATGCGACGCTGCTGCGCGTCGCCGTGGCGGAACAGGTGCCGGAGGGCCTCAGCGAGGCGCTGCACTTTGCCAGCCAGTGTCAGATCGAGATCGAATGCTGGCCGCAGGCGCGACTCGATCTTCACGAGCACGGCAGCGCCTCAGCGGATGCGCCGCGCGAGGCGCTGCCGGAATCGGCGGTCGACGCCGTCAACCAGATGCTGCAGCAGGCGCTGCGGCGGCGGGCGTCCGATATTCATATCGAACCGCAGCGCGACGGCGTACGCATACGGCTGCGCATCGACGGCGCGCTACAGCCGCTGACGCCTCTCAGCGAGGCGCCGCCTGCCGCGCTGATCGCCAGGCTGAAAATCCTCGGCGGACTGGATATTGCCGAGCGACGGCTGCCGCAGGATGGACAGTTTACTCTGACGCTGGAGGGTAAACCCGCCGCCTTCCGTCTGGCGACGCTGCCGGTGCAGTACGGCGAAAAAGCGGTGATCCGTCTGCTGCAGAGCGAAAGCAGCACCCTGTCGCTGGATAAGCTGGGCCTGCCCGCCGCGCAGCGCCGTCTGCTCAGCGCCGCGCTGGCGCAGCCGCAGGGGCTCATCCTGGTGACCGGGCCGACTGGCAGCGGAAAAACCTTTACGCTCTACAGCTGCCTGAGCACGCTGAACCGGCCGGAAATGAACGTCAGCAGCGTCGAAGATCCGGTAGAAATTCCGCTGGCCGGCATTAACCAGACGCAGATCAACCCTAAATGCGGACTCGACTTCAACCGGGTGCTGCGCGCCCTGCTGCGCCAGGATCCCGACGTCATTATGGTAGGCGAGATCCGCGATGCGGAAACGGCGGAGATTGCGGTCAAAGCGGCGCAGACCGGCCACCTGGTATTATCGACGCTGCACACCAACTCGACGGCGGAAACCCTGACGAGGTTGCGGCAGATGGGCATTCCCGGCTATTTGCTCGGTCCGGCATTACGGCTGATCGTGGCGCAACGACTGGTGCGGCGGCTCTGCCCGCACTGTCGTCAGCCAGCGCAGGCGATGGCGCATTTTCCGCCCGACATCTGGCCCGGCACGCTGCAAACCTGGCGCGCGCCCGGCTGCGACCACTGCTTTTCCGGCTATTTCGGACGGCTGGCGCTGTTTGAGATATTACCGGTCGGCGGCAAGCTGCAAAACGCCATCGCCGCTGAGATGCCGCTCGACAGCGTACTGGCGCTGGCGAAAAAACAGGGTATGCGCACCTTGTTGAGCAGCGGGCTAGAGGCGGTCAGCCGCGGCGAAACCTCGCTGGAGGAGATGCAGCGCGTGACGGGTCTGGAAGATGTCCCGGCTTAGCCTCTACCGGTGGCAGGCGGTTAACGGCCAGCAGCAGCTGCATGAAGGCCAGCTGCTGGCAGCTGATGAAGAGAGCCTGCTGCGCCAGCTGGCTGAACAGGATCTGCTGCCAATTAGCTGGCAGCGCCGCAAGACCTGGCGTGCGCGCGACTGGAAGTGGCAGCAGAAAATCGACCTTGTCAGGCAGCTTGCCACACTGCTCAAAGCGGGCCTGCCGCTGGCGCAGGGGCTGGCGCTGCTGTCGCAAGGTCATCCGCATCCCGGCTGGCAACTGCTGCTGCATGCGCTGCGGCTGCGGATATTGCGCGGCGAGCCCTTCTCGCAGGCGTTAAGCCAGTGGCCGCAGATTTTTCCGCCCCTGTTCGCCGCGCTGATGCAGGTGGGCGAACTGACCGGCCAGCTTGATGCCTGCTGCGCGCAGCTGGCCGATCAGCAGGCGCGTCAGCAGCATCTATGGAATAAAGTGATCAAAGCGCTGCGCTATCCGCTGTTTATTTTACTGGTGGCCGTGGCGGTAAGCGTTGGCATGCTGCTGTTCGTACTGCCGGAATTCGTCTCGGTCTACGCCTCGTTTAACGCTCCGCTCCCCGCCTTTACCGCGGCGGTGATGGCGCTCTCCGTCGGTCTGCAGCGCTGGGGCGGCTGGCTCGCGGTCGCGCTGCTGTTGAGCGCAGCCGCCTGGCGCGCGCTGCGGCGGCGCTCGCCGGCGTGGCAGCTGTGGGAGCAGCGTCTGATGCTGCGTCTGCCGCTGCTCTCTGATCTGTGGCGCGGCAGCCAGCTGAGCCAGATCTATGCGGTTTTGCAGCTTACGCAGCGGGCGGGCATTACGTTGCTGCAGGGGTTGCAGGCGGCGGAGGCGACGCTGACCACGCGGCTGTGGCGCGACGCCGTCGTGGCGCTTCAGCACCATATTGCGCAGGGCGCGCCGCTGCATCAGGCGATGCAGGATCATCCGCTGTTTACGCCGCTCTGCATGCAGCTGGTGCATGTGGGGGAAGAGGCCGGCGCGCTGGACACCATGCTGGCGCGGCTGGCGGAGTGGCATGAGGCGCAAACCCTGACGCTGGCCGATACGCTCGCCGCCTCACTGGAACCCGCAATGATGTTAATCGTCGGCGCCATCGTCGGCACGCTGGTGATCGCGATGTATCTGCCGGTGTTTGGGCTGGGAAATGTGATTCATTAGGGTGCGCCAGGCACCCTGATGAAAGAGAAAGGTTAACGGTTAAAAACGCGGTTTTCCTGTTCGGCGACGCGAATAAAGGTGGTGCGCTTGGTCAGCTCCTTCAGCCGCTCTGCGCCGACATAGGTACAGGCTGAGCGCAGGCCGCCGAGAATGTCGCGCGCCGTCTCGGCAACTGGGCCGCGCAGCGGCAGCTTCACCGTTTTGCCTTCCGCCGCGCGATACTGCGCGACGCCGCCAACATGGCGCTTCATCGCCGATTCCGAACTCATGCCGTAAAACAGCATAAACTGCTCGCCGTTCTCCTCGACGACGGTTCCCTCGCACTCGTCATGCGCGGCGAGCATGCCGCCCAGCATCACGAAATCGGCACCGCCGCCGAACGCTTTGGCGATATCGCCCGGCACCGCGCAGCCGCCGTCGCTGACAATCTGGCCGCCCAGGCCGTGCGCCGCATCCGCGCACTCGATAACCGCAGAGAGCTGAGGATAGCCGACGCCGGTTTTCACGCGCGTGGTACAGACCGAACCCGGGCCAATGCCGACCTTAACGATATCTGCGCCGGAGAGTATCAACTCCTCCACCATTTCGCCGGTGACCACGTTGCCTGCGCAAATGGTGCGATCTGGAAAGCGTTCGCGCGCGCGCTGCAGGAAGGTGACAAAGTGCTCGGAATAGCCGTTCGCTACGTCAATACAGATGAATTTAAGATCGGCGGAGAGCGCCAGAATCGCCGTCAGCTTCTGCAAATCGGCCTCGGATGTGCCGGTCGACACCATAATATGATTCAGCACCGACACCGGCGAACGCTCAATAAAGGCGCGCCATTCGTCGACGCCGTAGTGCTTATGCACGGCCGTAAGAATATCAAAGCTGGCCAGCGCTTCCGCCATGCTGAAGGTGCCGACGGTGTCCATATTGGCGGCAATCACCGGCACGCCGCTCCAGCTCAGGCCGGAATGCTTAAAGGTAAAGTGACGTTCCAGTTCGACTTCAGAGCGGCTTTTCAGCGTGGAGCGTTTAGGGCGGATCAGCACGTCTTTAAAACCCAGCTTTAAATCTTCTTCAATACGCATAAAAATTGTCCTGGTAAGTGGCGGCGAATCGCAGTTCGGGTAGCGCACACGGCTCCAGTGGCATAATCATACGCGCCCTACGTCTGCCGACAAGACTGCGAATTTCACTTTATTTAAGCTACAATCCGATAAATTTAGCTGAGAATTTTCATTGTGATCGCGCACACAGTTTTGCGCTTCGGCTTGCCCGCTGCGTAGCGCGCCTGAGAGAGTAATATGCCTTATACCGTGGCGCTGACCGGAGGAATCGGCAGTGGAAAGAGCACCATCGCCAATGCTTTTGCGGCGCTTGGCGTACCCATTATCGACGCGGACGTTATCGCGCGCGAGGTGGTCGAGCCGGGATCGGCGGCGCTGCAGCAAATAGTGGAGCGGCACGGTGAAAGCATCCTGACAGAGCAAGGCGCACTGAATCGCGCCCGACTGAGAAAGATTATTTTCCAGTCGCCCGATGAAAAAACCTGGCTGAATAATCTGCTTCATCCCCTGATTAACGCCCGCACGCAGCAGCTAAGAGCGCTGTCGACCGCGCCCTATGTGCTGTGGGTTGTGCCGTTGCTAGTCGAAAATGGCCTGCAGCATCAGGCGGATCGCGTTCTGGTGGTCGACGTCGATGAAGCGACGCAGCTCAGGCGCACTATCCAGCGCGACGGCATAGATCGCCAGCAGGCGCAAAATATTCTGTCCGCTCAGGCGACGCGCAGTGCGCGCCTCGCCGCAGCCGACGACGTCATTAATAACGGCGGCACGCCCGATGAGGCGCTGCCGCAGGTTGCCGCTCTGCACCAGCGCTATCTGGCGCTGGCGGCAACGCAACAGGATTAACGCCATGAGTACAGTCGTTCTGTTTGAACATCCCCTGAATGAAAAAATGCGCACCTGGCTGCGCGTGGAATTCTTAATTCAGCAGCTGCATGAAACCGTCCCGGTTACCGGCACCGCCTCGGCGCTGACCTTTTTTCGCATCATCGGCGAGCTGCTGGATATTTTCGAGCGCGGCGATATGCGCACTGAGCTGCTGAAGGAGCTGGAGCGTCAGCAGCAAAAGCTGCGCGCCTGGGCCGACGTGCCGGGCGTCGACATGGCCGTGGTCGATGCGCTGCGCGACAAGCTCAAAGCGCAGGCGGTTCAGCTCAACAGCGCGCCGCGGATGGGACAGCAGCTGCGCGAAGATCGACTTATCGGTCTGGTGCGTCAGCGCCTCAGCATTCCGGGCGGCTGTTGCAGCTTCGATCTGCCAGGTCTGCATATCTGGCTGCATCAGCCGCAGGAGGTGCGCGACGGTCACATTTCCGCCTGGCTGGAGACGCTGGCGCCGCTTCATCAAAGCCTGGCGATGATTCTGGATCTTATTCGTCAGTCAGGTGCTTTCCGCCATCAGACCAGCCTGAACGGTTTTTATCAGGACAACGCCGAGGGCGCAGATCTGCTGCGCCTGCAGCTACAGCTGGAAGATGCGCTTTATCCCCAGGTTTCCGGCCACAAAAGTCGTTACGCCATTCGCTTTCTGCCGCTGGACAGCGAACGCGGCGAAGTGCCCGCACGACTTAACTTTGAACTGGCATGTTGTTAGAGGTAGCTATGCAAAATGAAGTGATTACCGTTCAGTGTCCGCACTGCGGGAAAGATGTAATCTGGGATGAGCTCAGCCCATGGCGCCCATTCTGCAGCAAGCGCTGCCAGCTGATCGATTTAGGCGAATGGGCGGACGAAGAGAAGCGGATCCCCAGCGAAGGCGATCTGAACGACAGCGATGACTGGAGCGAAGAACAGCACTGACAGCAGGGGCTCGCGCCCCTGCTATTAAAGATCGCCGGCGACCAGACGCGCAACCAGCGAATGGTTAGCCGGCGGGAACTCTTCCGCGACCAGCTCGCGTTGGGCGACCCAGCGCTGCGGCTGCCCTTCTCGTCCCCACGGCTCGCCTTCCCAGCCTTCCACCAGAAAGAAGTTGAGCGTCACGCGCAGC
This sequence comes from Pantoea septica, assembly GCF_002095575.1. Taxonomy (GTDB): domain Bacteria; phylum Pseudomonadota; class Gammaproteobacteria; order Enterobacterales; family Enterobacteriaceae; genus Pantoea; species Pantoea septica. The sequence continues at coordinate 143,440 of NZ_MLJJ01000002.1, read as the reverse complement.
GCGTCATAGGTATGATCCGCCGTGCCAATCGCTGTCGCCTGCGTCACTTCAATGCCGGTCTCTTCCAGCAGTTCGCGCTTCAGTGCCTCTTCTGCGCTTTCGCCAGCCTCGATTTTACCGCCAGGAAACTCCCACATATTCGCCATATGGGACGACGCCGGGCGCTGAGCCAGAAAGATCTCTTTATCGGCGTTACGGATGATGCCAACGGCAACCTGCAGGTGCTTCATAAATTTTTTCCACGTCCGGTAAGTGAATGTGCGCTGATTTTAAAGCATGGATGGCGCAAAGTTAACCGCGCCGCGTCGACAAGAAAAAAGGCGCCGAAGCGCCTTTTTTTGCGACTGTCAGGCCAGTCGGCCGTGACACTGCTTATATTTTTTACCGGAGCCGCACGGGCAAAGATCGTTTCGTCCGACCTTACGCTCGCCGCTCTGCGCGGCCAGCGATGCGGCCGCGGCCGCTTCATCGTCAACATGGCTAAGCTGCTGCTGCTGCGCCAGACGTTCCGCTTCTTCGCGACGCTGCTGCTCCATCGCTTCCACCTCTTCCGGCATGCGCACCTGCACCTTGCTCAGCGTGCTGACTACTTCATACTTCAGCGACTCGAGCATGGCCGCGAACATGGCGAAAGATTCGCGTTTGTACTCTTGCTTAGGATCTTTCTGCGCATAGCCGCGCAGATGGATGCCCTGACGCAGGTAGTCCATCGCCGCCAGATGCTCTTTCCACAGCGAATCCAGCGTCTGCAGCATCACGCCTTTTTCGAAGTTGCGCATCATCTCGACGCCGACAATCTCTTCCTTGCTGGCGTAGCTTTCGCGGGCACGCGTCATGATGCGCTCGCGCAGCGTCTCTTCATGCAGATCCGGCTCTTTATCCAGCCACTCAGCGATCGGCAGATCGAGGTCGAAGTCAGCGCGCAGGCGCTCTTCCAGCCCCGGCACGTCCCACATCTCTTCAAGCGACTGCGGCGGAATGTAGGTATCGATCGTGGTTTTAAACACGTCTTCGCGAATGCTGTTAATGGTTTCGCTAACGTCGGAAACGTCAAGCAGTTCGTTACGCTGGCTGTAGATGGCGCGACGCTGGTCATTAGCCACATCGTCATACTCCAGCAGCTGCTTACGAATATCGAAGTTGCGGCTCTCGACTTTACGCTGCGCATTAGCGATGGCTTTGGTCACCCACGGGTGCTCGATCGCTTCGCCAGGCTTCATGCCCAGTTTACGCATCATGTTAGAGACGCGATCCGAAGCGAAAATACGCATCAGCGCATCTTCCATCGACAGATAGAAGCGGGAAGAGCCGGCGTCGCCCTGACGACCGGCGCGGCCGCGCAGCTGGTTATCGATACGACGCGACTCGTGGCGCTCGGTGCCGATAATATGCAGGCCGCCTGAAGCCAGCACCGCATCGTGGCGCTGCTGCCAGGCCGCTTTGATCGCTTCAATCTGCGTTTCGGTCGGCTCTGCCAGCTCGGCGACTTCCGCATGCCAGCTGCCGCCCAGCATAATATCGGTACCACGACCCGCCATGTTGGTAGCGATGGTGACCGCGCCCGGCTGGCCCGCCTGGGCGACGATGTCCGCTTCGCGGGCGTGGAACTTGGCGTTCAGCACGTTGTGCTTGATGCCCGCGCGCGTCAGCTCGTTAGAGACCACTTCCGATTTTTCGATAGAAATCGTACCCACCAGCACCGGCTGGCCATTAGCGGTCCGCTCGCGGATATCTTCGATGATTGCATCGATCTTCTCTTTTTCGGTCATATAGACCAGATCGGGCAGATCTTTACGCACCATCGGGCGGTTGGTCGGCACGACGATGGTGTCGAGTTTATAAATAGAGCTGAACTCGAAGGCCTCAGTGTCCGCCGTACCGGTCATACCGGCCAGCTTCTCGTAGAGGCGGAAGTAGTTCTGGAAGGTGATGGAAGCCAGCGTCTGGTTCTCGTTCTGGATCTCCACGCCCTCTTTGGCTTCAATCGCCTGGTGCAGACCATCCGACCAGCGGCGGCCCTGCATGGTGCGGCCGGTGTGTTCGTCGACGATAACCACTTCGCCATCTTTCACGATGTAATCCACGTCGCGCGTAAAGAGCGCGTGGGCGCGCAGAGCCGCGGTAACGTGATGCATCAGCATAATGTTGGTCGGCGAATAGAGCGACTCGCCCTCTTCCATAATGCCCTGGCTCACCAACAGCTCTTCCACCTTGACCAGGCCGCGCTCGGTCATGTGCGCCTGACGCGCTTTCTCGTCGACCCAGAAATCGCCTTCGCCCTGGAAGTTGTCAGAATCTTCTTTCTCCTGACGCACCAGGCTAGGAATGATTTTATTAACTTTGGTGTACATTTCCGAGCTGTCTTCCGCCGGACCGGAGATAATCAGCGGCGTACGCGCTTCGTCGATCAGAATGGAGTCGACCTCATCCACCAGCGCATAGTTCAGCTTGCGCTGCACGCGCTCTTCCGGGCTGAACGCCATATTGTCGCGCAGATAGTCGAAGCCATATTCGTTGTTGGTACCGTAGGTGATATCCGCCGCGTAGGCTTCTCGCTTCGCCACCGAAGGCATGCCCGGCAGGTTAATGCCGACGCTCAGGCCCAGGAACTCGAACAGCGGACGGTTATTTTCCGCATCGCGCTGCGCCAGGTAGTCGTTGACGGTCACGACGTGCACGCCTTTACCGCTCAGCGCGTTGAGGTATGCCGGCAGGGTTGCGGTCAGCGTTTTACCTTCACCGGTACGCATCTCCGCGATGCAGCGATCGTTCAGCACCATGCCGCCAATCAGCTGAACATCAAAGTGACGCATGCCGAAGACGCGCTTACTTGCTTCACGCACCGTGGCGAACGCTTCCGGGATCAGGCTTTCCAGCGTCTCGCCCTTTTTCAGGCGCTCGCGGAACTCGTCGGTTTTCGCTTTCAGCTCATCGTCGGAAAGCTTTTCGAAATCCGGCTCCATCTTATTGATGACGTCTACGACTTTGCGCATGCGGCGCAGGGTACGATCGTTGCTGCTGCCAAACATTTTGGTTAAAAGCTTGATTAACATATTAAAAACTTCTCAATTCAGCTGCGTAATGCGGGCTGCGATAATGAATAAAGGTATTTTAAAAGACGTTTCAGACAAGCAGCGTAGACGGTCCGGCGCGAATTGCATGGGTTTTACTGCGCCAGTCGGCCAGTGAAGTGGCGGGTGCGAGCGCATCGCGCGGCGCGTTGGCGACCGGCTGCGACGGCTGACGCAAAGAAGTATGGGTGGTCAGCAACGCCTGAAGCGAATCGATCAACGCCAGCTTGTGCGCCGCCAGCGGCAGGTTGTCGGGTGTTTCCGCCTGCGGCGTCAGGGTAAAGGAAAGATGGCGGATAACGGTGCGGATGGCGTGCTGATGCCAGTAGTCTATCGTAAAGCTGGGACGACGCGCCGTTTCCTGCAGCCGGATCAGATGATCGAAGCGCGCGGCGTTGCCGACAAAGAGGCTGCTGGAAGAGGATTCGGATGAAGTGTTGAATTCAGCGCTCTGGGCGCAGACAGGCAAGCCAAAGCTGGCCGCCACCATCCCCAACAGGAGATGAGGCCAGAAATAGCGTCTGCCTAAATGTCGCCAGCGTAGAAAAATTCCGATCACAACTCTTCCATTGCGCATTAACGATCGCGCCGTTGTCAGGGGGTTGCCGCTCTCTTCGAACAGCGGCGCTCAGCTTATCAGAGCGCCTGATAGTACCATTAATGTGGCGCGCCCACATCAGTGTTTAAAGTCGCTCCGGAAGAAAAGCCGCCTGTTTGTTCAGCGTTTCAGCAACGTCGCACTCTTTGCTGCGAAGCATGCCTGAAAATTTCAGGGGGTCAAAAAAAGGGCAATAAAAAAAGGCTGGCGCTGCTGACCGGAGAGGGTTGTCAGCAAATACCAGCCTTTAAAGGTTCCGGGGTAATTAAGCCAGAACCAGATTCGGTGCCTTGAACGCCAGCGGCAGTTCCGCTTCGTCTTCGAAGGTAGCCCATTCCCAGGCTTCTTGTTTCGCCAGGACGGCCTGAAGCAGCTTGTTGTTCAGTGCGTGGCCTGATTTGAACGCGGTAAACGCGCCGATAATATTGTGGCCGCACATAAACAGGTCGCCGATCGCATCCAGCATTTTGTGACGAACGAATTCATCTTCAAAACGCAGGCCTTCTTCATTCAGCACGCGGAAATCGTCGAGACCGATCGCGCAATCCAGACTACCGCCCAGGCACAGGCCTTTGGATTGCAGATACTCGATTTCGCGCATAAAGCCGAAAGTACGCGCGCGGCTGATCTGACGAACAAAAGAGTCGGCAGAGAAGTTCAGCTGATAGCGCTGAGAGCTGGAGTCGATCGCCGGATGGTTGAAGTCGATGGTGAAGTCGAGAGAGAAACCGTTGTACGGCTTAATTTCGGCCCACTTGTCGCCATCTTCCACGCGAACAGTCTGCTTAACGCGCACGAATTTCTTGGCGCTGTTCAACTGTTCGATGCCCGCATCCATCAGCAGATAGATGAAAGGCGCGGCGCTGCCGTCCATAATCGGAATTTCCGGCGCATCCACTTCAACAATAATGTTGTCGATACCCAGACCAGCCAGCGCGGCGTTCAAATGCTCAACCGTCGAAATACGTACGCCTTCATCATTCACCAGGCAGGTACTCAGCATGGTGTCGCGCACGTATTTTGCATCAGCCGGGAAATCAACCGGTGGATTCAAGTCAGTGCGACGATAGATGACCCCGGTATTAGCCGGCGCAGGGCGTAGTGTCAGCGTGACTTTCTTGCCGGTATGTAAACCGACGCCAGTCGCCTGAACAATACGTTTTAATGTCCTTTGTTTGATCATCGTATTATCTCGCAATATTACCCATCCGACCGCTAGTATACTTTACCAGCGGGCGAACACTTTAGCACAAAGAGCGGAGAATCCCAATTCTCAGGTTATTCCTAATCGGCCTGCTTACGCAGAAACGCTGGAATATCAAGGTAATCGGGCTCTTTGTTTGACTGCGCGGTCTGGTCGTTGACCACTTTGGCCGCCGGCTTCTGCTCCTGCGGCAGCGGCGACATGCCGTGCTGCTGGTAGCGATGATCCATCACAGGCTGGCTGGCTGGCTTGTTGGTCACCAGGGTGATTTCCGGACGCTTGTCCATGCCGATGCCGGTTGCCACCACGGTAACGCGCAGTTCGTCGTTCATCTCCGGATCCAGAGAGGTGCCGATAACCACGGTCGCGTTGTCTGAGGCGAAGGCGCGGATGGTGTTACCCACGGTTTCGAACTCATCCAGACGCAGGTCGAAGCCTGCCGTGATGTTGACCAGCACGCCGCGCGCGCCAGACAGGTCGATATCTTCCAGCAGCGGGCTGGAGATCGCCATTTCCGCCGCCTCTTCCGCACGGTCTTCGCCGCAGGCGACGCCGGAGCCCATCATCGCGTAGCCCATTTCGGACATCACGGTGCGCACGTCAGCAAAGTCGACGTTCATCAAGCCCGGACGCGTAATCAGTTCGGCGATGCCCTGTACCGCGCCTTTCAGCACGTCGTTTGCTGCGCCGAAGGCGTCGAGCAGAGAGATGCCGCGACCCAGCACTTTCAGCAGTTTGTCGTTCGGGATGGTAATCAGTGAATCTACATGCTTAGAAAGCTCGGCAATGCCCTGTTCGGCAAAGGCCATGCGCTTTTTGCCTTCGAAGTTGAACGGTTTGGTCACGACCGCAACGGTCAGAATGCCCAGGTCTTTGGCCACTTCCGCCACCACCGGCGCAGCGCCGGTGCCGGTGCCGCCGCCCATACCGGCAGCGATGAAGACCATGTCTGCTCCCTCCAGCGCAGAACGCAGTGCTTCGCGATCTTCTTCCGCTGAGGTACGACCAACTTCCGGATTCGCTCCGGCACCCAGACCTTTGGTGATATTGGTGCCGATCTGGATAGTCTGGCCAACCGCTGTTTTACGCAACGCCTGGGCGTCGGTGTTCACAGCGAAGAATTCCACACCTTCGATACGCTCGCGCACCATGTGCTCTACGGCGTTGCCGCCGCCCCCGCCGACGCCGATGACTTTAATCACCGCGTCATTGGTTAATTCCATCGGTTCAAACATGATTTCTCTCCGTTATGTGCCTGTCGCCTGGAGACCATAAACAGTGCCAGCATGGTCTCCTTTCTAAAATCAAAATTCTTTCTTCAACCAGCTATTGATGCGCTTGAACCAGTTGCCCACCGATGCGCGTTTTTCCGTCTCTGCATCGCCGTTCATATGGGACTCTTTGCCATAGTGCAGCAGTCCCACTGCGGTCGAGTAATAAGGTTCCTGCGCGTAATCCGTCAATCCTGTGATATTGAGCGGCTGCCCGATGCGCACCTGCGTATGGAAAACGCGTTGCGCGCAGGCGGCCAGCCCTTCAATTTGCGCCGCGCCACCGGTCAGTACGATCCCGGCTGCCAGATGGTGCTTAACGCCCTGCTGACGCAGTTGTTCCTGTAGCTGCAAAATCTCGTCATTGACCAGATTCAGCAATTCGGTGTAGCGCGGCTCGATCACTTCGGCCAGCGTCTGCCGTTGCAGACTGCGCGGCGGACGTCCGCCCACGCTCGGCACTTCGACGTTTTCGTCTTTGCCGACAATCGATCCCAGCGCGCAGCCGTGGCGAACCTTGATCGCTTCGGCGTCTGTCGGCGGCGTGCCGAACGCGTAGGCGATGTCGCTGGTGACCACGTTACCCGCATAGGGGATCACTTTAGTGTGACGCAGCGCGCCGCCTGTATAAACAGCAATATCCATTGTACCGCCGCCGACGTCGACAACACAGACGCCAAGCTCACGTTCGTCTTCGGTCAGCACCGCGAAACTGGACGCCAGACCGGCAAAAATCAGTTGGTCAACTTTCAGGCCGCAACGTTCAACGGCCTTGACGATATTTTTCGCCATATCGTTGTGACATGTGATCAGGTGCACTTTTGCCTGCATGCGCACGCCCGACAAACCAACCGGATTTTTGATGCCTTCCTGATAATCGATAGCGTATTCCTGAGGAATAACATGCAGGATGCGGTGCTCATCGCGCACGCGCACTGACTTCGCAGTGTGTACGACGTTTTCCACATCATCCTGAGTCACTTCCTCTTCGGAAATCGGAACCATCCCGATTTCGTTCTGGCAGCTGATATGTTTGCCCGATAAAGCGAGATAGACGGAAGAGATCTGGCAATCCGCCATCAGCTCGGCCTGATCGATGGCGCGCTGTACGCATTTCACCACCGACTCAAGGTCGTTTACGCCGCCTTTATCCATACCACGAGACGGGCAGCTGCCCACCCCGATAATGTTGACCATACCATCGGGCAGAATTTCCCCAACCAGGGCGGCGACCTTCGCGGTGCCAATTTCGAGTCCAACTACCAGTTTTCTGTCCGTTGCCTTGATCATTGTTTAGCCTGTGCCTGGTTCTGTTGCTGATTACTGTCCTGGAGCTCTACGGGCTCCGGCGTCCAGCCCACGGCTGCACCCGAGTCGTACCGCAAATCCACATAGCTGATGCGCTTGTGCTCGTTCTGCCCTTGCTGCTGCAACGCCGGATAGAGCTCGATAAATCGGTTAAGACGCTTCATGGGCTCGCCGCGCCCCAGTTCGATGCGCACATCGTCGCTGGTGACCAGCTGCCATGACCGTCGCGCCGTCATCGACGCGACCTTCAGGGTAAATTTGTTGGCCTTCAGCACGTCGCTCATGCTGTGGTAACCCGCCAACACCTCTTTTTCGCTGCCTTCCGGTCCGTACAGCATCGGCATCGTTTCTTTGCCGATGTGGCTGGCCGGCACGCTGAAGGAGACGCCGTCCGCATCCACCATATGCAGATCGTTCCAGCGCGCCACCGGCACATACTCCACCAGGTGGATCTTCAGCTCGTCAGGCCACTGCTTGCGCACGCTGACCTGTTTAATCCACGGCAGCCGCTCAATCTGCTGCTGAAGGATGTTGACATCCTGCGACATAAAGGTGCCCGGCGCACCCAGCGACAAAATCGCCTGCCGAATATCATCGTGCGTGGTGTAGTGGGTTTCGCCCGTCACCACCAGCCGTGAAAGCGGCAGGCGCGACGCGTCGTTCATCCACTTCAGCACCACCAGCCCGCCGAAAATCATAATGCCAATAACCATCAGCAAAAAAACGATGCCGAACAGTCTGGCCCCGTTGCTGCGCCCCGTGCGCGCACGCTCCTGGGGCTCGCGGTTCCGTGCGTTAAGTGCCGCCTGTGACATATCAGTCAGCCAGTTCCAGGATGCGCGCCACCAGCTGCGAGAAGCTCATGCCCGCAACGCTTGCCGCCATCGGCACCAGACTGTGGCTGGTCATGCCCGGCGAGGTGTTCGCCTCCAGCAGCTGGAAGTTACCTTCGCCGTCCGCCATCACGTCTACCCGTCCCCAGCCGCTACAGCCCAGCGCGCGCCATGCGTCCCAGACCAGCGTCTGCAGTTCCGCTTCCCGCTCCGCGCTCAATCCTGCGGGGCAGAAGTATTGAGTATCGTCAGAAATGTATTTTGCTTCATAGTCATAAAATTCGCTGGCGGTCTGAATGCGTATGGCCGGCAGAATCTGGTCGCCAATAATGCCGACCGTATACTCCGCGCCGCTGAGAAACGCTTCGATCAGCACATTGTCGTCATGACGAAAAGCCTCTTCCAGCGCGGCAGGCAGCATCTCCAGCGTATTGACGCGGCTGATGCCGACGCTGGAGCCTTCGCTGCTCGGCTTGACGAACAGCGGCAGGCCGAGCGCGTCGACGGCGTCGCGCGTTTCCGCATTCAGACCCGCCTGATACTGCTCGCGCGTCAGCCAGACAAAACGGCCAGAAGGCAACCCGCGCCCCTGCCAGAGCAGTTTGGTGCGCAGCTTATCCATGGTGATGGCCGACGCCATCACGCCGCTGCCGGTATAGGGCAGCTGTAAAAACTCCAGCACCGCCTGCAGCGTGCCATCTTCGCCTCCGCGGCCGTGCAGCGCGATAAACGCGGCGTCGAAGCCCTGCTCTTTCAGCGTCAGCACCGAAACGTCGCGCGTGTCTACCGCGTGCGCGTTAACGCCCGCCTCGCGCAGCCCCTTCAGCACCGCGCTGCCCGACAGCAGCGACACGTCACGCTCCGCCGAGGTACCGCCCATCAGGACGGCGACTTTATCAGCCATGACGCTCCTCCGCTTTGCGCTCAGGTTGCAGTTTGCAATCCGCCAGCTTGCGCGCCACTTTGCCTACGTTACCGGCGCCCTGCACCAGAATCAGATCTTTGCCCGACAGCAGCGGCGCCAGCATTTCCGGCAGCGCGTCGTGATCCGGCACCAGCACAGGGTCGACCTTGCCGCGCCCGCGAATTGAGCGGCACAGCGCGCGGCTGTCCGCGCCCGGGATCGGCGTTTCGCCCGCCGAATAGACATCCAGCATCAGCAGCACGTCGACCTGCGACAGTACGTTGGCGAAGTCGTCAAACAGGTCGCGGGTGCGCGTATAGCGGTGCGGCTGAAACACCATCACCAGTTTTTTATCCGGCCAGCCGGCGCGCGCCGCCTTAATGGTGGCGTCGACTTCGGTCGGATGATGGCCATAGTCGTCGACCAGCATCGCCGTGCCCGGATTGCCGTTTACCGGCTCCGTCGGGAATTCGCCCAGCAGATCGAAGCGACGGCCGGTCCCCTGGAAGCTTTCCAGCGCGGCGAGGATAGCGTTGTCGTCAATGCCCTCTTCGCTCGCAACCGCGACCGCGGCCGCCGCGTTAAGCGCGTTATGACGGCCCGGCGCATTCAACGTCACCTGCAGAAGCGGCTTGTCATGGCGCACCAGGGTAAAGTGCCCCTGCGCACCGCGCTGCTCATAGTGTTCGATGCGCACGTCGGCGTCATCGCTGAAGCCGTAGGTGGTGATGTGACGCCCTACGCGCGGGATCAGATCGCGGATCACCGCATCATCGACGCACATTACCGCACGGCCGTAAAACGGCAGGTTGTGCAGAAAGTTGATAAACGTCTGCTTCAGGTTTTCGAAGTCGCCCTGGTAGGTGTCCATATGGTCAGCTTCGATATTGGTCACTACCGCCACCATCGGCTGCAAATGCAGGAAAGAGGCGTCGCTCTCGTCCGCTTCCGCAATCAGGTAGCGGCTGCTGCCGAGCCGCGCATGCGTGCCCGCCGCCTTAACCAGACCGCCGTTGACGAAGGTCGGATCCAGACCGCCCTCTGCATAGATGCTCGACACCATCGCCGTGGTAGTGGTTTTGCCGTGCGTGCCGGCGATAGCGATGCCGTGGCGAAAACGCATCAGCTCTGCCAGCATCTCAGCGCGACGGATCACAGGAATACGCTGTTCGCGCGCCGCGACCAGTTCCGGGTTGTCCTGCGCCACCGCGCTGGAGACGACCACCACGCTGGCGTCGGTGACGTTTTCCGGGCGATGGTTGAAATAGATGGTGGCGCCCAGCGCCGCCAGATGCTGCGTCACCGCGTTCGGCGCCAGATCGGAGCCGCTAATATGGTAACCCTCGTTCGCCAACACTTCGGCAATACCGCCCATGCCGGCACCGCCGATGCCGACAAAGTGAATGTGCCGGACGCGACGCATCTCGGGCACAATGGAGCGCAGTTTTGCCAGTTGTTGTGTATTCATCGTTCTCAGTTACCTGTCATCTTTATCCGTGCCTGTTGCGGCACCGGCCAGCTACGCTGGCCCGATTATTCACTTCGCGGCGCGCGCCACTTCACGCGCGACCCTGTCGGTCGCATCGGGTATCGCCACCTGGCGGGCTTTTTCCGCCATGCTCAGCAGCGTTGGGCGATCCCAGCGGCGCAGCGTCTCCGCCACGGCATCCGCGTTAAACTGCGGCTGCTCAAAAATTTTGGCCGCGCCCGCTTTTTCCAGCGGCAGCGCATTCCAGTACTGCTGACGATCTTTATGCTGAAAAGGCACGAAAATCGCCGGTAAGCCCGCAGCGGCGATTTCGCTGACGGTGAGCGCGCCGGAACGGCAAACCACCACATCGGCCCAGGCGTAGGCGGCCGCCATATCGTCAATAAATTCCGTGACTTTGTGCTGCGTCTGGCCGACCTGCTGGTACGCCTTAAGCACATCCTGCAGCGCGCCTTTGCCGGTCTGATGCCACAGCGTCACGCTGTCGCCCAGCGCGGCCGCGACCTGCGGCAGCGTCTGGTTCAGCACGCGCGCGCCCTGGCTTCCGCCAACCACCAGCACGCGAATCGGGCCGCTGCGGTTGGCCAGACGCGCGTCCGGCAGCGGCAGCGCCAGCACGTCGGTGCGCACCGGATTGCCGACAACGTCCGCATGCGGGAAGGCGCCGGGAAAGGCCTGCATCACTTTGCTGGCGATCTTCGCCAGCCACTTGTTGGTCAGCCCGGCAATGCCGTTCTGCTCGTGCAGCACCACCGGAATGCCGCAGCTCCAGGCCGCGAGGCCGCCGGGCCCGGAAACGTAACCGCCCATGCCCAGCACCACGTCCGGCTGCCACGCCCGCATAATGGCGCGCGCCTGACGCCAGGCGTTGAAAATACGCATCGGCGCCAGCAGCAGCGCTTTCAGGCCTTTGCCGCGCAGACCGCTGATGCGGATAAACTCAATTTCGATACCGTGTTTCGGCACCAGATCCGCTTCCATTCTGTCGGCCGTGCCGAGCCAGCGAACCTGCCACCCCTGTTCCATCAGATGATGGGCAACGGCCAGACCGGGGAAAACGTGTCCGCCGGTTCCGCCCGCCATCACCATCAAACGCTTCCCACTCATCGGGCACCTCGGGTAAACGCCTGCGCTTTGGTCAGGCGCGTTTCATAATCAATACGCAGCAAAAACACGATCGCCGTCGACATAATCAGCAGGCTGGAGCCGCCGTAGCTGATCAGCGGCAGCGTCAGCCCTTTCGTCGGCAGCATGCCCGCTGCCGCGCCGACGTTCACCAGCGCCTGGAAGCTGAACCACACGCCGATAGAACAGGCGAGAAAGCCGGAAAAACGCTGATCGATCTCCAGCGCGCGGCGGCCGATCGACATCGCACGAAAAGCGACGAAGAATACCATCAACAAGGCTAAAACCACACCGATATAACCCAGTTCTTCCCCGATGATAGAGAAGATAAAGTCGGTATGCGCTTCCGGCAGATACTCCAGTTTTTGCACCGAGTTGCCGAGCCCCTGCCCCCAGAATTCGCCGCGGCCGAACGCCATCAGCGACTGGGTCAGCTGGTAACCGCTGCCGAAAGGATCTTCCCAGGGGTTCCAGAACGAGGTCACGCGCCGCATACGGTAGGGTTCGGCGATGATCAGCAGCACCACGGCGAACATGCCGGAGCCGATAATCGCCAGGAACTGCCACAGCTTCGCGCCCGCCAGGAAGAGCATCGCCAGCGTGGTGACGAACAGCACGACCACGGTGCCGAGGTCAGGCTGAGCCAGCAGCAGCACCGCCAGCACCACCATCACGCCCATCGGTTTGCAGAAGCCCCAGAAGTTATTACGCACCTCTTCCACTTTGCGCACCAGATAGCTGGCGAGATAGCAGAAGAGCGACAGCTTCGACAGTTCCGCCGGCTGGATACGCAACGGGCCGAGGGCGATCCAGCGCGAGGCGCCGTTCACCGAGCTACCCACCACTAGTACGATAAGCAGCATCACCACCGTGGCCAGCAGCATCGCGTTGCTATAGCGCTGCCAGAAATCCATCGGCACGCGCAGCGTGACCAGCGCGATGCCGAGCCCCAGCGCGATATAGAAGGCGTCGCGCTTGGCGAAGTAAAAAGGATCGTCGTTGAGACGCTGGCCCACCGGCATCGAGGCCGAAGTCACCATCACGAAGCCGATAATAGCCAAACCGAAGGTGAGCCACAGCAGCGTGCGGTCGTAGAGCACCAGGGCGGAATCGTCGCTTTCGCGCGCGCCCATCACCCAGTCTTTCAGCCGGCTGCCGATAAAGGCGAAGAGCCCGATTACTATTCCGCCGCCAGGAATACGCATCAGCCTAACTCCTTCGCCAGCTGCGCGAAGCGATCGCCGCGCTGTTCAAAATTACGGAACTGGTCGAGGCTGGCGCAGGCGGGCGACAGCAGCACCATATCGCCAGGCTGAACCTGCGGCGCGATCAGCTCCATCGCCTGCTGCATCGTCTCGGTGCGTACGGCGTCGTCGGGGCGCAGCGCCGCCAGCGCGTCGCCATCGCGGCCGAAGCAGTAGAGGCGAACCTTCTCGTCCTGCACATAGCGCGCCAGCGGAGTGAAATCCGCCGATTTGCCGTCGCCGCCCAGCAGCAGCCAGAGACGGCCGTTGACCTGCAGGCCGTTAAGCGCCGCTTCAGTGCTGCCGACGTTGGTGGCTTTCGAGTCGTTGATCCAGCGCACGCCGTTGGCTTCATGCACCAGCTGGAAGCGATGCGCCAGCCCGCTAAAGCTGGTCAGCGCCGCCAGGCTGGAGGCGCGCGGCAGGCCCACGGCGTCGGCCAGCGCCAGCGCCGCCAGCGCATTGGTATAGTTATGCTGGCCTACCAGCTTCATCTCATCGGTGTTCAGCACTTTTTCGCCCTTCACGCGCAGCCAGATGGCGCCCTGCTGACGATTAAGGTGATAGTCGCCGAAATCGATGCCGAAGCTGACGCAGCGCGCATCGGCGCCGCGCACCGGCATGGTCAGCGCATCGTCGGCGTTCACCACGCAGACCCGCGCGTTTTCATAGATGCGCAGCTTCGCGGCGCGATACTGCTGCATGCCGAGCGGATAGCGATCCATATGATCTTCGGTAACGTTGAGGATGGTCGCCGCCGCCGCTTTCAGGCTCCAGGTGGTTTCGAGCTGGAAGCTGGAGAGCTCCAGCACGTAAAGCTGCGCGGGCGATTTCAGCAGCGACAGCGCCGGCAGACCAATATTGCCGCCGACGCCGACTTGCCAGCCCGCGGCGCGCGCCATCTCGCCAACCAGCGTGGTGACGGTACTCTTGCCGTTGGAGCCGGTAATCGCCACGATCGGCGCCTGCGCCTCGCGGCAGAACAGCTCGATATCGCCGACGATTTCCACGCCAGCCTCGGCCGCTTCAGTTAATGCCGGATGCGCCAGCGCCATGCCCGGACTGGCGACGATCAGATCCGCCGCCAGCAGCCAGTCGCTGTTAAGCCCGCCGGTATAGCGCTCTACCTGCTCAGGCAGCTTGTCGAGTCCCGGCGGCGACACACGGGTATCCATCACGCGCGGCGTTACGCCTTGCGCTAAAAAGAAATCAACACAGGAGAGGCCCGTCAGGCCCAGCCCGATAATGACGACTTTTCTGCCCCGATAGTCAGCCATAATTAACGTACCTTCAGCGTGGCCAGGCCAATAAGCACCAGCATCAGCGAAATGATCCAGAAGCGCACGATGACGCGCGGTTCCGGCCAGCCTTTCAGTTCATAGTGATGATGAATCGGCGCCATGCGGAAAATGCGCTGTCCGCGTAGCTTGAACGATCCAACCTGCAGGATCACTGACAGCGTTTCAACCACGAATACGCCGCCCATGATCACCAGCAAAAATTCCTGACGCAGCAGCACGGCGAGCGTGCCGAGCGCGCCGCCCAGCGCCAGCGATCCTACGTCGCCCATAAAGACCTGCGCCGGATAGGTGTTGAACCACAGAAAGCCCAGCCCTGCCCCGACGATGGCGGTACAGACGATCACCAGCTCGCCCGCATGGCGTAAATAGGGAATATGCAGATATTCGGCGAACTTGACGTTGCCGGTCGCCCAGGCCACTAGCGCGAACCCTGCCGCGACAAACACGGTCGGCATAATCGCCAGACCGTCCAGACCGTCGGTGAGGTTAACGGCGTTGCCGGTGCCGACGATAACGAAGTAGGCCAGCACTACATAGAACAGGCCAAGCTGAGGCATGATGTCTTTGAAAAACGGCACCACCAGCTGCGTGGCAGGCGTACCTTTGCCGGCGGCGTAGAGCGCGAACGCCACGCCGAGCGAAATCACCGACATCCAGAAATATTTCCAGCGCGCGATCAGCCCTTTGGTGTCTTTGCGCACCACTTTGCGATAGTCATCGACAAAGCCGATGATGCCGAAGCCCACCAGCACCACCAGTACGCACCAGACGTAGGGATTGGAAGGATAGGCCCACATCAGCACCGAAACGGTGATAGAGGTGAGGATCATAATCCCGCCCATGGTCGGCGTACCGCGCTTGCTGAAGTGCGACTCCGGACCGTCGTTGCGCACCACCTGGCCGATTTGCAGCTTTTGCAGCCAGGCGATCAGGCGCGGCCCCATCCATAAAGAGATAAATAAAGCGGTCAGCAGGCTGACAATGGCGCGAAACGTCAGATACGAAAAGACGTTGAAGCCGGAATAAAAAGCGACCAGATGCTCGGCCAGCCAGACTAACATGTTCCCATCTCCTGTAGGTTCTGCACGACCTGCTCCATGGCAGCACTTCGCGAACCCTTAATCAAAACGGTTAATTCCCGATGTTCGGACAACAACGTCCGTAAACGTTCAGTCAGCGCGGTTTTAGTGGCGAAATGTTCGCCAATCCCGCTGCTTTCACTAATAGTGGCGCTCAGCGTGCCGACGCTCAGCACGCGATCGACGCCTGCGGCTTTCGCCGCCAGCCCGACTTCGCGATGACACTGTTCCGCCTCGTCGCCCAGTTCGGCCATATCGCCGACCACCATCACGCGATAACCGGGCATCTCGCCCAGCACCTGCGCGGCGGCTGTCATCGAGCCGACGTTGGCGTTATAGCTGTCGTCGAGCAGCAGCTGATGCTCGCCGAGGCGAATGGGAAACAGGCGGCCTGGCACCGCCTGCAGATTTTTTAACCCGCGCTGAATGGCGCTAAGCGGCGCGTCGACCGACAGCGCCAGCGCGGCGGCGGCCAGCGCGTTGGCGATATTATGGCGGCCAGGCAGCGGCAGCGTGACGTCGATGTCGCCGCGCGGGGTCTGCAGGATAAAGTGGGTGCCGTCTACGCCCAGACGGATATCGCGCGCGGTAAAGTCGCTGTCGGTAGCCTGCGGCGAAAAGCGCCAGACGCGCTTGTCGTGCAGGTTGGTCTGCCAGTGCGGCCAGTCGTTGCTGTCGGCGTTGAGAATAGCGGTGCCGTTCGCCGGCAGACCGTTGAAGATTTCTCCTTTCGCCTTCGCCACGCCTGCCAGCGAGCCGAAGCCTTCCAGATGCGCCGCCGCCAGGTTATTCACCAGCGCGCTCTCTGGACGCGTCAGCTCGGTGGTATAGGCGATCTCGCCCTGATGATTGGCGCCCAGTTCGATAACCGCATACTGATGCTGCTCAGTAAGACGCAGCAGCGTCATCGGCACGCCGAAATCGTTATTCAGGTTGCCGGCGGTATAAAGCGTTTCGCCGCACTCACGCAGAATGGCGGCGGTCATCTCTTTCACCGAGGTTTTGCCGGAGGAGCCGGTAAGCGCCACGACGCGCGCCTTCGACTGCTGGCGTACCCAGGCGGCCAGCTTGCCGAACGCGATACGCGTGTCGGCAACCACCACCTGCGGGACAGAAAAAGGTAAATGCTTACTCACTAATAACGCCTGCGCGCCGCTGGCGATAGCGTCAGCGGCAAAGTCATGGGCGTCGAAGCGTTCGCCAACCAGCGCCACAAACAGGCTGCCGGGCGTCACGTTGCGCGTATCGGTAGTGACGTCGCTCAGGACAAGATCGCTGCCGTGCAGCGCGCCGCCGCTGATGTCGGCCAGCGTAGTAAGGGAAACCGGGATCATGCCGTTACTCCTAATAACGCGGCAACCGTGGCGCGGTCGGAGTAATCCAGACGACGATTTCCCACGATTTGATAATCTTCGTGACCTTTGCCCGCCACCAGCACGATGTCGTCAGGCTGGGCCTGCAGAACGGCGTTAGTGACCGCTTGCGCCCGTCCAGCGACGACGCGCGCGCGGTGCGGCTCAAGCAGGCCGGTCAAAATGTCGTTAACGATAGCCTGCGGATCTTCGCTACGCGGATTGTCGTCGGTAATCACCACGACGTCCGCGAACTGCTCGGCGATAGCGCCCATCAGGGGACGCTTGCCTTTGTCGCGATCGCCACCGCAGCCAAACACGCACCACAGCTTGCCTTTGCAGTGCAGGCGCGCTGCTTCCAGCGCCTTTTCCAGCGCGTCCGGCGTATGGGCGTAATCTACCACCACGGTCGGCTTGCCCGGCGCGCTGAAGACTTCCATGCGCCCGCATACCGGCTGCAGCTGCGGCGCCGTCCGCACCAGATCGGCGAGCGGATAATCGAGCGCCAGCAGGGTGGCGAACGCCAGCAGCAGGTTGCTGACGTTGAAAGCGCCCATCAGGCGGCTATCGAATTCGCCTTCGCCCCAGCTTGAGCTGAAACGGATATGCGCGCCATTGTCCTGATAGGTGACCTCGTCGGCTTTTACCCACCGGCCGTGACAGCCGGGCTGGAGATTGTTCTCCATGGTGACAGCGACGGCGTCGGGCAGCGTCGCCAGCCAGCGGCGCCCTGCTTCGTCGTCGGCGTTAAGGATCATTTCACCGACCTGATGGTCGGTAAACAGCAGCTTTTTAGCCGATTCGTAGCTCTGCATGTCGCCGTGATAATCGAGATGATCGCGGCTCAGATTGGTAAAGACCGCGGCGGCAAACGGCAGCGCCGCAACACGATGCTGCACCAGACCGTGCGAGGAAACCTCCATCGCGGTCAGCGTTGCGCCCTGCTGCGCCAGCTCCTGCAGCAGATGCTGAACCTCCACGGCCGAGCCGGTGGTGTTCTCCGCGGCGGCCAGCTGTCCGAGCAGACCGTTGCCGACCGTGCCCATCACCGCACCCGTTTCGCCCAGCAGCTGCGCCCATTGCGCCAGCAGCTGGGTAGTGGTGGTTTTGCCATTGGTGCCGGTCACGCCGATCAGCTTCTGCTTTTCGCCGGGCCGATCGTAAAAACGGCCCGCCAGCGCAGAGAGCCGCTGCGGCAGCTGCGTCAGGTAAATTACCGGCACGCCGTGCATTTCTTTGATATCGCCATCGCTGGCTTCGCCTTCGGCCTCTGCGATCACGGCGGAAACTCCCTGCGCGATCGCCTGCGGAATAAAACGCCGTCCATCGGCATGGTGGCCTGCGACGGCCACAAACAGATCGCCGGATGCCGCCTTGCGGCTATCCAGTGTCATGTCACCCAGGGGACGCGCCGGCGCGCCTGGCACCCACGGGTCCAGCAAGTCGCGCAGGTTACGATCTGTCACTTTTTTCCTCACTTCTGTTTGTCACCAGCTCGTTTTTGTCATTGGTCGGCAACGCGTCCGGCTCGATGTTCATGGTGCGCAGAACGCCGCCCATGATGGCACCGAACACCGGCGCGGAAACCGCACCACCGTAATACTTGCCGGCCTGGGGATCGTTGATCACCACCACCAGCGCAAAACGAGGATGACTGGCAGGCGCGACGCCTGCGGTGTATGCGATATATTTATTGACGTAGCGGCCGTCCGGTCCGACTTTTTTCGCCGTACCGGTTTTAATCGCGATGCGATAGCCTTTGATTGCCGCTTTTACGCCGCCGCCGCCCGGCAGCGCGACGCTTTCCATCATATGAACCACGGTTTTCACCAGCGATTCCGGGAAGACGCGCTCGCCCGCGACAGGCGGATCGACTTTCGTGATCGACAGCGGCCGGAAAATGCCGTAGCTGCCGATGGTCGCGTAGACACGCGCTAACTGTAACGGCGTTACCATTAGCCCGTAGCCGAAAGAGAAGGTGGCCCTCTCTATGTCAGACCACCGTTGTTTTTGAGGGTATAAGCCACTACTTTCCCCGACCAGCCCCAAATTGGTCGGTTTACCCAGGCCAAAGCGCGCATAAGTATCTACAAGCGCTGAGGAGGGCATCGCTAACGCCAGCCGTGAAACGCCGACGTTACTCGACTTCTGCAGAACCCCGGTAAGGGTCAATTCGTTATAGCGCGCCACGTCTTTGATCTCATGACCGTTAACGCGGTACGGCACGGTATTAAGTACGCTGTTTTCCCGCACCACGCCGCGCTGCAACGCCGTCATCACCACCATAGGCTTGACGGTCGAGCCAGGCTCGAAGATGTCGGTGATGGCGCGGTTACGCATCATCTCTTTCGGCGTGTTGCTGAGGTTATTGGGGTTGTAGGCCGGGCTGTTGGCCATCGCCAGCACTTCGCCGGTATTGACGTCCACCAGTACGGCAGTGCCCGATTCGGCTTTGTTGAACGCCACGGCATTATTGAGTTCGCGGTAAACCAGCGCCTGCAGGCCCTCGTCAATGCTAAGCGTCAGGTTATGGGCGGCGCGGCTGTCCACCGACGAGATATCTTCGATCACGCGGCCGTTGCGGTCTTTACGCACCGTTCGCTCGCCCGGCGCACCGGTCAGCCATTTATCGAAGCTCTTCTCAATGCCTTCGATACCCTGGCCGTCAATATTGGTAAAGCCGATCAGATGAGATGTCACCTGACCGGCCGGATAGTAGCGGCGCGACTCTTCGCGCAGATGGATGCCGGGCAGCCGGAGCTTCTTGATGTAGTCGCTGATGGCGGGATTAACCTGGCGTGCCAGATAGATAAAGCGTCCTTTAGGATTGGCGTTGACGCGCGTCGCCAGCTGATCGAGAGGAATAGAGAGCGCGTCGGCGAGCGCTTTCCAGCGGCTGTCGAGGGTCACGCCGCCCGCATCGTGCAGCTCTTTCGGGTCGGCCCAGATGGCGTTGACCGGCACGCTGACCGCCAGCGGACGACCGGCGCGATCGCTGATCATGCCGCGTGCGGTAGGCACCGCCTGTACGCGCAGCGAACGCAGATCGCCCTCCTTCACCAGCTTGTCCGGGCTGATGACCTGCAGCCAGGCGACGCGTGAGAGCAGACCGAAAAGCGCCAGTAAAATACAGCCGCACAGCAACGCAAAACGCCAGCTTACAAAGCTGGCTTTATCTTCCTGTTTTTTTAACTTCAGCGTTTTGCTTGCGCCGCTCATTGCGATTTAGCGTTCCTTATTTCTGTACCACAATATTTTCCTGAGATGGGTCTACATGCTGTAGCTGCAGCTTCTCGGTGGCGATGCGCTCCACCCGGCTGTGATCGCCCAGCGCGTTCTCCTCAAGGATCAGGTTACGCCATTCAATGTCTAGCGCGTCGCGCTCTAACACCAGCTGTTCGCGCTGCGCGGTCAGCAGACGCGTTTTGTGCGTCGTCGTCACCACCATCACGGCCGACACCAGTACGGCTATCAGCAAAATCAGCGGGATTTTGCCGAACCGCAATAGATCGCCGCCAATGACGCCGGGCAGGCTGTGACGTTCGTTGCCGATCATGCGTCGGTTCTCTCCGCGATGCGCAGAACCGAACTGCGCGCGCGCGGGTTGTCCGCGACCTCCGCGTCGCCCGGCGTCATTTTGCCGAGCAGCTTCAGCTGACGTCCGCCCAGCGCTTTAAGCTGCGACTCGGTCATCGGCAAACCGGCCGGCACCTGCGGGCCGCGGCTCTGGTCACGCATAAAGCGTTTCACCAGGCGATCTTCCAGCGAGTGAAAGCTGATAATGGAGAGGCGTCCTTCAGGCGCCAGCGCCGTTAAAGCGCCTTTCAGCGCCTTTTCAATCTCTTCCAGCTCGCTGTTGATCCAGATACGGATCGCCTGAAAGCTGCGCGTTGCCGGATGCTTGAACTTATCTTTTACCGGCGTTGCCGCCGCGATAACGTCTGCCAGCTCTTTGGTGCGCGTCATCGGCTGTTCGCGGTTGCGCTCGACGATGGCGCGCGCGATGCGTTTAGCAAAACGCTCTTCGCCATAGGTCTTCAGCACGAAGGCGATATCCGCCTCATCCGCTTGCAGCAGCCATTCGGCAGCGGAATGGCCGCGCGTCGGGTCCATACGCATATCCAGCGGCCCGTCGCGCATGAAGGAGAAGCCGCGTTCCGCATCGTCCAGCTGCGGCGACGAGACGCCCAGATCGAGCAGGATGCCACTGATTTTCCCGCTTAATCCCAGCTCCTCGACATAGTCGGCCAGCGCGGAAAAGGGGCCGTGCACGATCGAGAAGCGCGGATCGGCGATCTCGGCGGCGGCGGCGATAGCTTGCGGGTCGCGATCGATGGCGATAAGACGTCCCTGCGGGCCCAGCTGCGACAGAATCAAACGTGAATGTCCGCCGCGCCCAAAGGTGCCGTCGATGTAGATACCGTCTTCCCTGATGTTAAGGCCGTTAACCGCCTCGTCCAGCAGCACCGTGGTATGTTTAAAATTTTCCTGCATAGCTATAGCGACAAGTCCTGCAACCGCTCAGATAAAGGTTCCTGAGCCGACTGTTCTGCGTCAATGTCATCCTTGACTTGTTGATACCAGGTCTGTTCATCCCACAGTTCAAACTTGTTGAACTGGCCGACCAGCATCACTTCTTTTGTCAGGTGCGCGTGTTGCCGAAGCGTATTCGCCAGCAGCAAACGGCCTGCGTTGTCCATCTGACACTCACTGGCATGTCCCAGCAGCAGACGCTGTACGCGTCGCTCAACGGGGTTCATGCTGGATAAGCGAGACAGCTTTTTTTCGATGATTTCCCATTCGGGCAGGGTATAAAGCAGCAGGCATGGCTGATGAAGGTCGATGGTGCAAACCATCTGCCCTTGAGATTCCCCGATCAGCGTGTCGCGATAGCGCGTTGGTACGGCCAGTCGCCCCTTGCTGTCGAGATTGACTAACGTTGCTCCACGGAACATGCCAGCCTTCCCCTCAGCTCCCCATTTTCACCACTTTACCCCACTTTTTACCACGCCACGAGTTTACGGAGGCGATGAAATCGTTGTCAAGCCGAAGCGCGGCGGGAATATAACTATTTACAAGGGGTGATTTCGCTGATTGAAAAGCAGCAAACCGGGCAAAAGGTCAATTTTAAAAATTAACCTGATGAATAATGGAATAAAAACCACGTCGCTTTAAAAAACGCTTAAAAATAAGCCTAACGACCTGCGCTAATATTCTTCACTGTTTCTGAGACAGGGGCTGCATTTTAGGGGAGTTCCGAAAGCGATACCCGCCGCTTCAGGCAGGTCAGGAGTGCGCGCCAGCCCAAAGAAATGGACATTTAACAATCACATCGCCGTTAATTTGTTAGATGAGGTGTCGCAGCTTTACGCTTTTTTACCCTGGAAAATGGCAACTATTAATACGCGAAAATTTAAGGGCAGCGGCATTGCTGCCCTGTCGGCTATTTAACTTTGCGGCTCAGCTGACCACGACGAAATAAATTTCGTCGAATACGCGTTAATCCCGGTTTCGGTTTTCGCGGTTCATCAAGCGAAGCCAGGACTAACTCCAGCACGCGCTCCGCCACGTCGCGATGACGCTGCCCCACCGCCAGCACCGGACACTCTAAAAAGTCCAGTAATTCGTGGTCGCCAAATGTCGCGATCGCGAGGTCGGTCGGCAGGCGTCCGTCACGTTTTAATGTCACGTCCATTACGCCCTGCAGCAGCCCGAACGACGTGGTAAAGAGCGCTTCCGGCATATCGTGATCGTCAAGGTACTTCTCAAATAACGCCGCCGCCGCCGTGCGCTCGAAGCTGTTGCAGTAGATATAGTCGATGGAACGCGGATCATCTTTCCAGGCGTCGCGGAAGCCCATTTCGCGCAGGAAGCTGACGGAAAGCTCGGGCAGCGCGCCGAGAAACAGCACGTTTTTCACCGGCAGCTGACGCAATTCAGCCGCCAGCGTAAAGGCGTCGTCCTGATCGGCGCCGACGACGCTGGTGAAGTGTTCACGATCCAGCGCGCGGTCCAGCGCGATAATCGGCAGCGGATCGTTGATCCAGCGCTGGTAGAAGGGATGCTCAGGCGGCAAAGAGGTTGAAACGATTATCGCATCGACCTGACGCTGCAGCAGATGTTCAATGCAACGCATTTCATTGTCGGGCTGATCTTCCGAACAGGCGATCAGCAGCTGATAGCCGCGCTGACGCGCCTGACGTTCAAGATAGTTGGCGATGCGGGTATAGCTGGTGTTTTCCAGATCGGGGATCACCAGGCCGATCGAGCGCGTACGGCCGGCACGCAGGCCCGCCGCCACGGCGTTGGGGTGGTAGTTATGCTCACGCACGACCGCCATCACTTTCTCGACGGTTTTTTCGCTGACACGATACTGCCGCGCTTTGCCATTGATGACATAACTGGCCGTGGTGCGCGACACGCCTGCCAGGCGTGCGATTTCATCCAGTTTCACGATAACTCCATACTTCACGGCGAGCCGCGTTGCGGCAGATGCCCGCAACTAAGCTAAGGGTAACTCGTTTGTAACATCTAACAGCAGAACTTCGCGCTGAGCAACCGCTTTTCTTAGCGATCTCCGCCTGGCGCATAAAATAAAAAAACCCGGCATTACGCCGGGTTAGAGACAGTCACCTTGAGCAATTACCGCATAATGCGATCGCCGCGCGATACGCCGACGATGCCAGAACGCGCCACTTCAACGATTTCCGCCACTTCGCGCACGGTATTCAGGAAGGCGTCGAGCTTGTCGCTGGTGCCTGCCAGCTGAACCGTGTACAGCGTCGGCGTCACGTCGATAATCTGACCGCGGAAGATCTCCGCGCTGCGTTTCACCTCTTCGCGGCCGTAACCGGTGGCCTGAAGTTTCACCAGCATGATTTCGCGTTCGACATAGGCGCCCTGCCCCAGCTCGCTGACGCGCAGCACATCCACCAGCTTATGCAGCTGCTTTTCAATCTGCTCCAGCACCTTTTCGTCGCCGACGGTCTGGATGGTCATACGCGACAGCGTGGGATCGTCGGTCGGCGCGACGGTCAGACTCTCGATGTTATAGCCGCGCTGGGAAAAGAGGCCCACCACGCGAGACAATGCGCCGGATTCGTTCTCCAGCAGAACCGATAAAATACGACGCATAATTATGTCCTCTCCGTTTTGCTCAGCCACATCTCATCCATCGACCCGCCGCGGATCTGCATCGGGTAGACGTGCTCGCTGCCGTCGACGGTGACGTCGACGAACACCAGCCGCCCTTTCGCCAGCGTATCCAGCGCCAGCTGCAGCTTTTCTTCCAGCTCGGAAGGATGCTGAATCGCGATGCCGACGTGACCGTACGCCTCAGCCAGGCGCACGAAGTCCGGCAGCGATTCCATATAAGATTGCGAATGGCGGCCGGAATAGATCATATCCTGCCACTGCTTCACCATACCGAGCACGCGGTTGTTCAGGCTCAGCACCAGCACCGGCAAATCGTACTGCAGCGCGGTGGAGAGCTCCTGAATATTCATCTGAATGCTGCCGTCGCCGGTCACGCAGATCACCGTCTCTTCCGGCAGCGCCATTTTCACGCCCAGCGCGGCCGGCAGCCCGAAGCCCATGGTGCCGAGCCCGCCGGAGTTGATCCAGCGGCGCGGTTTATCAAAGGGATAATAGAGCGCCGCGAACATCTGATGCTGGCCGACGTCTGACGTCACGTAGGCGTCGCCGTTTGTCAGGCGAAAGATCGTTTCGATCACCGCCTGCGGCTTGATCTTTTCACTATTGCGATCGAACGCCAGGCATTTACGACTGCGCCAGCCCTCGATGCTCTGCCACCAGTCGCGCAGGCTATCGAGATCCTGCTTTGTCTCGCTCTGCGCCAGCAGATCGAGCATCTGCTGTAGCGTCTGTTTCGCATCGCCGACGATAGGAATATCCGCCGCCACGGTTTTCGAGATCGAAGTAGGATCGATGTCGATATGCAGCACGGTCGCGTTCGGACAATATTTAGCCAGGTTATTGGTGGTGCGATCGTCAAAGCGCACGCCGACGGCGAAGATAAGATCGGCGTTATGCATCGTCATATTGGCTTCGTAGGTGCCGTGCATGCCGAGCATGCCTACCGACTGGCGGTGAGTGCCGGGGAAAGCGCCCAGCCCCATTAGCGAGCTGGTGACCGGAATGTTCAGCTGCTCCGCAAGCTGCAACAGCTCCGCCTCGCACGCCGAGGTAATCGCGCCACCGCCAACATACATCACCGGCTTGCGCGCGGCGAGCAGCGTGTTAAGGGCGCGCTTGATCTGTCCTTTGTGGCCCTGGATCGTCGGGTTATAGGAGCGCATGCTCACCGATTCCGGGTAGACATAAGGCAGTTTGTTGGCCGGATTTAGAATATCCTTCGGCAGATCGATCACCACCGGACCCGGACGCCCGCTGGCCGCCAGCCAGAACGCTTTTTTCAGCACGGTCGGGATCTCTTCGGTGCTTTTTACCAGAAAGCTGTGCTTCACCACCGGACGGGAAATCCCCACCATGTCGCACTCCTGAAAGGCGTCGTAGCCAATCAGCGAGGACGGCACCTGCCCCGACAGGATCACCAGCGGAATCGAATCCATATAGGCGGTGGCGATACCGGTAATCGCATTGGTTGCGCCGGGCCCCGACGTCACCAGCACCACGCCGACTTCGCCGGTCGCGCGCGCCAGGCCGTCTGCCATATGCACCGCGCCCTGTTCATGCCGCACCAGAACGTGATCGATTCCGCCGACGGTTTGCAGCGCATCATAAATATCCAGCACCGCGCCGCCCGGATAACCGAACACCTGTTTTACGCCCTGATCGATTAACGAACGGACGACCATCTCGGCTCCTGACAACATCTCCATTTTCTGCCTCCAGGCTTGAGGAACTGAATCCACTGACGCTCGCTGTTCCTGCGCGCCACTGGCATCCTGCCCCACATTCGCCAGTTAAGATCAAAACCTTATGTTTATGCGCAGACGCCGGAACGCCTTTCCGACATCCAGATACAGAGAAATCTGCTTGGTTGATTGTTTTAAGAGTTGGTCGATTACCATAACCGTAGAAAACCTGGCAGGCAAACGTCAGAATCTGCACTTATCGTGAAGCCGGCCGTAAAGCCTCTGCGCGATAAGTTAAGCGCGCGAGGAATTATCTAATTCACCGGAAGTTAGGCAGAAGAAAATGCTGAAGACGAAATCATTTTCAGCGGGTTATAAGAAATAATAAAAAATTAATTCCGCCTGCGTCAGCCCACAATTTTCCTGCGAAATTCATTTCTGGCGTAATTAACTCTGAAATAAAGGCGATGCACGACAATATGCTGCCGAGCAGCGGTAAAACAGTTCTGCTCCCGCGGTTGAGACGAGCCTTAAAAAGAACATAAAATCAAACAGATAAAATAAAATCATCGCAGCACGCCGCCTCTTCCGCGCGCCATTTCCCCGTACATTGTCTGTTCCACTGATCTGGCGCGAAATCGCAGAATTATTTCCTTAACGTCCGCCGAAAATACCCTTTTACTTATGGTTGACATCACGTCGCGATTCCAGTACCAATATGTGCAGCACAAAATTTTACGAGGTTCGAATCCATGTTTCATTCATTCCGCCTACTCGGTCTACTACTTAACGCATTCAGTTTGCGCGGTAGACTCGTGGGCAGAATCAAACACTGATTCGAACCTGCTGAAAGTTAAAAACCCGCGCCTTGCGCGGGTTTTTTTATGCTCGTTGCACGGTGAAGTTAACGCATAAGGATGAATACGATGAGCCAGCAAGTCATTATTTTCGATACCACTCTGCGCGACGGTGAGCAGGCATTACAGGCCAGCCTGAGTGTGAAAGAAAAATTGCAGATCGCACTGGCGCTGGAGCGCATGGGTGTCGACGTGATGGAAGTCGGTTTTCCGGTCTCGTCGCCGGGCGACTTTGAATCCGTACAGACCATCGCGCGCACCATTAAAAACAGCCGCGTCTGCGGGCTGGCGCGCTGCGTCGAGAAAGATATCGATGCCGCTTATGAAGCGCTGCGCGTGGCGGAGGCCTATCGTATTCACACCTTTATCGCCACCTCGCCGATGCATATCGCCACCAAACTGCGCAGCACCCTGCCTGAGGTGATCGAGCGCGCGGTGCACATGGTGAAACGCGCGCGCAACTATACCAGCGACGTAGAGTTCTCCTGCGAAGATGGCGGCCGCACGCCGATCGACGATCTGTGCCGCGTTGTGGAGGCGGCGATTAACGCCGGCGCCACCACCATCAACATCCCAGACACCGTGGGTTACACCCTGCCGGGCGAATACGCCAGCATCATCAGCCAGCTGATCAATCGCGTGCCCAATATCGACAAAGCGATTCTGTCGGTGCATACCCATGACGATTTAGGCATGGCGACCGGCAATGCGCTGGCTGCCGTCCAGGCGGGCGCGCGCCAGGTGGAAGGCACGCTGAACGGTCTGGGCGAGCGCGCCGGCAACTGCGCGCTGGAAGAGGTCATCATGGCGATCAAAACCCGCCAGCAGATCCTGAACGTGCATACCAATATCCATCACCAGGAGATCTACCGCACCAGCCAGATGGTCAGCCAGATCTGCAATATGCCGATCCCGGCCAACAAAGCGGTGGTCGGCTCTAACGCCTTCGCCCACTCCTCCGGCATTCATCAGGACGGCGTGCTGAAAAACCGCGAGAACTACGAAATCCTGACGCCGGAGTCGATCGGCCTGCACAAAATCCAGCTGAACCTGACCTCGCGCTCCGGCCGCGCAGCGGTGAAACACCGCATGGAAGAGATGGGCTACAAAGAGAGCGACTACAGCCTGGACGCGCTGTATGACGCCTTCCTGAAACTGGCCGACAAGAAAGGCCAGGTGTTCGATTACGATCTGGAAGCGCTGGCCTTTATCAATAAACAGCATGAAGAGCCGGAATATTTCCAGCTGAACGAATTCAACGTGCAGACCGGCTCCAGCGTCACGGCGACCGCCTCGGTGCAGCTGGGCTGCGGCGAAGAGACCAAAGCAGACGCCGCCACCGGCAACGGCCCGGTCGACGCGGTGTATCAGGCGATCAACCGCATTACCGGCTTCGAAGCCGAGCTGGTGAACTACAAGTTAACGGCGAAAGGCCACGGCGAGAACGCGCTGGGCCAGGTGGATATCGTAGTCAACTATAACGGACGCAAATTCCACGGCGTGGGTCTGGCGACCGATATCGTCGAATCCTCCGCGAAAGCGATGGTGAACGCGCTGAACAATATCTGGCGCGCCAAAGAAGTCGAAAAAGAATTGCAGCGCAAATTTCAGAAGGAAACGGTGTAACTATGTCTACCTCTTCTCATATCGCAGTATTGCCCGGCGACGGCATCGGCCCCGAAGTCATGGCGCAGGCCCTGAAAGTGCTGGACGCCATTCGTCACCGCTTTGATATGCGCATCACTACCAGCGAGTATGACGTTGGCGGCATCGCCATCGACCGTCACGGCGAACCGCTGCCGCCCGCCACCGTCGCAGGCTGCGAGCAGGCCGACGCCATCCTTTTCGGCTCGGTCGGCGGCCCCAAATGGGAGCATCTGCCTCCCGCCGCGCAGCCGGAGCGCGGCGCGCTGCTGCCGCTGCGCAAGCATTTCAAATTGTTCAGCAACCTGCGTCCCGCCGCGCTCTACCAGGGGCTGGAAGCTTTTTGTCCGCTGCGCGCCGATATCGCCGCGAAAGGTTTCGATATTCTGTGCGTGCGCGAGCTGACCGGCGGTATCTACTTCGGCCAGCCGAAAGGTCGTGAAGGCAGCGGCCCGCATGAGCGCGCCTTCGACACCGAGGTTTATCACCGTTTCGAGATTGAACGCATCGCTCGCATCGCCTTTGAGTCAGCGCGCAAGCGTCGCAATAAAGTCACCTCTGTCGATAAAGCCAACGTGCTGCAGACCTCCGTGATGTGGCGCGAAATCGTCAATGAAGTGGCGCAGGATTATCCCGACGTGCAGCTGAGCCATATGTATATCGATAACGCCACCATGCAGCTGATTAAAGACCCGTCCCAGTTCGACGTACTGCTCTGCTCCAATCTGTTCGGCGACATTCTCTCCGACGAGTGCGCGATGATCACCGGCTCGATGGGCATGCTGCCGTCAGCCAGCCTGAATGAAGAGAGTTTCGGTCTGTATGAGCCGGCGGGCGGATCCGCGCCGGATATCGCCGGGCAGAATATCGCGAACCCGGTGGCGCAGATCCTGTCGCTGTCGCTGCTGCTGCGCTACAGCCTGAATGCGGACGCCGCCGCCGACAGCATTGAGCGCGCCGTCAGCCGCGCGCTGGAAGAAGGCTACCGCACCCGAGATTTGGCCGGTGATGGCCCCGCCGTCACCACGGATGATATGGGCAGCGTGATTGCCCGCTTTATCGCCGAGGAAAAATAAAATAATGAAAACCTTATACCAGAAGTTATTTGATGCACATGTCGTTCACGAAGCGCCTGACGAGACGCCGCTGCTCTATATCGATCGTCACCTGATCCATGAGGTGACGTCGCCGCAGGCTTTCGACGGTCTGCGGGCCCACGGCCGCAAAGTGCGTCAGCCGTCGAAGACGTTCGCCACCATGGACCATAACGTTTCGACCCAGACCAAAGATATCAACGCCTCCGGCGAGATGGCGCGCATCCAGATGCAGGAGCTGATGAAGAACTGTGCCGAGTTCGGCGTGCAGCTCTACGATCTGAATCACCCGTTCCAGGGCATCGTGCACGTTATCGGGCCGGAGCAAGGCATGACGCTGCCGGGCATGACCATCGTCTGCGGCGATTCGCACACGGCTACGCACGGCGCGTTCGGTTCGCTGGCTTTCGGCATCGGCACCTCGGAAGTCGAGCATGTTTTCGCGACCCAGACGCTGAAGCAGGGTCGTGCGAAGACCATGAAAATCGAGGTGCTGGGCGACGCCGCGCCGGGCATCACCGCGAAGGATATCGTGCTGGCGATTATCGGAAAAACCGGCAGCGCGGGCGGCACCGGCCACGTGGTCGAGTTCTGCGGCCCGGCTATCGAAGCGCTGAGCATGGAAGGTCGCATGACGCTGTGCAATATGGCGATCGAGATGGGCGCCAAGGCGGGCCTGGTCGCGCCGGACGATACCACCTTTAACTACCTGAAGGGCCGGCAGTTCGCGCCGCAGGGCGAGAAGTGGGAGCAGGCGGTAGAGTACTGGCGCACCCTGAAGTCGGACGAAGGCGCGCGCTATGACGCCGTGGTGACGCTGAACGCCGCCGATATCGCGCCGCAGGTGACCTGGGGCACCAACCCGGGCCAGGTGATCGCCGTGGATGAGCCGATCCCGAACCCGGCCTCGTTTGCCGACCCGGTCGAGCGCGCCTCGGCCGAGAAGGCGCTCGCCTATATGAATCTGCAGCCGGGCATTCGTCTGACTGACGTGGCGATCGACAAGGTATTTATCGGCTCCTGCACCAACTCGCGCATTGAAGATCTGCGCGCCGCTGCGGCTATCGCCAAAGGGCGCAAGGTCGCGCCGGGCGTGGTGGCGATGGTGGTGCCGGGCTCCGGTCCGGTGAAAGCGCAGGCGGAAGCGGAAGGTCTGGACAAGATTTTTCTCGAAGCGGGCTTCGAATGGCGCCTGCCGGGGTGCTCGATGTGCCTGGCGATGAACAACGACCGTCTGAATCCGGGCGAGCGCTGCGCCTCGACCAGCAACCGTAACTTTGAAGGGCGCCAGGGCCGCGGCGGACGCACGCATCTGGTCAGCCCGGCGATGGCCGCCGCCGCCGCGGTTTCCGGCCATTTTGCCGACATTCGTGAACTGACAGGAGCGTAATCATGGCGAATAAATTTACTCAGCATACCGGCATCGTCGCCCCGCTGGACGCGGCGAATGTCGACACCGACGCCATTATTCCCAAGCAGTTTCTGCAGAAGGTGACGCGCACCGGCTTTGGCGCCCATCTGTTTCACGACTGGCGCTTTGACGACGATGCCGGCACCGTGCCGACCGCCAGCTTTGTGCTGAACAAGCCTGAGTTTCAGGGCACCAGCATTCTGCTGGCGCGCGAAAACTTTGGCTGCGGCTCGTCGCGCGAGCATGCGCCCTGGGCGCTGACCGATTTCGGTTTTCACGTGGTGATTGCGCCGAGCTTTGCCGACATTTTCTACGGCAACAGCTTTAACAATCAGCTGCTGCCGGTGCGCCTCAGCGAAGAGCAGGTGGACGAGATGTTTAAGCTGGTGGCGGCGCAGCCGGGCATCCGCTTTACCGTCGATCTGGAAGCGCAGACGGTGACGGCGGGCGATAAAGTCTATTCGTTCGAGATCGACAGTTTTCGCCGCCACTGCATGCTGAACGGACTCGACAGCATCGGCCTGACGCTGCAGCACGAAGCGGCGATTGCCGACTACGAACAGCGCCAGCCTGCGTTTCTGAATTAAGGCATAGCTGTTTGCAGATTGGGAACTAACGCGTATGGCTGGGTCCGATCGCAAAGTCGCTCAAGGCATCCCTGCTCGCTCGGCCCGCGACATCCTTGTCGCGGGACGCTTTGCTCCTCGGCCCCAGCCACCCGCGTTTTAAGCTTTAGCGCTGCCTGTGTAAAAAAGCGGTGCCTTCCTAAACGTTCTTCACGCGCGCCGACATGGCGAACGCCGCGACGGCCAGCACCAGCGCCAGCCAGTACACCGCAATATGTCCGAAGCGCTCGCTCAGCGTCCCCTGAATCACGCCGGCCAGAATCATCCCGGTCGAGATAGAGTTGGTGAACATCGTGGTCGCCGCGCCGGGCCGGCCAGGCATCAGATCCTGAAACCACAGCATGCCGATGCCAGCGATAATGCCGATAAACACCGCGTTAAACAGCTGTAGCGCCATCAGCGCCGTCTGCGAGGCGAACATCGCCAGCCCGGCGTAAAACAGAATGCCCGCCGCCACCGCGATCAGCATCAGATTGCGCTTGCCGACGCGCTTCGCGTAGTGCCCGGCCAGCAGCATGACCGGGATCTCCAGCCCGGCCGCCGTCCCCATCAGCAAACCCGCCAGCTTCTCCGGCAGACCGAGCGTGACGCTGATATAGAGCGGCATATCGATGATATACATGGTATTGCAGGTCCACATGGTTACCGAGGCGATAAACAGCAGGCGCACGTCGCGATCGCGCCAGCCGCTCAGCGGCATGCCGCCGCTCTGCATCAGCGGCTCGGCGCGCGGCACCGACGGCAAGGTAAACTTGATCAGCAGGATACAGACCAGAAACAGCGCCGCTGCCACCAGAAAGAGCGTCACAAAGCCGAAGTTAAGCGCCAGCGCAAACGACAGCGGCGGGCCGATGACCCAGGCGAGCGAAAGCTGCGCGCGCATTACCGAGCTGAACATCACCGCTTCGCGCGCCGACTGGTCGGCATACTCGCGCGCCAGCGCGAAGATCTGCGGCATCGACACGCTGGCCAGCGCCGAGAGGAGCACGCCGAGGGTAATCAGCGTCAGGTAGTGGCGGGTAAAGGCGAACAGCAGCGCGTTGCAAAACGCCATCGCGCAGCAAAAAAGGATCAGCGTACGGCGATCGCCGCGGCTGTCGGAGCGCTTAGCCACCAGCATGCTGACCAGGATGCCCGCGATGGCGTTGACGGTAAAAAAGAGCCCGACCCAAAGGGGACGCGCCTGCACCTCGCGCGTCAGAAACAGACTCAGCGTCGGCGCCTGCAGCGCGCCGGCGACGCCGATCATAAAAGAGGCGGCCATAAAGGCGAGAAAGACCGGATTAATAGGGCGTTTCCGGGTTAACGGCGACTTCATAGCGACATCCCTTTGCAGTGACGGAAACAGGAAAAACAGGAGAATGGATTCTAGCGCAACAGAAAAAAGCCAGCAGGAAAAATCGCTGCTGGCGGTGTAATTGCACCCTACTCAGATCAAATCCCGCCGCAGCGGAATCATGGTCGAGCGCCATTCCATGCGGAATGCCTCCCGCTCTTCCAATAGCGCTAAGTTTGCCCTTAATATGAGGCAGGAAAAACTGAGCGCTTTTCACAGGGAGTTCCCCTTTTATGTCCTCATCACGCCTTAAGCAGCAGTTCATCCGCCTGTGGCAAAGCTGCCAGGGCGAAAGCCAGCTGGTCACGCTCAGCGAACTGGCCGAACGGCTGCACTGCTCGCGTCGCCATATGCGCAACCTGTTGAATGCGATGCAGGAGGCAGGCTGGCTCACCTGGCAGGCAGAGGCGGGACGCGGCAAGCGCTCGCAGCTCAGCTTCTGCTACACCGGCCTGGCGCTGCAGCAGCAGCGCGCCGAGGATCTGCTGGCGCAGGATCGCATCGATCAGCTGGTGCAGCTGGTCGGCGACAAGGCGGAGGTGCGCCAGATGATCCGCGCCCATCTCGGCCGCAGCTTCCGCCAGGGCAAACATATTTTGCGCGTACTCTATTATCGCCCGCTGCTTAACCTGCTCCCCGGCTCGCCGCTGCGCCGCTCCGAAACGCATCTGGCGCGGCAGATTTTTAACGGCCTGACGCGCATAAATGAGGAAAATGGGGAAGTCGAGGCGGATATCGCCCATCACTGGCAGGCGATATCGCCGCTGCACTGGCGTTTTTACCTGCGCCCGGCGATCCGCTTTCATCACGGCCGCGAGCTGGAGATGGCGGACGTCACGTCGAGCCTGGAACGCCTACGCCCGCTGCCGCTCTTCTCCCATATTCGACGCATCGATTCGCCCGCGCCCTGGACGCTGGATCTTCATCTCAGCGAACCGGACGACTGGCTGCCGTGGCTGCTCGGCAGCGTCAGCGCCATGATTCTGCCGCGCGAATGGCCGCAGATGCGCGACTTCGCGCGACATCCCGTCGGCACCGGCCCCTATCGCGTGGTGCGCAATCAGCAGAGTCAGCTGAAGATCGAGGCGTTTGACGACTATTTCGGCTTCCGCGCGCTGATCGACGACGTCTCGATCTGGGTGCTGCCGGAGATCAGCGACGAGCTGGTCTACTCCG
Organism: Pantoea septica; assembly: GCF_002095575.1. Taxonomy (GTDB): domain Bacteria; phylum Pseudomonadota; class Gammaproteobacteria; order Enterobacterales; family Enterobacteriaceae; genus Pantoea; species Pantoea septica. Next base: position 109,680 of record NZ_MLJJ01000002.1, on the reverse strand, counting down.
GCGTGCGCCTCCAGGGCGCCGCCGAGGATGAAAAGTCGGAAGAGAGCCGCCTTGAAGAGGGCTGCTATTTTCTCCTGTTCGATCAGCGCTCCGCCCTGGGACGCGACGCCGACGTCCGGCGCTGGCTCTGCCATCTGTTGAATCCCATCGCGCTGCTCAACTATGCCGAGGCCGGCTATCAGCGCTACTGGTATCCCGCTTACGGCCTGCTGCCGCGTTGGCATCACCGCCGCGACCTGACGCCGGCGGCCAGGCCGCCCGGTCTGGAGAGTCTGACGCTGACCTGGTACAGCCAGCACGTCGAGCATGAGGGCATCGCCAACGCGCTGCGCCCGCTGCTGGCGCAACACAACGTGCGGCTGATCACCCGCGCGGTCGACTATGAAACCTGGCATCAGGGCGAGGCAGAAAGCGACGTCTGGCTCGGCAGCGTCAACTTCACTCTGCCGCTGGAGTATGCGCTGTTTGCCCAGCTCTACGAAATCCCGCTGCTGCATCACTGTCTGCCGCTCGACTGGAAAGCCGACGCCGCACGCTGGCGGCGCAAAGCGCTGCCGCTCGCCGAATGGAGCAAGCGGCTGCTCGATGCGGACGGTTTGCATCCGCTGTTTCATCACTGGCTGCTGCTGGAAGGTCAGCGCAGCATGCGCGGCGTGCGGCTCAATACGCTCGGCTGGTTCGACTTCAAATCCGCCTGGTTCGCGCCGCCGACGCGGTGACGCTTTCCCCCCGCCGGCGAAATGTCTAGAATGAGCCGTTCTCAACGGGGTGCCTGCGAAAGGCTGAGAAAAACCCGTCGAACCTGATTCGGTTAATACCGACGTAGGGATTTGAGAGGCTGCTACGCTCAGATCCTTTGCGACTCATAACAACTCTCCCCAGGAGCGCAAAGTGGTTAAACAGATTCTCCCTCTGCTGATGTTGCTGTCCGTGTCGGCGCTGGCGGCAAAACCTGCCCTGACCGTCTACACCTACGACTCCTTCTCCGCCGAATGGGGCCCCGGCCCCGCGGTAAAAAAAGCCTTTGAAGCGCAGTGCGGCTGCGAGCTGCGCTATGTGGCGCTGGAAGATGGCGTCTCGCTGCTGAACCGCGTGCGCATGGAAGGCAAGAACAGCAAGGCCGACGTGGTGCTCGGCCTCGACAACAATCTGCTGCAGGCGGCGCAGCAAACCGGCCTGTTCGCCAAAAGCGAAGTCGATCTCCATAGCCTGACGCTGCCGGGCGGCTGGCAGGATCACACCTTCGTGCCCTTCGACTACGGTTACTTCGCCTTCGTCTACGACAAAACGCGCCTTAAAAACCCACCGGCCAGTCTGAAAGAGCTGGTGGAAAGCCCGGAGAAATGGCGCGTGATCTATGAAGACCCGCGCACCAGCACGCCGGGTCTGGGCCTGCTGCTCTGGATGCAGAAAGTCTACGGCGACAACGCGCCGCAGGCCTGGCAGAAGCTGGCGCAGAAAACCGTTACCGTGACCAAGGGCTGGAGCGAAGCCTATGGCCTGTTCCTGAAAGGCGAAGGCGATCTGGTGCTGAGCTATACCACCTCGCCCGCCTATCACCTGATTGAAGAGAAAAAAGAGAACTACGCCGCGGCGCCGTTTGCCGAGGGCCACTATTTGCAGGTCGAAGTCGCCGCGCAGCTGGCCGGCAGCAAGCAGCCGAAGCTGGCGCAGCAGTTTATGCAGTTTATGCTGACGCCCGCCTTCCAGAACGCCATCCCGACCGGAAACTGGATGTATCCGGTCATTAAAAGCGAGCTGCCGGCGGGTTTCCAGACGCTGAGCGTGCCGCAAACCGCGCTGCAGTATAGCCCGCAGCAAGTGGCGCAGCAGCGCGCAGAGTGGATTAACGCATGGCAACGCGCCGTCAGCCGCTAATCCCGCTGTGGATGGCGCCGGGCAGCGCTGCCGCGCTGCTGCTGTGCGGCGTGGCGCTGCTGGCGTTCGGCGCGCTCTGGGCCAGCGCGCCGGCAGGCGACTGGCGTGGGCTGCTACATGACAGCTATCTGCGCCACGTGGTGCGCTTCTCCTTCACCCAGGCGCTGCTCTCCGCCCTGCTGTCGCTGCTGCCCGCGATACCGCTGGCGCGCGCCCTCTACCGCAGGCGTTTTCCCGGCCGCCAGCTGCTGCTGCGCCTCTGCGCCATGACGCTGGTGCTGCCGGTGCTGGTGGCGGTCTTCGGCCTGCTGACGGTCTATGGCCGCGCCGGCTGGCTGGCGCAGCTCTGCCAGCAGTTCGGCATCGACTACCGCTTTTCGCCCTATGGTCTGCAGGGCATTCTGCTGGCGCACTGCTTTTTCAACCTGCCGCTGGCGACGCGCCTGATGCTGCAAACGCTGGAGAATATTCCAGGCGAACAGCGTCAGCTCGCTGCCCAGCTCGGGCTGCGCGGCTGGCACTTATTCCGCCTGCTGGAGTGGCCCTGGCTGCGCCGTCAGCTGCTGCCGACCGGCGCGCTGATTTTTATGCTCTGTTTCGCCAGCTTCGCGACCGTGCTCTCGCTGGGCGGCGGACCGCAGGCCACCACCATAGAGCTGGCGATCTTTCAGGCGCTGAGCTACGACTACGATCCTGGCCGCGCCGCGCTGCTGGCGCTGATCCAGCTCGCCTTCTGCCTGACGCTGGTGCTGCTAAGCCAGCGCTTCAGCAAGGCGATTCCGGCAGGCAGCGCGCAGCTGCGCGGCTGGCGCGATCCGCACGATTCGCGGCGCGCGCGCATCGGCGACGGCCTGCTTATCGCGCTGGCGCAGCTGCTGCTGCTGCCGCCGCTGCTGGCGGTTATCGTCGACGGGCTGCGCGGCGTCTCGGGCGGCGCGCTGGCGCAGCCGGCGCTGTGGCAGGCGACGCTGACCTCGCTGCGCATCGCCCTCGGCGCGGGCGCGCTCTGCGTCACGCTCACCATGATGCTGCTGTGGAGCAGCCGCGAGCTGCGCCTGCGTCAGCGCCTGCTGCCTGCGCAGGTGATGGAGACCAGCGGCATGCTGATTCTGGCGATGCCGGGCATCGTGCTGGCGACCGGCTTCTTTTTACTCTTCAACGCCACCGTCGGGCTGCCCGACTCGCCCGACGGGCTGGTGATCTTCGCCAATGCGCTGCTCGCCATTCCCTATGCGCTAAAGGTGCTGGAAAACCCGATGCGCGACAGCGCCGAGCGCTATTCGCACCTGTGCGCGTCGCTGGGGATCGCGGGCTGGAACCGACTGCGGCTTATCGAGCTGCGCGCGCTGAAGCGCCCGCTGGCGCAGGCGCTGGCCTTCGCCTGCGTGCTCTCTGTCGGCGACTTCGGCGTGGTGGCGCTGTTCGGCAGCGCCGACTTCCGCACTTTGCCTTTTTACCTCTATCAGCAGACCGGCGCCTATCGCGGCGCGGACGGCGCGGTTACCGCTCTGCTGCTGTTAGCGATCTGCCTGCTGCTGTTTACCCTGATGGAAAAATTACCTGGCCGCCATGCTGACACTGACTAATCTGACCTACCTCTACCAGCATCTGCCGATGCGTTTCAGCTTCAGCGCCGAACGCGGCGAGCGACTGGCGGTGCTCGGTCCCAGCGGCGCGGGTAAAAGTACGCTGCTTAGCCTGATCGCCGGCTTTCTGCCGGTGAGTCAGGGCGCGCTGCGCATCGACGGCGCGGATCACGCCCATAGCGTGCCGTCGCAGCGTCCGGTGTCGATGCTGTTTCAGGAGAACAATCTGTTTCCGCACCTCAGCGTGCAGCAGAATATGGCGCTGGGTCTGCACCCAGGGCTGAAGCTGAACGCCGCGCAGCGGCGGCAGCTAGAGGAGATTGCCGAGCAGGTGGGATTAAGCGATCTGCTGACGCGCCTGCCTGGCCAGCTCTCCGGCGGCCAGCGCCAGCGCGCCGCGCTGGCGCGCTGTCTGCTGCGCGACCGGCCGGTGCTGCTGCTGGACGAGCCCTTCTCGGCGCTCGATCCGGCGCTGCGTAACGAAATGCTGCAGCTGGTGCGGCGCGTCTGCGAGGCGCGGGCGATTACCCTGTTGATGGTGTCGCATAGCCTGGAGGATGCGCAGCAAATCGCGCCGCGCAGCCTGGTGATCGTCGATGGCCGCGTTTACTGGGACGGCGCGACCGAGACGCTGCTGTCGGGCGACACGCGCGAGGCCGACGTGCTCGGCGTCGCACGCGCATCAGGCAAAGAACACCTGCCATAACAGCTGGCGAAACAGCGGCATCATCGGATGGAACTGGATCGCCGCGAAGGCGGCGACCGCGATAGCGATGCCCAGCGGGGCCAGCCAGCGCAGGCGCGCAGGCGGCAGATACGCCGTCGCCCAGTCGCGGCTTTTGCCGCTGCGCCACCAGCGCCAGCCGAGCCAGCAGCCCAGCCATACCAGCAGCGCCACCAGCAGTAACAGCCATTTAAACGCGCCGCTCTGCGCATCCTTCGGCACGTCGATCGCCACGCCCGCCAGAATGCCGGGCAGCAGATAGAGCGGCGGCCACAGCACGCAGCCAATCAGGTTCGGCGGCAGAAACTTGCGCACCGGCAGCTCGAGCATGCCGGCCGCCAGCGGGATCAGCGGACGCGTCGGCCCGACGAACCGGCCGACCAGAATGGTGAACATGCTGTGCTGATGCAGCGCGTGCTCGGTTTTATCCAGCAGCCCTTTGTATTTCTGCAAATATTTCCAGCGGTGCAGCGGTCCCTGAAACTTCCAGCCGATGCCGTATGAGATCCAGTCGCCCAAGAGACAACCCACAAAGCCCGCTGCCCAGGCGGGATAAAGCCCAATCTGTCCGCTGCCGACCAGCGCGCCCAGGCTCGCCATCATCACGGTGCCCGGCAGCAGCAGGCCGACAAAGGCCAGCGATTCAAGAAAGGTCACCAGCGCAACGGCGATCAGCGCGTACTCCAGCGACTGCGTAAACAGATGTTGAATCCAGGCTTCCATAACCTTCCTTACTCATACCAGGGATGCTGGATTGTCCAGAGGCGGCACGGCAGCGTCAAGGTAAGAATTGTAGGGCGACGTTGACAAAAGCGCGCCGCGCGCACTGGATAAATAACCATGTTATACTCTGGCTGTTTTTTCGTCTGGAGCCGATGTGAATACGCCCCGCGCAGGATTCCTGCTTACCCGCCACTGGCGCGACAGCGCCCAGGGCATCGAAATCGTTTTCTGGCTGGCGACGGACAGCGGCCCGCAGCGTCTGGCGCTGCCGGCTCAGGAGTCGGTAGCCTTTATTCCGTGCGACTATCGGCCGCAGGTGGAAGCGCTGCTGCGCGACGAGCGTCAGGTGCGTCTGCAGCCGCTGGCGCTGAAGGATTTTCGCCGCCGCCCGGTCTTCGGACTTTACTGTCGTCAGCATCGCCAGCTACAGCGGCTGGAAAAGCTGCTGCGCGAACAGGGTATTCCGGTGTTCGAAGCGGATATCCGCCCGCCGGAGCGTTTCCTGATGGAGCGCTTTATCACCGCGCCGGTATGGTTCAGCGGCGAGCCGCAGGGCGACGCGCTGGTCAACGCTCGCCTGAAGCCCCATCCCGACTATCGTCCGCCCTTGAAATGGGTGTCGCTGGATATCGAAACCACCCAGCATGGCGAGCTCTACTGCATCGGCCTGGAGGGGTGCGGCCAGCGGCAGGTCCTGATGCTGGGTCCGCCCAACGGCGACGCCAGCGCGCTCGACTTCGATCTCATCTATTTCGATACCCGCCCGCAGCTGCTGGAAGCGCTCAACGCCTGGTTCGCCGAGCACGATCCCGACGTGCTGATCGGCTGGAACGTGGTGCAGTTCGACCTGCGCGTGCTGCAAAAACATGCCGACCGCTACGCCATTCCGCTGCGTCTCGGGCGTGAGAACACGCCGCTGGAGTGGCGCGAGCACGGCTTCAAGCCCGGCGTCTTTTCCGCCAGCGCGGCCGGCCGCCTGATTATCGACGGCATTGAGGCGCTGAAATCCGCCTTCTGGACATTTCCCTCCTTTAGCCTGGAGGCGGTGTCGCAAACCCTGCTGGGCGAAGGCAAAGCGATCGATAACCCCTGGCACCGCATGGAGGAGATCAACTGGCGCTTCGCCAACGATAAGCCGGCGCTGGCGCGTTACAACCTCAAGGACTGCGAGCTGGTCACGCGCATTTTCCATAAAACCGCGATCATGCCGTTTCTGCTGGAGCGCGCCTCGGTCAACGGCCTGGCGGCGGATCGCCACGGCGGATCGGTGGCCGCCTTCAGCCATCTCTATATTCCGCGTATGCACCGCGCAGGCTTCGTCGCGCCCAATCTCGGCGAGGTCGCGCCGGAAGCGAGCCCCGGCGGCTACGTGATGGATTCCCGTCCCGGCCTTTACGATTCCGTGCTGGTGCTCGATTACAAAAGCCTTTATCCGTCGATTATCCGCACCTTCCTGATCGATCCGGTCGGGCTGGTCGAAGGTCTGGCTCATCCCGACGACGCCGATTCGGTGCCCGGCTTCCGCGAAGCGCGCTTTTCGCGCCACACCCACTGCCTGCCCGCCATGGTCGAGCAGATCTGGCAGGGGCGCGAGGCGGCGAAAAAAAGGGGCAACCAGCCGCTGTCGCAGGCGTTGAAAATCATTATGAACGCCTTTTACGGCGTGCTCGGCACCAGCGCCTGCCGCTTCTTCGATCCGCGGCTCGCTTCGTCGATTACGCTGCGCGGCCACGCCATTATGCAGCAGACGCGCGAGCAGATAGAGGCTCAGGGCTTTGATGTCATTTACGGCGATACCGATTCGACCTTCGTCTGGCTGAAATCGCCCCACAGCGAAGCGGAAGCGGCCGCCATCGGCCGCAGGCTGGCGGAGCAGATCAACGCATGGTGGCGCGCGCATCTGCAGCAGCAGTACGGCCTCGACAGCGCGCTGGAGCTGGAGTATGAAAATCACTTCAGCCGCTTTCTGATGCCGACCATTCGCGGCGCCGAACAGGGCAGCAAAAAGCGTTACGCCGGGCTGATCCGCGACGGCGCAAACGAGCGGCTGGTGTTCAAAGGGCTGGAGTCGGTGCGTACCGACTGGACGCCGCTGGCGCAGCAGTTTCAGCAGGCGCTCTACGGCCATATTTTCCGCGGCGAGCCCTGGCAGGATTACGTGCGCGACACCGTGGCGCGGCTGCTGGCGGGCGAGCTGGACGACCTGCTGGTCTATAAAAAACGGCTGCGCCGCCCGCTGGCCGACTATGAGCGCAACGTGCCGCCGCACGTGCGCGCCGCGCGGCTGGCGGATGAGCAGAACCGCAAGCTGAATCGTCCGCTGCAGTATCAGAACGGCGGCTCGATCCGCTACGTGATGGCCACCGCAGGCCCGGAGCCGCTGGAGGCGCGCGTCACGCCGCTGGATTACGATCACTACGTCAACAAACAGCTGCAGCCGGTGGCGGACGGTATTTTGCCTTTCGTCGACGGCGACTTTGCTACACTGATTACTGGGCAGCTGGGGCTTTTTTGACAGGTGACGAACGGCCTGCCTTCCAGTACCATAGCGCCCTTCCTGCATCTCACCGCTCTTAAAACCTGACCAGACCGCCCTTTGTCTGGGGAAAAGGTATTGCCTGTGGCGGGGAAACATCACCAAAAACACCTTAAAAATTCGAGCTAGAAAAATATGGTTTTTACATTAGGTCAGCGCTGGATTAGTGATACGGAAAGTGAACTGGGGCTCGGAACCGTCGTGGCGGCGGACGCCCGCATGGTTACGCTGCTGTTTCCGGCCACGGGCGAAAACCGCCTGTATGCCCGTAACGATTCTCCGGTGACTCGCGTTATCTTTAATCCGGGCGATACGGTGACCAGCCACGAAGGCTGGCAGATGCGCGTCGATGAAGTACGCAACGAAAATGACCTGATGACCTATATCGGCACGCGTCTCGATACGGATGAAAGCGAGGTGATGCTGCGTGAGGTGATGCTCGACAGCAAGCTGGTATTCAGCAAACCGCAGGATCGCCTGTTTGCCGGCCAGCTCGATCGTATGGATCGCTTCGCCCTGCGCTATCGCGCCCGCAAATATCAGAGCGCGCAGTATCGTCTGCCGGTAAGCGGTCTGCGCGGCATGCGCACTAACCTGATCCCGCATCAGCTGCATATCGCCCACGATGTGGGTCGCCGCCATGCTCCGCGCGTGCTGCTGGCGGACGAGGTGGGCCTCGGCAAAACCATCGAAGCCGGCATGATCATCCAGCAGCAGCTGCTGGCCGGACGCGCCGAGCGCGTGCTGATCATCGTGCCGGAAACCCTGCAGCATCAGTGGCTGGTCGAGATGCTGCGCCGCTTCAACCTCCACTTCTCGCTGTTCGACGATGACCGCTACGCCGAAGCGCAGCACGACAGCGACAACGCCTTCGAGACCGAACAGCTGATTATCTGCTCGCTCGATTTCGTACGCCGTAACAAGCAGCGTCTTGAGCTGCTCGCAGAGGCCGAGTGGGATCTGATGGTGGTCGACGAAGCGCACCACCTCGCCTGGAGCGAAGGCGAGCCCAGCCGCGAATATGCGGTTATCGAAAAGCTGGCGGAGCAGATCCCCGGCGTGCTGCTGCTGACCGCAACGCCGGAACAGCTGGGAATGGAGAGCCACTTCGCCCGTCTGCGTCTGCTCGATCCCAATCGCTTCCACGACTTCGCGCAGTTTGTCGAAGAGCAGCAGCACTTCCGCCCGGTCGCCGACGCGGTCTCTTCACTGCTGGCCGACAAAGCGATCTCGCAGGAAGAGATGAACATCATCAACGATCTGGTGGGCGAGCAGGATATTGAGCCGCTACTGCAGGTCGCTAACAGCGAACGCGACGGCAAACTCGACGCGCGCAAAGAGCTGATCGCCATGCTGATGGATCGCCACGGCACCAGCCGCGTGCTGTTCCGCAACACGCGTAACGGCGTGAAGGGCTTTCCGAAACGCGAGCTGCACCAGATCCGCCTGCCGCTGCCGGCGCAGTATCAAACCGCCATCAAGGTCTCCGGCATCATGGGCGCGCGCAAAAGCGCGGAAGAGCGCGCGCGCGACCTGCTCTATCCCGAGCAAATTTATCAGGAGTTCGAAGGCGACAGCGGCACCTGGTGGAACTTCGATCCGCGCGTCGAGTGGCTGCTTGGCTACCTGACCAGCAACCGCAAAGAGAAAGTGCTGGTGATCTGCGCCAAGGCGGCCACCGCGCTGCAGCTGGAGCAGGTGCTGCGCGAGCGCGAAGGCATTCGCGCGGCGGTATTCCACGAAGGGCTGTCGATCATCGAACGCGACCGCGCCGCCGCCTGGTTCGCCTCGGAAGAGAACGGCGCGCAGGTGCTGCTCTGCTCCGAAATCGGTTCCGAAGGACGCAACTTCCAGTTCGCCAGCCGTCTGGTGATGTTCGATCTGCCGTTTAACCCGGATCTGCTGGAGCAGCGCATCGGCCGTCTCGATCGTATCGGCCAGGCGCACGATATTCAGATCATGGTTCCCTGGCTGGAGAAAACCGCTCAGGCGGTGCTGCTGCGCTGGTATCATGAAGGGCTCGACGCCTTCGAGCACACCTGCCCCACCGGCCGCACCATTTACGACAGCGTGCATCAGCCGCTGATCGACTTCCTCGCCGCGCCGGAAAACAGCGAAGGCCTGGATGAATTTATCGCCGAGTGCCGCAAGCAGCACGAGTCGCTGAAGTCGCAGCTGGAACAGGGCCGCGACCGCCTGCTGGAGCTCAACTCCAACGGCGGCGAGTCGGCGCAGGCGCTGGCGGCGGAGATCGCCGCGCAGGACAACGACACCGAACTGGTGAACTTCGCGCTGAACCTGTTCGATATCGTCGGCATTAATCAGGAGGATCGCAGCGATAACCTGATCGTGCTGACGCCGTCCGACCATATGCTGGTGCCCGATTTCCCCGGCCTGCCGGAAGATGGCTGCACCATCACCTTCAACCGCGACCAGGCGCTGTCGCGCGAAGATACTCAGTTCATCACCTGGGAGCATCCGCTGATCCGCAACGGCCTGGATCTGATCCTCTCCGGCGACACCGGCAGCTGCGCGCTGTCGCTGCTGAAAAACAAGGCGCTGCCGGTCGGCACGCTGCTGGTGGAGATGATCTACGTGGTCGAGGCGCAGGCACCGAAGCATCTGCAGCTGACGCGCTTCCTGCCGCCGACGCCGATCCGCATGCTGCTGGATCGCAACGGCACCAACCTGGCGGGCAAGGTAGAGTTTGAAAGCTTCAACCGCCAGCTTAATGCGGTGAATCGCCATACCGGCAGCAAGCTGGTCAACGCGGTACAGCAGGATGTGCACGCGATTCTGGTGCAGGCGGAAGAGAAAGTGGTGCCGGAAGCGCAGGCGCTGATCGCCGCGGCGCGCGCCGAAGCGGATGAGAAGCTGGGCGCGGAGCTGTCGCGTCTTGAGGCGCTGAAAGCGGTCAACCCCAACATCCGCGAAGATGAGATCGAGGCGCTGGAGAGCAATCGCCAGCAGGTGCTGGAAAGCCTGAGCCAGGCCAACTGGCGTCTGGACGCGCTGCGTCTGATCGTGGTGACGCATCAGTAATCTATCGGGGCCGTTTGGCCCCTTTTACTTTAGGCAGAAAGCGAATACATCATGGAACCCTATAATCCGCCGCGCGAACCCTGGCTGCACATCCTTTATCAGGATGCGCACATTATGGTGGTCAATAAGCCGAGCGGGCTGCTGTCGGTGCCGGGCCGTCTGGAAGAGCACAAAGACAGCGTAATGACGCGCATACAGCGCGACTATCCGCAGGCGGAATCGGTGCATCGCCTCGATATGGCCACCAGCGGCGTGCTGGCGGTCGCCTTAACCAAGGCAGCGGAGCGCGAGCTGAAGCGCCAGTTTCGCGAGCGCGAGCCGTCAAAAAGCTACGTGGCGCGCGTCTGGGGCCATCCGGCAGCGGAAAAAGGGGTTATCGATCTGCCGCTGATCTGCGACTGGCCGAACCGGCCGAAACAGAAGGTCTGCTTTGAAACCGGCAAAGCGGCGCAGACCGAGTATGAAGTGCTGGCTTTTCTGGACGACAACAGCGCGCGCGTGGCGCTAAAGCCAATCACCGGCCGCTCGCACCAGCTGCGCGTGCACATGCTGGCGCTGGGCCATCCTATCCTGGGCGACGGCTTTTACGCCCATCCCGACGCGAAAGCCCGCGCGCCGCGCCTGCTGCTGCATGCCGAATCGCTGACCATCACGCATCCGGCATTCGGCAACAGCATGACCTTCCGCCAGCCCGCCGATTTTTAAGCGGGCTCGCGCGCTACTTAAAGCCTTTCTCGCGGCGAATCAGATCGTAAGCCGCCTGAATCTCCTGCGCCTTCTGTTTCGCCATCTCCATCATCTCCGGCGGCAAGCCTTTCGCCACCAGCTTGTCGGGATGATGCTCGCTCATCAGCTTACGGTAGGCGCGCTTAATGGTGGTGGCGTCGTCGCTGCTTTTCACCCCCAGCACGCTGCAGGCGTCCTCCAGCGTCGGCCCGCGCTGCGCCTGCTGATAGCCGCCGCCTTGCCCGCCGCCGAACTGCTGGCCGCCCTCCATCATGCGCAGGAACTGATCGAACTGAATGCGCGAGATGCCGAGCTCTTCGGCGATCACATACAGCACCTGACGCTCGTTCGGATGCAGCGAGCCGTCGGCGAAGGCGGCCTGAATCTGAATTTCCAGAAACATCCGAATCAGATCGAAGCGGCCGAAACAGGCGCTGCGCAGCTCGCGCAGTTTGCTGCGCAGCGGATAGTCGCCCTGCTTGCCTTCGCGGAAGGCGCGCTGCGCGGCGGTGCGCGCATCGCCGTGCAGCTGCATGCGATCCATTAATAAAGAAGCGATTTGAATATCGGCTTCAGTGACGCGCCCTTTCGATTTGGTAAGGTGGCCCATCACCTGAAAAGTGGTCAGAAAAAACAGCGTCTGGCGGGTTTGGTTATTCGCGAACCAGGCCTGTCCTTTTGCGCCGCGAACCTTATCGATCAGATGGCCTATCGCCAGGCCGAACACAATGCCCCAAAAACCGGCGCCGGAAAGCAGCCCCAGCACCAGCCCAATAACTTTTCCCCAGTAGCGCATAAACTCCTCAATTCGCCATGCTTGCGGCTGAAAATTGCATTATCATACCTGTCATTTATCCCAGCGCCTAACGGCAACGCGGACAGACACGGATTAACACTGGCACAACGCCGGGCAGTACGTTAGTCTCTGAGCCGATTGTCGGCATGATGCCAGTTTTCATGGAATTCTCGATACCGCGTATGAATAAACGACTACCTACCCTGCTGGCCACCATGATCGGCGCAGCGATATCCAGTCAGTCTGCCCTGGCCGACGATCTTATGTCGCAGTGTATGCTGGGCGTGCCGAGCTATAACCGCCCGCTGGTCACTGGCCAGACGAACCAGCAGCCGGTCACGATTCATTCCGACGCGGCGAAGGGAAACTATCCGGACGACGCGGTATTCACCGGCAATGTGGATGTGCAGCAGGGCAACAGCCGCCTGCAGTCGGATGAAATGCAGCTGCATCAGCGCCAGCAGGAAGGGCAAACCACGCCGGTTCGCACCGTCGACGCGCTGGGCAATGTGAGCTATGACGACAATCAGGTCATCCTGAAAGGTCCGAAAGCCTGGTCCAATCTGAATACCAAAGACACCAACGTCTGGAACGGCAACTACCAGATGGTGGGCCGTCAGGGACGCGGCGACGCCGATCTGATGAAACAGCGCGCCGATAACCGCTACACCATTCTGGAAAACGGCAGCTTCACCTCCTGCCTGCCCGGCTACAACAGCTGGAGCGTCGTGGGCTCGGAGGTCATCCAGGATCGCGAAGAAGAGGTGGCGGAGATCTGGAACGCCCGCTTTAAGCTGGGCGCGGTGCCGATCTTCTATAGCCCCTATCTTCAGCTGCCGATCGGCGATCGCCGCCGCTCCGGCTTCCTGATCCCCAACGCGAAATATGGCAGCAGCAAAGGCTTCGAATTTGTCCTGCCCTACTACTGGAACATCGCGCCGCAGGCGGACGCCACCATTACGCCGCACTACATGTCGAAGCGCGGCATGCAGCTGGAAAACGAATTCCGCTACCTGACGCAGTTCGGCGCCGGCCTGATGGAGTTCGACTACCTGCCGTCGGACAACCAGTATGATAAAGACAAAGCGGCGCGTAATATCGCGGAAGACAAGAGCAACGACCGCTGGCTCTTCTACTGGCGCCACGCCGGGGTCTACGATCAGCACTGGCGCTTTAACGCCGATTACACCAAAGTCAGCGATCCTTACTACTTTAACGATCTCGACTCGAAATATTACAACTCAACTGACGGCTATGCGACGCAGAAGTTCAGCTTCGGCTATGCCGACACGAACTGGGACGCCACGCTCTCCAGCCGCGACTTCCAGGTCTTCGGCGACACCAGCAGCAGCAACGTCTATCGCGCGCAGCCGCAGCTCGATCTGAACTTCTACCAGAACGACATCGGTCCGTTCGACGGCCGCATTTACGCGCAGGCGGTGAAGTTCACCAACGTCAACAATAACTATCCTGAAGCGACCCGTCTGCACGTCGAGCCGACGCTGAACCTGCCGCTCTCTAACGGCTGGGCGAGTCTGGATACCGAAGCGAAGTTCCTCGCCACGCACTATGAGCAGGATTCGCTGGATTACTACAACGCCAACCTGGCGGATGCAGCCAACAGCCAGAGCGGCCAGCTGAAAAGCACGGTGAACCGCACCATGCCGCAGTTCAAGGTCGACGGCCGTCTGGTATTCGACCGCGATATGGACTGGGCGGCAGGCTACACCCAGACGCTCGAGCCGCGCGTGCAGTATCTCTATATTCCATACCGCAACCAGAGCGATATCTATCCGTACGACTCGACGCTGCTGCAGACCGACTATACCGGCCTGTTCCGCGACCGCACCTATAGCGGCCTGGATCGCATCGCCTCCGCCAACGAGGTATCGACCGGCGTCACCACGCGTATTTATGATCAGGATCTGGTTGAACGTTTTAACGTTTCCGTGGGTCAAATCTACTCGTTTACCCCTGCGCGTACCGGCGTGAACCAGACCAACAAAGAAGATGACACCGGCAGCCTGATCTGGGCCGGCGACACCTACTGGAAAGTCAGCGATCGCTGGGGCGTTCGCGGCGGATTGCAGTATGACACCCGTCTCGACAACGTCGCACAGGGCAATACCGTGCTGGAGTATCGTCGCGACGCCGACCGCGTTCTGCAGCTGAGCTATCGCTACAGCAGCCCGGAATATGTGGCCAGCGCGCTGAACAACTCCGACCTGGTGAACAACCCGATCTACAAAAAGGGAATTTCACAGGTAGGCGGCACCGCCAGCTGGCCGATTGCGGACGCCTGGTCAGTGGTGGGCGCGTACTACTACGATACGCGCAACCAGAAACCGGCCTCGCAGCTGGTTGGCCTGCAGTACAGCTCCTGCTGCTACGCGATCCGCGTCGGTTACGAACGCAAGATCAACGGTTGGGAAAACAACGACAGTAAGTATGACAACCAAATCTCATTCAACATTGAGCTGCGTGGTTTGAGCTCCGGTTATGGCTTAGGCACCGACCAGATGCTGCGTCAGGGCATTATCCCTTACCAGCGCGCTTTCTGATGTTGCGATGTTTGACTGGTAATTCCCGCACTGCGGAAACAACTATGGAAAAAGTATGAAGAACTGGAGAATGCTGATTCTGGGTGTGGCGGTAGCCGCCAACACCGCGTTCGCAGCACCACAAGTGGTTGATAAAGTCGCTGCCGTTGTGAATAACGGCGTCGTTCTGGAGAGTGACGTAGACAATATGCTGCGCACCGTAAAGGCGCAGGCGCAACAGGCCGGGCAGCAGCTGCCGGACGACAAGACGTTGCGTCACCAGATCCTTGAACGTCAGATCATGGACAACATCATCCTGCAGATGGGCGAAAAAGCGGGGCTGCAGATTAGCGATCAGCAACTCGACCAGGCGATCGGCAATATCGCCGCGCAGAACCATATGAGCCTCGATCAGCTGCGCAGCCGCCTGGCCTACGACGGCGTCAACTACAGCGACTACCGCAGCCAGATCCGCAAAGAGATGCTGATTGCCGAAGTTCGCAACAATGAGGTGCGTCGTCGCGTCACCATCCTGCCGCAGGAAGTCGATACGCTGGCAACCCAGGTCGGTGCGCAAAACGCGCAGGGCACCGAGCTGAACGTCAGCCAAATTCTGCTGCCGCTGCCGGAAAACCCGACGCAGCAGCAGGTCGACGATCAGGAAGCGCTGGCTAAGCAGCTGGTAGGCGAACTGAAAGGCGGCGCGGATTTCGGCAAGCTGGCCGTTACCTACTCCGCCGATCCGCAGGCGCTGAAAGGCGGCAACATGGGCTGGGGCAAAATCGAAGAGCTGCCGACCCTGTTCGCGCAGGCACTCTCCTCTGCGAAAAAAGGTGATATCGTCGGCCCAGTCCGCTCCGGCGTCGGCTTTCATATCCTGAAGGTCAACGATCTGCGCGGCGAGAGCAAAAACATCTCCGTCACCGAAGTGCACGCGCGCCATATCCTGATCAAACCGTCGCCGATCCTGACCGACGAGCAGGCGCGCGCGAAGCTGGAACAGATCGCCGCCGATATCCGCAGCGGTAAAACCAGCTTCGCGGCGGCAGCCAAACAGTTCTCCGACGATCCGGGCTCCGCCAACCAGGGCGGCGATCTGGGCTGGTCCTCTCCGGAAGCCTTCGATCCGGCATTCCGCGACGCCCTGTTACAGCTGCAGAAAGGCCAGACCAGTAAGCCGGTTCACTCCTCTTTCGGCTGGCACCTGATCCAGCTGATGGATACCCGTCAGGTCGATAAGACCGATGCGGCGCAGAAAGAGCGCGCCTATCGCCTGCTTTTCAACCGTAAGTTTGCCGAAGAAGCGCAGACCTGGATGCAGGAACAGCGCGCCAGCGCCTACGTGAAAATCCTGGACGGCAATGCTCAGTAATTATCGCGTCGTCATCACGCCCGGCGAACCCGCCGGGATTGGTCCCGATCTCGCCATTCAGCTGGCTCAGCAAAACTGGCCGGTTGAACTGGTGGTTTGCGCGTCGCCGCAGCTGCTGCATGCGCGCGCCGCTCAGCTCGGCTTGCCGCTGACGCTGCGCGACTATCAGCCCGGCCTCGCGGCGCAGCCGCAGCAGGCCGGCTCGCTGACCATCCTGCCGATAGACACCGCGCAGCCGGTTACGCCGGGCGAACTCCAGCCGGCCAACAGCGCCTACGTGCTGGCGACCCTGGCGCGCGCCTGCGACGGCTGCCTGAACGGCGAATTCGCCGCGCTGATCACCGGCCCGGTGCATAAAGGCGTGATTAACGATGCCGGCATTCCTTTTACCGGCCATACCGAATTCTTCGCCGATCGCGCCGGCGGTCATCGCGTCGTGATGATGCTGGCGACCGAAGAGCTGCGCGTCGCGCTGGCGACCACGCATCTGCCGCTGAAAGATGTCTCTGCGGCCATTACCCACGCCAGCCTGCGCGAAGTGATTACAATTCTGCATCGCGATCTGCAGCAGAAGTTCGCCATCCCACAGCCGCATATCTTCGTCTGCGGGCTCAATCCCCATGCGGGCGAGAGCGGCCATATGGGACGCGAAGAGATCGATACGATTATTCCGGCGCTCGACTCCCTGCGCGAACAGGGCATTCAGCTTACCGGGCCGCTGCCGGCCGACACCCTTTTCCAGCCGAAATATCTGCAGCACGCCGATGCGGTGCTGGCGATGTATCACGATCAGGGTTTGCCGGTGCTAAAATTCCAGGGGTTCGGCCGCGCGGTGAATATCACCCTCGGCCTGCCCTTTATCCGTACTTCCGTCGACCACGGCACCGCGCTGGAGCTGGCAGGTCTGGGCCAGGCGGAGCCGGGCAGCTTTATTACGGCGCTTAACCTCGCCATCACTATGATCAAGAGCAGTAATGAATAATCGCGTCCATCAGGGGCACTACGCCCGTAAACGTTTCGGGCAGAACTTCCTGAACGATCAGTACATTATCGACAGCATTGTCTCCGCCATTCATCCGCAGCGCAGCGAAGCGCTGGTGGAGATCGGCCCTGGCCTCGGCGCGCTGACCGAGCCGGTCGGCGAGCGTCTCGACGCTTTAACGGTGGTCGAGCTGGACCGCGATCTGGCTGCGCGTCTGCAGACCCATCCGTTCCTGGGGCCGAAGCTGACGATCTATCAGCAGGATGCGATGACCTTTGATTTCGCCGCGCTGGCGAAAGAGAAAGGCCAGCCGCTGCGCGTCTTCGGCAACTTGCCTTACAATATTTCGACCCCGCTGATGTTTCACCTTTTCAGCTATACTGGTTCGATTAAAGATATGCACTTCATGCTGCAGAAAGAGGTGGTTAACCGCCTCGTCGCCGGGCCAGGCAGCAAAGCCTACGGCCGCCTCAGCGTGATGGCGCAATATTATTGTCAGGTTATCCCGGTGCTTGAAGTGCCGCCGCACTCTTTTACGCCGCCGCCTAAGGTGGATTCGGCAGTGGTGCGCCTGGTGCCGTTTGTGGAGCCGCCGCATCCGGTCAGTGATATTCGCGTACTGAGCCGCATCACCACCGAAGCCTTCGGCAAGCGCCGCAAAACCCTGCGCAACAGCCTCGGCCATCTGTTCGCCGCCGGCGCGCTGGATGAGCTGGGCATCGATGCAGGACTACGCGCGGAAAACGTGTCGGTGGCGCAATACTGTCAGTTAGCCAACTGGCTGGCGACGCACAACGTTGAACCGCTGGAGTAACGCATGAGTGAATCGGCCCGGATGTCTGTTCAGGTACAAAGTCTCTATATCGCTTCTCAATCCTCGCCGGAAGAGGAGCGCTTCGTCTTTGCCTATACCATTACCATCCGCAATCTGGGTCGAAATGCCGTGCAGCTGCTGGGCCGCTACTGGCTCATCACTAACGGCAACGGACGCGAAACCGAAGTTCAGGGCGAAGGCGTGGTCGGCGAGCAGCCCGTGATTGCGCCCGGCAGCGAATTTCAGTACACCAGCGGCGCCGTTATCGAAACGCCGATGGGCACCATGCAGGGACACTATGTGATGCAGGATGAAGAGGGGGAAACCTTTCACATCGATATCCCGGTGTTCCGCCTCGCCGTAGAAACCCATATACATTGATCTTTTCACCCTTCGCCCGGCTTTGCCGGGCGCGGTTTTTTATTGCGGATAATTCTCTATGAGCACATATCTGATTGGCGACGTTCACGGTTGTTACGATGAGCTACGCGCTCTGCTGGAGCAGGTGGACTTTTCGCCTGAGCAGGATACGCTGTGGCTGACCGGCGATCTGGTCGCGCGCGGCCCAGGTTCGCTTGAGGTGCTGCGCTACGTAAAATCGCTCGGCGAGAGCGTCCGCGTGGTGCTGGGCAATCACGATTTGCATCTGCTGGCGGTGTTCGCCGGCATCAGCCGCAATAAACCCAAGGATCGCCTGACGCCGCTGCTCGAAGCAGAGGACGCCGACGAACTGCTTAACTGGCTGCGCCGTCAGCCGCTGCTGCAGGTCGACGAAGAGAAGAAGCTGGTAATGGCGCATGCCGGCATCACGCCGCAGTGGGATTTAGAGACGGCGCAGGCCTGCGCGCGCGAGCTGGAGGCGGTGCTCTCCAGCGACAGCTATCCACTGTTTCTGGACGCCATGTACGGCGATATGCCGAATAACTGGACGCCGGAGCTGAGTGGCCTGGCGCGCCTGCGCTTTTCCGCCAACGCCCTGACGCGCATGCGCTTCTGCTTCCCCAACGGCCAGCTCGATATGATCTGCAAAGAGGCGCCGGACTCCGCGCCGCCGCCGCTCAGGCCCTGGTTCACGATCCCCGGCAAGCTGCCCGACGACTACACGCAGGTGTTCGGCCACTGGGCCTCGCTGGAGGGCAAAGGCACGCCGCGCGGCGTGATCGGCCTGGATACCGGCTGCTGCTGGGGCGGCGTGCTGACGCTGCTGCACTGGGAAAGCCAGCGCTACTATACGCAGGCCTCTAACCGCCAGCCGTCGATAAACGACAGCGTCCCGCCGCAGCAGTCCGCCTGACGGAGGCGCAAAAGAAAACGCCTTGTCGGTGGACAAGGCGTTTTGCTGACTAACGCTTAGCGGCGATCGAGGATTTCGAAGCAGTAGCTGTGGGAGTTCTGCTCGTCGGCGTCGTGAAACTCGCTAAAGGTCGATTGCCATTCGTCCGGTTCGTAATCCGGGAACTGCGTGTCCCCTTCTACCTCGGCGTCGATATGGGTGAGATAGAGACGATCGGCGCGCTTCAGCATCTGCTCGTAGATCCGCCCGCCGCCAATCACCATTATCTCCGGCACGTCGCCGGCCGCTTTTATCGCCTCATCCAGCGAGGTCACCCAGGTCACCCCTTCCGTCGCGCCCGGCTTGCTGCTGACCACGATATTGAGGCGTCCCGGCAGCGGACGACCGATGGATTCAAAGGTCAGGCGACCCATAATTACCGGTTTATTCAAGGTGTTGCGTTTAAACCACGCCAAATCTGCAGGCAGATTCCACGGCATGGCACCTTCCATACCAATGACGCGATCTGCTGCTAATGCCGCGATCAGACTAATCATGTTAAGAGACTCACAGATAAAAAATTCGCGCCATCATACGTAAAGGCGAAACTTTCGTCGATAGCGGGAAGAGTGTAATTACGTAAAGGGCTTTTGCCACCGCATTTTTATTACTCAGCAGAGTTTTACACCGCTTTTTTCCTGTCCGGTACCCTAAGCCGCCAGATAAAATAGGTTACCTGGCACAAGGGCGGGAATAGCGCGTTTCACCCTGACCTGACGGGGACGGCCGCGCTGATTTGATTAAAAAGGAACCCATAAAGTGAACCACTATCTGACGGTTTTAAAAATGTATGCGGTAATCAACGGTCGCTGTCGTCGCAAAACGTTCTGGCTGTTTTTATTATTTAGCACGCTGATTTCGCTGGCCTGCAGCGCAGTCGATGAACTGTTTGGACTGAAGGTTTTTTTTGACCAGGGGCTGCTTTCGCTTATCTACTCCATTGCCGTCCTGCTCCCCTCCATCGCCGTCGGCGTACGCCGCCTGCACGATCTCGATCGCTCCGGCTGGTGGTTGCTGATTATGTTGATTCCGCTGCTGGGCACTCTGCTGCTGCTGGTTTACTTCTGCCTGCGCGGCACGACCGGTCCCAACCGATTTGGCCCCGATCCGCTGGATGAAACTGCGATCGCCCCATAAAAAAACGGCTCCCTAAGGAGCCGTTTTATGTTTTGACGATTAGAAATCGTAGCGCAGACGCACCAGGTTCATATCGCCCAGGTTGTCGGTGCTGGAGGTAAAGACGTGTTCGTAGTCGACGCGGAAACCGTAGTCGAGGAACAGCGTAACGCCCACGCCGTTGTCGATGCGCTGGTAGTTGCGGCCGTTAACATACTCCAGACGATCGCCCATCACGTAAGGCTGCACCGCTTTCAGGCCGTACTGCTTGACCGGGATTTTGTAGCCGGCGAAGTATTCCAGGCCCCATGCGTCATCGGCAAAGTAGTCGTTGACGTTGCTGCGCTTGGTCAGCAGGAAGTTTTGATACCAGCCGCCGCCCGCGGAGAGCGTCCAGTTGCCCGGCTTCCAGCTCAGTGCGGTGCCGTAGATGTTCTGGTTGTAGTCGCCGCTGTCGCTATTGCCCGGATTACGCATCTCTGCGCGGGTATAGTTCCACGCCGTGCCCCAGGTCAGGTCGTCGGTAATATGGTAATCCACGCCCAGCGAACCGCCGCCTTTGCGCTTGTAGCGCAGCCCGTTGCCCGGCAGGTATTCGTTGTCGCTGAATAGATAAGAGGCGTAGAGATCGACCGCGCCGAAGGTATTTTTATACTTCAGCTGCTTGCGCGAACGGTAAGAGCCGTCGTAGTCGCCGTTGATGCCGTTGCCCGGCGCCTGGCCTTTCATGTCGTAATCCCAGATATCGGTCTTCGCGCCGACAACGTCATAGAAGACGCTGTTCTGCTGGCCGAAATAGATCTCACCCCAGGTTTTACTTTTCAGGCCGGTATAGAGCTGGCGACGGGTAGTGTCGTTGGCGCCATCTTTATAATGGTTATCCCAGTCGAATACGGCGGGAATATTAACGCCCACCTCGTAGTAGCTGGCCCAGCTAATATCGTCGAACAGATAATAGTCAGCGGCGAAACGGAAGCGGGTGCCGCCGTCAAAGCCATTACGCTTGTAAGATTTATCGTTGACGCCGGTCTGATGTTCGAACTGCGGACGAATACTGCCGCCCACGGTGAAGTTCAGTCGGCTCAGCGGATCGCCCGCCTGCGGATCTTGTTTAAGCAGAGTAATTTCAGCCTGGCTGGCAAAGGGCGCAGCCGCCATCAACGCAGCAATAGCGCTCAGTGTAAAAGCACGCATTTTCATTTTTTTATAAATCCCTGATTGGCCCGGAAGAATAGGCGGCGAAATATTACGTTGAGCAGACAGGCTTTCGCTTTATAAATTTGTGCGGTTTTTACGGAAAATTGCAGCAATAGCATTGCGCGCTAAGCCTAAAGACAAATGCGCAAAACTTTAATCGTTTTTAGTTATTTATTATCAAAGCAGGCGATAAAAAATAAAAAAACGGCCCCGGGGGGCCGTTTAATTATGCACGGAAATTAACCATTAATAAGCGCGTGCATTTCTTGTACGGAAATGACTTTTTCCGTCGGATCCGCATTCAGCGACATCGCCGTGGCGAAACCGCCGTTCAGCGTGGTGTCGTAGTGCACTTTATACTGCAGCGCGCTGCGGCGAATAGCGCGCGAATCCTCAATTGCCTGACGACCGGCAGTGGTGTTGACGATATAGGTATATTCGCCGTTCTTCAGACGATCCTGAATATGCGGACGACCTTCGTGCACCTTATTCACCAGACGCGGATTAATGCCCGCTTCGCCCAGCACCACGGCGGTGCCGTGGGTGGCGTCGAGCTCAAAGCCGAACTTCAGCAGCTTGGCTGCCAGATCGACGATGCGCTTCTTGTCGCCTTCGCGTACCGACAGCAGCGCGCGACCGCTCTTCTTCATATTGCTCTGAGCGCCCAGCATCGCTTTCGAGAAGGCTTCGGCAAAGGTACGGCCCACGCCCATCACTTCGCCGGTGGAGCGCATTTCCGGGCCGAGAATCGGATCCACGCCCTGGAATTTATTGAACGGCAGCACGACCTCTTTCACCGAGTAGTACGGCGGGATGACCTCTTCCGTGACGCCCTGCTCGGCCAGCGTTTTGCCCGCCATGACGCGCGCCGCCACTTTCGCCAGCGGCACGCCGGTGGCTTTAGAGACGAACGGTACGGTACGCGCCGCACGCGGGTTGACCTCAATCAGGTAAACCTCGTTGTCCTTCACCGCGAACTGTACGTTCATCAGGCCGCGCACGTTGAGTTCGAACGCCAGGCGCTCGACCTGCTGACGCATCACGTTCTGAATCTCCTGGCTTAGCGTGTAGGCGGGCAGCGAACAGGCGGAGTCACCCGAGTGCACGCCCGCCTGCTCGATGTGCTCCATAATGCCGCCAATCAGCACGCGCTCGCCGTCGCAGATCGCATCCACGTCTACCTCGACCGCGTCGTCCAGGAAGCGGTCCAGCAGCACCGGCGCGTCGTTGGAGACGGAGACGGCGGTCTGGAAGTAGCGCTTGAGGTCGATCTCGTCGTAGACGATCTCCATTGCGCGGCCGCCCAGCACATAAGAAGGACGCACCACCAACGGATAGCCGAGGCTGGCCGCTTTCTCGACCGCCTGCTCCAGCGTAGTGACGGTGGCGTTAGCTGGCTGCTTCAGGTTCAGGCGATCCACCGCCTGCTGGAAGCGCTCGCGATCTTCGGCGCGGTCAATCGCGTCCGGGCTGGTGCCGATAACCGGCACGCCCGCGGCTTCCAGCGCGCGCGCCAGCTTCAGCGGCGTCTGGCCGCCGTACTGCACGATCACGCCTTTCGGCTGCTCGATGCGCACGATCTCCAGCACGTCTTCCAGCGTGACCGGCTCGAAGTAAAGACGGTCAGAGGTGTCGTAGTCGGTAGAAACCGTTTCCGGGTTGCAGTTCACCATAATGGTTTCGAAACCATCTTCGCGCAGCGCCAGCGCGGCGTGTACGCAGCAGTAGTCGAACTCAATGCCCTGGCCAATGCGGTTTGGTCCGCCGCCCAGCACCATGATCTTGTCGCGATCCTGATTCGGGTTCGCCTCGCACTCCTCTTCATAGGTGGAGTACATATAGGCGGTATCGGTGGCGAATTCGGCGGCGCAGGTATCGACGCGCTTATAGACCGGATGCAGATTGTACTGCTGACGCAGCTTGCGGATCTCACTTTCCGAGACGCCCGCCAGCGCCGCCAGACGCGCGTCGGCGAAGCCTTTGCGCTTCAGCGCGCGCAGGAACGGCTGGCTCAGGCCGTTGACGCCTTCGCGCGCCACCTGCTCTTCCAGACGCACCAGCTCTTCGATCTGCACCAGGAACCAGCGATCGATATTGGTCAGGTTGAAGACGCCGTCGACCGACATCCCGGCGCGGAACGCATCGGCGATGTACCAGATACGCTCGGCGCCCGCATCTTTCAGTTCGCGGCGAATGCGGGTCAGCGCATCGGCATCGTCAAGGTGCACTTTCGGGTCGAAGCCGTTAGCACCCACTTCCAGACCGCGCAGCGCTTTCTGCATCGACTCCTGGAAGGTGCGGCCAATCGCCATCACCTCGCCGACCGATTTCATCTGGGTGGTCAGACGATCGTTCGCGCCGGCGAATTTCTCGAAATTGAAGCGCGGGATTTTGGTGACGACGTAGTCGATAGAGGGTTCAAACGACGCCGGCGTCAGACCGCCGGTGATGTCGTTCATCAGCTCGTCCAGCGTGAAGCCGACCGCCAGCTTGGCCGCCACTTTGGCGATCGGGAAGCCGGTCGCCTTAGAGGCGAGCGCCGAGGAGCGCGAGACGCGCGGGTTCATTTCGATAACGATCAGACGGCCGTCCTTCGGGTTGACCGAGAACTGTACGTTGGAGCCGCCTGTTTCCACGCCGATTTCACGCAGTACCGCCAGCGAGGCGTTACGCATGATCTGATACTCTTTATCGGTCAGCGTCTGGGCCGGCGCGACGGTGATGGAGTCGCCGGTGTGAATGCCCATGGCGTCGAAGTTTTCGATAGAGCAGACGATGATGCAGTTGTCGTTCTTGTCGCGCACCACCTCCATCTCATATTCTTTCCAGCCAATCAGCGACTCATCGATCAGCAGTTCGTTGGTTGGCGAGAGATCGAGACCGCGTTCGCAGATCTCTTCAAACTCTTCACGGTTGTAGGCGATGCCGCCGCCGGTGCCGCCCATGGTAAACGAGGGGCGAATAATGCACGGGAAGCCGACATCTTCCGCTACGGCCAGCGCCTCTTCCATGGAATGGGCGATGCCTGAACGCGCCGTATCCAGTCCGATGCTTTTCATCGCCACGTCGAAACGGCGACGATCTTCTGCTTTGTCGATCGCATCAGCCGTGGCGCCAATCATGGTGACGCCAAACTCTTCCAGCACGCCCTGACGCTCCAGCTCCAGCGCGCAGTTCAGCGCGGTCTGGCCGCCCATGGTCGGCAGCACCGCATCCGGGCGCTCTTTTTCGATAATTTTGCGTACCACTTCCCAGTGAATCGGCTCGATATAGGTCGCATCTGCCATCTCCGGGTCGGTCATAATGGTCGCCGGATTGGAGTTTACCAAAATGACGCGGTAGCCCTCTTCGCGTAGCGCCTTACACGCCTGCGCGCCAGAGTAGTCAAACTCACAGGCCTGGCCGATAACAATCGGGCCTGCGCCAAGGATCAGGATGGATTTTATATCTGTACGTTTCGGCATTTTCTGGCTCCTGATTACTTAGCTTTCGAACGGTAGGCTTCGATCAGCTCGATAAAGTGATCGAACAGCGGCGCAGCGTCGTGCGGGCCCGGGCTCGCTTCCGGATGTCCCTGGAAGCTGAACGCCGGTTTATCGGTGCGGTGGATGCCCTGCACCGTTTTGTCGAACAGCGAAATGTGCGTCACGCGCAGGTTCGCCGGCAGGCTGGCGTCATCGACGGCAAAACCGTGGTTTTGCGCGGTGATCATGACGCGATTGTTGTCGAGATCCTGCACTGGATGGTTGCCGCCGTGGTGGCCAAGCTTCATCTTCACCGTTTTCGCACCGCTCGCCAGCGCCAGCAGCTGGTGGCCGAGACAGATGCCGAACACCGGAATTTCCGTCTCAAGGAAAGCTTTGATCGCGCTGATGGCATAATCGCACGGCTCCGGGTCGCCCGGTCCGTTAGAGAGGAAAATTCCGTCTGGGTTAAGCTTCAGCACCTCTTCCGCGGGCGTCTGCGCCGGCACCACCGTCAGGCGACAGCCGCGATCCACCAGCATGCGGAAGATATTGAATTTCACGCCGTAATCGTAGGCCACGACGTGATACGGCAGCGCTTCCGCGCTCTTCGCCTGCGGCAGGCCCTCGTTCAGCGTCCAGGAGCCCTGCTGCCAGCTATAGGTCTCTGCCGTTGTGACTTCTTTCGCCAGATCCATTCCTTTCAGCCCCGGGAACGCCTGCGCTTTCTGCAGCGCCAGCGCCGCGTCGGGGTTGTCACCCGCGATGATGCAGCCGTTTTGCGCTCCTTTTTCACGCAGCAGGCGCGTCAGCTTACGGGTGTCGATATCGGCGATGCCCACCACGTTATTGCGCTGCAGGTAGGCTGACAGGCTCTCTTCGCTGCGGAAGTTGCTGACAATCAGCGGCAGGTCGCGAATGACCAGGCCTTGCGCGTGAATTTGCGTGGATTCTGCGTCAGCAGCGTTGACGCCGACATTGCCGATATGGGGATAAGTGAGGGTGACGATCTGGCGGGAATAGGAGGGATCAGTGAGTATTTCTTGATAACCGGTCATTGACGTATTGAAAACGACCTCCCCCACTGCCGATCCCGTTGCCCCTATGGCCCGACCGTGGAATTGGGTTCCGTCTTCCAGAACCAAGAGCGCTGACTTAATCAAAACATCCTCCAGGGAATAAACAGTCACAATATTTGCATATTAATTCAAAATTTGGCCCTGAATCAAGGCAAAAACCGCCTGAGTGGTCGATTTTTGGCAAATTGCGCGCATTCTAATGATCGCACTCAGGCTTGTCTACCCTGAAGCGTATTTTTTTAGTGGTTTTCGAGTCACTGAAGGGTAAAACCAGGAATAAGTCGCAAAAAAGCGATATTAACGGTGGGATTAAACGGTTGCCTGAGTGAAATAAGATAAAAGCGGGCCTGAGAGATCACTATTTTTGACCAAATGGTCAAAAAAGCTCTTTTTTTAACCTTCACAACCGAGAAAACACGGCATTTTGAGAATCTTAACTAAAAAAACTCGCATAACTAGCTTTTCTTATGAAAAATAAAGGGCGATAACATTATCGCCCTGCTCAATCAATCTCTTACCGATTGAAATAACCACATCACGATGGTTCACAACACTCACATCAGCGATAAATCCAGCACGTCCCGCATATCGTAGAGGCCAAATTTCTTCTCTTTTAACCACAACGCCGCCTTAACAGCGCCATTTGCGAAAGTCATGCGGCTTGAAGCCTTGTGGGTAATCTCGACGCGCTCGCCGATATCCGCAAACATCGCCGTATGCTCGCCGACGATGTCGCCCGCGCGCACCGTGGCAAAACCGATGGTCTGCGGCTTGCGCTCGCCAGTATGGCCTTCGCGCGCGTAGACGGCATGCTCCTTTAAATCCCAGCTCATGGCGTCGGCAATCGCTTCACCCATCGCCAGCGCCGTACCGGAAGGCGCGTCAACCTTATGACGATGGTGCGCTTCAATAATTTCGATATCGGCGTAGTCGCCCATCACCTTCGCCGCTTTCTCCAGCAGCTTAAGCACCAGATTCACGCCGACGCTAAAATTGGCGGCGAAAACGATGCCGATATCGGCGGCGGCGGCCTGAATCGCCGCTTTGCCCGCGTCGTCAAAGCCGGTGGTGCCGATCACCATCGCCTTGTTGTATTCGCGGCACAGCGCCAGATAGTGCAGCGTGCCTTCAGGGCGGGTGAAATCCACCAGCACGTCAAAGTCATCCATCACGCTGCGTAAATCGTCGGCGATAATAACGCCGTTTTTTCCCAGCCCCGCCAGTTCGCCGGCGTCGCTGCCAGTCAGCGAAGATCCGGGACGCACCAGCGCGGCGCCCAGCTCGACGCCCTCCGCCTGCTGCGTCGCCTCAATCAGATTGCGTCCCATGCGGCCTGACGCGCCTACGATGGCAATGCGGTAATTACTCATATTTATTCATTCCTGATACAAAACTATGCATGCAAAGCGCAATCAGGTTAACGGTCAGTTAACAGACGCGCCACTACTAAACCGGGATAATTAGAATTTCAGGGTAGCGCTTACCGATTATCAGTAAAAGCAATTCCGCTGGCTGGAACTCAACGCTTTCGCCCATAAAAAAGGCCGACTGTCGTCGACCTTTCAGCAAGCTGAGGGTGCAGTATTACTGCACGTTGCGCACTTCGACGCGCAGCTCTTTCGGCACTTCAAAAACAATGTTCTCTTCGCGGCCGATCAGCTCGATGGCCGCTTCGCCGCCCATTTCGCGCAGGCGCTGGATCACCTGCTGCACAAGGATGTCGGGCGCCGATGCGCCAGCGGTTACGCCAATGCACGAAATGCCTTTGACCCACTCTTCCTGGATGTCGTCCGCGGAGTCGATCAGTTTCGCCAGCTTGCCGGCGCGCTGCGCCAGCTCCGCCAGACGATTGGAGTTTGAAGAGTTCTTCGAGCCGACCACCAGCACCACTTCCGCATCGCGCGCCAGCACGCGCACCGCTTCCTGCCGGTTGGTGGTGGCATAACAGATATCGTCTTTACGCGGGCCGATAATG
Organism: Pantoea septica; assembly: GCF_002095575.1. Classification (GTDB taxonomy): domain Bacteria; phylum Pseudomonadota; class Gammaproteobacteria; order Enterobacterales; family Enterobacteriaceae; genus Pantoea; species Pantoea septica. Next base: position 81,797 of record NZ_MLJJ01000002.1, on the reverse strand, counting down.
GCCGGAAAGCGCGCGCGCAGCGCATCGATCACGTCAGAGGTATCGTCGACCGACAGCGTTGTCTGCGTCATAAAGCAGAGATTGCTCTCATCCTTTACCTGCAGCTTAAAGACATCTTCCGGCGACTCCACCAGATACATGCCGCCGTTCGGGTTGCTGTACTGGCCCATGGTGCCTTCGACTTCCGGATGCCCGGCATGGCCGATCAGGATCGCTTCCACCCCTTTGCGGCTGGCGCGCGCCACCTCCATATGCACCTTGGTGACCAGCGGACAGGTGGCGTCGAACAGCATCGTCAGGCTGCGCGCTTTCGCTTCGGCGCGTACCGCCTGCGATACGCCGTGCGCCGAGAAAATCAAAATGGCGTTGTCCGGCACTTCGCTGATCTCTTCGATAAAGATCGCGCCGCGTTCACGCAGGCTGTTCACCACATAGCGGTTGTGCACCACTTCATGACGCACATAGATCGGCGCGCCGTACATCTCCAGCGCACGCTCGACAATGCTGATGGCGCGATCGACGCCGGCGCAAAAGCCGCGCGGGTTAGCCAGCAGGATTTGCATCGTTTGCCTCCAGTGCCGGATTGACTTCCAGCACGTCGATATCGAAGTGAACCTGATGACCGGCCAGCGGATGGTTGAAATCCACGGTGATGGAATCCCCGGAGATTTCGCGGATCACGCCGGGCATTTCGCTGCCGCCCATGCCGGTAAAGAGCATAATGGCGCCGATTTCCGGCTCGCCCGCATTAATAAAGTCGCGGCGCGAGAAGTACTGGATCAGATCCGGGCTGACGGCGCCGAACGCCGCTTCCGGCTCGAGCGTAAAGGCGTGCTTGTCGCCCGCCTTCAGTCCCAGCAGCTCCTGCTCCAGCGCGGCGGAAAGGCTGCCGTCGCCCAGGCGGAACAGCGCCGGTTTGCCGGACGCGGAGGTCGACTCCGCGACGGAGCCATCCTCAAGCTTCAGCGTGAAATGCAGCAGCACCGCGCTGTCGCGCTCTACAGAGACTGTCATGTCTTACCCTTGTTTTGCCTGTTTGCCGGAGGGGCTGAGAAAGCCCTCCAGCACCACTAACGCGGCGCCGATACAGATGCCGCAGTCAGCGATATTAAAGGTGGCGAAGTGCCAGTCACCGATATAGAAGTCGATAAAGTCGACGACGAATCCGTGATAAGCACGATCGAACAGGTTGCCCGCCGCGCCGCCGATAATCAGCGCGTAGGCGATATTAACGATTTTCTGGCTGGCGCGGCTGCGGTACATCATCACCAGCAGCGCCACCACAATAGCGATGGCGATGCCGGCGAAGAACCAGCGCTGCCAGCCGCCTTTATCCGCCAGGAAGCTGAACGCCGCGCCGTAGTTGTGCGCGTAGAACAGGTTGAGGAACGGCATCAGCGGCTGCGTTTCATGCAGCATCATGTTGTTCATCACCCACTGTTTGCTGACGAAATCGACCAGGATCACCGCCAGCACCAGCCATACCCAGCGTAAGCCGGTTGAGAGAATAGGTTTACGCATCAGGCAAATTTACGCTCTTCGCCGTTGCCGGCCAGGTTGGTGTAACAGCGTCCGCACACGGCAAGATGCTCCGCGTTCTGGCCGACGTCCGTAGTGTAGTGCCAGCAGCGCGGGCATTTCTCGCCTTCCGCTTTATGCAGCGCGATTTTCAGACCTTTTACCAGCTCGCTCTGCTGCGCCTCTTCGCTCGCCAGCGCGTAATCCGCCACCGTCGCGCCTGAGGTCAGCAGCACAAAGCGCAGCTCGTCGCCCAGCGCCTGCAGCTTCTCCGCCAGCGCCGCATCGGCATAGAGCGTCACGGTCGCTTCCAGCGCGCCGCCGATGCGCTTGTCGCTGCGCGCCTGTTCGATAGCCTTGTTGACTTCGCCGCGCACCTTCAGCAGCTCCGCCCAGTAGGCGTCGTTCAGCGCCTCGTCCTGCGACAGGCCGAACAGGCCGTCATACCACTCTTCGGTAAAGACGTACTGCGCGCGTTTGCCCGGCAGATAGCCCCAGATTTCGTCGGCGGTAAAGGACATGATCGGCGCCATCCAGCGCACCAGCGCCTCGGCGATATGCCACAGCGCGGTCTGGCAGCTGCGACGCGCCAGGCTGTCGCCCTTCGCGGTGTACTGGCGATCCTTGATGATATCCAGATAGAACGAGCCCATCTCCACCGAGCAGAACTGCATCAGGCGCTGGATAACCTCATGGAAATCGTAGTTGTCGTACGACGCGACGATATCCGCCTGCGCCGCCTGCGCGCGGCCGACCGCCCAGCGATCCACCACCACCATCTCTTCCGGCGCCACCCTATCGGTTTCCGGGTTGAAGCCGTTAAGGTTCGCCAGCAAGAAGCGCGCGGTGTTGCGGATACGACGATAGGCGTCGGCAGAGCGTTTGAGGATCTCGTCGGAAACCGCCATCTCGCCGGAGTAGTCGGTGGAGGCGACCCACAGACGCAGTATATCCGCGCCAAGTTTGTTCATTACGTCCTGCGGCGAAACGGTGTTGCCGATCGACTTGGACATCTTGCGGCCCTGACCATCCACGGTAAAGCCGTGGGTCAGCACCTGGCGATAAGGCGCTTTGCCCTTCATCGCGGTAGAGATCATCAGCGAAGACATAAACCAGCCGCGATGCTGGTCGGAGCCTTCCAGATACATATCGGCAGAGTGGCCGCCGAACTCCGGACGCGCGTCGACCACCGCATAGCTGGTGGAGCCGGAGTCGAACCAGACGTCGAGCGTATCCGGCACCTTCACATAGCTGTCGGCGTCGTCGCCCATCAGCTCGCGCGGATCGAGATCCCACCAGGCCTGAATGCCGTCCTGCTCGACGCGCTGCGCGACTTTCTCCATCAGCGCCAGCGTATCGGGATGCAGCTGCTCGGTCTCTTTATGCACGAACAGCGCCATCGGCACGCCCCAGGTGCGCTGGCGAGAGATGCACCAGTCCGGGCGATTGGCCACCATCGCTTCGATACGCGCCTGGCCCCAGTCCGGGATCCACTGCACGCCTTTGATCTCTTTCAGCGACTGCGCGCGCAGACCTTTCTGATCCATGCTGATGAACCACTGCGGCGTGGCGCGGAAGATGATCGGCGTTTTGTGACGCCAGCAGTGCGGGTAGCTGTGCAGCAGTTTTTCCACATGCAGCAGCGCGCCCTTCTCTTTCAGCAGCTCGACGATGACGTCGTTGGCTTTGAAGACGTTCAGGCCGTCGAGGGTCGGATAGGTGCCTGGCAGGTAGGTGCCGTCCGGTCCCACCGGGTTCGCCACTTCGATGCCATATTTCTGGCCGATGACATAGTCGTCCGGGCCGTGGCCCGGCGCGGTGTGCACGGCACCGGTACCGGCTTCGAGCGTAACGTGCTCACCCAGCACCACCGGCGACTGAATGTTCACCAGGAAAGGATGCTGGAAGGTCAGACGCTCCAGCGCCGCGCCTTTGCATTCGCCCAGCACGGTCCACTCGGCGACGCCAGCGCGCTTCAGCACGCTCTCAGCCAGCTCTTTAGCGAGGATCAGGGCGCGACCGTCGATCTGCACCAGCTGATAATCGAATTCCGGATGCAGCGAGATAGCGCGGTTGGCCGGCATGGTCCATGGCGTTGTGGTCCAGATCACCAGCGAAATCGGGCCGTTGACCGGCGCGTCGCCGAACTGCGCGCGCACCGCATCGCGGTCTACCGCGTTGAACATGACGTCGATAGACGGCGAAGTTTTGTCATAGTATTCGACTTCCGCTTCCGCCAGCGCCGAGCGGCAGTCCAGACACCAGTGCACCGGCTTCGCGCCTTTGTGCAGATGACCGTTGCCGATGATTTTACCCAGCGCGCGGATGATATTGGCTTCGGTCTGGAAGTTCATCGTCAGGTAGGGACGATCCCAGTCGCCCAGCACGCCGAGACGAATAAAGTCCGCCTTCTGCCCTTCCACCTGCTCGGCGGCGTATTTGCGGCACGCCTCGCGGAATTCCGCCGGCGTGACCTTCTCGCCCGGCTTGCCGATCATCTGCTCGACCTTATGCTCGATCGGCAGACCGTGACAGTCCCAGCCCGGCACATAAGGCGAATCGAAGCCCGCCATGCCTTTCGACTTAACGATAATGTCTTTCAGAATCTTGTTAACTGAGTGACCAATATGGATGCTGCCGTTGGCATAGGGAGGGCCGTCATGCAGGATAAAGGTTTTTTTCCCTTTTTTGGCTTCGCGGATGATGCCGTACAGGTTGTCATCATACCAGCGCTGCAGCATTCCCGGCTCGCGTTTGGCAAGATCGCCACGCATCGGGAACCCCGTTTCGGGCAAATTCAGGGTAGATTTATAGTCACTCATCAGATTCTCGTTTCCGTATTTTGCGGGGTTAAAGCCCAAAGAAGCGCCGGGCGGTTACCACATCTTTCGCAATTTGTTCTTTCAACGCCTCCAGTGAGGCAAAGCGCTGCTCGTTACGTATCTTATGCTTCAGCACCACATCAATGTGCTTTCCATACAGATTGATATTGATGTCAAGCAGGTGAACTTCAAGCTGCTGGCGCAATCCTTTTACCGTCGGTCGCGTGCCGATATTGGCGACGCCGGGAACGGGCGCGCCCAGGCCGAGCACTTCCACCGCATACACGCCTTTCACCGGCGAGACGATGCGGCGTAAAGGGAGATTCGCGGTAGGAAAACCGATGGTGCGTCCCAGTGCATCGCCGTGCACGACGCGGCCAGAGATACTGAAAGGATGGCCCAGCAGCGTTTGCGCCAGCGCTAAGTCGTCATCGGCCAGCGCCTGACGCACGGCGGTGCTGCTGATGCGCTTGCCGCCGTCGCAGAAGGTTTCGGTGCTGACGACGTCAAAGCCGTACTCGGCACCCGCCTTCTGTAATAACAGGAAATCGCCCTGACGACCAGCGCCAAAGCGGAAATCATCCCCCACCGCCAGGTACTTGACGCCTAGCTTATCCACCAGCAGATCGGTGATGAAACACTGCGCCGACTGCGCGGCGAAGCGGCGGTCAAAGCGCACGCAGAGCACGCGATCGACGCCCGCCTCCGCCAGGAACTTCAGCTTCTCCCGCAGGCGCGTCAGGCGCGCAGGCGCTTTGTCTCCGGCAAACAGCTCAAGCGGCTGCGGCTCGAACAGCATCACCATCACCGGAAGCTGGCGTTTTCGTCCCTCTTCACACAGGCGCGCCATCAGCGCCTGATGGCCGCGATGCACGCCGTCGAAGTTACCAATGGTCAGGACGCAGCCGCGATGCTGCTCGTTTAGATTATGAATACCGCGGATAAACTTCATGGCTGACTCAAACCGGTGGAAATCGGCGGATTATACCCTTGAAACCGGCTAAGGTTAACCCGTAGCCACACCTTTCCTGCGCAGAAGGCGCCATTTATCGGGGCCCACCGCATGCCGCCCGTTTATCCGAGAATTTTGTTGGGAAAGGCTGTATTCAACGAGGGGAAGCTGGTAGAATCTTGCGCCATCAATTACGTAACCGGGCGTGGTTTGTAAAACGACGCTTATTTGCACAAATCCATTGACAAAAGAAGGCTCAAAAGGCATAGTCCTCGGCCTTTGATTTGTCCATATAGAACACATTTGGGAGTTGGACCTTGGCTAATATCAAATCAGCTAAGAAACGCGCCGTAACATCTGAAAAACGTCGCAAGCATAACGCGAGCCGTCGTTCTATGATGCGTACTTTCGTTAAGAAAGTATACGCGGCGATCGCAGCTGGCGACAAAGCTGCTGCGCAGAACGCATTTAACGAAATGCAACCGATCGTGGACCGTCAGGCTGCTAAAGGTCTGATCCACAAAAACAAAGCTGCACGTCATAAAGCTAACCTGACTGCTCAGATCAACAAAATGGCGTAAGCCTTTGTTCATCGCTTTGTAAAAAGAACCGGCGCTAAGCCGGTTTTTTTTCGCCTTGATTAAACGTTCGCTTCCGGCAAGCATCTGACCTCGATGCTTGCCGGGAACGCTACAGTCAGGTCTCCGTCCGGTGCCTCAGACGCCGTCCCAGAATTACGTAGCCCGCCACCGCAGACAGAATCGACCCCAGCAGTATGCCCAGTTTCGCCAGCGTGATCAGCTGCGGATTACTCTCGCCGTAAGCCAGCGAGGCGATGAAAATCGACATGGTAAAGCCGATGCCGCACAGCACCCCGACCGCGGCGATATCCGCCAGGCGAGTATTTTGCGGCAGCGACGCCAGCCTGAACTTCACCGCCAGCCAGCAGAAAAGCGTAATGCCGAGCGGCTTGCCAAACAGCAGCCCCGCCACTATTCCCAGCGGCAGCAGCGAGAAGATATCCCCTGCGTGAATGCCGTCCAGCGATACGCCCGCGTTGGCGAAGGCGAACAGCGGCAGGACTAGCCAGCGTATCCAGGGATGCAGCGCATGCTCAAGATGAATCGCCGGAGAATGCCCCTCCTGCTTTTTCAGCGGGATCAGGAAGCCCACCACCACGCCCGCCAGCGTCGCGTGCACGCCCGATTTCAGCACCGCGGTCCAGAGCACCATGCCGACCAGCAGATAGAGCCCGGTGTTACGCACATTCAGCAGGTTCATCGCCGCCAGCGCTACAATTGCCATTGCGGCGACGCCCAGCGCCGTCATCGAGAGGTCGCTGGTATAGAAGAGCGCGATAATCACAATCGCGCCGAGGTCGTCGATAATCGCCAGCGCCATCAGGAAGATTTTCAGCGCTGGCGGCACGCGGCTGCCCAGCAGCGCGAGGATGCCCAGCGCGAAGGCGATATCGGTGGCGGTAGGAATGGCCCAGCCGCTGCGCGTAGCCGCATCGGCACCGTTAAAGGCCAGAAACAGCAGCCCCGGCATCAGCATGCCGCCCAGCGCGGCAATCAGCGGGAAAACCGCCTGCTCGCGCTTCGCCAGCGCGCCCATCACCATCTCGCGCTTGACCTCTAAACCCACCAGCAAAAAGAAGAGCGCCATCAGCGCGTCGTTGATCCACAGCAGCAGGTTCTTGCTGATATCAAGCGAGCCGAAGCGAAACTCGACCGGGATAGCCAGCAGATGTTGATAGGCCTGCTGCGTCCCGCCGTTATTCGCCAGGAACATCGCCAGCGCAGCCGCCAGAATAAGCACGATGCCGCTGGTGGCGTCATTCTGTAGCCATTTTTTAAGTTTAATATTCACACTATCTCCCGAGTCATTACCGGTGCTATTCCAGAGCAGCGGCTATTATAACGGTTAGCAAACCGTTGTTCGGTTTTAAAAGGCATATTTACGGAACTTTAAGCTCTATGTGGTGAAAAAAGCATAAAAAAAAGCCAGCGACTGAGCGCTGGCTTTATGCTTACCGGATACGGATTAGCGAGTTAAATCGTCAAAGAACTTCTTCACGCCGTCGAAAAAGCTTTTCGAACGCGGGCTGTTATTCTCGCCGGTCGGACCGCCGAAGCTCTCCTCCAGATCGCGCAGCAGCTTTTTCTGCTTCTCGTTCAGACTGACCGGGGTTTCCACCACAACGCGGCACAGCAGATCGCCGACCGCGCCGCCGCGCACCGATTTCACGCCTTTGCCGCGCATGCGGAACAGCTTGCCGGTCTGGGTTTCCGCCGGAACTTTCAGCTTCACGCGTCCATCCAGCGTCGGCACTTCGATCTCGCCGCCCAGCGCCGCCATAGCAAAGTTGATCGGCACTTCGCAGTAGAGGTTGTTATCTTCGCGCTCGAAGATCGGGTGCTTTTTCACCGATACCTGAACGTAGAGATCGCCAGCCGGCGCGCCCTGCTCGCCAGCTTCGCCTTCGCCGCTAAGACGAATGCGGTCGCCGGTATCGACGCCTGCGGGAATTTTCACCGACAGGGTTTTCGATTTCTCAACGCGTCCGTGACCATGACAGGCGATGCACGGATCTTTAATCACCGAGCCGCGACCGTGACAGGTCGGACAGGCCTGCTGCACGGTAAAGAAGCCCTGACGCATCTGCACCTGGCCTGCGCCGTGGCAGGTCGGACAGGTTTGCGGCTGAGAGCCCGCCTTCGCGCCGCTGCCGTGGCAGACGTCGCACTCCTGCAGCGTCGGGATGCGGATCTCTTTGGTCACGCCGCGCACCGCTTCTTCCAGCGTCAGCTCCATGTTGTAGCGTAAATCGGCGCCGCGCGCTGCGCGTTGACGACGACCGCCGCCAAAAATGTCGCCGAAGACGTCGCCAAAGATATCGCTGAAGTCCGCGCCGCCGCCGCCAAAGCCGCCGCCGAATCCACCGCCGCCCATGCCGCCCTGTTCAAAGGCCGCATGACCGTACTGATCGTATGCCGCACGCTTCTGCGCGTCGGTCAGGATTTCGTAGGCTTCCTTAGCCTCTTTGAATTTGGCTTCCGCTTCTTTGTCACCCGGATTACGGTCGGGGTGAAACTTCATCGCCAGGCGTTTATACGCCTTTTTAATTTCACGTTCGTCTGCGGATTTGGAGACGCCTAAAATCTCGTAGTAGTCACTCTTCGCCATTTTTAGCCCTTAACATGCTCGCACGGGCGTGGAGAGATCTCCTACGCCCGTGCTGGTTTCAACGGCTGTCAGGCCAACCGTCGCGCCCGGTCAGGGGCAATTATTTTTTGTTGTCTTTCACTTCTTCGAATTCAGCGTCGACCACGTCGTCGTCTTTCTTCGCAGAAGCGTCGGCTGCATCCGCGCCGCCTGCCTGCTGCTGCTGCGCCGCCTCCATCAGTTTGCTGGAGACCTGCATCAGCGCCTGCATTTTAGCGTCGATCGCCTCTTTGTCTTCGCCTTTCAGCGCGGTTTCCAGCTCGCTCAGCGCGGACTCGATTGGCGCTTTGTCGTCGGCGGAGAGCTTATCGCCCGCTTCTTCCAGCTGCTTACGGGTGCTGTGCGCAATCTGGTCGCCCTGGTTGCGCGTCTGCACCAGCTCTTCGAACTTACGATCCGATTCAGCGTTCGCTTCTGCATCGCGAACCATTTTTTCGATTTCGTCCTCGTTCAGACCGGAAGAGGCTTTGATGGTGATCTTCTGCTCTTTGCCGCTGTTCTTGTCCTTCGCTGAAACGTGCAGGATGCCGTCCGCATCGATATCGAAGGTGACTTCAATCTGCGGCATGCCGCGCGGTGCCGGCTGAATGCCGTCCAGATTGAACTGACCCAGCGATTTGTTATCGCTTGAACGCTTACGCTCGCCCTGCAGCACGTGAATGGTCACGGCAGACTGGTTGTCTTCAGCGGTTGAGAACACCTGGCTGTGCTTGGTCGGGATCGTGGTGTTCTTGCTGATCAGCGAGGTCATCACGCCACCCATAGTTTCGATACCCAGCGACAGCGGAGTCACGTCCAGCAGCAGCACGTCTTTTACGTCCCCTGCCAGCACGCCGCCCTGTACCGCAGCGCCGACGGCGACCGCTTCGTCCGGGTTAACGTCTTTACGCGGCTCTTTACCGAAGAACTCAGCCACTTTGGACTGCACCATCGGCATACGCGTCTGACCACCGACCAGGATCACGTCATTGATGTCAGAGACAGAGAGTCCCGCATCCTGCAGCGCGACTTTCAGCGGCTCGATAGAGCGGCTGACCAGATCTTCTACCAGCGACTCCAGCTTCGCGCGGGTCACTTTGATGTTCAGGTGTTTCGGACCGGTTGCGTCCGCCGTGATGTACGGCAGGTTAACGTCGGTCTGCTGCGCGGAAGAGAGCTCGATTTTCGCTTTCTCTGCCGCTTCTTTCAGACGCTGCATCGCCAGCGGATCGTTGTGCAGATCGATGCCCTGATCTTTCTTGAATTCGGCAACCAGATAGTTGATCAGACGGCTGTCGAAGTCTTCGCCGCCCAGGTGGGTGTCACCGTTGGTAGCCAGAACTTCAAAGGTTTTTTCACCGTCGACTTCGTCGATTTCGATAATAGAGATATCGAAGGTACCGCCGCCCAGGTCGTAAACCGCGATGGTGCGGTTGCCCTGGCCTTTATCCAGACCGTACGCCAGCGCGGCGGCAGTCGGTTCGTTGATAATGCGTTTTACTTCCAGACCTGCGATACGGCCGGCGTCTTTGGTCGCCTGACGCTGCGCATCGTTAAAGTAGGCCGGAACGGTGATAACGGCTTCGGTCACCGGTTCGCCGAGGTAGTCTTCAGCGGTCTTTTTCATTTTTTTCAGCACTTCCGCAGAGATCTGCGGCGGCGCCATTTTCTGACCTTTTACTTCCAGCCAGGCGTCGCCGTTGTCGGAAGAGGTGATTTTGTACGGCATGATTTTAATATCACGCTGCACTTCTTCGTCCTGGAAGCGACGGCCGATCAGACGCTTGATAGCGAACAGCGTATTCTGCGGGTTGGTCACCGCCTGACGTTTAGCCGGCTGGCCCACCAGAGTTTCGCCATCCTGCGTATAAGCAATAATTGAGGGCGTGGTGCGATCGCCTTCGGCATTCTCCAGCACGCGCGCTTTACCGCCGTCCATGATCGCAACACAAGAGTTGGTTGTACCCAGGTCAATACCAATAATCTTACCCATCTAAACGTCTCCCACTTAAATTCTTTGTCAATTTGGGTTGTGAACCCTTAATGCGGGCGCTTTGTTGGCTTTCAACCGCCATTACTCGCTTTTTTTCCCGGGCTCACAACGCTCGATGACAACTAAATGGGGCCGCTTCGAAGCGCATCAAGGGTTAAAAGAAAATTTTTTTTCGCCACTGGCCTGGCTGCGCCGTTCGCGCTTCGCGCTTTTGGCTGCGCAAAGAAAAAAGCCGCGCAAAGCGCGGCCTGTTGAACGGCATGTTGATTCAGTGCGGTGTGAAGCGTTCGGCCCAGCGAAGAAGCCGAAGAAATATATTATCGTTATTATTGCAAAACTAACTTGTTTTCACTTTTCCCTGATGTCGGCGAAGAATCGCGTTGCCATAGTCATCAAATAACTGGCCCTATCATAATATTAAGGGGCTTAAATCACAGGGGGTATATTATCTCTTGCGTCCGACCGAAGCTCATGGTAATAATGGAAATTCCGAGAATTTTACATCCCCTCAGCTCTTTTCAAGTTTTTATCCTATGGACATTATTATATGGAAATAAAGATAGGCCATATTGAGGATCGTCAGACTGAAGAATATATTATTCAACAGCTCTGGCAGCACAATAGCCGCTTCGCTGACGTTAATATGCAACCGCTCAACGTTATATTGTATGACGATGAACAGCATATTCAGGGCGGGCTGCTGGCGCACACCTGGTTCGGCACGCTGGATATTCACTATTTATGGATTGACGAGGCGCATCGCAAGCACGGCACCGGACGCGCGCTGATGCAGAAAGCCGAAGAGGAAGCGCGCCGTCGCGGCTGCCATATGGCGGTGGTGGATACCTTAAGCTTTCAGGCGCGCGGCTTCTACGAGAAGCTTGGTTATCGCGTCTACGGCGAACAGGATGGCTACGCGCAGCGCTTTGCCCGTTATTATCTGGCAAAAAGATTATAATCCGCATCTAATCAGCGAGGCGCTATGGGCAGCCCATATCGCAGTATCGACGATTTTCTTGCCGCCTTTGCTACCACCATGGATCTATTACCTACGCCATGGGGTTTTAAAGACGCGGCATCACAACATCTCTATATGAATAGCGCGGCGCGCTTATATACCGCTACGCCTAAAAACTATTCTTTAGAGGGTAAAAAAGATAATGAGTTTCCCACGTTCTGGAGCGATTGCGCCGATGAGTTTTGCGAGCACGACGAAAAAACCAGGACGCTGAAAGCGTGCGTTGCCGTTATAGAAACGCATTACTGGTATGGGAAAAACTATCTCACCCCTTTTATCAGCGAAAAATATCCGGTCTTTGATAGCCGTAACGTTTTCCTGGGCTGTATCTGGAACGCGCGTCCGGTAGAAAATATTACCGCGCTGACTTTTATTCATCCGCAAAAGAGCTCAGTGCTGAACACTCAGCTTGAACACCCTCTGTTTACGCCCGCCGAACTGGACGTGATTTTTCTGCTGCTCAGGCGATTCAGCGCCAAAGAGATCGCGCGGATTTACAACCTTAGCGTGAAAACCATCGGCAATCGCATCGCCTCCCTCTATCAAAAAGCGGGCGTGCATTCGCTGCAGCAGTTCGAGCAGTACTGCCGTGCTGAGTCGCTGGAGAACTATCTGCCAGAGAAGCTGCTCAGCAAAGGCGTCTCTTTTATTTAAACCGGCAAGGAATACCTGTTGTGAGTAAATTTGATGACTACCCGTTGAGCCGGGTGCCTGCGGGCGAAAGGCTCTCGCTGCTTAGCGTCGCTATCGTGCATATGGGCATGCTGACCGCGCTCGATCAGTTTATGCTCGGCGCCGTGCTCGGCAACAGCATGACGCTCGGCGAAGCCTTTACCGCCATTACCCTGGCGAGCCTGCTGTTTGGCTTGCTGACTTTCGCGCTCGGCTACGCCGGGATGCGCGAAGGTCTGTCGGGCAGCCTGCTGGCGCGCTGGTGCGGCTTCGGCCGCCACGGTTCGGTTCTGATCGGCCTGCTGGTCGCCGTCAGCCTGCTGGGCTGGTTTGGCATTCAGAATGCAGTTTTCGCCCGGTCGCTGAGCTACGCTTTGGACGGCAAGCTGAGCTTCGCGCAGTCCGCCTCCTTATCGGGCGCGGTGCTGACGTTGCTGGTGGCTTTTGGCTTTAAGGCGCTGCGCTTTACCGCGCGCGTGGCGGTTCCGCTGTTTATCGCGCTGGTCGGCTGGATCTTCTGGCACGCGTTTCACGGGCAGACGGGCAGCACTATTCCGCCGGTTGCGACCACAGAGGCCATTACCGTGAGCGCCGCCATTACCATGGTGATCGGCGGCGCCATTCTCGCCAGCCTGATGACGCCGGATCTGACGCGCTTCTCACGCAGCGGCAAAGACGTTTTCGCCATTACGATGCTGACCATTCTGGCAGGCGAGTATGGCGTTAACGGACTGGCCATTTTGATTGCGAAAGAGCTGCATACGTCTGACATCATCGCCATCATTACCCAGACGACCAGCACGCTGGGGCTGTTCGCGGTGGTTTTTTCGACCCTACGCATCAACGACCTCAACCTATACTCCTCCGCGCTAGGCATCGCCAACGCCACGGAAGGGCTGACCGGCTTTAAGCCGCGCTACAGCGTCATCACCCTGCTGCTGGGTTTTCTCGGCACGCTCTGCTCGGTGCTGGGCATTCTGGATCGCTTCGTCGATTTTCTGGAGTTGCTGGGCGTGATCTTCCCGCCGGTGCTGGGCGTGATGATTGTGGATTACTATCTGCTGAAGACCGATCGCCAGACGCTGGCGCAAAGCCGCGGCAGCAACACGCTGCCGGCGACGTCTCGGCTTATCGGCTGGCCTGCGCTGATCGCCAGCGTGGCAGGCAGCGCCACCGGACTGCTGGTTGAGCAAGGGGTGCCGGTTTTTAACTCGATTATCGTCGCCTGCCTTGTTTACCTGCTTACCGCGCCGCTGATGAAGCGCGCTGCGGCTACGCCGAAAGCGGCTGCGGTCGACTAATCCCTCCTGACGCGCCTGGCTACAGGCGCGTGTCACTCGCCAGCGCACCCTGCCGTTCGACACTATAAAGCCACACCCCGATCAGCAATCCGACCAGCGCCAGCGCCAGCACGTACCAGGCAGGCGCCAGCGGCGTCAGGCGCAGGATCAGCGTCACGAAGATGGGCGTTAGCCCGCCGAAAATGGCGTAGGCGACATTGTAGGAGAAAGAGATGCCGGTAAAGCGCACCGCCGCCGGAAAGGCGCGCACCATCAAAGAGGGCACTACGCCGACTACGCCGACGCTTAGCCCCGCCAGCCCGTAATTAAAGAAGAGTCCGTCAGCGTCCGGCGTCTGGCTGGCGAAAAAGTGCCAGCTGCAAACGGCCAGCAGCAGCGATCCGCCCATCAGGGTTTTCGCCGCCCCGATCCAGTCCACCAGCCAGCCAGCGATAACGCAGCCTGCCAGCAGCATCACCGTCGCCAGACAGTTAGCCTGCAAACTCAATGCGGCGCTAATAGCGTGTTGCTTTTGCATCAGCGCAGGCGCCATTAAAATCACTATCACGATACAGGCGGAGAGCAGCCAGGTCAGCAGCATAGAGAGCAGCACGCCGCTTTTGTGTTGGGTCAGCACGGTTTTTAACGGCAGCGTATCGGCCAGCGCTTTGCGCTGCTGCATCTGCTGAAAAACCGGCGTCTCATGTAGCCAGCGGCGTAGATACATCGCCAGCAGCCCGAATACCCCGCCAAGGAAGAAGGGAATGCGCCAGCCGATGCTGGCGACCGTCTGCGGCGTCATGCTGCTGTTGATGGCGGTTGCGACTAGCGATCCCAGCAGGATCCCTGCCGTGAGCCCGGCGGTCAGGGTGCCGCAGGCGAAACCGATGCGCTTTTCAGGCACATGCTCCGCCACAAACACCCAGGCCCCCGGCACTTCGCCGCCAATCGCCGCGCCCTGTAACAGGCGTAGCAGCAGCATCAGCAGCGGCGCGACGATGCCCGCCGTATCGTAGGTGGGCAGCACGCCCATCGCCAGCGTCGGCAGCGCCATCAGCAGGATGCTCAGGCTGAACATTTTTTTGCGACCCACCTTGTCGCCGAAATGCGCCATGATCAGGCCGCCGAGCGGGCGCGCCAGATAGCCGGCGGCGAAAATCGCAAAAGTTTGCAGCTGGCGCAGCCAGTCAGGGATATCAGGCGGGAAGAAGAGCTCGCCGATAACCGCGGCGAAAAAGACGAAAATGATAAAGTCGTAGAACTCCAGCGCGCCGCCGAGCGCGGCCAGCGACAGCGTTTTGTAATCCTGCCTTTTCAGGCGATGGGCAGCATGTGAATCCATAAGCGTAAAAGTTCCAGAGATAAAGGTGGATTTGTAAATTTACGCTTACTATACCGTCCATCTTTCACTACACCAGCGCTGCCAGAGGCTATGCCTGAAATGATAAATCTTTAGTTATTTATCTGCTTTATGGCGCTTTTAGGACGAAAAGCTGCTACCACGTCGCGATGCGTCTCGACGTAGGGCCCTTCCAGCAACTGTAAACAATAGGGTACAGCAGCGAAAATTCCCGGCACTTTCACCTTGCCGTCCGCCTCTTTCACGCCTTCCAGCGTCTCTTTAATCGACTTCGGCTGTCCCGGCAGGTTCAGCACCAGCGACTGTTTGCGGATCACCCCGACCTGGCGCGACAGAATAGCAGTAGGCACAAACTGCAGGCTAATCTGACGCATCTGTTCGCCGAAGCCGGGCATCTCGCGATCGGCCACCGCCAGCGTAGCGTCGGGCGTCACGTCGCGGCGCGCCGGACCGGTGCCGCCGGTGGTCAGCACCAGATGGCAGAAACGCTCGTCCACCAGCTCGCAGATCGCCTGTTCTATCAACGGCTGCTCATCCGGCACCAGCCGGGTTTCAGTAGTAAAAGGGGTCGCCAGCGCGCTGCTTAGCCAGGCTTCCAGCGCCGGGATGCCCTGATCCTGATAAATGCCGTTCGCGGCGCGATCGGAAACGGAGATCAGGCCAATGCGTAAAGTATCCATGATGTTATTACCCGGGTTGACCGCAAAGCGGTAAGACAAAGGAGGAATAGCAGGAAGGATAATAGAAAGTGAGGCAAAGAGAAAACCGTGGCGGTCAGGCCGCCACGGCAAGGGATTACAGCAGATCGGCGATCATTTTCTCAAGCTTGCCCTGGTCGACGGCGAAGTTGCGGATACCTTCCGCCAGTTTCGCGACCGCCATCGGATCCTGGTTGTGCTGCCACAGGAACTCAGATTCGGTCATCTTCGCCGGACGCGCTTTAACGTCACCGCTGTAGCTCAGCTTACGCTCAACCGTGCCTTCGCTCTCCGCCAGCTCTTTCAGCAGCGCTGGAGAGATGGTCAAACGATCGCAGCCCGCCAGTTCCAGGATCTCGCCGACATTACGGAAGCTCGCGCCCATCACCACGGTTTCATAACCGTGCTGCTTGTAGTAGCTGTAGATTTCAGAAACCGACACCACGCCCGGATCTTCGTGCGGCGCGTACTCTTTCTTGTCGGTGTTGTTTTTGTACCAGTCGAGGATACGGCCCACGAACGGCGAAATCAGGAACACGCCCGCTTCAGCGCAGGCGCGCGCCTGTGCGAAGGAGAAGAGCAGCGTCAGGTTACAGTTGATGCCCTCTTTTTCCAGCTGCTCCGCCGCGCGGATGCCCTGCCAGGTCGACGCCAGCTTGATCAGGATACGGTCGTTGCTGATGCCCGCGTCGTTGTAGAGTTTGATCAGGCTGCGCGCTTTGGCGATGCTGCCTTCGGTGTCATAGGAGAGACGCGCGTCGACTTCGGTCGAGATGCGTCCCGGAATCAGCTTGAGGATTTCCAGACCAATGTTGACGGCCAGTTTGTCCGACACCAGCGAGATCAGCTCATCTTTGCTGCCGTTCTGCTCGCGCGCCCAGCTAATCGCTTCGTCGATCAGCTTGCGGTATTCAGGGATCTGCGCGGCGTTCAGGATCAGAGAAGGGTTGGTGGTGGCGTCTTGCGGCTGATAGAGCTTCATGGCTGCGATATCGCCGGTGTCGGCGACAACGGTGGTGAGTTGACGCAAGGAGGTCAGTTTGTCCGTCATGTCGGTTGTCTCTTATGTAATGTCAGGGTGAAAAAGGCTGTTGCGATAATATCATGCAGCAACCGAGGCGCAAGGTCGCCAAATGCCGTTTACGATAGCGCGAACGAATGGCTGCGATTTGCCTGTCGCTGCGGCTTTTTTGTTACACTCGGCGGCCTGACAAGTGACATTTCCCTGTAGCGACAAAGGATAACCGAGGAAGCGACTATGTTAATGGTGATCTCACCCGCCAAAACGCTCGATTTTAGCAGCCCGCTGGCGACCCAACGCTATACCCAGCCTGCCCTGTTAGAAAAATCACAACAGCTGATTGAGGTGGCGCGCGATCTCTCACCGGCGCAGATCGCTTCGCTTATGGGCATCAGCGACAAGCTGGCGCACCTGAATGCCGAACGCTTCAACAGCTGGCAGCCCGACTTTACGCCGGAGAATGCGCGCCAGGCGATTCTGGCGTTTAAAGGCGACGTCTACACCGGCCTGCAGGCGGAGAGCTTCAGCGAAGCGGATTTCGACTTCGCCCAGCAGCATCTGCGCATGCTCTCCGGCCTATACGGCGTGCTGCGTCCGCTCGACCTGATGCAGCCCTATCGTCTTGAGATGGGCATTAAGCTGGCCAGCCCGGCAGGTAAAGATCTCTACAGCTTCTGGGGCGATCTGCTGACGCAGCATATCAACGCCGCGCTGCAGGAACAGGGCGACGAGGTGCTGATTAACCTGGCGTCGGACGAGTATTTCCGGGCGATTAAGCCGAAGCAGCTGCAAGGCCGCCTGGTGAAACCGGTGTTCCTCGATGAAAAGAACGGCGCGTTCAAGGTGATCAGCTTTTACGCTAAAAAAGCGCGCGGCCTGATGAGCCGCTACGTCATTCAGCATCGCCTGCGCGACCCCGAGGCGCTGAAGCAGTTCGATGTGGACGGCTACTTCTTCGATAAGGCGAGCAGCAGCGAAAGCGAGCTGGTGTTTAAGCGTTACGAGCAGAAATGAAAAAAAGGGCGCCTGACTGGCGCCCTTTTTACAGGCTTTACAGGCGCCGGTCATCAGGCCTTAAGTAAAAAGGCGCGCAGCGGCGCGAAATCAGCCTGCATCGCGTGCGACAGCAGCGGCAGGCCGGCGCGATCCGCCAGCGCCTGCGGCAGCGGCAGCGCCTGGCCGAGAATCGCTTCGACGCTCTCTTTGAATTTCGCCGGGTGCGCCGTGCCGAGGAACAGGCCGAACTCCCCTTCCTGCAGCCGATCGCGCAGCAGACGATAAGCGATCGCCGCATGGGGCTCAGAGATATAGCCGATATCAGCCAGCTCGCGCATCGACGCCTCGGTGGTTTCATCGCTCACTGCGCCGTAGGCGAGATCGGTCAGGCGCCAGGTTTTACGACGGAACAGCTCTTCTACGCGCGGCCAGTTATTCGGCTGGCTGACGTCCATGGCGTTCGACAGCGTGGCGACCGTGGCGTTTGGCGTCCAGCTGCCGCCCTGCAGGAAGCGCGGCACGGTATCGTTGGCGTTGGTGGCGGCGATAAAGCGCTTGATCGGCAGGCCGAGCGATTTCGCCAGCAGGCCGGCGGTAAGATCGCCGAAGTTGCCGCTCGGCACCGAGACCACCAGCTGGTTGCGTTTCTCCTGCGGCAGCTGCGCCACCGCTTCGAAGTAGTAGCAGATCTGCGCCAGCAGGCGGCTGATGTTGATGGAGTTCGCGGAGTTCAGGCCGATCGCCTTTTTCAGCTCCTCGTCGTCGAACGCCTGCTTCACCAGCGCCTGACAGGCGTCGAAGTCGCCGTCGATAGCGATGGTTTCAATGTTGCCGCCCAGCGTGCAGAACAGCTTCTCCTGCAGCGGGCTGATTTTGCCCTGCGGGTAGAGAATAACGACGCGAACGTTCTCCATGCCGTAAAAGGCGTGCGCCACGGCCGCGCCGGTGTCGCCGGAGGTCGCGGTCAGGATAGTGATCTGCTCGTCCGCCCCTGAGACGTAAGAGAGCATCTGGGCCATAAAACGGCCGCCGAAATCTTTAAACGCCAGCGTCGGGCCGTGGAACAGCTCCAGACAGGAGATATCCTCACTGACTTTCGCCACCGGCGCGGGAAACGCAAAGGCGGTTTTAACGCGTTCGGCCAGCTGATGCGGCGCGATTTCGTCGCCGATATAGGCAGAAAGAATTTTGCTGCTGCGGCTGACGAAATCCATCTCCAGCATCGCGTCGATGTCGGTCAGCTCGAATTCCGGCAGTTCAAGCGGGAAGAACAGCCCCTGCTGCGATCCCAGGCCCTGTTTTACCGCCTGCGCAAAGCTCACCTGCTCGTTATGATCCTTAAGGTTATAGAGTTTCATGCGTTATCCCAGTTTACGTGCGCCAGCCGTATCAAGACGGCAAATATGGACGAAGCCTTCATCATTCTGCAGATAGTGCTGGCGCAGCCAGTCCGCCATCCGCTGCGCCGTTTCCATTTGATTGCAAACGGCGAAAAGCGTCGGGCCGGAACCCGAAATGCCGCACGCCAGCGCGCCGATGTCGACGGCGGCCTGACGCGCCTCGGCAAAGCCCGGCAGCAGTTTGGTGCGGTAAGGTTCGGCGATCACATCCTGCATCAGTTTAGCGGCCAGCAGCGGCTGACCGCTATGACAGGCGTGAATAAAGCCCGCCAGCAGACGGCCGTGTTTGATCACATCCTCTTTGCGATACTGCGCGGGCAGAATGGCGCGCGCTTCGGCAGTGGAGACTTTAATGCCCGGATAGGCCATCACCCACAGCCAGTCGTCGAAGCCCGGCACCGCCTGGCTGATGATGCCGTTCTCTTCCAGCATCAGCTGGATGCCGCCGAGGAAGCACGGCGCGACGTTGTCATAGTGCACGCTGCCGGAAATGCGCCCTTCCAGCTCGCCCATCAGCGTCAGCAGCTGAGTATCGCTGAGCGGCTTGCCGCAAAACTCGTTCATCGCCATTAGGCCGGCCACCACCGAGCAGGCGCTGGAGCCGAGGCCGGAGCCGATCGGCATATTTTTCTCCAGCGTCATCGCCACCGGCACCTCTTCGCCGAGCGCTTCGCAAAAGCGCTGCCAGCACTGATAGACGATATTCTCTTTGGGATCGTCCGGCAGCTTGCTGACAAAGCGTCCGCTGTTCTGCAACGAAAAGCGCGGCGCCGCTTCTACCGTGACGCAGTCGCCCAGCAGCACGCCGTCCACCGGCGACACCGCCGCGCCCAGCACGTCAAAGCCGACGCTGACGTTGCCAATCGAGGCCGGTGCGTAAATTTTTACCATCATCAAACTCCCAACTTCCACGACAGGGTGCGCAGCAGATCGGCGAAGACGCCCGCCGCCGTCACATCATTTCCCGCGCCGTATCCGCGCAGCACCAGCGGGATCGGCTGATAATAACGGCTGTAAAACGCCAGGGCGTTCTCGCCGTTTTTCACTTTATAGAGCGGATCGTTGCTGTCGACCGCGTCAATCTTCACTTTGCAGACGCCGCCCTCTTCAATCGCGCCGACGAAGCGTAACACTTTTCCTTCGTCACGCGCTGCGGCGACGCGCGCGGCGAAGGCGCTGTCCAGCTCCGGCAGTCGCTGCATAAAGGTTTCGACGTCGGCGATTTCGTTCAGGCTGGCGGGCAGCAGCGGCTCGATCTCGATATCGCTCAGCTCCAGCTTGTGGCCCGCTTCGCGCGCCAGGATCAGCAGCTTACGCGCCACATCCATGCCTGAGAGGTCGTCGCGCGGATCGGGCTCGGTAAAGCCCATTTCGCGCGCCAGCTTCGTCGCTGCAGAGAGCGACACGCCCTCGTCCAGCTTGCCGAAAATAAAGGAGAGCGAACCAGAGAGGATACCGGAAAACTTAATCAGCTCGTCGCCGGCATTTAACAGATTTTGCAGGTTTTCAATCACCGGCAGTCCCGCGCCGACGTTGGTGTCGTAGAGGAATTTGCGGCGCGATTTCGCGGCGGCGGCGCGCATCTGCTGGTAATAGTTCCAGGAAGAGGTGTTGGCCTTTTTGTTCGGCGTAACCACGTGGAAACCGTCGCCGAGGAAGTCGGCATAGAGATCGGCCACCGCCTGGCTGGAGGTGCAGTCGACGATTACCGGGTTAAGCAAGTGATACTCTTTCACCAGTCGTGTAAGGCGTTCAGGATTAAACGGCTCTTTAGCTTCGCTCAGCGCGCCTTTCCAGTCGCTCAGGTCGATGCCGTGCACGTTGGTCAGCAGCGCGCGCGAGTTGGCGATGCCGCAGACGCGCAGATCGATATGCTTCTGTTTCAGCCACGCCTGCTGGCGATAGAGCTGATCCAGCAGCGCGCCGCCGACGCCGCCGACGCCTATCACAAAGACTTCGATAACCTGATCGGTGGCGAACAGCATCTGGTGCACCACGCGTACGCCGGTGGTAGCGTCGTCGTTGCTTACCACCACCGAGATTGAGCGCTCTGACGAGCCCTGCGCGATGGCGACGATATTAATGTTGGCGCGCGCCAGCGCGGAGAAGAATTTAGCGGAGATGCCGCGCAAGGTACGCATCCCGTCGCCGACCACGGAGATCACCGCCAGCTGTTCCATCACCCCCAGCGGATCGAGCAGGCCATCTTTCAGCTCCAGATAGAACTCCTCTTCCAGCACGCGGCGCGCCCGCGCCTGCTCGTTTTGGGGCACGCAAAAGCTGATGCTGTATTCAGAAGAGGACTGGGTAATCAGCACCACCGAAATGCCGGTGCGCGACATGGCGGCGAAAACGCGCGCCGCCATGCCGACCATGCCCTTCATGCCCGGTCCGGAGACGTTGAACATCGCCATGTTATTCAGATTGGTGATGCCCTTGACCGGATTCTCGTCCTGCTCTCCTTCGCCCCCGATCAGGGTGCCGGGCGCCTGCGGATTGGCGGTGTTTTTGATCAGGCACGGAATCTGGAACTGCGCGATAGGGGCGATGGTGCGCGGATGCAGCACTTTCGCGCCGAAATAGGAGAGCTCCATCGCCTCCTGGTAAGACATCGACTTCAGCAGGCGCGCGTCGGGCACCTGACGCGGATCGCAGGTGTAGACGCCATCTACGTCGGTCCAGATTTCACAGCAGTCGGCGCGCAGACAGGCGGCCAGCACCGCGGCGGAGTAGTCAGAGCCGTTGCGCCCCAGCACCACCAGTTCGCCCTTCTCGTTGCCAGCGGTAAAGCCGGCCATCAGGATCATATTTTGCGGCGGGATCTGGCTGGCGGCGATGCGGCGCGTCGACTCAGCGATATCGACGGTAGATTCGAGATAGTGGCCGACGGCCAGCAGCTTCTCCACCGGATCGATCACCGTGACGCCGTGGCCGCGCGCCAGCAGCAGCGCCTCCATAATGGCGATTGAGAGCTTTTCGCCGCGGCAGATAATGGCGGCGTTGACGCTGTCGGGACACTGCCCCAGCAGGCTGATGCCGTGCAGCACCTGTTTCAGCTGAGCGAACTCCAGGTCGACGCGGGTTTTCTGCGCGTCATAGTCGAAGCCCGGCTGCTGCGTCGCCAGCCCCTGCAGCAGCTCGTCGAAAATACGCTCGGCGTCGCTGATGTTGGGCAACGCGTCCTGGCCGCTGATGGTCTTCTCGATCATCGCCACCAGATGGTTGGTAATTTTCGCAGGTGCAGAGAGTACGGTGGCAACCTGTCCCTGCTGCGCATTACTTTCCAGAATGTCAGCGACGCGAAGAAAACGTTCCGCGTTCGCTACCGAGGTCCCACCGAATTTCAGCACTCGCATGTTAAAGCTCTCCTGAATTTTTGCCGAAAAAAAAAGCCCGCACTGTTGAGGTGCGGGCTTTTTTCTGTTTTTCCTGTATGCGTCAGCCCGCACCGTTACCTGTGGTAATGGTGGTTGTAATAATGGTGATGTTCAGGCTGGTTGAGTTACGCATTGAGATTTTTTCTGTCTGTCTTTTAGAGTCTGTCTGCCTTCCAGAAGTAAAGCAAAGCGCCGATCAAGTCAACGAATTTGTCCAGCGGCCATTTTTTCGCCGCTGCGCACTGCTGCCTGCCGGGCCGGAAAATGCCTGCAGAATCGTTTGCCTGCTGCGCGCTTTTTGCGATCAGCCGCTGTGAAAGGCGCTTTTTCAGGAAGATTTATCTATAAGTTTTTTTTCTACATCATGCAGGAGACGATGCAGCATAGCGCTGTCGCGCTGCTCCAGCATGCCGATACGCTGATCGATCCAGTCGGCCATTTTGCGATCGTCGCTCACCTCAAGCGTCTGGAGCAGCCGTTCAAAACGGTGGCGCAGCGCCTCCAGCTGCTGCGCGTCCGCCTGTTGCGCCGCGGGCGGCGCCACGCGATTAAGCGCGGAGAGCTGATAGCAGTACACCATGACCGCCTGACCGAGGTTGAGCGAAGGATAATCCTGCGCCATCGGAATGCCGGTCAGCAGATCGACCTGATCCAGCTCTTCATTGGTCAGCCCGCTATCCTCGCGCCCAAAGACCAGCGCCATGCTTTTCACCCACTGACGCTTCTCCAGCAGCTGCGCTTCGACCTGCTGCGGCGTGGCGTAGTAGCGAAATTTAGCGCGGCTGCGCGCCGTGGTGGCGACGGAGAAGTCGATATCGGCCAGCGCGTCGCTCAGGGCGTCGAAGGTGCGCAGATTATCGAGGATCTCGCCCGCGCCGTGCGCGACACGGCGCGCAGCAGGATCTTGCCAGGCGTCGCTGGCGACGATGCGCAGCTCGTTAAAGCCCATGGTTTTCATCGCCCGCGCCGCTGCGCCAATATTTTCCGCCCGGGCGGGCGAAACCAGAATAAGGGGGAAACGCATGATTATTCCATTTTTGTTTAGAAATCGCGCCGTATAGTAGCACGTGCCGTTGTTAAAGACGGAATGTCGCATGTTCGGAAAATAATTTGTTAACGATGTTAAAATCTAATAAACACCCCTGTCAGCCAGCAAAGCGACCTGAATCGGCAATAATTAAAATTAAAAGCTGAAAAATGTTTTTAATCAATTAAATAAGCGGAAGGTTGCGGCAATTATCATTTGCGTATACATAATGTGAATATGTAGCAAAATTGATATTTTTTGTGAGCTAAGCTTGCATTATAAGAGAAGTTTTTCACATAAGTGTTAACGTGCTACAATTGCATTTGATATAAGTCAACGAAGCGTTGTTTTTATGCTTATCGGTTGTTGTTGTTGCTGTTAGGTTGCTGTTAATACGGTTAGGATATGCGCCAAAAGATTCTCTCCTGGGGCAGGCAATATTCATTCTGACTGGCTGAGCTAACACTGTTGTTGACGTTGATAGATGGTGTATCAAGAACATAATTTCGTACAACGGTTAAGCGCCACACACCGCGCTTTTTAGCCAGCCTGAATACCCGCGTACGCCCCGTTTTCTATTTGTTGGCAAATTTTAGGTAGCGAAACATGCAGACCCCACACATTCTTATCGTTGAAGACGAACTGGTCACGCGCAACACCCTCAAGAGCATTTTTGAGGCAGAAGGTTATGTCGTGTATGAGGCAACCGACGGCGCTGAAATGCATCAGGTATTGACCGAAAACGACGTCAACCTGGTGATCATGGATATTAACCTGCCAGGTAAAAACGGCCTGTTGCTGGCGCGCGAGCTGCGCGAGCAGGCAAACGTGGCGCTGATGTTCCTGACCGGTCGTGATAATGAAGTGGACAAAATCCTTGGTCTGGAGATCGGCGCGGACGATTACATCACCAAACCTTTCAACCCGCGTGAGCTGACCATCCGCGCGCGCAATCTGCTGTCGCGCACCATGAATCTGGCGATGCCGAACGAAGAGCGCCGTCAGGTGGAAAGCTATAAGTTCAACGGCTGGGAGCTGGATATCAACAGCCGCTCGCTGATTAGCCCTAACGGCGAACAGTATAAGCTGCCGCGCAGCGAGTTCCGCGCCATGCTGCACTTCTGCGAAAACCCGGGCAAAATTCAGACCCGTGCCGATCTGCTGAAGAAGATGACCGGCCGCGAGCTGAAGCCGCACGATCGCACCGTCGACGTGACCATTCGTCGCATCCGCAAGCACTTTGAATCTACGCCGGATACGCCGGAGATCATCGCCACCATTCATGGCGAAGGCTACCGCTTCTGCGGCGACCTGCACGAATAATTGACGACACCCTGTTGTCCCCAGGCAGACGGCTGAGAGGGTTAGCGCAGATAAGACGGACGGGACGGCAAGGCAGAGCGTCCCGCGCCATGGATAAAAGCGCGTTGGCCCGTCAAGGATGCCGCTTTTTGCGTCTTTGCGATCGGACCGTCTCACCTGCATCAGCACAGTAAAAAACGCCCCGAAGGGCGTTTTTTTATTCCCGCCACGGCATAATCGGCACCGCGCTCAGCGCATTTTTCGGCGATCCCTCAACCACCCTGTCAGAGTAACTCAGGTAGATCAGCGCATGGCGCTTCTGATCGAAGAAACGCACCACCTGCAGCTTTTTAAACACCAGCGAGGTCCGCTTTTTGAACACCACGTCGCCCTGCGCCTTGCCGCTGGCGATAGCATCGCTCAGTTCGACCGGTCCGACCTGCTGGCAGGAGATCGCCGCATCGGCGGTATCCTCGGCCAGCCCCAGGCCGCCCTTAATGCCGCCGGTTTTCGCTCGACTGATATAACAGGTTACATTTTTTACATCCGGATCGTCGAACGCCTCCACCACGATCTTATGGTCGGGCCCAAACATCTTGAATACCGTATCTACCGAGCCGATCTCTTCGGCCAGAACCGGCGACGCCAGCAGCAGCGTAGCGAATGAAGCAGCGAAAAAGCGAGATATTGTCATAGCGTTACCATTGCAAACCTAATAGACGAGCATGTAATGTACTGGCAATTGGCCGCGTTGACCAAACCAGAACCGGTTTTATCCCACATTGACATGGCACAATCTCCCAACAAAACTGCCCACGCCTGATGTGCAATTAGTGCTATTATTCGGCGACTGCGTTAGTCGCACCCAGAGAGAATGAGGATGTTTTATGGACCAAGCCGGTATCATTCGAGATTTGCTTGTCTGGCTGGAGAGCCATCTGGATCAGCCCCTTTCACTGGACAACGTTGCCCTGAAAGCAGGTTATTCTAAATGGCATTTACAACGGATGTTCAAAGACGTAACGGGCCATGCGATTGGCGCCTATATTCGCGCTCGCCGCCTGTCTAAAGCGGCCGTGGCGCTGCGCCTGACCAGTCGCCCGATTCTGGACATCGCCCTGCAATACCGATTCGATTCTCAGCAGACCTTTACCCGCGCCTTTAAAAAGCAGTTTAACCAGACGCCCGCGTGGTACCGTCGCTCCTCGGAATGGAATTCGTTCGGCATTCGTCCGCCGATTCGCCTCGACGACAACAGCATGCCGGAGTCCACCTTCGTCACCCTGCCGGAAACCGTGCTGGTCGGGCAAACCCAAACCTATAGCTGCACCCTGGAGCAGATTTCCAGCTACCGCGACGAGATGCGCATCCACTTCTGGAAGCAGTTCCTGCTCGAAACCGACACCGTTCCGCCGGTGCTTTACGGCCTGCATCAGGTGCGCGCCAGCCAGGAGAAGGATGACGAGCAGGAGATCCTTTACACCACCGCCGTGCCGTCCGATCAGGCGGTTAACCTGCACTCCGGCCAGAGCGTACTGCTGGAAGCGGGCGACTACGTGCAGTTCACCTATAACGGCCCGCGCAACGAGCTGCAGGAATTTATTCTGCTGCTCTACGGCACCTGCATGCCGACGCTCGGCCTGACGCGCCGTCAGGGTCAGGATATCGAACGCTTCTACACCCATGGCGGCAAGAAGCGCCCCGAGCCGCCGAAAGAGATCCGCTGCGAGTACCTTATCCCGATTCGCCGCCAGCAGGCGAGCTGACCGTTAAGATGCCGTCATTACGACGGCATTTTTTTTAGCGCTGCAGCTCATCCAGCGCGGGCGCGTCCAGATGCGAAATATCGCCCGCCGTTTCTACCACCCAGCCTTCCGCCAGCCAGGCGCTCTGCTGGTGATCGACGCGCGAGATAGAGCAGTTGCGCAGGCGCAGACGGCGCTCCGCATGGGCCGGCAGGCCAAGAATAGTGCTAATCAGCACGCCGAGCGCCATACCGTGACTCACCAGCAGCGGTCGGCTGCCGGCGGGCAGCGCCAGACAGGCGTTCAGCGCCTCGTGCATGCGCGCCGCCATCTCCGCCATCGATTCGCCCTGCGGAATGCGGCCGTCTACAGTGCCGTCCACCAGCGCGCTGCGCCAGCGCTCTTCCTCTTCGGTTAGCCCGTCCAGCGGACGCTTCTCCAGCACGCCCATATTCAGCTCGCGCAGGCGCGGCTCCAGCGTCACCGTACAGCCGCAGGCGTCGGCGATGATCTCGGCGGTGCGCTGCGTGCGGCCCAGATCGCTGGCGATAACATGAGTAATGCCAAGATGTTTTACGCGCTCGCCCACCTGGTGGGCCTGTTGCTCTCCTTTCTCCGTCAGCGGACTGTCGGATTGTCCCTGAATGCGGCGCTGCGCATTCCATACCGTTTCACCGTGACGAACAAGATAGACCTGTAGCATGCTGAGTTTCCGTTATACTGCGACAAATTTGCCTAAGGGGTTCAATAGATTATGTACCAGGTTATCGCAGCCACCATCAATCCGGCAAAAATTCGCGCAATCTCTCAGGCGTTCAACGACGTTTTCGGCGCAGGATCCTGCCATATTCGCGGGGTCGAGGTCGATAGCGGCGTCGCGGCGCAGCCCCTGAGCGATGCGGAAACGCGAACCGGCGCACGCCAGCGCGTCGCCAATGCGCGCCAGGCCGTGCCGGAAGCGGATTTTTGGGTGGCGATTGAGGCCGGTATTGAAGGGGATTGCGCCTTCGCCTGGATGGTGGTCGAGAACGCCGACCAGCGCGGCGAGTCGCGTTCCGCCAGCTTTACGCTGCCGCCGGTGGTGCTGGCGGGCCTACGCGCCGGACGCGAGCTGGGCGACGAGATGGCGCGGCTGACCGGCGTGGAGAATATCAAACACAAAGGCGGCGCTATCGGCGCCTTTACGCAGGGGCTGCTGACGCGCTCCAGCGTCTATCACCAGGCGCTTATCCTGGCGCTCTGCCCTTTTACTCATCCGCTTTATCAGCGCTGAGATCGCCGCGCCCCAGCTGCGCCTCCAGCCAGCGTCGCAGTTCAGGCGGCGCTTCTTTCAGGCTGTTCGAGCCGCGGGTAATGGTGGCGATGCCGACGCCTAGCTCGTTTTTCAGCTCGCGCTGGCTCATCGCGCCGTTCATCAGCTCTTCGACGATGCGCAGGCGCGTGCCGAGCGCTTCGCGCTCGTCCGGCGTCAGCATCAGCTGCAGCAAAGGCAGCGCCACGTCATCGGCGTAAGCCTGCTGCATCAGCGCGGTAAAGCGCCGCCAGTTATCTTCAGAAAGGGAATGTTGCGCCGACCGGGCGGGAGATTGCGTCATCAAACAGGCTTCCGTACTCACTAACGAGTACGGAAGCATAGCACGCTAGTAGCGGCGGTTCCACTCGCTGTCCGACAGCACCTTATCCGGTTCGCCCATAAAGTGGCGATAGTAGGCGTCATAGGCCAGCACGTTTTTCACGTAGCCGCGCGTTTCGGAGAAGGGAATGGTCTCGATAAAGGCGACCGCATCGAGTTTGCCCGCGCTGACGTTTTGCCAGCTACGCACGCGCCCCGGTCCAGCATTGTAGGCCGCGGAGGCGAAAATGCGGTTCTGCCCGAACTGCTGATAAACATACTCCAGATACTGGGTGCCGATCTGAATATTGGTTTGCGGATCGAGCAGCTGGTTGCTGTTCATATAGCCCGGAATGTTATACATCTTCACGGTGTGGGCCGCCGTCGCCGGCATCACCTGCATCAGGCCGCTGGCGCCGACCGGTGAACGCGCTTTCGGGTTCCAGGCGCTCTCCTGACGGGAGATCGCCATGGCGTAACTCGGCCCAATGCCTTTGTCGCGGGTATTGCTCTTATAGAAACTCTCCCACGCCAGCGGGAAACGCTCTTTCAGGCTGTCCCACATCTTCGCCGTGATAGTCGCCTGCACGCTGAGATCCCACCAGTCCTGCTCGTTGGCGTAGCGCGCCAGCATCTGCTGCTGCGTGTGGTTTTTGCTGGCGATGAGGTTGGCCCACTCGCTGCGCGCCAGGTTGTCCAGCCCCCAGTACATCAGCTCGCGCACGCGCGCCAGTTCCGGCCCCTGCACCGTCGCGCTGTCGGGCTTAGGCGCCTCGTCGATCTGCAGCGGATATTTCACGCCCAGCCGCTGCGCAGCCACCATCGGGTAGAAGCCGCGCGCCTGCATCAGCTTATGCAGGATCTCGTCCGCCTCTTCTTTACGCCCCTGCGAATAGAGCAGATCGGCCTGCCAGTACTGCCATTCGTCTTTCTCTTTCGCCTCGAGCGGCAGACGGGCGATCCAGGTATTCAGGCCGCGGCGATCGTTCTGCGACAGCGCCAGACGCACGCGGCGTTCGATCAGCGCCGTAGACTGGCTGTTCATCACCACGGCATCGCGCCAGCGCGCCTGCTCCGAGGTTAAATCGCTGCCCATCATGCGCCAGACCACGATCTCTTTCAGCGCCTGCTCGTCGTCCGCCTCCATCTTCTGGCCGCGCACCAGCAGCGGGATCATGCTGCGCGCATTCTCCATATCGGCGCGCGCAACGCGGGTAAAGGCGTAAATCGTCGCCTGGCGGGTAAAATCGGTCGGCCCGACGCTCTGGGCGAAATTCACCACCGTCTGCGGATCGTTCTGCAAGGCGAGCACGCCCGTGGCGATGGTCTGATAATCTTCCGGCAGGCTTTTCGCCAGGAAGCTCACCAGGCTGTCGTTGCCCGCCTTCATCGCGAGGCGAATGCGTTCCAGTACGGTAATCGGCGACATCTGGCCGGAGGATTGCCAGACCGAGAAGAGGCGATCGCAGTCGTTCGGCAGCGCGGTGCCGCGCAGCCAGATCGCTTTCGCGCCCTCAAAAGCCTGCTGCTGCGCGCCCGTCGCCCATTTGGCGTAGAGCCAGTTGCAGCGCGCCTGTACCGGCGTCGGCGCTTCCGGGCTAAAACTCAGAATGCCCTGCCAGTCCTGGCGGTGCGCCAGCACGTTGACGAAGCGGGTTTTCAGCGAGCGCGCCGGCGGCAACGTCGGATATTGCTGGATAAAGTTGTTAACGGCGAGCGGCGTTTCCTGATCGAGATCCTGCGCCAGCAGGCGGTACTGCAGGTAAGGGTATAACGGATAATCACGCAGCGTCGGCAGCAGCTGCTCCACCGTCGCCATCTGGTTGCTGTCCCACGCCTGTTTAATCTGTTGATAACGTTCTCGCTGCTGATCCAGCGAGTCTGCCCACGCGCTGCTGGCCGCCCCGGCCAGACAGATCCCTATCATCCAGTTACGCCACTTCTCCACGAAAATCTCCTCTGTTGCTGCTCTCCGGCTGCGTGCCAGGCATTCTTCATGCTAACCAGGGGAACCGGCTCTTGCCATGTTCTTCACAAAATTTACGCAGCGCGACGCACAGGCCGGCTAAAACCGAGTTGCTGGCTGGAGCGCGACAATGAGATTCTGTTAAAAAGCCGTGTACAAAAAGGTGCGCATGGCGGCGTTTGCGGGGCGATCTGATTACGGGTAATATTGATCGCCTGCCGGCCTGAGCGCGCAACGCATTAAAATTGCGGCAATTATCGCTGTTCATCCTGATGCGGCCTGGCTTCCACAAGGCATCGCTTTCGGCTATCAACCACAACAGAGATCTCTATGGAAACCCGGCGCGACGAACGCATTCAGAAACTGACCCTGGCGCTAAAACGCACCGACAAGCTGCATCTGAAAGACGCCGCGCAGCTTTTAGGCGTCTCGGAGATGACCATTCGACGCGATCTAAGCGAACCGGCCTCGACCGTGGTGCTGCTGGGCGGCTATATCGTCAGCGACCCGAAAAGCCATGGCGGCCACTATTTCGTTTCGGATCAGCATGGTCAGAACGCGACGAAAAAGCAGCGCCTGGCGCAGGCCGCCGCCACCCTGATCGGCGAGAACGACACGGTGTTTTTCGACTGCGGCACCACTATTCCCTATATCGTCGACGCCCTGCCCGAGGATTTGCCTTTTACCGCCATCTGCTGCGCCATGAATACTTTTCTGGCGCTTAAAGAGAAACCGGCCTGCAACGTTATCCTGAGCGGCGGCGAGTTTCACGCCGACAACGCCCTGTTTACGCCGATCGGCGCGCACTCGATTCTTGACGACCTCTGCCCGACGCTGGCGTTTATCTCGGCGGCCGGCATCAATATTGAGCAGGGCGCGACCTGCTACAACCTCAATGAGCTGGCGATGAAACATCACGCCATGCTGCGCGCGCGCCAGCGTGTGCTGGTGGCGGACAGCAGCAAATTCGGCAAGGTGCTGCCCGCTCGCATCGGCGAACTGCGCCGCTTTGACCTGCTGGTGAGCGACAGCGCGCCGGACAGCGCGCTGGCGGAGTGGCTGGCGCAACAGCCGCTGCCGCTGCGTCTGCCCGATTCGATCTGACCCTGCCTTTTCTCTTTACGCGTAACAACGCCGCGCGCCCGGAATTATCCCGGCGCGCGGCTGGGATTAGCCAGGCAAAAAGGCTAAACTTCGTCACTAATTCACCCACCAGAATCAGAGGCTCATTACAACGTGGCTCAATTCGTCTATAGCATGCATCGCGTCGGCAAAGTGGTTCCGCCGAAGCGTCATATTCTAAAGAACATCTCCCTCAGCTTTTTCCCGGGCGCGAAAATCGGCGTGCTCGGCCTGAACGGCGCGGGTAAATCCACGCTGCTGCGCATCATGGCGGGCATCGATAAAGATATCGAAGGGGAAGCGCGTCCGCAGCCGGGCATCAAAGTGGGTTATCTGCCGCAGGAGCCGCAGCTTAACCCGGAACAGACGGTGCGCGAATCTATCGAAGAAGCGGTCTCCGAAGTGGTCGGCGCGCTGAAGCGTCTGGATGAGGTTTACGCGCTCTACGCCGAGCCGGACGCCGACTTCGACAAGCTGGCGGCCGAACAGGGTCGTCTGGAGGAGGTTATTCAGGCGCACGACGGCCATAACCTGGAAACGCAGCTGGAGCGCGCCGCCGATGCGATGCGCCTGCCGGACTGGGACGCCAAAATCGGCAACCTTTCCGGTGGTGAACGTCGCCGCGTAGCGATGTGCCGCCTGCTGCTGGAAAAACCGGATATGCTGCTGCTGGACGAACCGACCAACCACCTGGACGCCGAGTCCGTGGCCTGGCTGGAGCGCTTCCTGCACGAGTTCGAAGGCACCGTCGTGGCGATTACCCACGACCGTTACTTCCTCGACAACGTTGCGGGCTGGATCCTTGAGCTGGACCGCGGCGAAGGCATTCCGTGGGAAGGCAACTACTCCTCCTGGCTGGAGCAGAAAGATCAGCGTCTGGCGCAGGAAGCTTCTGCTGAAGCCGCCCGCCGCAAATCGATCGAGAAAGAGCTGGAGTGGGTGCGTCAGGGTACGAAGGGCCGCCAGTCTAAAGGCAAGGCGCGTCTGGCCCGCTTTGAAGAGCTGAACAGCACCGAATATCAGAAGCGTAACGAGACCAGCGAACTCTTTATTCCGCCGGGTCCGCGTCTGGGCGACAAAGTGGTCGAGGTGAAAAACCTGACCAAATCCTACGGCGACCGCGTGCTGATCGACGATCTCTCTTTCTCGGTGCCGAAAGGCGCTATCGTCGGCATTATCGGTCCGAACGGCGCGGGTAAATCGACCCTGTTCCGCATGATGACCGGTCAGGAGCAGCCCGATGCCGGCAGCATCGAGCTGGGCGAAACCGTCAAGCTGGCGTCGGTCGATCAGTTCCGCGACGCGATGGATAACTCCAAAACCGTATGGGAAGAGGTTTCTGGCGGACTGGACACCATGCGTATCGGCACCTTCGAGATGCCGAGCCGCGCCTACGTCGGCCGCTTTAACTTCAAAGGCACCGACCAGGGCAAACGCGTCGGCGAGCTCTCCGGCGGCGAGCGCGGTCGTCTGCACCTGGCGAAACTGCTGCAGGTTGGCGGCAACCTGCTGCTGCTTGACGAACCGACCAACGACCTGGATATCGAAACCCTGCGCGCGCTGGAAAACGCCCTGCTGGAGTTCCCGGGCTGCGCCATGGTGATCTCGCACGACCGCTGGTTCCTCGACCGTATCGCTACCCATATCCTCGACTATCAGGATGAGGGCAAGGTAGAGTTCTTCGAAGGCAACTTCAGCGAGTACGAAGAGTACAAGAAACGCACCCTCGGCGCGGACGCGCTGGAGCCGAAGCGTATCAAGTACAAGCGTATTACCAAGTAATCCAAAAGGCGGCAGCGATGCCGCCTTTTCTCTTTTTGTGACTGCCTGCGCCTTTTCCTGTCGCTTCGCCCAATTCTTCCCGCTATTGCCCCTTTAACCCTGGGCTGCTGCCCGATGCCGCGTTAACACCCGCTTTTTATACTCGCTGATGATCTGACCCGATCCACCTTACCGTTCCGGCAGGCTGTGATAATAATTCGCGCCGGAGGTCATCTTACGAGGTCTATGGCATGAAAATAGCTTCAATCGACGTCACGCGTATCGCCATCCCGTTTGACGCGCAGCGACGCGCGCCCGAACACCAGGAAACCACCTTTAATGCAGCCTCCTCTTCGCTGCGCCGCATGGAAACGCTGCTGGTCAAAATCACCTGCGACAACGGCCTGTGCGGCTGGGGCGAAGCCTTCGGCCATCTGGCCAATCCCGTCACTGAACAGGCGATTTGCACGCTGGTGGCGCCTGCCTTTATCGGCAAACCGCTGCCGGATTCACCAGACGCCATCGCCGCCCTGATGCAGCAGGCGGAAAAAGCGCTGCACGCCTTTGGCCGCAGCGGCCCGGTGCGCTTCGCGCTCTCCGCGGTGGATATCGCACTGTGGGACGCGCTCGGGCAGCGGCAACAAAAGCCGCTCTGGCAGCTGCTCGGCGCCGCGCGGCAGCGCATTGAGCGCTACGCCAGTCTGGTAAGCTACGACAACCAGCCCGTCGCCGTCGCCGCGCAGGTAAAACGCGCCTGGGATGAGGGCTTTACCACGCTCAAACTGCATGAAACCACCTTCGACGCCATCCAGGCCGCGCGCGACGCGCTGCCGGCGCAGGCGGAACTGCTGGTCGACGTCAACTGTCCCTGGACGCGTGAAGAGGCCGCCCAGCAGGCGCATGAGCTGCGTTCGCTGCAGCTCGGCTGGCTTGAAGAGCCGATCTGGCCGCCTGACGACTATCAGGGGCTGGCGCAGCTCAAGCGCGTCGGCGTGCCGCTGGCGGCGGGCGAAAACGTCGACGGCGACTGGGGCTTTATGCATCTGCTTGAAAACGGCGCGGTGGATGTGGCGCAGCCCAGCGTGGCGAAAGTAGGCGGCATCAGCGCGGCGCTGCGCGTGTTCGCCGCCGCGCAGCAGTACCGCGTGCGCGTGGTGCCTCACTGTTTCTATTACGGCGCCGGCCTGCTGGCGACCGCGCATCTGGTCGCGCTGCTGCCCGACGATATCAAGCTGGAAACGCCCTGGATCGATTTCGAAGCGCGCCTCTACCCCGATCTGCCGCGCGACGTCGCCTTTACCCTCTCCTCGCGCCCCGGCCTGGGCTACGCGCCGGATGAAGAGGTATTGCGCCACTACCGCCTCTCACTGAGTCAGATTACCGATAAAGGAGTCCGCCGCTATGCGTAAAAACTATCGCGTGGTGATCGCGCTGCTGCTCTTCTTCGCCGGCATGCTCAACTATCTCGACCGCGCCGCGCTCTCGGTGATGGCGCCGCTGATTAAAAGCGATCTGCATATCAACGACGCGGAGATGGGCATCCTGTTTAGCTGCTTTTTTATCGGCTACTGCGCCTTCTGCTTTCTCGGCGGCTGGGCGGCAGACCGCTTCGGCCCGCGCCGCGTCTACGCCTGGGCGGCGGGCGTCTGGTCGCTGTTTTGCGGCGCCACCGCGCTGGTCACGGGCTTTACCCATCTGCTAATCGTACGCATGCTGTTCGGCATCGGCGAAGGGCCGATGGGCACCACCACCAACAAATCGATCGCCAACTGGTTTCCCAAAAAAGAGACGGGACGCGCCGTCGGCTTTACCAACGCCGGGCAGCCGCTCGGGGCGGCGATCGCGGCGCCGGTGGTCGGGCTGGTGGGGCTGCACTACGGCTGGCGCATCGCCTTTGTCGTTATCGCCTTGCTCGGCTTTATCTGGGTGGCCTGCTGGCTCTGGCTGTTCCGCGATAAGCCGGAAGATCATCCGCGCGTCGGCCCGGTTGAACGCGAGCTGATCAGCCGTCAGCGCCCGGCGACCCAGGCCGCCGCCGCGCAGCAGCAGGATCGCCATTCCCTGTGGCGCTACGTTTTTTCGCTGCCGGTGCTGGGCGTGGCGAGCGCCTTTTTCTGCTTTAACTATATCCAGTATTTCTTTCTCTCCTGGCTGCCGAGCTATCTCACCGACTTCCAGCATCTGGATATCAAAAGCATGAGCATTATCGGCGTGCTGCCCTGGCTGGGCGCGACGGCGGGCTTTCTCGGCGGCGGCATCGTTTCCGATATGCTGTTCCGCCGCACGCAAAACTTTTTGCTGTCGCGCAAGCTGGTGATCTTCGTCGGGCTGGCGGTGGCGGCGCTGTGCGTGCTGTTAACGGCGTGGAGCCGGGATGTGGTGAGCGCGGTCACCCTGATCACGCTGGCCAGCGTGTTCGCCTATATGACGCCGCAGGCGTGCTGGTCGCTGCTGCAGGATATCGTTCCGGCGGGACGCATCGGCACCGCGGGCGGCTTTGTTCATCTGCTGGCTAATCTGGCGGGGATTCTGTCGCCGGGCATTACCGGCTTTTTGATTCAGTATGGCGGCGGCTACCATACGGCGTTTCTGCTGGCGAGCGCGCTGGCGGTGGCGGGCATGCTGCTGCTGGCGCTGCTGGTGCGGCAAAAAGGGGTTAATACGCTGCGCGCGCTGGCGGCGAACTGAAACAATAGCGGGGGCGACGCCC
The DNA here is from genome assembly GCF_002095575.1 of Pantoea septica. Taxonomy (GTDB): domain Bacteria; phylum Pseudomonadota; class Gammaproteobacteria; order Enterobacterales; family Enterobacteriaceae; genus Pantoea; species Pantoea septica. The sequence continues at coordinate 46,238 of NZ_MLJJ01000002.1, read as the reverse complement.
CCGCTTTCAGGCAGGGTTCTTGCCGTCCATCATCGCTTTCACCAGTTCGATACAGCGCAGGAAACGCGTGTCGTAATCGTACTCGCGCACGTGCACAAAGTCGACGTTGTTCTCCCGCAGCATGGTCACCAGCATTGACTGGAACTCGCGGCGATCCACCGAGCTGCCGAGGCTGCGCAGGCCGTCCGCCACCCAGGGCACGTTATTCTCCAGCAGGATCACCAGGTCGAAACGGTACTCGTCGATCAGCGCCTGCACGAAGGGATGCTCCCGGCCTTCATACTTCAGGCAGAATGCCTGGGTGGTGATGAAATCGGTATCGATAAAGGCGACCTTATTGGCGTACTTCACCGCAAAGTCGATGTACTGCGCCTGGCCGAGGGCGATCTTGTCGTAGTCGGAATATTGCAGCGCCATCTCGTCGCCGCCGAGGTGAGAGAAGACGTAGTCGCGGCCATACTCCCAGGCGCTGGTGGTGTTGAAAATGTTGGCCAGCTTGTTGACCAGCGTCGATTTGCCGCTGGATTCGCCGCCGAGCACGGCGACGGTGCGCACAAAGAAGGGCTTAACCTCGGTAGGAATATATTCCCAGTAGCGAAAGGGATCCTGACGGATCTGCGCGCCGCTAATATTCATAAAAGATCGCGCCGGATCGACCAGCACGGTACGCACGCCCAGATGCTGCTGATACATCTCCGCATCCGCGGTTTCGCTGGTATAGATGCAGTCGGGCGCGATGCCCTGATCGCTAAGAAAGGTTTTTACCCCTTCGCTCCAGACATCCCAGCCGTGCGGATAGGGCTCGATGCCCTCTTCGTTGAACGAGTGGATGCGGATGTTTTTTTGATACTTGAAGGTCTGCAGCAGCCAGCGCAGCCGATCGCTGACGGTCGGCTGCTGTGACATGGCGCTGTTCTCGAACAGCTCGCGATCGCGCGGCTCGTCGTGCCCCATAATAATATGCAGCTCGTCGACCTGGCTGCAGGCGCGCTGGATAAGGTAAATATGGCCGGTGTGCAGCGGATAGAACTTGCCGAACACCACGCCGACGGTTTTATCGCGGCGCGGAAACTCCAGACCCAAAAAGCGATGCAGCGCTTCCAGCTTTTGCGCGCTGGGACTTTTGATTTTGGCGTTGAGCAGCTGGCTCAGATAGCCCTTGGTCATCCCGCTGGCGTCGGCCACCTGCTGCAGGGTATGCCCCTGCTGGCGAATGGCGGTTTTCAAATAGTCGAACGACGTCATGCTGCCTCCTGCATGGATTGAAGTTGCCTGCGAGTTTACCCGCTCAGCCTTTAAAGCTCATCCAGTATCGCCAGCGCGTCCGCCAGTTTTTTCGCGCTATAAACCTTCATGCCGTCGACCGCTTTCTTCGGCGCGTTGCCGGCCGGCACGATGGCGCGCTTGAAGCCGTGCTTGGCCGCTTCGGAGATACGCTCCTGCCCGCTCGGCACCGGACGGATCTCGCCCGCCAGCCCGACCTCGCCGAAGATCACCAGATCCTGCGGCAGCGGACGATCGCGCAGGCTCGACACCATCGCCAGCAGCAGCGCCAGATCGGCGCTGGTTTCGGTCACTTTCACGCCGCCGACCACGTTGACGAACACATCCTGATCGGCCATCTGCAGGCCGCCGTGGCGATGCAGCACCGCCAGCAGGATCGCCAACCTGTTTTGCTCCAGTCCCACCGCGACGCGGCGCGGATTGCCCATCATCGAGTGATCCACCAGCGCCTGGATCTCCACCAGCAGCGGACGGGTGCCTTCCCATACCACCATCACGGAACTGCCGGAGGTCACCTCGTCGCCGCGCGACAGGAAGATCGCCGAGGGATTGCTGACTTCGCGCATACCCTGCTCGGTCATGGCGAACACGCCAAGTTCGTTCACCGCGCCGAAACGGTTTTTATGGCTGCGCAGCGTGCGAAAGCGCGAGTCGGCGTCGCCGTCCAGCAGCACCGAACAGTCGATGCAGTGCTCCAGCACTTTCGGACCCGCCAGCGATCCATCTTTGGTGACGTGGCCGACCATCACGATCGCCACGCCGCGCGTTTTGGCGAAGCGCGTCAGATAGGCGGCGGTTTCGCGCACCTGCGCCACGCTGCCCGGCGACGACTGAATATCCGCCATGTGCATCACCTGGATAGAGTCGATCACCATCAGCTTCGGCTCTTCCTGCTCGGCGATCTGGCAGATCTGCTCGATGCTGGTTTCCGACAGCATATTGAGGTTTTCGCTCGGCAGGCCAAGGCGGTGCGCGCGCATCGCCACCTGCTGCAGCGATTCTTCGCCGGTGACGTAGAGGGTTTTCATCTCCTGCGCCAGACGGCACATCACCTGCAGCAGCAGCGTCGATTTCCCCGCGCCGGGATTGCCGCCGATCAGGATAGCGCTGCCCGGCACCACGCCGCCGCCCAGCACGCGGTCAAACTCTTTGAAGCCGGTGGAGAAGCGCGGCAGCGCCTCCAGGCTGATTTCCGACAGCTTCTGCACCCGGCTGACGCCCGCGCTGCCGGCGTAGCCGCTCAGGCGCTCATTGCGCGCCGCCGCTGGCGACGCCGCAATACGCACTTCGGTGATGGTGTTCCAGGCGTGGCAGGCGCTGCATTGCCCCTGCCAGCGCGGATAGTCTGCGCCGCATTCGTTACAAACGAAGGCGCGTTTTGCCGCTTTGGCCAAATCAGTACCTCTAACGCTCTTCGTGAATCAAGCTGCCGCTGAGGATGCAAAATACGCCCATCAGATCGGCGTGACGGATAGTCACCTGCGTCTGCTCATTCACTTTGGGTTTAGCATGATAAGCGATACCCAGCGCCGCTGCCTTAATCATCGGCAGGTCGTTGGCGCCGTCGCCGATCGCGACGGTTTGCTCCGGCGCGATATCAAAACGCTGCGCCAGCTTCTTCAGGATATCCGCTTTGTATTGCGCGTCGACAATCGGTCCCAGCACTTCGCCGGTCAGCCTGCCGTCGCGCATTTCGAGTTCGTTGGCGGCGACGTGCGCCAGATGCAGCCTGTCGCGCAGGTATTCCGCGAACCAGGTAAAGCCGCCGGAGGCGATTGCCACCTGCCAGCCCAGCGCCTGCAGCTTCTGCACCAGCTCGGTCAGGCCCGGCATCAGCGGCAATTCGTCGCGCACCTGCTTCAGAATATTGGCGTCGGCGCCTTTGAGCGTCGCCACGCGCTGGCGCAGGCTGGCGGCGAAGTCGAGTTCGCCACGCATCGCGCGCTCGGTCACTTCCGCCACCAGCTCGCCGCTGCCCGCCAGTTTGGCGATCTCGTCGATGCACTCGATCTGAATCGCGGTGGAGTCCATGTCCATCACCAGCAGGCCCGGCGTTTTCAGATGCGGGATCTTGCCGAGCGGCGCGACGTCGAGGCCGTTCTCGTGCGCCAGCTTCGCGGCGCGCGGCGTCAGCGAACCGGCCAGACGCACCACCTGATAGTCGTCGACGCGCCAGGCGCTGACGATCACCATCGCTGCGCCTAACTGATGCTGATAATCGGTAAGCTGTTGTTTAGTCAGATCGCGACCGTACAGCAGCCAGCCGGTCCGACCGGCACGGTAGTCCAGCGGCATGACTTCGTCGCCGCTAAGGGAAAGGGGTAAACCCGGCCATTCGGAGAGTTCGGCGGGCAGGTCGCACCAGGTAAGACGGTTCGGCATCAGAGCTCCTGTAGGGGGACAACAAAACCACGCAAGAGGCTACCTTGTCTGCGCCGCTTCTGGCAACATAATCTCCTGGTTTCTGTTGTGACGTGACACAGGTTATCGATGGCTAAAAGGGCACTGAAATTTCGCTTACATCGCACGGTGATTGTGCTGATCTCGCTGGCGCTGTTGGTCGTTCTGATGCAGGGCGCCTCCTGGTTTAGCCTTGGCCATCAGATGGCGCGCTCCGAGCAGGTCGAAGAGCTGGCGCAGACCCTGACGAAGCAGGTCGCCTTTAGCCTGTCGCCGCTGATGGACAACAGCGACGATAACCGCAGCCAGATCGAAGCCATCCTCAATCAGATGACCACCAACAGCCGCATTCTCGACGCCTCGGTTTACGCCGACGACGGCAGCCTGGTGGCGCACAGCGGCGAAAACATCAACGTGCGCGATCGCCTGGCGCTCGACGGCAAGCGCGCCGGCAGCTACTTCAACCATCAGCTGGTAGAGCCGCTCGGCAACAGCGACGGCCCGCTCGGCTTTCTGCGCGTGACGCTGGATACCCATGTGCTGGTCACCGAGTCGCGTCAGGTCGACAACACCACCAATATTCTGCGCCTGATGATGCTGCTGGCGCTGGCCATCGGCATTATTCTGTCGCGCACGCTGCTGCGCGATCGCCGCACTCGCTGGCAGCAGTCGCCGTTTCTGTTGACCGCCAGCACGCCAGTAAAAGAGGATGGCGACGACGAAGGCGAGAAGAAGGAATCGGTGCCTTAAGCCGCAGGCACGCCCTGTTTATCGGTTTTCGCCATTAAATATGGGGTCAACCAGCGTGTATTCAAGCAAAAGTGCAAGTCCATTCACGTCGAATGAATAGATTCATGAATAGTTTTAAATGAAAAAAAGCCCGCTTTGCGGGCTTCTTAGCTTTAAATCAGTTGCTACGGTGAATAGTTACTCAGGCGAGCAGCAGCGCCTTAAGCTCGCCCAGCGAGGTCACCGTCCAGGTGGGGCGAATCGTCTCTGGCAGCGGTCGCGTGCCGTGATCGATCCAGCAGGTTTTTAAACCGGCGTTCATGCCGCCGAGAATATCGGACTCCGGCGTATCGCCCACCATCAGCACGCGGCTGCGATCCGGATTGCCCATTTTTTCCAGCGCGTAGTCAAAAATAGCCGCGTCCGGCTTCGGCACCCCAACCTGCTCGGAGATCACCAGCGCCGAAAAGTAGTCGCGGAAGCCGGTGCGCTCCAGACGCGCCTGCTGCAGCGCGGTAAAGCCGTTGGTGATGATGCCCATCGGCACCTTGTTGTGCAACGCGTGCATCAGGCTGACCGCGCCCTCCAGCGGCATGCAAATCTCCGACATGGCGCTCAGAAAGCCGCTGTTAAGCACGTCGGGCGCTACGCTCAGCTTTTCCGCCCAGCCGGTAAAACGCCGCGTCTGAAGCTGCAGCGCGGAGATGGCGCCGTTCTGGTAATCGACCCACAGCGGCTTGTTGATCGCCTGATAGTCGGCGTAGTCCTGGTCGGTGAACTGAACGTCGTAACCGGCGAAGAGACGCTGCAGCCCGGCAAACGCATCAAAGTGAAACAGGGTGTCATCGGCATCGAACAGGATGCAATCCCAGTCTTTTAACATTACAGCTCCTTAAAAGCCTACAGCGTCAGCGCCATGATGATGGCGTCTTCACGTCCGCTGGCGGTGGGATAGTAGTTGGGGCGGCGGCTCACCTGGTGGAAGTCGAGCTGCTCGTACAGGGCGATAGCGGGATGATTGGAGGCGCGCACTTCCAGCCACAGCGTCATCACGTCGCGCTTCTCAAGCTCGGCGATAAGATGCTGCAGCAGCTGACGCCCGTAGCCGCGCCGCTGGAAAGCGGGATCGACGGCGATATTGAACAGCGACGCCTCATCCAGCACCACCTGCGTAATCGCGAAGGCGGCTATCACGCCGTCGACGTCGAGGCGATAGTTAAGAAAACGCTCGCCCTGGTTGCTGGCGAAGGTCTGTTCGCGCCACGGAAAAGCGTGGCTGCGACACTCGATGGCGAAAGCCTGGGCGGTGTCCTCAGGGGTGAGGAAAGAGATCGCTGTCATGGTTACACATCTGTTGCCAGAGCGCGCGTTTCGCCGCGCCGCTGCTGGAGAGTTCATTTAACGAGGCTGAGTGAAGCGCGACGCCGCTAAAGGGGTGCGGCCCGTCGATGCCGATCAGCCAGCCCGCGCAGTCGAGCGATTCGGGCAGCATCTGCAGCTGATCGGGCGTCAGCGCCATCACCTGGGCGGGCTGCAGGTCGAGCACGTGCAGCACGTCGCGCACCAGCGGCTCATGCAGGCCGGGCGCGACGTCGGCGACGATAATCAGCTTTGTGCCTGGCGTCAGCCGTACCGCGATTTCGCCCTTAAGCACGCGCGGGCGTCGCAGTTGATACTGCGTTATTCCCATTTGCTGTAACAGCCAGTCGCGCCTGGACGTCATGATTTACCCTTGATGTGCTGCCTGAATGCGACGCTATGCTAGCAAACCCATCGAACATGCGCCAACAAACCACTATAATCGCCGCTCTGATCTAACAGGAGCCTTTCATGTCTGCTTTTACCCCGGCCAGCGAAGTCATACTGCGCCACAGTGATGAATTTACCGCCCGCCACGTCTTGTTCGCTGGCGATATGCAGGATGACCTGCCCGCTCAGCTGGAGACCGCCTCATCGCGCGCGCATACCCAGCAGTATCATCACTGGCAAAACCTGAGTCGCCGTCTGGGCGAACGGGCGCGTTACGGTCTGGTGGCAACGCAGGAAGACGTTGAAGGGTGCGACACGCTGATCTACTACTGGCCGAAAAACAAGCCGGAAGCCTTTTTCCAGCTGACGAACCTGCTCTCCCTGCTGCCGCTGGGCTGCGACATTTTCGTCGTGGGCGAAAACCGTAGCGGCGTGCGCAGCGCCGAAGGCATGGTCGAAGAGTGGGCGACGCTGGACAAAATCGACAGCGCGCGCCGCTGCGGACTTTACCACGGCCGCCTGGAAGGCAAGCCGACGTTCGACGCCGAAAGCTTCCGCGACAGCTACGATCTCGATCCGCTGACCATCTGCACCCTGCCGGGCGTCTTCAGCCGCGACGACCTCGATATCGGCAGCGCACTGCTGCTCACCACCCTGGCGCCGCACACCAAAGGCAAAGTGCTGGATATCGGCTGCGGCACGGGCGTGCTGTCGGCGGTGCTGGCCAACCATTCGCCGAAAGTGCGTCTGACGCTGTGCGACGTGCACGCCGCGGCGATTGAGGCGAGCAAAGCGACGCTGGCGATCAACGGCTTCGAGGGCGACGTTTTCCCGAGCAACGTCTTCTCCGACGTCACCGGCCGCTTCGATCTGATCCTCTCGAATCCGCCGTTCCACGAAGGGCGCGAAACCAGCTTGGACGCGGCGCAGACCCTGATCCGCGGCGCGGTGAAGCACCTCAACACCGGCGGCGAACTGCGTATTGTGGCCAACGCCTTCCTGCCCTATCCGCAGGTGCTGGACGAAACCTTCGGCAGCCATGAAGTGCTGGCGCAAAACGGACGCTTCAAGGTTTACCGCGCCGTTTACGGCCGCGGCGCGAAAGCGCGCTAAGCAGCGGCGACGGTGAAAACGTTGCTTTTTACAGCAGTCGATTCGCCGTCGCGAAATATCTGTTGACGCCGGGTGTAAAATCTCTAGAATGCGCCTCCGTGGTTGCAATACTGTCATGTATTGCTGGTACGCGAAGGTGGCGGAATTGGTAGACGCGCTAGCTTCAGGTGTTAGTGTCTTAACGGACGTGAGGGTTCAAGTCCCTCTCTTCGCACCAACAACCACGATTTTCATCTCGCATCGCACTGCGCGAAGGTGGCGGAATTGGTAGACGCGCTAGCTTCAGGTGTTAGTGTCTTAACGGACGTGAGGGTTCAAGTCCCTCTCTTCGCACCAATGCGGCGATATGAAAAGCAAGATGACTCAAATGCGAAGGTGGCGGAATTGGTAGACGCGCTAGCTTCAGGTGTTAGTGTCTTAACGGACGTGAGGGTTCAAGTCCCTCTCTTCGCACCAGAGTTGTCCTCCCCTGTTCCACCTCTCTGTTTTACTCTCTCTGTTTCAGGCCCCATGAAAATTCACCGCAACGGCCGCTAATCCGCCCGCTAACGCCAGGCATGAAGGCAGCAGCAGATAGTGACGCAACCGGCGATGGAACAGCATCACCACCGTCAACAGCAGCGCGACGATCATCACGATACGCCACTGGCTAAAGCTCGGCTCCCATAGCGCAAAGCACGGCATCGCCGCGCAGGGCAGGAGCACGCCCCAGGCGCTGTCCAGTTTTTTCCCCATCACCCAGCTGAATCCCCACAAGCCGCAGGCGGCAAACACGGCCATCAACATGGCGTCGACCTCAAATGATAAGAGTTCCCATTATCATATGATAATAAATCTCATCTTGCAGCCTGTTTTTTTCTCGCAGGACCGGAAGATGACAGACCAGTTGGAAAATGCTAGATTGCGGCCGATAACACCTTTCATAACACAGCAAATTTGCTCATTGTCCGGCAAATGAATTTATTCTTGCCGGAATGCGCTTTGATATTTCAGGGCCGTTTCGAGTATTAATAATGAAATTACAATCTTACGATGAATTGAAACAGAGCAAATATCGGCTATCGCTGATGCTCTTTCTGTTTTTAAATGTCGCCGTATCGCTGTTTTGCCTGATCCCTTTCGCCGGCAGCCCGGCTGCGGACTTGCCTGCGCCGATTATTACCGTCGCGCTATTTAGCGCCTCGACGTTAATTGCGTGTTTAATCAGGCCCAAACTGAAATTACCTTTATTAAATCCTGTGGCATTACTGCTTGGCGCGTTTTGGGCCTGGCATATTGAGCTCAAATATCAGCAGGTCTTCTTTTTTGACGACAATTTCCTGATGATTAGCCTGCTGAGCGTTTTTTTTATCAGCGCTATCGCCCTGAGCGATTATCTGCCGGCATTTTGTCTACATATCACCCCGCCGGTGGTAACGGTGCTGCTGCTGGATAAGGGCGCGCATCTGGCGATGCTGCTGCTGACCATCTCGTTGCCGCTGATCGGCTTCTCTCTGCAGCACCTGATGCGCCGCCGCGTCGATCGCTTCACCCGTCGTCTGATGCGCCAGCTCTATGAAGAAAAAGAGACCTTCAGCGATCTCAGCATGCTGGACCCGCTGACCGGCCTTTATAACCGCCGCGGACTCAAAAACCGGCTGGATAATATTCTGGAAAATCACGCCGGCAGCCACTTCGTGCTGCTGCTCGATATCGACCACTTCAAGGCGTATAACGACAACTACGGCCATGCCATGGGCGACCAGGCGCTGGCGCGCGTGTCGGTGGCGATCCGCGACGCCGTGCGTTCGCGCGATGTGGTGGTGCGTTATGGCGGCGAAGAGTTTCTGGTGCTGATGACCAACGTTAACGCGTCGATCGCCATGAAGCTGGCGGAGCGCATTCGCCAGTATGTGCTCGATCTGGAGATCCCCCACCGTTTCAACGAAAAGGTCTCTACCCACGTTACCGTCAGCGCCGGCATTGCGCCAATCTTCGACGACGAGTTCGATCAGGCGGTCGCCAACGCCGACCGCGCGCTCTACGTCGCCAAAAATCAGGGCCGAAATACCATTCTCGCCTGGGAAGACTTGCCCAAAACCCTGACCGTCAGCGGCGAAGCGCTGTAATTCTTCGCCCGTCATCGCGGCGACGCGCGGCAGGCGCCCGGCCGCGCCGTCAATTTCGCCGACTTGTGAATAGGACTAAGAACGATTATCATTCTTTCTTCTCTGCTTCCAGGGCGTGTTATTCAGCATGGCGAACATCAGGCAGCAATCTCAACGCTTTCAGTACGCTCAGCCTATTTTTATGCAGGGCGATCGCTCGCTGGCGCGCGCCCTGCGCGATCTTATGCGCGAGCAGCACAGCTATATGCTGGAGAGCATCCACCTTGATGAAGCCGCGCCCGCAGACGCTCTGACGCTGGCGGAGTGGGCTCGCCCGGAACAGTTTCCTGCGCTGGCGCAGCGCTACAGCGACTATCTCTATCGTCAGCATCCCGACGCCGTTCAGGAGGCGAAGCCGGTTCAGTCGCTCTGGGCGCAGTGGTATTTCGGCCTGCTGCTGCCGCCGCTAATGCTGGCGCTGCTGGCGGAATCGCGCGCGCTCGACTGCTCGCCGCAGCATATCCACGTTCAATTCCACGAGCATGGCCACCCTTGCGCCTTCTGGATCGCGACGCACGAAGATGAAGAAGCGCGCTACCTTACGGCACCGCAGCGTATCGATCGCCTGATCCAGCAGCATCTGATCCCGGCGGTGAACGCCATCGCCCAGCATGGCGGCATCAACGCCAGGCTGATCTGGAACAATATGGGCTTCTCTTTTCACTGGTTCCTCGGCGAGCTGAAAACCCTGCTGGATGAAGCGACAATTCTGCAGCTTGAGCAGACGATCTTTTTCACCAGCCGCCTGCAGGACGGCAGCGACAACCCGCTCTACCGCACCATGCTGCCGCGCGGCGGCGAGATGGTGAGGCGCAGCTGCTGCCAGCGCTACCGCATTCCCGACGTCGAACGCTGCGGCAACTGCACGCTCAGCGTATAAAACCGTCTCCCGCCGCACTTTCTCCTTTTCTCTCGTTTACACTTTTTCCGCCTTGTGGCAGTTTTTACGCCTTCGACCTGCATGGAGAAAAAGATGAGCCTGGAGTCGGTACGGCAGTTTTTCGCCGAACACGCACCTGATATCGAGATTATCGAGATGTCGCAAAGCACCGCTACCGTGGAGATGGCGGCGCGCGTTCACGGCGTCGCGCCGGGACAGATCGCCAAAACCCTGTCGCTAAAGGTCAAAGACGAGGTGGTGCTGATCGTCACGCGCGGCGATGCGCGGCTCGATAACCGCAAGCTGAAAGCGGCGCTGGGCGCGAAGGCGCGCATGCTGAGCGTCGATGAGGTGGTGAACTGGACCGGCCATCCGGTCGGCGGCGTCTGCCCGTTCGGGCTAGAAAATCCGCTGAAGGTCTACTGCGACGAGTCGCTGCTCCGCTTCGACGAAGTGCTGCCCGCAGCGGGCGCCGTCCATAGCGCCGTGCGTATTACCCCACAGCGTATGGCCGAGCTGACGCAGGCGCAGTGGGTAGACGTGTGCGAAGCGATCTAGGGCGTCGGCTTCGACACCGCGCCTGATATTTCGATGCCGCGCGTTTCGCGGCCGAAGGCGACAAACAGGCAGATCAGCACCGCCACCGTACCGGCGACGATGGCCATTCCCAGGCCGTAATTGCCGTGATGCGCCTCGGCGATGCGCGACTGCAACGTGGCGTTGACCGAGGCGATCAGATTGCCCAGCTGATAGACGAATCCCGGCAGCACCGCACGCGCGTTGGCGGGCACCAGCTCGGTGAGATAGGTTGGCACCACGCCCCACGCGCCCTGCACCATAAACTGCATCAGAAACGCGCCCAGTCCAATCGCCCAGGAGCCGCTGGAGAAGGCCCAGAGCGGCAGAACCGGCAGCGCCAGCAGCGACGCCAGCATAATCGCCTTTTTACGTCCGATACGCTCCGACAGCGCGCCGAAAAAGACGCCGCCCAGCATCGCCGCGATGTTGTAGCTGATGGCGATCAGGCTGACGGTGTGTGCGTCGAATTGATGCTGCACCTTCAGGAAGGTGGGATAGAGGTCCTGCGTGCCGTGGCTAAAGAAGTTGAAGCAGGCCATCAGCAATACCAGATAAAGACACATTTTCCAGTGCTGGCGGATGATCGGCAACAGCGCGCTGCTCTCCTGGCGCTCGCGCGCCGCCAGCCAGACCGGCGACTCTGGCACTTTGAAGTAGATAAACGGCAGTAGCAAAATGGGCAGCGCGCCGATCAGGAACATGCCGCGCCAGCCTACCGCGTCGAAAAAGAGCCCGAAGATCACCGAGGCCAGCAGATAGCCGCACGGATAGCCCGCCTGAAAGATGCCGGACATCAGCCCGCGCGAGCGGTCGGGAATGGTCTCCATCGCCAGCGATGAGGCGACGCCCCAGATGCCGCCCATCGCCACGCCGTAAATAATGCGAAAGCCGAGAAAGGCGCCGAAGCTCGGCGACCAGGCGGAGAGCAGCTCAAACAGGGAAAACATCACGATATTGAGCATCAGAACCGGCCGACGGCCATATTTCTCCGCCAGCCGTCCAAACAGCAGCGCGCCGATCGGGCGCACCGCCAGCGTCAGCATAATCGCGACCGACACCTCTGAAACCGAGGCGTGAAAGTATTGCGCGAGGTCGCTTAAGACGAATACCAGTATAAAAAAGTCAAACGCGTCCAGCGTCCAGCTGGCGAAGCTGGCAAATGCCACATTCCGCTGGGTCGGGGTCCAGTTAAACATAAACGTATCCTGTCAGAGCCATTCGGATAAAGGTCCGAAAGAAAGAGACGTAACCGCCGGAGCGGTTACGATATTGTTAACGTTTTGTTTATAGCACTTTGCCAAACGCGAGCGCGTTCAAATGCTGGCATCCCTGACGTCAGGATGTAACTAAGGGTGTCGACGCATGTCACTTCAGGCGAATCGCCCGGCTGTTGCCCTGCGGGTTAGCGTTTAAGCTGCGTCAAAGCCTGTTCGAGGATCTCCAGCAGCAGCGCGTTATCGACGTGGTGCAGCACATGAACCAGCGCGCCGCTGTCGACGGGAATGCCGACATCCACGCGCAGCGGCGTGCGATAGCGCCAGCTTTTGCCGCGCGTTGCGCCCGGACGCAGTTCAATATCCACACGGTAGTCGGTGCCGTTCGCCACGCGCTGATTTAGCAGCCAGGCGACCACCAGCGCATCGTGGATCCAGCTGCCAGGGAGATGGCGGGTGCGGATAGAGTAATCGATCCACGGACGCAGCGTGTCGCGCACAAAATGGGAGAGCGGATGATCGCCGGCAGTGATGCGCGACAGATCCTGATGGGTCAGCAGCGTCTGCGTGGTCACGTCCATCGGCGCCAGCGTGATAGCTGCGCCGCTGTGCAGCACCTGATGCGCCGCCTCGGGATCGAGACCGAAATTGGTATCTTTGATGTAGTCGTCCAGCGCGAATACGCCGCCCATCACCACAATCTCCGCCACCGCTTCCGCCATCGCCGGATAGCGCTGCAGCGCCATGGCCACGTTGGTCAGCGGGCCGAGCGCCACCAGGGTAATTTCGCCGGGGCTGTCGCAAATCAGCCTGCCGATAGCCTCGGCCGCGTCGTAACCGTCCGCCGCCATCGGCTTCGGCGCGCGCACGCCCTGCCACAGCCTGACCAGATCGAGCTGCTCTACGCGGTTATCAAGCGCCGTGCGCCAGGGCGTATGATCCTCTTTCAGCGCCTGAGAGGCGCCCTGCACCACCGGAATAGCCGAGCCGAGGCGCGTCAGTAGATCTTTCGTTACCTGCGCGCCGATGTCGCTCGGCGTATTGCCTGCGACGGTGGTGATCAGCTCCACCGACAGCGCAGGCGAAGCAAGGGCCAGCGCGAGCGCCAGGCCGTCGTCAGTATTGGCGCCGGGAATGCCGTTGCCCGGATCGCAGTCAATAATCACTCTTTTCATGATGTCGTCGCGTTGGTTTTAATGTGCGGCGTACAGCCGCAGGATTCGCCGATTTCAAGGTAGTGCGGAAACTCGTGCAGCTTCGCCTCGCCGTCCCAGTTTTGCAGCATGGATATGGCGCAGCGCGCCATAGCCTGCAGCGGCTGGCGTACGGTGGTTAAGGTCGGCACATGGAAAGCGGACTGATCGGTGCCGTTGAAACAGGCCAGCGCCACATCCTGCGGCACGCGAATATTGCGCTCGGAGAAAGCGCGAATCGCGCCGATCGCCTGCCCTTCGTTACTGGCAAACAGCGCGCGCGGCGCGCCGGGACCGGCCAGCATGCGCCGCGCCGCTTCGTAGCCGCCCTGCCGCGTATAGCTGGCGGGAAAGATCAGCCTCTCATCAACCGGCGTCCTGTGCGCCGCCATCGCGTCGCGCCAGCCCTGAATACGATCCTGCGCGTTAAGCATCTCCAGCGGCCCGCTGATGATGCCGACCTGCCGATAGCCGTGGCTGAGCAAATGGGAGGTGACCTGAAACGCTGCCTGACGCTCATCGACGCGCAGCATGCTGACGCCGGGCTGCGGCTCAACGCGATCCAGCATCACGAACGGCGTCCCGCTGGCCTGAATCACGTCGATATAGGGATGGCGGTCGACGCTGTTGTAAAACAGGCCGTCGACCTGACGGTTCAGCAGACTGTGGATCAGCTCCAGCTCGCGCTGACGGTCGTCGCCCGCGTCGCCGAGCAACATCACGTGACCATGATCCAGCGAGGCCTGCAGCAAAACGTGCGCCATAGAGGCGACGAAAGTATTGCCGATATTCGGCACGATCAGCCCATAGGTTTTGGTGCTGCCCGACGCCAGCGCACGCGCCACGCCGTTGGGGCGATAGCCGGTCAGCCGGATGGCCTCCAGCACGCGCTGACGCGTGCTTTCCGCCACCGGACGCGGACCGTTGTTGATCACGTAGCTGACCACCGCCACCGATGTGCCGGCCATTTTCGCCACGTCGCTGCGTGTGACTTTGCCTGACGGCTGTTTCAAACTTTTAGCTCCCGATGTAAACACGAAAGGCCGTGAATCATCACGGCCTGCTCGTTAGCGTGCGGGAAGCGACGCCGCACTAGATGGCGTCTTCCGGCAGATTGAGATCGCGCCCTCGCGTCTCAGGCGCGACAAAGGTCGTGAAGAAACCGATGGCCGCCATGGCGGAGAAGTAGACCGCTATCGGCCACCAGTGACCGCTCCAGGAGAGCATCGCCGCCGCCAGCAGCGGCGCGGTGCCGCCCGACAGAATCGAGCCCAGCTCTTTGGCTACCGCCATTTTAGTGTAGCGATGTTTAACGCCGAACAGCTCTACGCCCCACGCGGCCTGCACCCCGTAGATGCCGAGCGACGCCAGCGCCATGCCGACCACGATCACCGGGATCACGATGGCCGGTTCGCGGCTGTCGAGCAGATAAAAGGCAGGCCAGGCGTAGAACATCAGCAGCAGGCAAAAGCCGCGATAGGTGATGCGGCGGCCGAAGCGATCCGAGAGCCAGCCCGCCAGCGGGATCACCGCAAAGCCCAGCACCGAGGCGATAAAGACCGCCGTGGTCGGCACGGATTTATCGACCATCAGCACCTTCGCCACATAGCCAACCATAAAGCCCTGCGCCAGATAGGAGGGACCGTTCTCGCCGATACGCAGACCAACCAGCGTCCAGAACGCGCGCGTGCGCGTCCAGAATCCGCGCGTATCCGCCACCGGCTGCGCGTCGCGCGCCGCGGCGCGTTCCGCTTCCAGCTCCTGCTTTCTGCGCTCGAACACCGGGGTTTCGCGCAGATGGCGACGGATCCAGAGCGCCACCAGCGCAATCAGCACGCTGCTGAGGAAAGGAATGCGCCATCCCCAGGCCAGCAGGCTCTCTTGATCCATCTGCACCACCGCCAGCCACACCAGCGCGGCGAGCAGCGTGCCGCTGTTAGAGCCCAAAGCAATGACCGACGAGACCAGCCCGCGCCGCTCGACCGGCGCATATTCGCCCAGCATGACCGTGCCGCCGGAGAGCTCCGCGCCGGCGCCCAGCCCCTGGGTAAAGCGCAGCAGCACCAGACAGGCGGGCGCCCACAGGCCGATGGTGGCGTAGCTGGGGATAAGGCCGATTAAGGTAGTGGAAGCGCCCATCAAAATGATGGTGATGACCATGACCGTTTTTCGCCCTTTGCGATCGCCGATCCAGCCGAACAGCACCGCGCCGATAGGACGCGCGATAAAGCCGACCGACCAGGTGGCGAAGCTGGAGAGCAGCGCCATGGCAGGCGTCGCCTGAGGAAAGAAAACATCGCCGAAGATAATGCCCGCCGCCAGGCCATAGAGCGCGAAATCTGCATACTCCATCGCCGTGCCGAGCCAGCAGGAGAAGGTGGCGCGCCAGAAATCTTTGCGCCCGGAAGAGGTGGTCAGCCGCTCATCGGCGGCGGAGTGCGAACGCGTGGAATCGCGCTCAACGGAGTGTTGTGCCGTCATACCATTTCCCTGTGTTAGTGATCGTGAACGCCCTTCCGTGGGACGGTTCTTTGATAGCAATCAGAACTCCCCGGGTGGCGATGTACTGGTTGGCTAACCCTTGTTGCGGTCAGTAAAGAATTCCCTGGTGTTGGAATCTCTGACTTTGACTGCTCTGCCGATGTTAAGCACCGGTCGTATAAAACAGCCAAAGGACTAAACCTGCTGGGCCTTTCTCGCATCGTCCGCCGCGAGTAATCACTGAGGGCCATTTTATCTACGCGCGTAGATAAATCAAGTAAATTTAGCCATAGCTGTCAAAAATCATACAGCGCAGAAAGGGGTTAAATCTATTTAATACATTAAATACAATTACTTAAAATAAAAAGAAAGAGCATATTTTAAACAGTGTCATTTAGCACTTAACACTTTCCCTTAATAATACCTGGCCGTGACCTGTTGCAGCGAAGCGGATAGCGTTATCGCCTGGAAACATGACGAGAGGATGACACTCTCCGCTGTTTCACCAGGTTAAGTCAGGTTTTAACATTGTGTCGCTTTGCATTAGGCTTAGAGCAGAACGAAGCAGGAGTCCTATGACCATTATCTTGATGCGACACGGCAAACCCGACCATCGCGCCGCCGGACGGCTCAGCGCCCAGGGACTGGCCGACTGGTGCGAGGCGTATGACATGGCGCCGGTGTGCGACATGCCGCCCGATCGCAGCCTGACCATCGCGCGTCAGGCGTCGGTGATCGTCTGCAGCCCCCTGTCGCGCGCGCGCTCTTCGCTGACGCGTCTCGGCCTGCAGCCGCTCCACGTCGACGCGCTGTTCAGCGAAATCTCGGTTCCGCTGATCGCCTCGCGCCGTCTTGAAATGCCGGCCGTGCTCTGGCTGGCGCTGCTGCGCATGCTGTGGCTATGCGGCTATGCAGGCGAAAGCGAGTCGCTGCTGCGGGCGCGCGAACGCGCCGCGCGCGCCGCCGATCGGCTCATTACGCTGTCGGAGCAGGGCACGGTGCTGCTGCTCGGCCATGGCCTGATGAATAAAATGATCGCGCGCGAACTGCGCAAGCGCGGCTGGCAGGCGGAAAAACACGCCAGCAGCCGCCACTGGAGTTCCGCGATCTATCACCGCCCTTTTATCTGACCAGATCGAAAAAGCTCAGCACCTCGCAGCCGGTGCCGACGCGCGGCGTGGCGATTACGCGGTTCTGCGCCAGATCGACCACGCTTAAGGTGCCGTCGCCTTCGTTCGCGATGAGCAGCTGCTGGTTATCAGGGCTAAAACAGCCGTCCATGGGTTTGTTTCCTACAGGAATATCGCCCAGCGGATTGAGGAGATCGTCGAACAGCGTGATGACGGGCTCGCCATCGCCTATTGCCACCAGCCGCTCGCCGTTCGCGCTGAATCGCACTACCTGACAGGGTTGCTGATGTCCCGGCAGCGCCAGCCGCTGGCGCACGCGGTGGCTCTGGCGGTCGATAACGTAGAGATAAGGCGCATCCGCCGCGCTGGCCACCAGATAAGGATGCTTCGGCGACGCCGCGATGCCGGCGATGGGGCCTGGCAGCAGTATGGTATCGATCACCCGCCCTTCCGCTTCGCACAGATCTACCACGGTAATGGTGGCGTCCTCTTCATTTTCGGTAAACAGCTTGCGGCCGCTGGGCGAGAGCGTCAGGCGGTGAGCGTTGTGTGAAGGAACGGGGATGCTCTTTTCCACGCGATCGGTGGCCGGATCGATCACCGCTACCGCCGCGCTGCTTTCGCAGCAGAGATAAACCTTGCCGTCGCGTCCCAGCTGACCGCTGTGCGGCGCGCGCAGCGGCGAAAGGTCGATAAAGCCGCTGATTTCGCGCTTCGCCAGATCGATTACCGCCACCTTATGGCCCGGGTGTGGATTGTCGCCGTGCGCGCCGTCGCCGTAAATCGGCACATAGGCTTTTTGCCACGCCGGCAGCATCAGCAGCTCATGCGGACGCGGCGGGAAAGCGTTGAGCTCGCGCTCGACGGCAAAGGTCTCGGGATTGAGAAACAGCACGCGATTGCCCTGCTTATCGACCGCCAGTAATCCGCGGGTGGTTTCAGACATAGCGACTCCTTTTCTCAGTAAGCCTTCCTTAAGCGTAGACAACTGCGGTTATGCCACCATCCCCGGATGAATACATCAGCACGGTTAAACAAGCACCCTAATCCCCAGGCGCGATGAAGCACTCAGCCAGCCCCTGCTATTTCTAAAGAGGAGAGATAAAAACCAGGATTATCTTTAGCCGCTGCGATAAATAAAGAGAAGAAGCCTCTTATTTAAATATAAGGCAGACGGTAAGCCGATAATCGACAATATGGCGCGCCGCTTTCCGGATTATCTGAAATTCAGCAAAAGTCGTAGCGCGCATATAAATAATGCTTTATTAAACTGATGAAGAGATTTTATACACAGTCGTGAGGAGATGCATGCGCGCGCTGCGCTACGCCTCACCGGGGAAACCTCCGCCGCAATAATCACAATAACAGGTGCCTCATGAATCCATACCGTCAACATCCTGCATACTCTCTCTGGCGCAGCTGGAAACGCGTCTCTTTCAGCAGTCAAATGCTGTGGCAGAAAAAAAAGCACAGCGCCCTCTCCGCGCCGGAATATGATGCCAGCCAGGAGGAGAATCTGGTGATCCTCTCTGCCGAGAAAGCGCCCGCGGCGATCCCGAAAACCATCTGGATGGTCTGGCTCGACGACCAGCTGCCGCCGTCGCTGCGTGTGAATATCAATCAGCTGCGTCAGGATAATCCCGACCATACCCTGCATCTGGTAACGCAGCGCACGCTGACGCAGTGGCTGCCGGAGATGGCGTTTATCTCCGCCGATCTGACCTCTGCGCATAAAAGCGAAATTATCCGGCTGGAGCTGCTGCACCGCTTCGGCGGCATCGGTATCGACTGCGGCACGCTGTTATTTGAGAAGCTCGACTGGGTGCACCAGGTTCAGCAGGATAAGCCGATGGACGTTATTGGCTATTACCGCGAAAACAGCACGCTTAATTTCCTGTCGCCGGTTATCGAAGGCTGGTTTATCGCCGCCGCGCCGGGCAACGCCTTTATTCGCGAATGGCTGAAGCAGCTCGCGCCGATTAAAAACCTCGGCGTGCAGAACTATATTAACGATTTGAAGAAGCGCGACGACTATCCGCTTATCGTACAGAAAATTCACCACCCGGCGCAGGCGGTGCTGTCGCTGGCGCAGCAGGTGGCGGTAAAAGAGTATCGCCGCGTCAATTTCCACTTACGCAAAGCGGACGCCAATGCCTGGTTTTATCAGCAGCTGCACGCCGGCAACAGCGACGCGTTCGCCTGTTCGGTGCTGTTTCGTCAGCGGCCGCAAACTCCGCCGCCCGTAATCCGCCTGAGCGGCGACGAGCGGCTGCACCTCGACTTTAACCTGCGTATCGGCCTCTATAACCGCGCCAGCCTGCTGGGCGAGATGATGCAGGCGCCGACGCGCCCGACGCTGGCGCTGCCCTCAGGCGTCGACAAAGCGCGCGCGTAGCCAGTGCGTAAAGGTCGTGACCGCGCGCGGCACCTGCGCGGCGTACGGCCTGACGATCCAGAGCTTCTCCGCAAAGGCCTCCACGGCTCGCCAGCGCGGCAGCACCTGCCGCAGCGCGCCGCGGGCAAGCGCCTCGCGGGCGCTAAAGTCCGGCAGCATCGCGATGCCCAGCCCCTGTAGCGCCGCATCGCGTATCGACTCGCTGTTGTTGGTGGCGAAACTGCCCTGCACGCTCACCTGCACCCGCTCCTGCGCCGCGTCGACAAAGGTCCAGCGCGGGGTTTCCACGCCGCGCGGATAGTATAAGCAGTTGTGCTGCGCCAGCTGATGCGGCGTCTGCGGCGCGCCGTGCGCCGCCAGATAGTCCGGCGAGGCCACCAGCAGCGTGCGCGTCTCGCACAGCGGCAGCGCGACATGGGTGTCCGGCAGCGCGCTGCTGTGGCGGATCGCCAGATCGAACCCTTCGCTGCTGAGCGAGACGAGGCGGTCCGTGACGTCGAGCTGCAGCCGGATGTGCGGCCAGGCGCGCAGGAAATCCCCGACGATCGGCACCAGCTGCTGGCGCGCGAACGCCACCGGCGCGGTCACTCTCACCAGCCCGCGCACCGGTCCGGCGGCGTCGCGCACGCCGAAGAAGCTCTGCTCGATACGCGCGAACGGGTCGCGTAGCTCCTCCACCAGCTTTTCGCCTGCCGCCGTCAGCCGGACGCTGCGCGTGGTGCGCTGGACCAGCGCCGTGCCCGCCGCCTGCTCCAGCTCTTTAATCTTCTGACTCATCGCCGCTTTGCTCACTTCCAGCCGCTCCGCCGCGCGGGTAAAGCTGCCCTGCTCCGCCAGCACCAGCAGCCAGTGCAGATGGATCCAGAGCGCGTCCGTTTTTATCTCTTTCATCATGAACTGTTCACTATATTGAATAATCAATTCAGCAGGGGCGCTTTTTCTTTCCTGCTTAAAAGGTCAGGATAACGGTCACAGCAGCACGCTGGCAGCGCCAGGATGCGGGCGGTCTTACCCACATCAGCGCCCTGTGCGCCAACGTACAGCCTATCTAAATTACGCTCTCGACAGGAGAAAAAGATGCCGCTACTGCAATTCGACGTGATCCAGGGACGTTCCGAATCTGAACTGCGCACGCTGCTGGACGCGGCGCACCGCGCGGTGCTGACCGCCTTTCAGGTGCCGGAACGCGACCGCTATCAGATTGTTCATGAAAACAAGGCATACCAGATGGTTTTCCAGGATACCGGCCTCGGCTTTAGCCGCAGCGATAACCTGGTGATGGTGCGCGTCTATACCAGCCCGCGCAGCGCCGAACAGAAACAGCGCTTTATGGCGGAGCTGGCGCGCGAGCTGCGCGAAAGCAGCGGCGTGCAGGGCCATGATCTGATGATCAGCTTTATTACCAACGACAAAGGCGACTGGAGCTTCGCCGACGGCGAAGCGCAATACCTTACCGGTCGGCTTTGATTTCCCGCCTTTTTGCTCCGCTATCAGCGACGGCCAGCGCGGCCGTCGCGCGCTTTTCTCTCTGAAAGATTACCCACTGCACAATTCGGACGGCATAGGTTGCAGCGCTATGACAGCCATTATAGATTGACGCCAGTCTGTCTATGCTCATCGCGGGCTGCGCAGGAAGCGCTCATTCACTTCAAGAGAGGATTTGACGTTGTCCGAATGTGTTTCAGTGGCGCTCTTTCTGGCGGCCATTGCCGTTTACTCGTGGAAAGCCGGCCGTCATAAGCTCTGGTTTTCCTTTGTGCTGCTTCTGCTGGTGCTGTTCGTCCTGCTCAACGCCACGCTCTTCGCCAGCAACTACTTCACCGGGGACGGCATCAACGACGCGGTGCTCTATACCCTGACCAACAGCCTGACCGGCGCGGGCGTCAGTAAATATGTGGTGCCCGCCATCGGGCTGCTGCTGCTGCTTTTTTTGTTGATCTGCCTGCTGAGCTGGCTGCTGCGCCGCCACGAGCGGCCGCACCATCTCGGCTGGAGTTTGCTGGCGGTCGCCTGCGCCGCCGGATCGGTACAGACCACGCCCGCGTTTCGCCAGGTCACCAGCCTGGTCGCCTCGCATACCCGGCTGGCGGACTCCGACTTCGACAGCTACTACAAGGTGCCGCAGAAGGTCATCAACAACCCGCAGCTCAATCTGGTCTATATCTACGGCGAAAGCCTGGAACGCACCTACTTCGATGAGCAGGTTTTCCCTGGCCTGGCGCCGGAGTTGAGCCAGCAAAAGGCGCAGAGCCTGGATTTCAGCGAAACCGTGCAGCTGCCCGGCACCGACTACACCATCGCGGGCATGGTCGCTTCGCAGTGCGGCATTCCGCTGTTCGCGCCCTTCGACGGCAACGCCTCCGCCGCGCTCTCCAGCTTCTACCCGCAAAACGTCTGCCTCGGCGATATTCTCAAAAATTCCGGTTATGAGAACTGGTTTATTCAGGGCGCGGATCTGCGCTTTGCCGGTAAAGATATCTTTTTGAAATCGCACGGTTTTGATGCCGCTAATATGGTGGGCTCGCAGGAGCTGAAAGATCGCGTCGCCGATCCTGCCTACCGCAACAACTGGGGCTACTACGACGACACGGTGATGGATGAGGTGTTCGAGAAGTATGAGGCGCTGTCGCGCCAGCAGAAACGCTTCGCCCTGTTCGCGCTGACCGTGGATACGCACCATCCCGACGGCTTCGTGTCGCGCAGCTGCCAGCGCAAAAGCTACAGCTACGAGGGCAAGCCCAACCAGTCGTTCAGCGCAGTGGCCTGTTCGCAGGAGCATGTGGCGCGGCTGATCGCCCGCATTAAGGCGTCCCCTTACTTTAAAAACACCGTGATCGTGGTGACCTCGGATCATCTGGCGATGAACAACACTGCTCATCAGTATTTGATCAAGCAGCCGCGCCGCGATCTCTTTATGGTGATCCGCGGCGATCGGCCGCAGGCAGAGGTGATCGACCAGCCGCGCAGCACGCTGGATAATGGCGCGACGGTGCTCGATATCCTCGGCGGCGATAAGGCAATCGGCCTCGGCCGCAGCAGCCTCGCGGGCGCAACGCTGGCGGGCCAGCTCACCGATTTTCAGAGCCATATCAGCCGCTGGAAGGCGGATATTATTCAGCTGTGGAACTTCCCGAAAAAGCTCGATCGTTTCGTTATCGATACGGCGAAAAACAGCTTCAGCTTTTCCGGCGCGACGTTCCGGCTGCCGATCCTGTTCCGCGTCGCCGAGAACCACGTCGAGCCGCTGCCGGAAGGGGAATATGCCGCGCCGCTGCGCTACCAGCTGGCGGACTTCACCGCCAGCGAGAAGTTCGTCTGGGTCGATCGCTGCTTCCGCATGGCGCGTCTGTGGCAGCCTGAGCTGGCGCTCTCCACCGACTTCTGCGTGGCGATGGGGCAGCTCGGCGGCCAGCCGAGCGTCGCGCGCATCGACAATGTGCAGTGGAAAGGTCAGGCGCGGTTCCCGCAGCAGACGCTGAGCCCGGCCACCTATCAGCGCAACGAAAACCTGCTGCGCGTCGAAGAGAATGATATCCGCTACGACGCCGACCGCTTTTTGTTCGCGGTGCCGGGCGCGCCGGCCAGCGTGAAGCGCTTCAGCGGCATCTCGCGCTGGGAAAACTGGGGACGCTGGTCCAACGCCAACCTGGCGCCGGAGGTTAAGATTGAATATGTCGATCCGCTGCCCGCGCGTTTTGATCTGGTGATCACCGCGCGCGCCTTCGGGCCCAACGCGCACCGTCCGATTCCGGTGCGCGTCGGCGATCGGGAGCAGCTGCTGACGCTGGGCGAGGAGCTCTCCACCACCACCCTGCACTTCACCAATCCGGCAGGCGAGCATACGCTGACCATCGCGCCGCCGGAGCCGCAGCAGAGCAATGTGGGCAATATTACCGGCCAGGATCCGCGTCGGCTGGGCATCGGCATGGTGGATATCCGCATCGTGCCGCAGAGCTAGCTCAGGGGCGCTGGCGCAGCGCCTCCAGCGTTTCGCGCTGCCGCCCGTCGGCCCCGAAGTTATCCGCTGCCAGCCAGCGCATGAAGCCCTGCTTCACCTGCGGCCATTCGCTGTCGATGATCGAGAACCAGTGGGTATCGCGCGTGCGGCCGCGATAGACGATCGCCTGGCGGAACGCCCCCTCATACTGAAAACCGAGCCGGGCAGCGGCGCGGCGCGAAGGCGCGTTCAGGCTGTCGCACTTCCACTCGTAGCGGCGGTAGCCGAGCTGTTCGAAGGCGTAGCGCATCAGCAGAAAGTGCGCCTCGGTCGCCTGGCGCGTGCGCTTCAGCAGCGGCGAAAAGGCGACGTGCCCGACTTCGATGACGCCGTGCTCCGGCGCGATGCGCATCAGCGCCAGCGTACCTGCCGCCCGCCCGCTCTCAAGATCGATTACCGCGAAGTGCAGCGGATCGCGGCTGCTTTCCATCTGCTGCGCATAGCTGAGCCATTCCGCCTCGTCGGCAAAGGGGCCGGCGAACAGATAGGTCCAGTCGCGGCCATCCTGCGCCCGTTCATAGGCGGCGCGCAGCGCCTCGCCGTGCTGCGCCACGCTTAACGGCTCAAGGCGGCAGTAGCGGCCCTCCAGCGTTTCGCGCTGCGGCAGCGGACGCGGCTGCCAGTCCGTTAACGGTTGGCCGACCGGTTGGCCATATTCATTGGTGGTGTGCGACATAGTATCTCCTTGTTGTGGTTACCCCGAGCGTGCCGCTTTTCTGGTAGGCTAAAAAGCTCCACGGCCTAAGAGAATGATGGATCCACGCATGCCTGACGCCCGTTCGACCTCGCCTGTCCAGCTGCTCTCCGCCCCGCTCGCGCTGCGCGGCGGCGAAACCCTGCAGCAGCAGCTCTGCCAGCGCGTAAAGCGCGCGATTCTCGCGGGTCAGCTTCCGGCGGGCACGCGCCTGCCCGCGACGCGGCAGCTGGCGCAGGATCTTCAGGTGTCGCGCAATACGGTGATTAACGCCTGGACGCAGCTACAGGCGGAAGGCTACCTGATTAGCGATCGCCGGGGCAGCCGCGTCAGCCCGATTGCGCTGCCCGCGCCAGCCGCCGCCGACGTCGGCAGCCAGGCGCCGGTAGCCGAGCGCGTGGCGATGCTGCGCTCCGGCCATCGCTACAGCAGCGAAGAGATGCCGCTGCGCGCCGGGGTGCCCGCGCTGACGCACTTTCCCTTCGCCGCGTGGCGACGCGCCCTAAACCGCGTGCTGAACGACACGCCGCAGCGCCTGCTGGGCTATGGCGATCCGCTGGGGGAGATGGCGCTGCGCGAAGCGCTGGCGCAGCATCTCAGCCTGACGCGCGGCGTGCGCTGCCAGCCGCAGCAGATCGTCATCACCGAGGGCGCGCAGCAGGCGCTGTCGCTCTGCGTCACCCTGCTCAGCAACCCTGGCGATATCGGCTGGGTGGAAGATCCCGGCTATCGCGGCGCGAAAGCGGCCATGCTCGCAGGCAACCTGCGCGTGCAGGCGGTGGCGGTGGACGAACAGGGATTAGCGCCCGACGACCGGCTGTGGCAGAGCGCCCCGCCGCGCCTGATCTTCTGCTCGCCGACCCACCAGTACCCGACCGGCGCGGTAATGAGCGCGGCGCGCAGGCTGGCGCTGCTCGCCCAGGCGCAGGCGCATCAGGCGTGGATTATTGAGGATGACTACGACGGCGATTTTCGCTACGTCGGCGAGCCGATCGGCGCGATGCAGGGGATGACGCCCGGCGCGCCGGTTATCTATATCGGATCGTTCAGCAAGACGCTGTTTCCGGCGCTGCGGCTGGGTTTTATGGTGCTGCCCGCGACGCTGGCGACGCCGCTGCGTCCGGCGCTGCACGAGCTGCTGCGGGGCGGCAATCGCCTTGAGCAGCAGGCGCTGGCCGCTTTTATCGCCAGCGGCGACTTCACACGGCATCTCAGCAAGATGCGCCGGCTTTACCGGCAGCGGCAGCAGACGCTGCGGCAGGCGTTGCAGGAGACGCTGGGCGAAAATGTCCCGCTGCTGGGCGGCGAGTGCGGCATGCATCTGGTGCTGCGGCTGGCGGACGAGATCGACGACGTCGCGCTGGCGGCGCAGCTGTGGCAGGCGGGCTACGCGCCCGCCGCGCTCTCCAGCTACTGCGCGGAGGAGACGCCGCTGCGCGGGCTGGTGCTCGGCTACGGCAACACCAGCGGCGCGCAGCTTAAGGCGGGCGTGCGGCAAATCGGTCGGCTGCTGGCGCGGCCGCCGCGCTGAGTCCAGCCCGCTGTACTGCCAGCGCGGCGCGTCTCACACTCTGCGCGTCGCGCGCGCAACCACCCTGTCCTGACCCGGCTTCTTTGAAGCAGCTCACGTTTCCCGAGCGCTGATTTACCAACACTGCCTCCAGACCATCAGACTGGAGTCCAGCATGCTGGAAATAACACCTGTGCCCGCACTGACGCGCGGCATCGCCATCCTTAACTTTATCGCCCAGCATGGCCCGAGCAGCGCGGCCGAGATTATCGACGGCCTGAATCTGCCAAAGAGCAGCGCCTATCTGCTGCTGGCTGAATTGAAGAAGCAGCGCCTTATCACTGTCGATCGCAACGATCGCTATCGCCTCTGGACGCGGCTGGTGGAGTTTGCCGGGCATGCGCTGGAGAAGATGGATATCCGCGAAATCGCGCGTCCGCGCCTGACGCGGCTGATGCAGGAGAGCAACCTGCTTTGCCATCTCGGCATCATCGACGGCGGCCACGCCTGCTACATCCTGAAGCTAGAGTCCCCCGCCACCATCAGCGTGCGGTCCCATGAGGGCAAAAGCCTGTCGCTGCACCGATCCGGCATCGGTAAATGCCTGCTCGCCTGGCAGTCCGCCGAAGAGCAGGCGCACATCATTTGCCAGCTGCGCTTTGTCGCCGTCACGCCGACCTCGATTCGCAGCGCAGAAGCGTTGCGCGCCGAGCTGTCGCGCATCCGGCGCCAGGGCTGGAGCTTCGATAACGGGGAAGATTATCCCGACGTACGCTGCGTCGCGGCGCCGATCTTCGATGCCCGCCGTCAGTTAGTCGCCGCGATCTCGCTGGTCGGCACGCGGCTGCAGATCGACGACGACAACCGCGACTATTTGGCAGGCCGTGCGCTGGCCTGCGCACGCGATATTTCTTACGCCCTGGGCTGGCGCAGCCCGGCGGAATCTTTCGCTTCTTAATTCTGGAGAGTGCTATGACCTTGCCAAAAATCAAAACCGTCCGCGCCTGGTTTACCGGTGGCGCAACCGCGGAGAGAGCGGCGGCGGGCGCCGACTATCATGACCAGGCCGGCGGCCACTGGATCGACGATCATATCGCCACGCCGATGAGCAAATACAAAGCCTATGAGCAGTCGCGCCAGTCGTTCGGCATCAACGTGCTGGGTACGCTGGTTGTAGAGGTCGAGGCGGACAATGGCCAGACCGGCTTCGCTATCTCTACCGGCGGCGAGATGGGCTGCTTTATCGTGGAAAAGCATCTGAACCGCTTTATCGAGGGGCGCTGCGTCAGCGATATCAAGCTGATCCATGACCAGATGATGAACGCGACGATGTTCTACTCCGGCTCCGGCGGCGTGGTGATGAATACCCTGTCTTGCGTCGATCTGGCGTTATGGGATCTTTTCGGCAAGGTGACGCAGCTGCCGGTCTACCAGCTGCTGGGCGGCGCAGTACGCGACGAGCTGCAGTTTTACGCGACAGGCGCGCGTCCCGATCTGGCGCAGGAGATGGGCTTTATCGGCGGCAAGATGGCGGTGCAGTGGGGGCCGCACGACGGCGACGAAGGCATTCGCAAAG
The DNA here is from genome assembly GCF_002095575.1 of Pantoea septica. Classification (GTDB taxonomy): domain Bacteria; phylum Pseudomonadota; class Gammaproteobacteria; order Enterobacterales; family Enterobacteriaceae; genus Pantoea; species Pantoea septica. The sequence continues at coordinate 19,167 of NZ_MLJJ01000002.1, read as the reverse complement.
AGGCGGCGCGTATCGCCCACTATCGCGAAGCCTGCGGCCCCGACTTCTGGTTAATGCTCGACTGCTGGATGAGCCAGGATGTGAACTTCGCGACCAAACTGGCGCACGCCTGCGCGCCCTACAACCTCAAGTGGCTGGAAGAGTGTTTGCCGCCGCAGCAGTACGAAGGCTATGCGCAGCTGAAACGTCAGGCGCCGCCGGGCATGCTGATCACCAGCGGCGAGCATCACGGCACGCTGAGCTCGTTCCGCACCCTGGCCGATACCGGCATCGACATCCTGCAGCCGGACGTCGGCTGGTGCGGCGGACTCACCACGCTGGTGGAAGTGGCGGCGCTGGCGAAATCGCGCGGCCAGCTGGTGGTGCCGCACGGCTCGTCGGTCTATTCGCATCACGCGGTGATCACTTTTACCAACAGCCCGTTCAGCGAGTTCCTGATGACCAGCCCGGACTGCAGCACGCTGCGCCCGCAGTTCGATCCGCTGCTGATCAATGAGCCGGTGCCGACGCGCGGCCGGCTGCACAAATCGGCACTCGACAAGCCCGGCTTCGGCGTCGAGCTGAACCGCGACGGCCTGAAACGTCCCTATACCCACTAAGTGCGCAGGCTGCACGGCAGCCTGACGCCTGACCCTGCTACGAGGATCGCGATGATGAACAGCCTTGTGCAACAGGCGGTGCGGAAAAACCGCGCCCGCTTAATTCCTTTTATGCTGATGCTCTACGTGCTGGCGTTTCTGGACCGCGCCAATATCGGCTTCGCCAAAGAGGCGTACCAGCTCGATACGGGACTGAGCAACGAGGCTTATGCGCTGGGCGCGGGCATCTTCTTTGTGGTCTATGCGCTGTTCGGCGTGCCCGCCAACCTGTTGATGCGCCGCTTCGGCGCGCGCAGCTGGATTGGCGGCACTACGCTGCTCTGGGGAGTGCTCTCCGCGGCGATGGCGCTGGCCGACAGCGAAGCTAAATTCCTGCTGGTGCGCACCCTGCTCGGCGCGGCCGAAGCGGGCTTTTTCCCCGGCATGATCTATCTCACCTCGCAGTGGTTTCCGCAGCAGCAGCGCGCCAGCGTAATGGGGCTCTTTTATATGGGCGCGCCGCTGGCGCTGACCTTCGGCTCGCCGCTTTCCGGCGCGCTGCTGGAGATGCACGGCTTTCTCGGCCATCCGGGCTGGTTCTGGATGTTTATGATCGAGGGGATGATGGCGGTCGCCGCCGGGCTGTTTACCTTCGCCTGGCTCGACAACAGCCCGGCACAGGCGCGTTTCCTGAGCCCTGAAGAGAAAACGGCGCTTCAGCAGCAGCTGGAGAGCGAGGAGCGGCAAAAACCCACTGCGCGACTGCGCGACGCCCTGCGCCAGGGGCGCGTCTGGCATCTGGCGCTGATCTACATGACCATTCAAATTGCGGTCTATGGCCTGATCTTCTTTTTACCCTCGCAGGTCGCCGCGCTGCTGGGCACCAAAGTGGGCTTTATCGCCTCCGTGGTGGCCGCTATCCCGTGGGTCGCGGCGCTGTTCGGCACCTGGCTGATCCCGCGCTACGCCGATCGCAGCGGCGAACGCCGCCGTATCGCGGCGGTGACGCTGCTGGCCGCCGCCACAGGTATCGGCGTTTCCGGGCTGGTTTCGCCGGTGCTGGCTATCGTCGCGCTGAGCGTGGCTGCGGTTGGCTTTATTGCCGTACAGCCCGTGTTCTGGACCATGCCGACGCAGCTGCTTTCCGGCAGCGCGCTGGCGGCGGGCATCGGTTTCGTCAATCTGTTCGGCGCGGTGGGCGGCTTTCTCGCGCCGCTGATCCGCGTCAACGCCGAGTCGCTTTTCAGTAGCGGCAGCGCCGGTCTGCTGGTGCTCGCCGCTATCGCCGCCGCAGGCGCGCTGATGATTTTCGGCCTGAACCCTGACTCTCGCGTTGCGCTGGCATCGCAAGCTAAACATTAACTCTGGAGGCACCATGCAGGATCCCCTACATAACCCGTTTAAAGCCGGTCTGGCGCGCGGCGAAACCCAGCTCGGCCTCTGGCTGAGCAGCACCTCCTCCTATCTGGCCGAGATCGCCGCCACCAGCGGCTATGACTGGCTGCTGATCGACGGCGAGCATGCGCCGAATACGGTGCAGGATCTCTATCATCAGTTACAGGCGATCGCGCCCTACCGCAGCCAGCCGGTGATCCGGCCGGTGGAATTCCAGCAGGCGTTGATTAAACAGGTACTGGATATCGGCGCGCGTACGCTGCTGGTGCCGATGATCGATACCGCCGAGCAGGCGCGCACGCTGGTCGCGGCGACGCGCTACCCGCCAGCCGGCACGCGCGGCGTCGGCGCGAGCGTGGCGCGCGCGGCGCGCTGGGGACGCGTAGAAAACTACATGGCGCGCGCGAATGAAGAGCTCTGCCTGCTGATCCAGGCGGAGAGCAAAACGGCGATTGATAACCTTGATGCGTTACTGGAAGTCGAGGGGGTAGACGGCATTTTTATCGGTCCGGCCGATCTCTCCGCCTCGCTGGGCTATCCCGACAACGCCTCGCATCCGGAGGTGCAGCAGGTTATCGAGCAAAGCATCCGCCACATCCGCAAGGCGGGCAAAGCCGCCGGTTTCCTGGCGGTTGATAGCGCAATGGCGCAGCGGGCAATTAGCTGGGGCGCGAACTTTGTCGCCATCGGCGTTGATACCATGCTCTACACCGACGCGCTGGATCGGCGGCTGGCGCAGTTCCGCCAGCAGACCTCAGGCGCGCCGCGCAGCAGCTACTGAGCGGGCGCGGCGATGGAGCGCCGCAGGATAAGCTCGGCACCAAAAGCGGGCAGCGGCCCGACGCGCTCGCCGCGAATATCGGCAATCAGGCGGCGCGCCGCCTCGCGCCCCATCTCATAGACAGGCTGCGCCACCACCGTCAGCGGCGGCGCGACGATTTCGCTCCAGGGAAAGTTGTCGTACATGATAAAGGAGAGATCCTGCGGAATGCGCAGCCCGCGCTGCGCCACGGCGCGCAGCATTGACATGGCCACCAGGCTGTCCGAGGCGATAATCGCGGTCGGCGGCGCGGCGCGCTGCCACAGCGCCTCGACGATGCGCGCAATCTGCGCGTCGTCGCCGGCGTTCGCCTGGATCAGCGACGTATCGTAGTCCCGGCCGGCCGCCGCAAAAGCGTCCATGATGCCGCCGACGCGCTGCGCCACCGGCGTCAGGCCAAAGTCCGCTGCGTCACGCCAGGCGCCCTCCAGCTCCATGCTGGTGATATAGGCGATGCGCTCGTGCCCGGCCGCCAGCAGCCGCTGCGTCGCCTCCCGCGCCACGGCGGTGAAATCGCAGCAGATCGCCTCGACATCCAGGCCGATGACCGCGCGATCGAACAGCCGGAGCGCACGCCCCTCTTCCAGCACCTGCAGCAGATGGCCATTTTTTTCGCGCGCCGATTGGCTGGGCGCAACGATGATGCCGTCGACCCGCTTCTCCAGCATCACGCGCACCGCATCCTGTTCGGCCTGCAGTTTCTCGTCGCTGTTGCCCAGCAGCAGATGAAAGCCCGCCTGGCGCGCCACGTCGGCCATGCCGCGCAGCGCCAGCCCGAAGTGCGGGTTCTCGATATCGCCGACGATCACGCCGATGGTGTTGGAGCGGCCGGTGTTCATGGTGCGCGCCACCTCGTTGGGCCGGTAGCCCAGCGCCGCTGCCGCCTGGTTGACGCGCGTCTGCACCTCTTCGCTGACGGCGCCGTAGCCGCCGAGCGCCCTGGCCGCCTGCGCTTTCGATACGCTGGCCGCCCGGGCGACGTCGGCGACGGTGGGCGCTTTAATGCGTGCTTTCTGGTTGGTCATAATTAATTCGAATCACAGGTTGATGACAGAGAGATTGACGTCGAAAAAAGGCTGTGCTTAAACTCATTGTATCGCCTTGAGACCGGTCTCACAACAACTGTTCTCTTATCGTCGCCTGCGTTGAGACCGGTCTCAAAACACTATTATTACCGGCTCAACCGTCTCTGATGTTTAACCTGCAAAAACGGATGAGCTATGAAATCGCCAATTCACCTGAGCGCCCTGTGCGGCGCCGCAATCGCACTCTGTTCTTTCTCCTTCAGTACGCTGGCGGCCAGCAGCGACAACCCTTACGGCCTGCTGGAGCCCGGCCACCTGCGCATCGCCAGCGTGGGCGACTCCAAACCCTATACCTTCACCGACGCCAGCGGCCAGTTCACCGGCTTCGACGTAGAGTTCTTTAAAAACGTGGCGCACCGCATGGGCATCGATCAGGTGGATTTTGTCGGACAGGATTTCTCCGCCATCCTGCCCGCCGTCGCCAACGGTCAGTTCGACGCCGCCGTCGCCGCCATCGGCATTACCCCGGCGCGTGAGAAGACCGTGGATTTCTCTACCGGCTATCTGGCGGGCTACCTGACGGTGCTGACGCGCAGCGACAGCGGCGTAAGGAACGTCGAGACGCTGGCGAAGCGCCGCCTTGGGGTGATTCAGGGCACGCTGCAGGAGAGCTACGCGGCGCAGCACTTCACGCAGACCGACCTGGTGCGCTTTCCCGACAATAACGCCGCCGTCTCGGCGCTGAACAACGGCACGCTGGACGCCGTCTTCCTCGACTACGAAGCCGCCAAAAGCTACGCCGCGCGCTTCAAGCTGATCTCCGCCGCCGATATTCCGTCGTTCGACGCCCCGGCGGGCATCGCCATCGCCAAAAACAAACCGGCGTTCAAGGCCGCGCTCGACAGCGCTATCAAAGCCGCCATGCAGGACGGCACCTGGAAACAGCTCTATCAAAAGTGGTTTCCCGGCTCGCCGATGCCAGAGCAGTATCTGCCTGGCGGCCAGTAGTGCGTGAGCGCTGAGCGTTCAGCTTTTTACCTGTGACGGCGCGCCCGTCACGCGTACCCGTGGAGTACGGCGATGGATCTTCTGACAATGCTTTCCCGCACCTTCTTTGACTTCGCCTCAATGAAGGAAGTACTGCCGCAGCTGCTGGCGACCGGGCTGGTCAACACCCTGATCATCTCGATCGCCTCTACGCTGCTCGGCACCCTGTTCGGCCTGCTGCTGGCGCTGATGGGCATTTCGCCGTCGCGCTGGCTGCGGCTGCCGGCGCGCATCTATACCGATCTGTTTCGCGGCCTGCCGTCGATTCTGACCATTCTGCTGATTGGCCAGGGCCTGGCGCGCTTCAGCTACCAGCTGTTCGGCCCGACGCCCTATCCGCTCGGCATCTTCGCCCTCAGCCTGATCGCCAGCGCCTATATGGGCGAGATTTTCCGCGCCGGCATTCAGAGCGTCGAGCGCGGACAGATGGAGGCGTGCCGCGCGCTCGGCATGAGCTACGGCCGCGCCATGCGCCAGGTGGTGATCCCGCAGGGCATCCGCCGCGTGCTGCCCGCCATCGTTAACCAGTTTATCGCCATCATCAAAGACTCCTCGCTGGTCTACCTGCTCGGCCTGATGACCGGCCAGCGCGAGCTGTTCCGCGTCGGTCAGGACGCGGCGGTGCTCAGCGGCAACCTGTCGCCGCTGATGCTGGCCGGGCTGTTCTACCTGATCATCACCGTGCCGCTGACCCACGCGGTAAACGTGATCGACGTGCGCTATCGCACCGGCCGCCGGCGTCTTACCGCGCCGCAGAGCGGCCTGAAAGAGGTCGAAGAAGTGCAAAAGCGCCCCGCGGGCGCGCTGGCCGCACAACCCTTAACCGGCAATCGGGGGCAATCATGAGCGTTGCAATGAAACTGAGCGAGCCGCCCGCCGCGGCGAGCTGGAAAGGGTCGAGCCTGGAGCTGCGCGATCTGTCACTCTCTTATGGGCCGATCGACGTACTGCGCGGCGTGTCGCTGCGTATCGCGCCCGGCAGCACCACCTGCATTATCGGGCCGTCCGGCTCCGGCAAATCGACGCTGCTGCGCGGCATCAACCGCCTGCATGAGCCCAAATCGGGCGACGTGCTGCTGGCGGGACGCTCGGTGCTGCAGGACAAGCCCGACGCCCTGCGGCTGCGCATCGGCATGGTGTTCCAGCACTTCAACCTGTTTCCCGACCACAGCGCGCTGGAGAACGTGGCGCTGGCGCCCTGGAAGGTGAAAGGCCTGCCGAAGGCGCAGGCGATGGCGATTGCGCGCCAGCGGCTTGAGGAGGTGGGCTTAGGCCAGCGCGCCGATCACCGTCCGCGCGATCTCTCCGGCGGCCAGCAGCAGCGCGTGGCCATCGCCCGCGCATTGGCGATGGATCCCGAGGTGATGCTGTTTGACGAGGCGACATCGGCGCTCGATCCCGAGCTGGTGAAAGGGGTGCTGACGCTGATGGCCGATCTCTGTCGGCGCGGCATGACCATGGTGGTGGTGACCCATGAGATGGGCTTCGCGCGCAAGGTCGCCGACCAGGTGGTGTTTATGGACGAAGGCGAGATTGTCGAAGCGGGCCCGCCGGCCGCGCTGTTCGACGCGCCGCAGTCGCCGCGCCTGCAACGTTTTCTGTCGGAAGTGCTGTAGGCCCTTCCCCTTTTCGAACTGAACAAGGAACTGAATCATGGCATTAGAAAATCTGCGTCGCGTAGTGGTACTGGGCGGCGGCGCGCTGGGCGTCTCCAGCGCGCTGCATCTGGCGAAGCGCGGCGCGTCGGTCACGCTGGTGACCGAGGCTGAACTTTGCTCCGGCGCCTCCGGCCGTTCGCTCTCCTGGCTTAACTCGGCGGGCGAACGCTCTCTGCCCTATCACGCGCTGCGCATGGCGGGCATCGACCGCTACCGCACGCTGTTCGCCGCCGATCCAACGCGCGACTGGCTGCGCTTCGACGGCGGCCTGTTCTGGGCGGCGGACGACCTGAGCGGCACGCGCGCGCGGCATGCGTATGAGAAGGCGCACGGCTACGACTCGCAGCTGGTGACGCGCGGCAGCCTGGCGCAGGCCGACGCGCAGGTCGAGGGCGCGGCGCTGGCGCAGGAGGCGATCTTCAACCCCGGCGAAGGCTGGGTCAGTTTGCCGCACCTGGTGGCGTACCTGGCGCAGCAGCTGCGCGCGCTGGGCGGCGAGATCGTCGAGCATGCGGGCAAATGCGAGGTGCTGCGCGACGGCTCGCGCGCCAGCGGCGTCAGGCTGGCGAGCGGGGATCGGCTGCGCGCCGACGCGGTGCTGGTCGCCTGCGGCCCGGCAACCCCCGATGTGGTCGCGCCGCTCGGCGTCACCATCCCCAACGGCTCGCCCGTGTCGATGCTGGTGATCACCGAACCGGGCGCGCACGGGCTGAAGGCGGTGCTGAACACGCCGCGCGCGGCGGTGCGCCCCAATCCGGGCAACACGTTCGCGCTGGATCACGACTGGTATGAAGAGGATATTCAGCAGCAGGCGGACGGCAGCTACGCCATTGACGAGAGCGTGGTGGCGCAGCTCGCCGCCGAAGCGAGCCAGCTAGTGAAAGGCGAGCCGCTGCGCCCCGCCAGCTGGAAGCTGGGGTTAAAACCGATCCCCGGCGACGGCGAGCCGGTGTTCGGCGAGCTGGAGAGCGTGCCCGGCTGCTTTGTCGCCTTTACGCACTCCGGCGCGACGCTGGCGCTGATCGCGGGCGAGCTGCTGGCGGAGGAGATCGTGACCGGCGAGAAGCAGCCGATGCTGGCGAGCTTCCGGCCGGAACGATTCGCATAAAAAAGCCGGTCGCGTGACCGGCTTTATTCTGTAGACAGTGACTACAAGCGGGTGAGAAGGCTCGGGCCTTCTCACCCGCGAGCACGGCTCGCGCGCTTAGCCGCGATAGTAGATATCGCCCGACTCCGCCTTAAGGATTTTGCCGACGTCGTTGGTGATCAGCAGGTAGTTGCCGCCGATATAGGTCCAGTGGCTGCCGGTTTCCGGCGCGGGCAGGTTACGCTTCTGCCACTCCACGATGTTGTAGGATTTGTCGAGATACTGCTGCGGCACGCTGTCGCCGATTTTGTAATCTTTATAGTCGATGATGATGCGGTTGAGATCGTAGTTCGACTGCGCCTGCGGGCTGCCGGCGTTCGCATCCGGCGCGGGAGACGGCGCGCTGCCTGCTTCCGGCTCTTCGGCGTTCGGTCCCAGCGGCGGCTGGCCGCTGCTGTCGGTGGTGTCGCCCTGCTGCGGCTGCGCATCGGCGGGTGCCTGCTGCTGAACCTGCGGCGGCGGCGGAACGGTATCGGCGGCGTCGCCTTCAGCCTGTGCGGCGGGAACGAGGCTCAGCGAGCCAAACAGTAAACCCGCTAAAAAGAGTGCGTTCTGAGTCCTGCGCATAGTGTTTTCCACGTTGATTGATTTTGTTAAGAGTAGATCAGGATAAAGACAATCTGTACAGCCTGTCAGTTCCACAAGCGAGGCAGGTAAATGTAAAGAAACGCGTCACTGCTGGCAATCCGCCCAGACGTCGGGAACGATCTTCATCGCCTCGCTGACGGCGAAATCCACCGTCATGCCGGGCTTCCACAGCATCACGATCATCTGGCTCAGCGCCAGATTGCCCACCTCCACATTGACCGCTTCGACGTCGCGCCAGCTGGCGGCGGCAAAATGCTTCGGCAGAAAGGCCCATCCTTGTCCACTCTCCAGCATATGGCGCAGCAGCGCCCGGTCGTTGGTGTAGAAGGCGCGATCGGCGATGCGTCCCTGCTTCGCCGCCACGCCGTCGGGCGCCGGATGCATCACCAGCTGCGGCTGCGAGGCGAGATCGAACAGCGATACCGTCTGCTTGCCCGCGAAGAGCGACACGGCGGCGTAAAAATCGAGTTCGATCAGCCCCACCGAGCGCCACGCCATCTCGCTGCCCAGACTGCGATTGCGCGCCTGGCACAGCGCCAGCTGCGCCGCGCCGCAGGCGAGCGCCGCTTCCGCCTCTTCGCGCGCCGCGCTCCAGGCGCTGGCGCGGATATTGCTCTCCGCCAGCGCCGCAATCAGACGGCAGAGAAAGGGGCGCGGCACAAAGGGATCGTAAACCAGGCTGATTTCGTCGGAGATCTCGTGGCGGACGTGGCGCGCCGCCGCGTCGAACGCCTGCGCCTGGCGCATCAGCAGCGCCGCCTGCCGCTTTAGCCGCTGCCCTTCCGGCGTCAGCACCAGCATGCGCCCCTGTCGTGTAAAGAGCTTATAGCCCAGCCCCGCCTCCAGAAACTCGATCAGTTCGCTGACCGTGGCGCGATCCTTGCCAAGCTGTCGCGCCGCCTGCGAAACGGTGCCGAGCGCGGCGACGGTAGAGAACGCCTCTATCTGCGCAAAGGAAAAACTGAGACCCGCCATAGCTGCTCCCTGATGCGATGGTTGATGGGATTTCCCCACATATGCTGATTTTTACACAGCATGGCCGAAACCTATACTGCGCCCCGTCAGCTTGAAGCTTATTAAGAGGGAAAACAGTATGAAGAAAAGTAAGAAAAACCTGCTGCTGGCGGCATCGCTGGCGACGGCGACGCTGCTGCCGCACGCGGCAACGGCCGCAGAGACTGCGCCCTGCGGCGGCGTGCCGCTGAGCGTCTGTCCGATGCCGTTCGATCGCGCCCTGCCCGATCCCAAAACCATGCTCAGCTGGGATCAACAAGATCGCGTGGTGGGCTTCCGCAATGACTATCGCAACTATCCCGCCGATGTTTTTTATCACGGCACCGCTCGGCCGCTGCCGCAGGCGAAGCGTCAGCTCGGCGAGGTGAGCTACCGCGTCAACGGCCATCGCTACAGCATGGCGGACTATTTGCAGCGTCAGAACGTCGCGGGAATGCTGGTGCTGAAGAACGGCCAGATCGCCTACAAATATCTTGCGCACGGCAACAGCGACAGCACGCTCTGGACCTCGCGCTCGGTGGGCAAATCAGTGGTCTCGACGCTGGTCGGCGTGGCGCTAAAACAGGGGAAAATCCACTCGCTGGATGACAAGGTCACCGATTACGAGCCGGAGCTGAAAGGCACCGCCTGGCAGGAGGTCACGCTGCGGCAGCTGCTGACCCACACCTCCGGCGTGGCGTGGAACGAAGATTACACCCAGCCTGACTCCGACTTTGCGAAGCTGACCCAGTGCGAGGCGCGTTCCGGCACCTATGATTGCGTGCGCGGGCTGATTACCGGCCTGAAGAAAGCGCATCCGGCGGGCCAGCACTGGTCCTACTCGTCGGGCGGCGCCTGGCTGCTGGGAGATGTGCTGGAGCGCGCCACCGGCATGTCGCTCGCCGCGTATCTGCAGCAAAGCATCTGGCAGCCTTACGGCATGGCGAGCGACGGCGTCTGGCACGCCTATCAGCCCGGCAAACATGACGTCGGCGCGCACGGCTTCAACGCCACGCTGGAGGACTGGGGCCGCTTCGGCGAGTTTGTGCGTCATGAGGGGCGCCTGCCGAACGGCGATAAAGCGCTGCCGGACGGCTGGCTAAAGCTCGCTTCCAGCTGGACCCAGGCGCAGGGCTCGGTTTCCGCCGCGCACCCGCAGGGCCTTTACGGCTTCCAGTGGTGGAACAACGAGGTGCCGGCGAATGCGAAAAACGTCGAGCCTGCACCGGAGGCGTCGCTGAAGGGGTCGCTCTGGGCGCTCGGTATCTATGGTCAGGTGATTATGGTGAACCCCGCCGAGCAGCTGGTGATTGTGCAGTGGTCGACCTGGCCGCAGGCGGAGCCGTCGTTTAGCGCCCAGCCGCTGGAGGCGTCGCTGATGTATAGCGCGATTGCACAGCAGCTGCGTGATTAAGGGGAAAGCGGGATGGGGTCGTCGGCTGGCGGAGCCGTAAGTATCTCGCAGCGTTTATCTAATAAAGACTCCACCGAGGCGCGGTTGCCCTTATCCCAGCCGCGCCGCGTGGTCAGCAGGATAAACCCTTTCTCTCCCGAGAAGGTCGTGGGTATCAGCGCCACGCCATATTCCGCCAGCTGCGGCGGCGACAGCTGAAAATGGCGCGCCACCGAGGCGATGGGATAGATGCCCATCGCCGCTGGCTGCATTACACGGCGGGCATAGTAAGTATGGTTCAGCAAGCGATCGGGCAACGGCCGCCACTGTTCATTAATGTAAGGTCGTTCTGCCTGCAGCTGGCGACGCACGTCTTCGCGCAGGCAGGTGAGATGAATATGCAGCTGATTCTGGCTGCGTCCATACGCAGAGTTAATCGCCATGCCCAGCCGGTCCTCAGGAAAGGCGGCGCCGTACGCCGCCATCAGGCGGTAGCGCATCAGCCAGGCATAGCCGAAGTAGTCTGTGCGGCCCGCGCGCGACAGCGCGATGCTCTCAATGCCGGACATCGCCAGGTTCGGCACCAGGATAAAATGGTAGGGGTAGCGCGGATTCTGCAGGATGCTGAAGCCCTGCTCTTTGCTTTGCGGCTGGTAGATCTGCTGGCAGGGCGCCGGATCGCGCCGAAGCTCGTAGTGGGTCATGCAGAGATCCTGCGTCACCATCCATAGCGCATCGGAGCGCGCGCAGCCGGTCAGCAGCAGCGCCATCGCAGAGAGAATCAGCCCTCGAAACATCCTTAATCGCATAGGGTCCAGCCGGTTATCGTTTTGCCTCACGCAGACAAATATTGTCTGGCAGCAACGCACTATTTTTATCTGGATGTTAGCGCAGGCTGAGCGGGTTGGATCGTTCTTTATTGAAACAATAAACGGGATGCGACCTCATCCCGTTTACTCTTGCTGATTACTGATTCACCGGGATCACCGAGCCGTGATACTGCTGCTCGATAAACTTCGCCACCTGCGGCGAGGCAAGATCTTTCGCCAGCGCTTTAATGCGCGGATCGTTCGCCAGCTTCGGCGTGGTCACCAGCACGTTGGCGTAAGGGTTGCCCTGCGCCTTCTCCAGCGCCAGCGCGTCCTTCGACGGCGTCAGGCCCGCCTGCAGCGCGTAGTTGCCGTTGATTACCGCGAACTGCACGTCATCCAGCGCGCGCGGCAGCTGCGGCGACTCGATCTCGACGATCTTCAGGTGATGCGGGTTGCTGCTGATATCCGCCGGCGTCGCCAGGTTATTGATGACGTCGTTCTTGCCCGCCTTCAGGGTAATCAGCCCGTTGGCCTGCAGCAGGTAGAGCGCGCGGCTCAGGTTGGTGACGTTGTTCGGCACCGCCACCTGCGCGCCTTCGGGTATCTCTTTCAGAGATTTCACCTTGCGCGAGTAGAGCCCCAGCGGCTCGATATGCACCGTCGCCGCCACGTCGAATTTCTCGCCCAGCGCCTTCTCCTGATCGCGCAGATATGGCACATGCTGGAAGTAGTTAGCGTCGACATCGCCGCGCGCCAGCAGCTCGTTGGCGTTGAGGTTGCCGTTGAGTTCGATCACCTGCAGATCGAGTTTGGGATCGATCTTCTTCACGTAGTTGAGGATCTCGCTGTGCGGCACCGGATCCGCCGCCACGCGCAGCACCGCCGCCGAACTGGCGCCCGAGAAAAGCGCCGCCAGCGCCAGAGTCGCTACCATCTTCTTTTTCATGCAATGTCCTTATGAAAGTGTCTTGAGATAATCGCCGTAATAGCGCTGCGCCACATCGCGGTGCGAGCGTAAACGTCCTTTGAGGTAGTTCCAGCCCACGTCGCGGATCAGCGGATTGGCGGGATCGCTGGTCGGCCCCGGCGCTTCCGCCGCCAGCGCGTCGGGCAGCTGATAGCTCGGCACCTGGGTGTCGAGCTGCGCGCCGAGGAAAAAGGCGATGGAGATGCGCTCCTGCCCTTCTGGCGGCGAGAGCACGCGGTGCACGGTGGCGCGCAGATAGCCGTTGGTCGCCAGCTCCAGCAGCTCGCCGATATTTACCACAAACGCGCCCGGCTTCGGCGCGGCGTCGATCCAGTTGCCCGGCGTCACCTCCACCTGCAGCCCGCGCTGCTCGTCCTGCAGCAGAAAGGTGAGAAAGCCGGAGTCTTTATGCGCGCCGACGCCCTGCTGGCTTTGCACGGCGCTCTGACCGGGATAGCGGATCAGCTTAACGTGCTCGTTGGGATAGCGGCCGTAGAGCGCGTCGAAGGCGTCCTCCGGCAGCGACAGCGAACGGGCGAAGGCGCGTAGCAGGCGCAGCGCCACGTTGGTCATTTCCTGCTGCCAGGCGTTGATCACCGGACGCAGCTGCGGCAGCGCCTCCGGCCAGAGGTTCGGCCCCTGCAGGCGCTTCCACGCCGCATCGTCCGGCAGCAGCAGCAGCGGCTCGCGATCCGCGCCGATATCGAACTGCTCGCGCTGGTCTCGCTGCTCGCGGGTGTACTCCACGCCCGCCAGGTTGTAGCCGCGAAAGTGCGGCGAGTGGATCATCGAGACGCGCAGCTTCTCTTCCTGCGGCAGATCGAAAAAGGCGCGCGTAATGTTTTGTACGTTCTGCTGCAGCTGCGGGTTGATGCCGTGGTTAATGAGGTAGAAAAAGCCCACGTCGCGCGCGCTTTCGCGCAGGCGGGTTAAAAACTCGTTTTGTTCGTTTTCGCTGCCGGCGAGTTGCGCCAGATCCAGCACCGGTAAGCTTGTCCAGGTCATTGTGCGTTTTCCAGAGAGGATGCCCGGATTTACCCTCGCACTAATAAAACGCATCGGGAAATAGTGAAGCGCTATATGTTATCGCAAGGGGTTTTTAGAAGAAGTTGGGGAAAGGGTATGCGGGAAAGAGATTAGGGATCGGGCAATTGACTGCGATTTAGATTTCATTTTTATGTTGCGTCTATTTGTAAAGGTGCAGATAACACAATAGATTAACCGGGACACTTTAAAGCAGCCAGTTAATCAATACGTCATCCCTTGTGATTCCAGTCACATTCTGGCTTACCTTGTAGCCATAAAATTATATTTTTTTTGATATTTATCAAAAAGTGAAATAACACTAACTTGTAGCGTTAGGATTTTTAGCAAATATACCTCTTAGTATATTCATGCGATCTCTTTAGAATCTTGCTTTATTCGTTAGATGAAACCAGCAATACCATGAATTTCACTTCTACGTATAGCTGAAAACACATATATAATTTTTACACTAAAAACTTCTGGCAAATGGATGCGTTGATATAGGGCTTACTTTTCAACTTAATTAATAAAAGGATATAAATGGATTATGGCATTACATGGAAAGATGATTCTGAATGGCGCTGACTATGCGCCTTTCAAGCTATACGGTGTTGGTGTATTTATGGCTTTTTCTGGCAATGGCATTTACCGAAACAAAGGTGCTTGCGGCGCTATTAAAGGTGATGGTCCTTTGCCTCCTTGAAAGTATTGGATCGTTGAGCGCGGTTCTGGTGGTTTTTTTTTCAAAGAAAAAGACTGGAATGCAAGACGCCTTTAACAAATTCTATCATGGAGCACAATTCGGACGTCATGAATGGTTTGCTCTATATAAAGATGACTGGAACATTGATGACGGTACATGGATAAATGGTGTTCATCGCGGATTATTCAGGCTTCATCCGGGTACTGTATCTGAAGGCTGCATAACGATTGCTCATAACTCCGATTTTGCAATGATACGTAATGCGCTTATGAATACTTCCCTTATGCGCGTTCCCTGTATGCGCGCTCTTATGGCTCACGGATGGATTGAGGTAGTAGCTAATGGCTCAAATACTTGCCCGTAGAATTGCTAAGACTTTACTTTTTGTAGTAATTATGTATATCGTTGCTCGCTCCCTTGGCAATCCTGAGCTTTATGTTAGTCACGATCTTGCACACAAAGTAGCTGAAATAATTAGCGGTGATATAAACGCCGAGTCAGTTTCAGATGCTTACTTTTATCTGGATGTTATCTCAGTATTAATGATAACAACTCTTATTTATTTAATAGCGATAAGATTATTTCTCAAGATGAGGAGAAAATAACATACTAGTCCCTCCATATATGTGGTTTACAGAAGATTTTGGCTCAGACATCAAAGGTTCTGTGGACGTTTAAGATCGTGAAGGAAGCATAGAGAGCATTGGACTTAGTCATGACATTAATCTACCTGTAAACAGTGCCAGAGGTAAGATTACGAGCACGCGACTCCCATTTAGTCAAATAACCAGTAACCCGCTTTTGCCGATTCAGCGAGCATCTTTAATGTAAGCGGCTCAGGCTCAATCCAATGCCATTTGCATTTTTGAGAACGTAAGCAATTCAAGGGAAGAATGACTTCCTCATTAGGCCAGTATTTGACGAATGAAAAATCACTTCTGCCTACATTAAATCGGCTAAAGTAGTCATCGACTATTTCTATGGCATCCTCGTTTGCCCAAGGGTATTTACCTGTAGAGAGGCTTGTCTCTAAAGTCAGTGCTGGCTTTTTGAAAAAAGGCAATATACGCCCGTTCCAGTTACTTTCATACCACTCCATTACCTCTTTTTCAAAATGATGTAAGTTACTCATGTAGTCCCTGCCAGATACAATCGGATGGGTGTGAAATCATATTGTATTTATAAACTGCTTTATAGGAAACAATCACAATATCTCTTGCAAGCGACATCCATCCCACCAGAGAGATCATTCTGCCTAAAGGTGTACCTAATGCTTCATGAGCATCAACTAACCGCCATGAACATGTGAAAAAAGAGTTATTGCTGTTTACTTATACTCACCAGATGCATTTCTTCCCCTGTTATGCAAAGCTGTTACTTGTTTCGTTAATCTGGAAGCCAGCACGCAAATCGGCTTCGTTCAGGACAAGGCAACATGCTTTTTTATCAGGCCGATCCCACGCTGGAGAACTACTGGCGCGGCGTCATTCTGTTCGGCAACAACGTCGCATCCTACAAATTCGCGCTGGCGCATGCGCTCTACGATCTACATTCGCAGGGCAACGATTTCATCTCTCTGGAAGCGCTGGCGCGCCCGTTCAGCCAGCATTTGTGCCGTCATCTCGAACAGGCGCCAAAGCAGATCACCACCAAAAGCAGCCAGTTTCTCGACACCTGCATGCAGTTCAATCATGGCGAAATCACTGAAGAGGCGCTGCTGGCGGTAACCGTTAAGCGCGGCTTCGCTAACGTGATTGATGCCTTTCACAACGTGAACCGCGCTGAGATTGACGTGCGCTTTTTTCTCGATGAACGTAAAACGCAAAAAGGTATCCGGCTTACCGAGGCGTTCTTTAAGCTGACCGAGACCCAGCAGTTTCAGAACCTCATCCATGAAACCGATGCGCGCTGGCGGCTGGTCGAGCAGGCCTGGTCGATGGGCGTGTCGCGTAATCTGGTCGCGGTGGAGTATGACAGCGAGCAGCAGGTTCTGTTTACGCGTCAGCGCGAGCGACGCGTCGATATCACCAGCTGTCGCAACAGCCTGAACGGTTACCAGAAAGGACGCTGCTTCTACTGCTATCGGCCGGTCAGCCTTGAGCGCGGCCACGCGGATCTCACCGATGTCGATCACTTTATTCCCTGGGCGGCACGTGACCAGGTGCCGAACCTCAACGGCGTCTGGAATCTGGTGCTGGCGTGTCAGAGCTGCAATCGTGGCAAGGAAGGCAAGTTCGCCCATATCCCGTCGCAGCCGCTGCTGGAACGGTTGCGTAAGCGCAACGAGTATTTTATTAACAGCCATCTGCCGCTGCGCGAGACGCTGATTCAGCAGACCGGCAACAGTGAAGCGACGCGGCGCAGTTTTCTGGCATCAGGCTGGCAGGCGGCGCGCAGCGTGTTGTTTCATATCTGGCAGCCTCAGGCTTGTGGAGACGCCTTATTTTGAGTACGCAACGCTACTATCAGCGCAACGCGCAGCAGTTCTTCGAGAGCACGGTCGAGGTTGATATGGCAGAGATTCGCGATCGCTTCACTGCCCTGCTCCCTGCGCACGGCGTTGTTCTGGATGCGGGTTGTGGTTCAGGACGCGACGCTAAGGCCTTTGCTGAACAGGGATTTCAGGTAGAGGCGTTTGATGCTTCGCCGGAACTGGCTGCGCTGGCGAGTCAGCACAGCGGCTTGCCGGTTAAGGTGATGCGGTTTCAGGAGCTGGATGCGGTTGCGCGCTATGACGGGATCTGGTGCTGCGCATCGCTGCTGCATGTATCGCGGGCGGAGTTGCCGGAGGTGTTCAGGCGGTTGGCGAAGGTGTTGAAGGCTGGCGGCGTGCTGTATGCGTCTTTTAAGTATGGTCAGGGCGAGCGGGAGGATAACGGGCGGGTGTTTACGGATATGCGTGAGGGAGAGATTGCGGGGATGTTGAGGGAGATTGAAGGAGCCGGGCTGAGGGTGATGCAGGAGTGGTTGAGTGAAGACCGGCGAAGGGAAAGAAGCGAACGGTGGGTGAATGTGCTAGTTGAGAAAACAGGATAGCGGGTGTCTGATATTTAACCGCCCTTGATGCTTGCCGTTTTCCTCTTCGTTAAGATAGTCTCCCGGGGATTTACTATATTGTGGGTTGGGAGTATTCAGTTACTTTGATTCATTTCTTATTATTGAACCATTTTTATCCATGGTATATTCACCATCGCCAACACCGAATGAAACATTATTACCTGAGGTGTTCCATATGGAAAAAATTCTGTTTTTATCAATGCAATTTAATGACGATTGAATATCATCAAAGCATCGTCTGTCGTATTTACCTCGCTCTTTATAGCCATCTGCGAAATCCCAAAAGACTATAGAGAAAAAACCATTTTTATCAGGTTGCGGAATGTTATATTTTTCTTTCAACATGTCTTTGTTTTTCAGCCACCAGCTAATTTTCCCTCTATCAGTAAAAGGGAAGTTTTTTACCAGGACAGAGCTAAACTCTCCATCTCTATGTACTGCGACAATTTCCACCGGACGCAGTGACAGCCAAAGCAAGCAACCAAGCAATACGCAGGCAGCCAAGGCAATAGCTTTCTTATTTTTTACTCTCACTTGCGGTCTCCAGTAATTTCTATGGTGGCTTCCATATCGGTCATAAAGGGCTTGAAACTAAACTGATTGTATCGCTGTAGAACAAACCAGATACGAAAGAATCGGAATTGGTTGAACCTGAATTTTGAAATATCATCGACATCAAGGCCGAAGTGATCCTGGATTTTGTAATGCACCACTGCCCGGTAGCGGTCATTATCAATATGTAGAGATTTTATAGTGATGTTTGTTGCCCAGGTATCATGAAAAGTGACCAACAGCGGCAGCTCGCTGCTGGCGCAGAACGGGCTTGCCATCGATACCAGCATCATCAGGAAAAACTGTCAGACACAGATTAAATCGCGGCGGCTCACGTGAAGCAAACAATGCCCTGTGAACAATAGCCTTTGTGAGTATGCGCAGTGATCCGCGGACAAGAATCTATGTCGACAGGCGAACTGGTGAAGGGTTATCGACCAAAGAAGTCCTGAGATGCCTGAAACGCTACATCGTCCGTGAACTTTACCCATTGATTTTATCAGACCTCGACTATGCCAACCGCCCACTCTTGACATAGGAGCGTCAATGCGGTGGCCGAATCGTTCTTCAGATCACTGAAAAAAGAACGCATCAGGAAGAGAATATACTAAACCCGGGATTTGGCCCGGGCGGATATCTTCGATTACATTGAAGTGTTCTACAACCGGGCCCGGCGTCACAATCACCTCGGAGGAGTCAGTCCGGCGGCCTTTGAACAGACCTCATCGTGAGGACAGAATTTGTCTACGGGTGTGGGGTCAGACCATAGATTTTTGTTTGTCCTCATGGCGGCCAGCCCCTATCCAGTCCTTAAAACGAATGGAAACAGTAGTACGTATGATCATCATTGTGCTCTGTTTCTATTGAGACAAGCTGTTGCTAACTCGCTAGAATATCCCCATCAGTTCACGTTAAAACTTCAGATAAATGATTGGTCAAAACATCCATACTACAATCGTATCCTCGACTTACGATCTGCTTAAGGAAACCGACTCAGCCCTTTTGAGATTGTGTGACCAGGCTAGCTCGCTGGTGTTAATCGTAAACTCAACTGAACAAGGCATATTGCCTTCTCATCTGTCAGAAGAGATAACGTTGCTCGAGCTATCTGAAGAGCTATGTGAACACTTGCTTCCGCTATCACATGCTGATCGATCCCGTAAGGCACCAGATATCCTCGCTAAAATGCTAAATTGCATAGCGTCTGAAGTAGTATGGATTGACAGGATTCAAGTTCTATTTGAGCCATCTCTAGAACTAGATCCTTTGCGCCAGCTACAAGAGCTGGCGCGTATCAAGCCTATCATCGCTATTTGGCCAGGGCAGCTTACAGAGCAATTTTTAACCTTTTCAGTTCCGGGAAGGGCCGATTATCAATCTTACACTGCGAATGAGCTGGCAAATCT
>NZ_MLJJ01000001.1 GCF_002095575.1 Pantoea septica | reverse complement strand
GAAACCAAAGGTCTGGTGGCCTGTATCGAAGCGGCGGATGCGATGTGTAAAGCCGCCAACGTGGAGCTGATTGGCTATGAAAACGTCGGCTCCGGCCTCGTTACCGCAATGGTGAAAGGCGACGTCGGCGCGGTAAATGCTGCAGTGGATTCCGGTGTGGAAGCGGCAAAGCGCATCGGCGACGTCGTCACCTCTCGCGTCATCGCGCGTCCACATAACGACATCGAAAAAATCGCGGCGCAGCACAAAGCATGACCTGACAGAGCGCGCCCCGTCTCTACCTCCACTCTTTTAGTCTGATGAAGGATAGACTCATGATTGAACTGGATAACGATTTGCAGTCCCGGCAGAACGCCCGGGAGCTGGTGCGCAATGCCAAAAAGGCGCAGGCGATTCTGGCCACCTTTTCACAGCAGCAAATCGACGCCATCGTGAAGAACGTGGCCCAGGAAGCGGCGCATCATGCCGAAGCGCTGGCGAAAATGGCCGCGGAAGAAACCGGTTTTGGCAACTGGCAGGACAAAGTGCTGAAAAACCGCTTCGCCTCGCTGCGCGTCTACGACGCCATCAAAGATATGAAGACCGTCGGCATCATTCATGACGATCCGCTACAAAAAGTGATGGACGTGGGCGTGCCGCTGGGGGTGATTTGCGCACTGGTGCCGTCGACCAACCCGACCTCCACGGTCATCTATAAAACGCTGATTGCCCTGAAGGCCGGCAATGCGATTATCTTCTCTACGCATCCCGGCGCCCGCCAGTGCAGCTGGAAAGCGATTGAAATCGTGAAGCGCGCGGCGGAAGTGGCAGGCGCCCCGGCCGGTAGCGTTGACGCCATTAGCCAGCTTACTTTCGAAGCCACCTCAGAGCTGATGCACAGCAAAGACGTGTCGCTGATCCTGGCGACCGGCGGCGAAGGCATGGTGCGCGCCGCCTACGCTTCCGGCACGCCGACCATTAGCGGCGGCCCGGGTAACGGCCCGGCGTTTATCGAACGCAGCGCCGATATCCCCCACGCGGTGAAAGATATCATCACCAGTAAAACCTTCGATAACGGCGTAATCTGCGCCTCTGAGCAGTCGATCATCGTCGAACGCTGCATCTACGACGAAGTGCATCGCGAACTGGAAGCTCAGGGCGCGTACTTCATGAACGAAAGCGAAGCGGCAAAAATGGCGGCCCTGTTGCTGCGTCCCAACGGCACCATCAACCCTAAAGTGGTGGGTAAAACCGCGCTCTATCTGAGCCAAATGGCCGGCTTCTGCATTCCAGCCAGCACCCGGTTGCTGATTGCCGAGCAGACCACGGTATCGCATACCAACCCTTACTCGCGGGAAAAACTGTGCCCGGTACTCGGCCTGTACGTGGAAGAGGACTGGAAAGCCGCCTGCCACCGCGTCGTGGAGCTGCTGACCAACGAAGGTCTCGGTCACACGCTGGTGATCCACACCCGCAACCAGGACGTTATCCGCCAGTTCAGCCTGGAAAAACCGGTTAACCGTATTTTGATCAACACCCCGGCGGCGCTGGGCGGCATCGGTGCGACCACCAATATTACCCCGGCCCTGACGCTCGGCTGCGGCGCAGTCGGCGGCGGCTCCAGCTCAGATAACGTCGGACCGATGAACCTGCTCAACATCCGCAAAGTGGGCTACGGCGTTCGCTCCATCGATGAGCTGCGCGCATCGGACAGCTGCCCGGAACCGCAGCCGACCATCGTCAGCCCGGCGTCCGGCCCGAACCGCAGCATCTTCGACGATGAACGTTTTAACGCACCGGCGACCGCAGCCACCGCAGGCCATCCGGCCTGCACCGACGATCGCTTTGCGACTGCCGCCGCCGTCGGCGCGAAAAGCGAGATTAATGAGCAAAACGTGGAACGCGTCATCCGCCAGGTGATGGAAAGACTTGGCAACTAAAACATTGATATAAGGCGATAAAAACAATGATTCTCGCAAAGGTAGTCGGACACGTGGTTGCCACGCAGAAGTACGATGAGCTACGGGGAAGCAACCTGCTGCTGATCGTCAAACTGGATGATGACCTGCAGCCGATGAAAGACCAGACCTGGGTTGCCGTTGATAGCGTCGGCGCCGGTATGCGCGACATCGTGCTGGCCGAAGAGTATTTGGCGCTCAACAAAGAACGCTACAAGGCCATGTCGGTGGTCGCCATTGTCGAGAACGTGTTTCGGGACGCTTAAGGAGTCAATAACTCAATGAGTGAATTTTTGCTGAAACCCCGGATTCGCTTTGGTCCGGATGCGCTTGCCATCCTGAACGAGCTGCCCGCTCGCAACGTGATGCTGGTCACCGATCAGGCGATGGTTAAGTTTGGCCTCGCCGATCGCGTCACGCAAATCCTCCATGCGCGCGGCATCGCTTTCCAGGTCTGGGACGACGTGGTGGCCGACCCGAATATCGCCACTGTGGTGCGCGGTATGAAGCGGATGGATAGCAGCTCTCCGGATCTGGTTATCGCGCTGGGCGGCGGTTCGGTGATTGATGCGGCCAAAGCGGTCATTTTCGCCCTTGCACAAATCCGGCCGGACACACGTCGCGAACCGCCTTGCTTTGTAGCGATTCCGACCACCAGCGGCACCGGCTCTGAGGTCACCGCCTTTTCAGTGATAAAAGCCCACGCCGAGAAGCTGGTGCTGGTGGACCCGTTGCTGCTGCCGGATATCGCTATTCTTGATCCGGCGCTGGTGGCATCGGTGCCGCCGGCCATCACCGCCGATACCGGGATGGACGTGCTGTGTCACGCGCTGGAAGCCTATGTCTCCCTCGCCGCCAGCGACTTTTCCGATGCGCTGGCGGAGAAAGTGGTGCAGCAGGTATTTCGCTTTCTGCCGACCTGCTGGCGCAACGGTGGCGACCTGCTGGCGCGGGAAAAGATGCACAACGCCTCCTGCATGGCGGGCATGGCCTTTACCAACGTCTCGCTGGGCATCACCCACAGCCTTGCCCACGCGCTCGGCGGCGTGTTTCGCGTCCCCCACGGCCGCGCTAATGCCCTGCTAATGGCGGACGTGGTGGCCTGGAACGCCGATTATCACGGGCAGTGCGATACCAATGCCGCCCGCAAATATGCCCGATTAGCCCATCTGCTTGATCTGCCTGCGGCCACTACCCGCCAGGGCGTTGCCAGCCTGCTGGTCGCCATTCAGGCACTTAAAGACGAAATGGGCATGCCGGCCGGCATCCGCGATACCGGCGTCCTTGTAGACGAGTTTGAACAACGGCTGGCGGAGATGGTCGGTCAGGCGCTACGCGACAACTGTACCCCGACGAACCCACGCGCGCCGGATGCTCACGCACTGATCGAAATCTATCGCCGGGCATGGACCGGCAACGCCGTTCAGAACCACTGATAACAAGATTTGGAGAACCTTACCCATGGCACACTACAGCTTAACGCCGCGCGTCAAAGTGTTGGCAGAACGTTTACTCTCACAAAAAAGCACTTTGTGCACCGAGCATGCCACCACGCTCAACGCCCTTAATGGCGATATTGCCGGAGTTCCCGCCGCCGTCAAACCGGCGCGCCGCTTCTATGAACTGATATGCCAGCTGCCGTTAAGCATCAACGCCGACGAGCTGATCGTCGGCAACCAGAGCCGCAAACCGCACGGGGCGATTTTCCACGACGAGCACGCTGCCCGTCGCCCGTCCGTGTTCCGGTTTCTTAATCTAAACCGCGACTTCGACTCCCCGGACTATAAGCTGGTGATCGAAAAAGGCGTAATGGCGATAAAACATCAGCTGGAAGAGAAAACCCGCGCGCTGGGCAGCACAGTCAGCCGCAGCGGCATGGACGAAGTCAACGGCTGCCGCGCGGCCATCTACGCCTGCGATGCCCTGCTGGCGCTGGCGCAAAACTTTGCAAACAGCGCGGAACAGCTGGCCGCCGCGGAAACCAACGCTTACCGCCGGGCTGAACTACTGGACAGCGCCGCCATTCTGCACCAGGTTCCGGCGCATCCGGCACGCAGCTTCAAAGAGGCGTGCCAGGCCTTTTATCTGTTCCAGCTGGCGCTTCAGCTGGATAACGGCAGCTACGCCGTTAATCCGGAAGGCGTCGATAAAGCCCTGTTGCCTTACTACCAGCAGGATATCAATAACGGCGCACTGTCTCGTGAAGAGGCGTATGAGATTGTCGAATCGCTGTGGTTCAAACTGGCGGAACTGTGCGAAGTACGTGCAGCCTGCGCGATCGACGGTTATCCGATGTTTGACGCCATGCTGCACGGCGAAAGCCTTGTGAATGCGCGTATCAACGAACTCTCCGACATGTTCCTTAGCGCGCAGCAAAACCTGAGCGCCCTGCATCTGCCGGTGCGTCTGTTCAAGGGTGTGCAACACGTTTCCGTCGCCGACGGCGATACGCCGGCAGCGGAGGGGCTGACTCCGCGCATGCAGCGCCTGCGCAACCACTACCTGACCGTGCGCCCAAGCATCTCTATCTATCGCGCGCTGGCCTTTACCGAAGTGGTCAAAGCCAATCCCGGCATGCCGACAATTCTGCTGCGCGCCAAAGCCTTCCGCCACGCCTGCGAAACCGCGCCAATTCTGATTCAGGACGATGAGCTGATCGTCGGTCATCCATGCGGCAGGCCGCGCGCAGGAGCCTTCTCGCCGGATATCGCCTGGCGCTGGGTGCGCGATGAACTCGATACCATGAGCACCCGCCCGCAGGATCCGTTTGAGATCAGCGAAGCAGATAAGAAAATCATCCGCGAAAAAATCGTACCGTTCTGGGAAGGCCGCTCGCTTGACGAAATCTGCGAAGCCCAGTACCGCGAAGCGGGCGTATGGGCGTTCAGCGGCGAAACCTTCGTCAGCGACCTCTCCTACCACCAGATCAACGGCGGCGGCGACACCTGCCCGGGCTACGACGTGCTGCTATTTACTAAAGGGATGAACGGCATTAAAGCCGACGCCGAGGCGCATCTCGCCAGCCTGAGCATGGAAAACCCGGAAGATATCGACCGCATTTACTACTACCAGGCGGCCATTGAAACCTGCGAAGGAGTGATCAACTACGCGCACCGCATCGCCGCCCGCGCTCGCGAACTGGCCGCCGTTGAACAGAACGTCCAGCGTCGCGCCGAGCTGCTAACCATCGCCGAGGTGAACCAGAACGTGCCGGCGAATCCGCCGAAAACACTGCAGGAGGCGCTACAGAGCATCTGGACCGTGGAATCGCTGTTTGAAATTGAAGAAAACCAGACCGGGCTGTCTCTGGGGCGCGTAGACCAGTACTGCTACCCGATGTTTGAAGCCGATATCCGCGAAGGGCGCCTGACTCAGGATACCGCGCTGGAGCTGCTGCAGGCGTTTATCATCAAATGTGCCGAGCTGATGTGGATGTCCAGCGAGCTGGGGGCGAAATATTTCGCCGGCTATCAGCCGTTTATCAATCTGACCGTCGGCGGTCAGAAGCGCTCCGGCGGCGATGCCTGTAATGACCTGACTTATCTGATCATGGACGCCGTGCGCTTCGTGAAGGTTTACCAGCCGTCGCTGGCCTGCCGTATACACAACCAGTCGCCGCAGAAGTATATGGAAAAAATCGTCGACGTCGTAAAAGCGGGGATGGGCTTCCCAGCCTGCCACTTCGACGACTCCCATATCAAGATGATGCTGCGAAAAGGGTTCGATTTCGAAGACGCCCGCGATTACTGCCTGATGGGCTGCGTTGAGCCGCAAAAATCCGGCCGCATCTATCAGTGGACCTCCACCGGCTACACCCAGTGGCCTATCGCCATTGAGTTTGTCTTAAACCGAGGCCGGATGGTGCTGTTCGACAGCTATCAGGGGCTGGATACCGGCGACCTGCGTGACCTGCGCACCTTTGAAGCGTTCGACGCGGCGGTGAAAAAACAGATTGCCCATATCGTACGCCTCTCGGCGATCGGTACGGTCATCAGCCAGCGCGTGCACCGCGACGTGGCGCCGAAGCCGCTGATGTCGCTGCTGGTGGAAGGCTGTATGGAAAAAGGAAAAGACGTGGCCGCTGGCGGCGCGATGATCAACCACGGCCCGGGGCTGATCTTCTCCGGTCTGGCAACCTACGTCGATTTCATGGCCGCGATTCGTAAGCTGGTGTTTGAAGATAAGAAATACACCCTTGAGCAGATGCGCGACGCGCTGCTGGCGAACTTCGAAGGTTTTGAAGGCCTGCGTCGCGACTGTCTCAACGCGCCGAAATACGGCAACGATGATAACTACGTTGACCAGTATGCACTGGATATCACCGAGTGGACCGAGCGCGAGTGCCGTAAGTACAAGATGCTCTACTCCACCCTGAGCCACGGAACCCTGTCCATCTCCAATAACACGCCGATCGGCGAGCTGACCAACGCCACGCCGAACGGTCGCCTGGCGTGGATGCCGCTCTCCGACGGCATCAGCCCAACCCAGGGCGCGGATAAGCAGGGTCCGACGGCGATAATCAAGTCGGTGAGCAAGATGAATGTCGAAACCATGAATATCGGCATGGTGCACAACTTTAAGTTCCTTAAAGGGCTGCTGGATACCCCGGAAGGTCGTCACGGCCTGATCACCCTGCTGCGCACCGCGTCGATTCTCGGCAATGGCCAGATGCAGTTCAGCTATGTCGATAACGAAGTGCTGAAAAAAGCCCAGCAGGAGCCGGAAAAATACCGCGATCTGATCGTCCGCGTCGCGGGCTACAGCGCCTACTTCGTTGAGCTGTGCAAAGAGGTTCAGGACGAGATTATCAGCCGTACGGTAGTTGAGAAGTTCTGATAAAAACATGGAGGTTTTTGGACACGGATGTCCCGATCGCATTTCTGGAGGTAAATGTGAGCACAAAACAAGAATTAACCGGGCGAATATTCAATATTCAGAAATATTCGATCTATGACGGCGATGGGATCCGCACACTGGTTTTTTTCAAAGGCTGCAATATTCGCTGCCAGTGGTGCGCTAACCCTGAAGGGCTGAATAGCCAGTTTCAGGTGATGTTCTCACAGGATAAATGCATTAACTGCGGCGACTGCGTCAGCGTCTGCCCGGCGGGAATTCATTATCGGGCGGAAGAAAACGGCGAAATGAAGCACTTCGTCAACCGTAATAAAGACTGTATCGGCTGCCGCAAGTGCGAAGAGATCTGCACTCAGAACGCGCTGGATATTATAGGCAAAGATGTCACCGTCAGCGAGCTGATGGACATCATCATGCAGGACTACAACTTTTATATTTTCTCCGGCGGCGGCGTTACCATCGGCGGCGGTGAAATGAGCCTGCAGACCGATTTTGCTGTCGCGCTATTTAGCGAATGCAAAAAGATGATGCTCAATACCGCCGTGGAAACGCAGGGCACTACTCCGCTGGCTAATTATCAAAAGCTGGCGCCGGTGACCGATACCTTTTTATTCGATATTAAGCAAATTAATAGCGAACATCATAAAGCGCTATTTGGCATTGGCAACGAAGGCATTCGCCGCAACCTGGAGTGGCTGGTGGACTCCGGCGCTAACGTCATTATCCGCATGCCGCTGGTTCGCGGCTATAACGACTCGTTCGATGCCATTACCGGGGCGATTGATTATGTAAAAAAGCTGGCGAAGCGCGGAAATATCCGTCGCATTGATATGCTGCCGTACCACCAGCTCGGGCGCAAAAAATATGAGCGCCTCGATATGCCATACCCCATCGCCCGGGACCCGACTTATTCCGCCGAAGAGTTAGACCGGCTGGAAACGTTCTTCACGCAGTTTGATTTTGATATTCGCTTAATCCGCCATTAACAGGAGTCGACAATGAAAAGTTTAGGCGTAATTGAAACGCGAGGGTTAGTTGCCGCCGTTCAGGCCGTGGATGCCGCCTGTAAAAGCGCAGGAGTGACCTGCTTTGGCTACCGCAAAGTCGGATCGGGGCTGATTAGCGTCTGCTTTGAGGGGAAGATCAGCGCAATTCACACCGCCATCGAACGCGGCGTAGCCGTCGCTGAGCTTATCGACTCGCAGGTTAAATCCCTGACGATCGCTCGTCCGGAACGCAGCGTCGTGGAAGCCCTCAGCACCCTTAAAGGCCATCCGCCGCGTGCGGAAGTTTCCGCTGTAGTCCCGCTTGAGGCTGAAACCGTTGCGCCCGCCGCTGTGGAAACAAATAAACCTACCGGACCCGCCGCGGCGCTCGCAGTGGCGGAAGATAAAAACGCGGCGATGAGGAAAGGGAAGAAGGCATGATCGACACCCTGCTCCATGAAAAAATCGCCGCCGGCCTGAGCCACGTTGCTCCGGTTATTCCGGTCGGTATCTCTAACCGCCACGTCCATCTGGCGCAGCAGGACGTCGAAGCGTTGTTTGGCAAGGGCTATATCCTGACGCCGTTTAAGCCACTGCGTCAGCCGGGACAGTTCGCCGCCCAGGAGTGCGTCACCGTGGTCGGTCCAAAGGGGTGGCTCACCCACGTGCGCGTCCTCGGCCCAACCCGCCCGGTATCGCAGCTGGAAATCTCCCGCGCCGACAGCTTTACCCTCGGCATCAAAGCGCCGGTTCGCGAATCCGGCCAGCTTGAGAAAACGGGCAACGCGCTGCTAATCGGCCCGGCAGGCCACGTTGAACTGCGATCTCAGGTGATCTGCGCCTGGCGGCATATTCATATGTCGCCGCAGGACGCCCGCCAGCTGAACGTCACCCACGGTCAGAAGGTTAGGGTCCGCAGCAACGGCGAACGCCAGCTGACCTTCGATGAAGTGGTCGTGCGGGTACGCGAAGACTTCACGCTGGAGTTTCATATTGATACCGAAGAGGCCAACGCTGCCGGTTTGAAAAACGGCGCGCAGGTCGCGCTCATCGGCTAACGGAGGCTTGCCATGACCAACCAACAGATGGAAGACCTGGTTGAACGCGTTATCCAGCGTCTGCGGCCGCCGGTACTGGTGATGGTGACCGCAGCGGCGGGCTACCGGCACGCTATTCGCCAGCGGCTGGCCGGATGTGGAGAGAACCTGCACCTGGCGCTGGATGGTGGGATTGACGACGGCGAGCAGTGGCAGGGCATCGGCAAAACGCTACCGGCGGCTGACTGGCAATATGGGCTGCCTGCCGCTGCGTATAAAGCGCTGCTACTGCCGTTTCTCGACTACCCGCTGGCGGCGGGGCTGGTGCATGGTTCTCTGCACAGTCCACTTGCTCGCCGCGTGCACGATGCTCTGCTGAGCGGTCTGCCGGTGCTGGCGCTGCGCTATCACTGCGATCCCGCCAGCGAGCTTAACCAGCTGCAGGGCGCGCAGCCTGATACCGCTTACGCCGGACATGTGCAGGCCACGCTTGCTCGCCTGGCCAAATGCGGCGTCAGGCTGTGCACCATGAACGAGTTGCTGGATAAGCTGGCGTCGGGTCGCGAAGCAACGGTGGTGCCGGCAAGCGGTCCGCGTCGTTATCTCACCGTCGCAGACGTGGTGACTAATCCGTCGCTGGCGGGTGCGCCTGAAGCGCAGTTAACTGATGCCGCTATCGATTTTTTAAAAAACCGAAAAAAGAACCTTACCTTAAATAGTAAATCCGGAGTTTAGATCATGTCTTCAAAAACAAAATGTTGGCTATGGATGCTGCTGGTTATCATTTCCGAAACCTCAGCCACCTCTACCCTAAAAATGTTCGGCAACAGTGAAGGTGTGACCAAAATGCTGCTTCTCGGACTGCTGGTGGTGCTGTACTGCACTTGCTACTACTCGCTGTCCCGCGCGGTCAGGGATATTCCCGTCGGTCTGGCCTACGCCACCTGGTCCGGTACCGGCATCCTCGTGGTATCGACGCTGGGAATGGCGTTTTACGGCCAGCACCCGGACACCGCAGCCATTATCGGTATGGCGGTTATCGCCAGCGGAATTGTGATCATGAACCTCTTTTCCAACATGGGTAGCGAAGAGAGCGAGAAAGCCCCCGCGCAGCCGGCCGCTGCCTCTCTGGATAAAAAAGTCGCCAACTAACAGAAAAGGAATCGCATATGTTTAACCTCGGATTTTTATGGCTGGCGCTGTCTATCGGCTCCGAAATCACCGGCACGTCGATGATCAAAAAGACCAACGGCTTCAGCAAACTGGCGCCGTCGGTGCTGGTAGTCTGCGCCTACGGCCTGTGCTACTTCGCCCTCACCCGCGCGATGAGCACCATTCCGGTTGGCGTCGCCTACTCGCTGTGGTGCGGCTTTGGTATCGTCGGCGTCACGATTTGCTCAATGATCCTCTATAAGCAAAAGCCGGATATCCCGGCCATACTCGCCATGGTGCTGATCATCTCCGGCGGCATCATTATGAACGTCTTCTCCAGCATGTAATGAAATTTGGGCTGCTTTGAGCCAACAGGCAAAAAGCGGTCCGAAACGTATTTAACGCCGTCAAATATCAGTTAACGCTTCGGAAATCCTTCTTATGACAGATCGCTTCAGAGCGCGGCGACAACAGCCCCTCTACGCTGCCCGCGCTTCAAAATCCTGCCCCTTTATGGCGACGCCGTTAAGAAAGCGTTAAGCGTGGTAAAGAGAGGAAAAAGTCGCGCCTCTGCGCTTGTTTTCGCAACGGAAAGAGAGAATGCTTCAGGCAGTTATCGCAGGAGAAAACCCATGAAAAAAGTTATCGCCTCGCTGCTGGCGTTAACGCTGTTGTCGCCAGCGCTTGTCTCTGCTCACCCCGGCGGCTGGGGCCCCGGCCCGGGTCCGGGTCCGCACTGGGGCGGCCACGGTCGCGGCTGGGGCGGTCCAGGCCCGCTGCGCTTTTTGCCGGAAGCGGCGACCGCGGTGCTGATAGGCGGCCTGACCTACTACATGCTTAACGGCGCTTACTATCAGCGTCAGGGCGAAAATTACGTGGTGGTGCAGCCGCCAGCCGAGCCGGATGGCGCGCTGCGCGTGCTCGACTTTAACGGGCGTCGTTTTTACGTGCAGGAAGGCCACTATTATGAGCGCGATATCAGCGGCAACTATATCGAGGTGCCGCGTCCCGCAGGACTCTAAGCAGCCATAACGAAAAACGGCCCGTCACTGACGGGCCGTTTGCTTTCTGTTCTGTCGGTTCGCGGCTTACTGAGCAGCCTGCGGATCGGTATCGTAGTCTTTACAGCTCTGGAAACCGTAGTTCATGACGCGACCGGTGTCGCTGTAGCTCACGAAGTAAGTCTGCGGTTTGCCGTCACGCTCGCCCAGGACATAGGTCTGGCAGGTACCGCGCGCGTGAACCATGGTAATTTCAGTAGAGGCCGGGCCCGCAATCTGGCGAACCTGATCGCGCGTCATGCCTTTTTTCACATCCTTAACGACGGGCTTGCTCACGTAGCTCTCAGCACGATCGTAAGCCGTACAACCAGACAGTGCGACCAGCGCCAGCGCCGCAGCGATACATCCCATTGCTTTATTCATCGAGTTGTTCCTCATTGTATTGTCCATGTAAGCTTTAGCCTGGAACAGAAATGCAGATTAATCAACTTTATGGCGCATTTTTAAGTTCAGTCTGAACTGTCAGGTTAGCGTAAAAAAGCTGTTCTTAGCGCGATCGCCCCGTATAATCCGGCGCGAGAATAAGCACTCTCAAAACTATTTTCGGAGGCAGGATGAACCAACAGCGTGAGGCGCGCGACGCGCGGCATCGCACGCGCCAGGATGAGATTATCGCGGCGGCGCGGCGCTGTTTTCGTCAGTCAGGGTTCCACGGCGCCAGCATGGCGCAGCTTGCCAGCGCCGCCAGCCTCAGCGTCGGGCAGATCTATCGCTACTTTCCCAGCAAAGACGCGCTGATTGAAGAGATGGTGAAACGCATCGTCGACGGCCGCGTGGCGGCGATGAGCGCGCAGGGCGACGCCAGCCATATTGCCGAT
The DNA here is from genome assembly GCF_002095575.1 of Pantoea septica. Classification (GTDB taxonomy): domain Bacteria; phylum Pseudomonadota; class Gammaproteobacteria; order Enterobacterales; family Enterobacteriaceae; genus Pantoea; species Pantoea septica. The sequence continues at coordinate 217,770 of NZ_MLJJ01000001.1, read as the reverse complement.
ATGATTGCCCGCCGCGAAACCCTGCAGGACGAGGATGAGATGCTGATGCTGGAGGTTGCCGCCGAGGCGAGCCGCAATCCGCGCGTCAGCCATATCCTGCAGGCCGCCGAGACGCGCCTGTTTCACAATGCCTGTGAAAAAATGCGCGCGGACTATCCGCACCTTACCGAGCCGCAGCGCGCCGCCTGCGTCGAAGTGCTGGCGGTGCTGATAGAAGGCACCGCTTTTCGACGCCTGACGACGCAGAAAGCGTCGGCGGAACTGCTTTATACCCTCTACAAACAGATGATCCATAACTTAGTCAACCCCTCAGAGGACAAATGACACCTGCACGCAATAACCGACTGGTCTATGCCGTCACGCTGGGCCTGCTGGCGGCGCTCGGCCCGCTCTGCATCGATCTCTACCTGCCTGCGCTGCCTGAACTGGCGCGCGATCTGCAAACGTCGACCGCCACGGCGCAGCTTAGCCTTACCGCCGGCCTGCTCGGCCTCGGCGCCGGCCAGCTGCTGTTCGGGCCGATGAGCGATAAGTTCGGCCGCCTGCGTCCGCTAACGCTTTCGCTGGCGCTGCTGTTCATCGCCTCGATCGGCTGCGCGCTGGCGCAGGATATCCACCAGCTTCTGCTGGCGCGCCTGTTCGAAGGCCTGGCGGGCGCGGGCGGCGCGGTATTGTCGCGCGCGGTGGCGCGCGATATGTACAGCGGCCATGAGCTGACGCGCTTTTTCGCGCTGCTGATGCTGGTGAACGGGCTGGCGCCGATCGGCGCGCCGGTGCTGGGCGGCGTGCTGATGACGCTGCTTAACTGGCGCGGCATCTTCGTGGTGCTGGGCGCGACGGCGCTGCTCCTGATCCTGCTGGCGCGCTGGAAGCTGCACGAAACCCTGCCGCCCGAACGCCGCAGCCAGGGCTCCATCTTCTCCGCCTGGGCTGCCCTAGGCCAGGTGGTGGTTCATCGTCCCTTTATGGGCTTTTGTCTGACGCAGGCCTTTATGATGTCGGGCATGTTCGCCTATATCGGCGCGTCGCCCTTCGTGCTGCAGCAGATTTATGGCCTGTCGCCGCAGGCGTTCAGCTTCTGCTTCGCCGCGAACGGCATCGGGCTGGTAATCGCCTCGCAGACCAGCGCGCGTCTCTGCCCGCTGTGGGGCGAATATCGCGTGCTGAAGGGCGGCCTGACGCTGGCCTTTGCCGCCTCCAGCCTGCTACTGCTGACGGGGCTCACCGCCGCACCGCTGCCGCTGGTGCTGGTGGCGCTCTTTTTCACCATCGCGAGCAATGGGGTAATCGCCACCACCGCCTCGTCGCTGGCGATGCAGAGCCAGGGTCATCGCGCCGGCAGCGCGTCGGCGGTGATCGGCGTCTGTATGTTCTCCTTCGGCGCGATCTCGGTGCCGGTTACCGGGATGGGGGGCACCTCGCTCGTCAGCATGACCGCCACCATCTTCGGCTGCTTTATGCTGGCGATTCTGATGTTTATCTTCCTGGCGCAGAAGCCAGCGCCGCGGGGATAAACTGCCTGATATCGCAACAGTTAACCGGAAACAACTGGCGCTTTGGCTTGTTGTTTTCGCCGATGCGCGTTAGCTTTAAAGAATGGTTCGCACGGGCCAACAGGCCACTGTCTTGAGGAGAGATTCATGTCACTGCAGCAGGAAATCATTACCGCACTCGGCGTTAACCCGGTTATCGACCCGCAGCAGGAAATTCGCCGCAGCGTCGATTTCCTTAAAAGCTACCTGAAGCGCAATCCGTTTCTGAAGACCCTGGTGCTCGGCATCAGCGGCGGCCAGGACTCGACGCTGGCGGGCAAACTGTCGCAGCTGGCGATTAGCGAACTGCGCGAAGAGAGCGGCGACAGCGCCTACGCCTTTATCGCCGTGCGCCTGCCTTACGGCGTGCAGGCGGATGAGCAGGACTGTCAGGATGCGCTGGCGTTTATCCAGCCCGATCGCTCGCTGGCGGTGAATATCAAAGAGTCGGTGCTGGCCAGCGAACGCGCGCTGCGCGAGGCGGGCATCGAACTCTCTGATTTTGTGCGCGGCAACGAAAAAGCGCGCGAACGCATGAAGGCGCAGTACAGCATCGCCGGCATGACCAAAGGTCTGGTTGTGGGCACCGACCATGCGGCGGAAGCGATTACCGGCTTCTTCACCAAATATGGCGACGGCGGCACCGACATCAACCCGCTGTTTCGCCTTAATAAACGTCAGGGCAAGCTGCTGCTGAAAACCCTGGGCTGCCCGGAACACCTCTACCTGAAACGCCCGACGGCGGATCTGGAAGACGATCGTCCAGGCCTGGAGGATGAAGTGGCGCTCGGCGTCACCTACGAGATGATTGACGACTACCTGGAAGGCAAAAGCGTCGCGCCGGAAACGGCGAAGATCATCGAAAACTGGTATGTGAAGACCGAACACAAGCGTCGTCCGCCGATTACGGTGTTCGACGACTTCTGGAAATAACCCCCCTTTTTCCCCTGCTGCCCGGCAGGGGAAATGTTATCCCGCCTCGATGTTCACCGATTAACCCGCTGGCGAAAGCCTGAGCAGCCTGATATGCTGTATGAATACACAGTTACAGGAGTCTGTCTTGGTTCGACGTGCCGCCACGCACCGCCTCGAGTTCGACGCGGCTGCCATCTACGAATATCCCGAACACCTGCGCGAATGGCTGGAAGGTTTACCTAATCAGCCCGGCGTCTACACCTTTCACGGGGAGAGCGAAACGCTGCCGCTCTATATCGGGAAAAGCATCAATCTGCGCTCGCGCGTGATGTCGCACTTCCGCACGCCGGAAGAGGCGCGCATGCTGCGCCAGGCGCGCCGCGTCAGCTGGATCCCCACCGCGGGCGATCTCGGCGCGCTGCTGCTGGAAGCGCAGATGATCAAGACGCAGCAGCCGCTGTTCAACAAGCGCCTGCGCAAAAATCGCCAGCTCTGCTCGATTCAGATCGCCGGCGGCAAGCCCGAGGTGGTTTACGCGCGCGACGTCGATTTTTCCCACTCCCCCAACCTCTTCGGCCTTTATCGCAGCCGCCACAAGGCGCTGGAGACGCTTAAATATCTCGCCGACGAGCATCAGCTCTGCCACGGGCTGCTGGGTCTGGAGAAGCTGAGCGCCAACCGCGCCTGCTTTCGCGCTGCGCTGCGCCGCTGCGCCGGTGCCTGCTGCGGCCGCGAAACGCTGGACGATCATCAGGCGCGGCTGCTGGAAGCGCTGGAGAGCGTGCGGGTGATCTGCTGGCCGTGGCAGGGCCCGGTCGCGCTGATCGAGGAGGGTAAACTGATGACGCAGATCCACGTAATCGATCACTGGTTCTATCTGGGATCGGTCAGCGATATGGAAGAGGCGCGTCGGCTGAAGCGCGCGCCGAGCGGCTTTGACCATGACGGCTATAAAATTTTGTGTCGACCGCTGCTTTCCGGCCACTATCCGATCGAACCGCTATAAAAAAACCGCCGACGCTGCCCAGACCTTCTGCTTGTCTGGACAACGTCGGCGGTCTTACTGCCTTACCTCAGCCGGTTATTCAGCGGCTGGCGGCGCCATTTTCTCGTCGTGCGGGCCTTTCTCGGTCAGACGCTTTTCAAAGTTAGCGTTGTACTGCTTCTTCTGCTCCGGCGTCAGCACGTTGTAGAGCTTGTTCTGCGTCTCCATCATCGCTACCGCGCGCTCTTTCGCATCGGCGGTCATTTTCTCCGCCTGCGCTTCCGCTTTCGCGCGGTCGAAGGTGTCGGAGGCGATAATCGCGTGACCGGCGCGGCGCTCTTCCAGCGACGGACGTTTAAAATCTTTATGGCTCTCTTTCATGATGTCGCGAATCTGAGTTTTCTGCGCATCGGTCAGGTTCAGGCCTTTGAACATCATCATGCCGTGGTGCATCGGCGGCTTATGCATCGCTTTTTCGCTACCGGCCGGCGGCGGGGTCAGGTTGTCGGCCGCTGCATGGACCGCGCTTGCCGCACCGAATGCCAGGGTAGAAGCGAGAATCAGAGAAGTCAGTTTACGCATAATAGTTGTCCTTATCATTCAGTTAATGACGACAGCAGCCTGTCGCGTCTTCGAGAACAAGATTACGCTGCTGAATGTCAATCTCTCAGAGAGTGAGTAAAGCCGTGAAAGCATAAAAGACAAAAATCGGGCAATCATGAAGAGAATAAGAAGAATCAGGTGAAGAATTGCAAAAGAATATGAATTCAAAGCGGATTTGGCAGGAATTATGGAGGAGTGTAAGGGTTCCGGCAGCAAAGCGGAAGGAAAATTCTCCGCGTCGCCGCCGGACAAGATGTCAGCCTGGCAGCGTCTCGGCAGGCGCCTCCTCCTCCACCAGCATCAACCCGGCGCGCAGCCCCAGCGCGACGGCGGGATTGGGAAACAGCACATATTCGCGCGCCTGCTGCACGACGTAGCGCGTGGCGCCATCCTCAGCCAGCAGCGCACCCTGCGGGAAGGCGGTAAAATTGCGCGTCTCCGCATCCATATGCAGCCGGAACTGCTCGCTGAGGCGAGTAATCTGCTGCGCCACCCGGTAGCGGCGCGGCTGCTCTCGCGCCTCCGGCAGCGGCCCGCCGCTAAGCAGCGCTGCCAGCGCCTGCTGCGCAGCGGCGAACTGCGTCAGGTCGTTGGCGCCGAACGGCAGAGCCTTGCCCAGCTCCAGCGTGCAGCTGGCGGCGCGGAAGTTTGCGCAGCTGAAATGGGTAAAGGTGCCGCCCGGCGCCGTGTGGAAGACCAGCGCCTCCAGCCCCGCTGCCGCGAGCCAGTTGATAAACGGCGCCGGCCAGGGGTGCGGATTGAGCGGCAGCACGCCGAAGCGGGTATGCCATGAGCCGCGAATGGCGGTGTGCAGATCGAGATGCCAGCGCGGCTGCTCCGCTTTGCCGGCCTCCAGCCAGAAAGCCTCCGTCGCCTGCTCCAGACGCAGCGCGCGCCGCGCCTCGTCGCAGTCGTCGATCTGCTGCCAGCGGCCGCCGAACAGGCGATTCACGTCATGCCGCAGGTAGCGCTTTCCGGCGCGCAGCGCCGCCGGATTGCCGAGGATCGCCAGCACGCGATGACGCAGCGCCATCTCGCCGCGCAGCAGCGCGTTGATAAGCGCGTTCATCATCTCCACCGGCGCGGTCTCATTGCCATGAATGCCGGCCGACAGCACCAGCGCCTGCTGCGGCTCGCCGAGCGGGTCGAGCTGTAGAATGCCGTGGTCGATCCATCGCCAGCGCAGCCAGGGCGTTTCGCCGCACCGCTGATGCGGCGCCTCGCCTGACAGCGTCTGCTGAAGAAAATCGTGCATTAAACCTCCTTTCTGCGATGTGAGCGCCTTTCCCGCTACTGCTGAAACGCGTAGACGTTGCCTAAGTCCAGCAGCCGGGTCAGCTCGTCCAGCGCCTCGCGGCCCTCTGTCAACAGCTGCGGGTCTGCCAGATCCGCCTGCGTCAGGCGATCGCGGTAGTGGCGATCCACCCAGTCGTTAAGCGTGGCGAACAGGCGATCGTTCATTATCACCGCCGGATTGAGCGCCTGCCGCTCCTGCGGCGTCAGCACCACGCGCAGTCGCAGACAGGCGGGGCCGCCGCCGTTTTGCATGCTTTCGCGCAGGTCGAAGCTCGCCAGTTCGCGCACCGGGCCGCCCTGCTCCACCAGCTCGCTCAGGTAGCCCCAGACGCCGGGATGCTGGCGCGACTCTTCGGGCAGCACCAGCAGCATCGCGCCATCGTCGCGGCTCAGCAGCTGGCTGTTGAAGAGATAAGTGCTGACCGCGTCCGCCACCGAGACGCGGCTTTCGGGCACCTCAATGGCGGTAAAGCCAGGCACGCGACGCTGCAGCGTCGCCAGCAGCGCAGGCTGATCGACGAACGCCCGCTGATGGAGGAAGAGCGCTTCGCGGTTGCTGACCGCGATAACGTCGTTATGAAACACCCCCTGGTCGATAACGTGCGGGTTTTGCTGGGCAAAGATCGTGTGGCGCTCGTCAAGCTGATGCAGCCTGGCCACTGCCTGGCTCGCCTGCAGCGTCTGGCGCGCGGGATAACGTCCCGGCGCGACGCCGCCGTTGTCGTCGCGCCCGTAAACGAAGAGCTGCAGGCTACGTTCGCCATACTCGGCGCCGAGGCGGTTATGGTTGGCGGCGCCTTCGTCGCCGAACAGCGCCACCTGCGGCAGCGCGTCGTGCACGTCGAAATGCTGCGGATCGCGAAAGATAGCGCGCAGCAGCCGGGCGGTCTGCGGCGCCTCCATGGCGCGATGAAATTTATTGTTCAGGTTGGCGACGGTGAAATGCACGCGCCCGTCGGCGCTGTCGGCCGAGGGCGACACCGTCGCCGCGTTAGCAACCCACATCGCCGAGGCGGAGCTGACCGCCGACAGCAGCCCGGGCGACGCCTTCGCCGCCTGCGTCAGCACCTGTTCGTCGCTGCCGCGGAAGCCGAGCTGGCGCAGCAGCGGCAGGTTCGGCCGCTCGTGTGGCGGGATCACCCCCTGCACAAAGCCTTTGTCCGCCAGCGCCTTCATCTTCAGCAGCCCCTGCTTCGCCGCGAGGCGCGGGTTCGACGGCTGATGCTGGTGGCGCGTCGAGGCCTCGTTGCCGAACGACAGCCCGGCATAGTGGTGCGTCAGGCCTACCAGCCCGTCGAAATTCGCTTCTGTGGTTTTCATGCCTGCTCCTCGCGTGCGGAGAAATCGAGCCCCGGCGAAAGCGCGGCGGGCAGCGTCAGATCGGGCGTCTCCAGCGACGCCATCGGCCAGGCGCAGTAGTCCGCCGCATACCAGGCGCTGGCGCGATGGTTGCCGGACGCGCCGATGCCGCCGAACGGCGCGCTGCTCGCCGCGCCGGTGAGCGGCTTGTTCCAGTTGACGATACCGGCGCGCGCCTCCAGCAGCAGCTGGTCGAACTGCGCACGCGACGGAGAGATTAGGCCGCAAGAGAGGCCGTAGCGCGTCTCGTTGGCGAGGCGGATCGCCTCATCGAAGCTGTCGTAGCGAATGACGTTAAGCAGCGGGCCGAAGACCTCTTCGTCCGGCAGGCCGCTGACCCGGGTGACATCGATAATGCCGGGGGTCAGCAGCGCATTGCTGCGCTGTGGCCAGCGCATCTCCAGCAGCGGCGTGCCGCCGAGCGCGACGCGCTGCTGCCACGCCTGATAGATCTTTTCCGCCGCCTCGACGGAGATGGCGCTGCCCATAAAGGGCTGCGGCTCGGCGTTCCACGCGCCGGGCTGCAGCCGGGCGCTGACCTGCAGCAGCCGCTGCAGGAAGGCGTCGCCCGCCGCGCCGCGCTTCACCAGCAGACGGCGCGCGCAGGTGCAGCGCTGCCCGGCGGTAATGAACGCGGACTGAATAGCGATATGCACCGCCGCGTCGATATCCGCCGGATCCTCGACGATCAGCGCATTGTTGCCGCCCATTTCCAGCGCCAGCATTTTTTCCGGCTGGCCGGCGAACTGCCGATGCAGCTGATAGCCGGTGCCCGCGCTGCCGGTAAAAAGCACGCCGTCGATCTGCGTCTCCGCCGCCAGCGCCTGTCCGGTGGCGCGCGCGCCCTGCAGCAGCGCCAGCACGCCGCGCGGCAGCCCCGCTTCCAGCCAGAGTCGCACGGTTTTCTCCGCCGTCAGGGGCGTCAGCTCGCTCGGCTTGAACAGTACGCAGTTGCCCGCCAGCAGCGCCGGCACGATATGGCCGTTCGGCAGATGGCCGGGGAAGTTGTAGGGGCCGAATACCGCCAGCACGCCGTGCGGGCGATGGCGCAGCGAGCTTTCGCCCTCGTGCTGTTCGCCGGTGCGCGTGTGGAAAGCCTTCACAGAGATCGCGATCTTATTGATCATCGCCTGCACTTCGGTCAGCGCTTCCCAGCGCGGCTTGCCGGTTTCAGCGGCGATGGTTTCCGCCAGCTCGGTTTTGTGGCTCTCCAGCAGCGCGGCGAAACGCTCGGCCAGCGCCTGACGCTCGGCGAAAGGTCGGCGCGCCCAGGCGGGAAACGCCTCGCGGGCGGCCGCCGCGGCCTGCGCGATCTGCTCCGCGGTGGCGGCCTCGCCCTGCCACAGCGTTTCGCCGAACACCGGATCGATTTTACGCAAGGCGTCGCCGCGGCCCGGCTGCCATTCGCCGTTAATCATCTGCGTCATGCTTTTTTCTCCTCGCCGCCCAGCGTCACCACGCGCAGGCTATCGCCTGGCTCAACGTGCAACGCCCTGAGCTGATTCTCATTTAGTACCACGTCATGCTGCTCGATGCGCGCTGGCAGCAGCGCGACGCGGAAACGGTGATAGTCTAGATTCGCCACCAGACAGAGCGGCGCATGTGCGTCCGGTTCGCCGAGCGCAGCGCTGCGCACATGGCTTTTGCGGATGGCGCGAATGTCGTCGATTTCGCACTCCAGCGTCGGGCCGCCGTCGAAGATGTCGATATAATTGCGGTAGCGGAACCCCTCTGCCTCCAGCACCGCGCGCGCGGGCGCGGTCTTCTCATGCACCTGGCCGATCACCGCCCGCGCCTCGGGTGACAGGTAGTCGATGTAGAGCGGATGCTTCGGCATCAGCTCGGCGATAAAGGCTTTCTGGCCGGTGCCGCTGAGGAAGTCGGCCTTGCGAAACTCCATGGAGAAAAAGCGGCTGCCGACGCTCTCCCAAAAAGGCGAATGGCCCGCGTCGTCGCTGACGCCGCGCATCTCCGCCACCACGCGATCCATAAACTGATGGCGAAAGTTGGCCATAAAGAGAAAGCGCGACTTCGAGAGCAGATAGCCGTTTTTGCCGTCGCGGTAGTCGGGGTCGAGAAACAGCGTGCAGAGTTCGCTGCTGCCGGTATGGTCATTGCTCAGCGACAACGTCGGCAGCGCCGCGTAGACGTTGAGCTCTTTCGAGGCGTGCACCTGGGTGCCGACGCGAAAGTTATACCAGGGCTCCTGCAGTCCGACCGCCACCTCAATGGCGCAGATGCCCACGGCGCGATTCTCTTCGCTGTCCGCCAGCACGAAGACGTAGCCCTGTTCGGCGCGCGGCAGCGTACCCTGCCAGGTTTGCAGCGAGCGCTCGATGCGCGCCTGTAGCGTGGGGCTGTCGACCGGCAGCGAGGTCAGTCCGCCGCCGGTTTTGCCGGCCAGCGTCAAGAGCTGCGCCAGATCGTCATGTTCAACAGGGCGAATCACCATCATGATGTCGATCCTCGCGCCAGGTGTTCACAAGCCACGGCAAAGCGCGCCATGCCGGTTTTAACTTCCTCTTCGCTGATATTCAGCGCCGGCGCGAAGCGCACCACGTTAGCGCCGGCGATCAGCACCATCACGCCCTGCTCGGCGGCCGCCAGGTTGAACTGCTTCGCTTTACCGGCATAGTCCTCATTCAGCACCGCGCCAATCAGCAGGCCCAGGCCGCGCACTTCTTTAAACAGATGCAGCCGCTGGTTAATCTCCTCCAGCGCCTCGACGATCCACTGATGGCGCGCCGTGACGCCCGCCATGGTCGCAGGCTGGTTAATCAGCTCCAGTACCTTGCCTGCCACCGCGCCCGCCAGCGGATTGCCGCCGTAGGTGGTGCCGTGGGTGCCGACATTCATCACCTGCGCCAGATCTTCGCGGGTCAGCATCGCGCCGATAGGGAAACCGCCGCCCAGCGCCTTGGCGGTGGTGAGCACGTCCGGCGTCACGCCGTAGTGCATATAGGCGTAGAGCGAACCGGTGCGGCCCACGCCGCTCTGCACTTCGTCAAAAATCAGCAGCGCCTGGTGCTGGTCGCACAGCGCGCGCAGGCCGCGCAAAAAGGCGGGATCGGCAGGCAGCACGCCGCCTTCGCCCTGAATCGGCTCGACGATTACCGCGCAGGTGTTGTCGTCGATGAGCTGCGCCGCCGCTTCCAGATCGTTAAACGGCGTATGGCGGATATCGGGCGGCAGCGGCGCGAAATCTTTTGAATAGGCGGGCTGGCCGCCAGCGGAAACGGTAAACAGGGTGCGGCCGTGAAAGGCGTTATTAAAGGCGACAATGCCGCTCTTGTGCGCGCCGAAGCGATCGTGCGCCGTTTTACGCGCCAGCTTCAGCGCCGCCTCGTTGGCTTCGGCGCCGGAGTTGCAGAAGAAGACGCGGTCAGCGAAGGTGGCATCGATCAGCTGCTTCGCCAGCCGCAGGATCGGCTCGTTGGTATAGCCGTTGCCGGTATGCCACAGGCGCGACGCCTGTTCGGTCAGCGCCTGCTGCAGCGCTGGGTGCGCATGGCCCAATGCGTTAACCGCAATGCCGCCGGCAAAGTCGATATACTCTTTACCGTTCTGATCCCAGAGGGTCGAGCCCGATGCGCGTACCGGTACAAAGTTCGCTGGCGCATAGACCGGTACCATCCATTGATCGAAATCGTGACGCGAAACCTGCAGTGACATAACTGTTTCTCCTGCTTTCCCGCCCGGCGCGCCGGTGAGTAAAGCGAATGTTTTAAATTTGTGAAATTCGGGTAAACGCAGCCCTACTGTAAAGTGCAGCTTGCGTGCCAGCAAAGCGAATAAATGCATAAAAGAGGAGCTGTTACGAAATATCAATAACTTACAAATCTCTATTATTCACTTTAAGTGCATATATAGTGAATAATTTCGTGCTCGCCGCGCCTGCGCCGCATATTCCTCAGCAGATTTATGCAGTTGCCAGAGTAAATATTGCTTTTGTGATCGCTCCTGACTTTTATGTTCAAATTCAGGCAAAAAACGCCCTTTATAAGTGCAGCGTGCGCTGTTTCAGGGCAGATCGATCGCATAAAAAGAGGGGGCAGACTTTATGCCAAAGGCAATCCGTCTGGTCATACTGAGGAGGGTCGTCCCGTGGGAGAAACGCCAGGCGCTTTATTAACCCGGCTTCATTAAATAAACGTCGCGTGTTAAAACAATTATTTCTGAGGTTATTATCAACGCGGCAATAAGAATTAATGATGGATAATTGATTTGTAACCGAGCTAATCATTAGAGCTTTACTTTTATTCTGTCCATTGAACTTTTCCGGTAAAGCTTGATTTTTATTTGGGATTGTCTAGCCGATCAATCAGGCGCAGACCCCAGATAACCCCCTGCAGAAAAATAAAATATAATCATAAATATCAGTATTTTAAATAAAAATTATTTTATTGACCTTTTATCTGAAGATAATCTACGTCGCGCCAGAAAGATCAAAAAACAAACAAAGCAAACGGCCGGACAATCTTTTAAATATTTAGTTACACTTATTGCACTAGGTCAACTTACCCTTTTGTGTCATTTTTCTTTCACCCCAGATAGCGGGGAATAATAATTAACAAAGACAGGGTAAATATAAATGATGAAGCGCGCGTTAGCGGCGGCAGTGATGTCGTCTCTTATGGGAATGTCTGCCGGTCAGGCAGCGGAGATTTATAATAAAGATGGCAACAAACTCGACTTAGTGGGAAAAATTAACGTCTCGCACCTGTTTTCCAACGACAGCAGCAACGATGGCGATACCTCATCCTACACGCGTCTCGGCTTTAAGGGCGAAACCAAAATTACCGACCAGCTCACCGGCTATGGCTTCTGGCAGTATCAGTACAGCCTGCGCAACTCGGAAGGCAGCGACGCGCAGAACGGCAATCGCACCCGCCTCGGCTATGCCGGCCTGAAGTTTGGCGACGCCGGCTCGCTCGACTATGGCCGCAACTACGGGCTGGTCTACGACGCGTTCGCCTATACCGATATGCTGCCCTTCTTCGGCGGCGATTCCGGCTATACCGACGCCTTTCTGGCGGGGCGCTCCACCGGCCTGCTCACCTGGCGCAACAAAGATTTCTTCGGCCTGATAGAAGGCGTGAGCCTGGCCGCACAGTATCAAGGCAAAAACGATCGCGCCGGCAATACCGACGGCGTGCGCCGCTCCAACGGCGACGGCTACGCTCTTTCCGCCAGCTACGCCTTCGATTTCGGCCTGAGCTTCACCGGCGCCTACGCCACGCTCGACCGCACCGAGACGCAGAATGCGGCGGCGCGCGGCGACGGCGACAGAGCGCAGAACTGGGCCACGGCGGTGAAATATGATGCGAATCAGATCTATCTGGCGGCGATGTATGGCGAAACCCTGAACGCCACGCCGATCAGCGGCGGCTTCGCCAACAAAGCGCAGAACTTCGAAGCGGTGGCGCAGTATCAGTTCCTGAACGGCCTGCGCCCGTCGATAGGCTACGTCTCATCAAAGGGCAAAGAGATTGAGAATATCGGCGACGCAGACATCTTCAAATATGTTGCGGTAGGCACCACTTACTATTTCAATAAAAACATGTCGACCTATGTGGAGTACAAGATCAATCTGCTGGACGACAACAACCCGCTGGGCCTGAAGACCGACGATATCACTGCCGTCGGCCTGATCTACCAGTTCTGATAAGGTCTTACCCTCACTCTGCGCCCGGTCCGTGTCAACCGGGCGCGCAGGGCCGCGCAAGCGGCCTTTTTTTCGGCCCCAGAGAGTGCGCCGCCTGAGCTAGGTCAGGCGATAGTAGGCGTCCGGGCGCAGCGGCGTCGGCAGCGTCTCTTCTTCCCCCGCCATTTCCCGCAGGCTGATCTCGATATTGGTGCAGATCGCATCCATCGGCAGATGGTTGTTCTGATAGCCGAACGGCATCTCCAGCTCTTCCGCCAGCGTATCAAGCGACAAAAAGGTATAGGAGATAAACATCGACACCATCGGCGTCATGTAGTGCAGATCGGGCGCCAGCGCGAACGGCAGCAGCGTGCAGAAGAGATAGACGGTGCGGTGCAGCAGCAGGCCGTAGGCGAACGGCACCGGCATGCTCGCCAGGCGTTCGCAGCCGCCGAGCACAGCCGCCAGCTGATTCAGGCTCTCGTCGATATTGCTCCACACCAGATCGCTGATTTTGCCCTGCCGACGCTGATCCGCCAGCCAGTGCGAGAGTTGAAGGTGCAGCATATTGGTCGGCGAGCGGCGCGACAGCACCCAGTCGGCATCCTCCCCGAGCAGCCGCTGCAGATCGGCGCGCGCGTCGCTGCGCCGCAGCTGGTGCTTCAGGCTGTAGCAGAACGCCAGCAGCAGCGCCTGAATACGCGGCGCATCTTCAGGAAAGAGCGCCAGCACCTGACGCTGAAGCGTGCGGCAGGCGATCAGCAGCGCGCCGAAAAAATGGCGCGCCTCGCTGAAGCGCGCGAAGCAGACGCTGTTGCGAAAGCCGAGAAACACCGCGATGGAGACGCCGAGCAGGCTGAAAGGCGCCAGCGTCAGCTTTATGCCGAGCGTCTCGTACCAGTTGAGCAGCCAGAGCGCGAGCAGCGACATCAGCAAGTTGAGACACAGGCGAAATGAGATGGCAGGCAGCACGGAGCCGTGCCAGGCGAACAAACGAACGAACCAGTGGCGATGGGGACGAACGATCATGATGTGCAGATGACAAGGGATTTTGCGGCGATTCTGCGACTTTCCCGCACGCCTGACCAGCGATAAATTGTGACAATTGTCACACTTTACCGCCGGCCGCGCGTTGGCTGTCAGGGCGCCATAATATCGAAGCGATCTGATGCCGCGCCGGCATCAACCTGCATCGGCGGCTGCACCTTCAGAGTGATCCAGTTCGACGTGACGCGCTGCTGCTTGTCATCCTCCAGGGTCACCGACAGGCGGTACTCGTTGCTGGCGCCTGGCGAGTCGTCCCAGGCGGGCACGATCAGGCTCCAGCCCTGCGGCTGGCTGTTATTCGCGGGCGGCGTCAGGCTCAGCGCCTGGGTATCGCCCTGCCAGCTCACCGCCTTAATCGGATTGCTGTGGCGGATCTGCAGCTTCAGGGGCAGGCTTTCGCCCGGCGTCAGCTGCCACGGCGGCGTGGCGAGGAATACCGACAGGGTTTTGCGCTGGCGAAAATTGAGCACCGGCGTATCGGAACGGGTGACGCGATCGTAGCGGCTGCCGCGTAGCGAACGCGCCTCGGCGACGTTGCTCGCTTCCAGCTGCTTGCTCAGCGCCACGCCGAAGCGATAGTTGAGCTTCAACCCCAGCTGATCCTGGGTCTCGCCCGCGCTGCTGGTCTTGTGGCTGGCCGACAGCGTCACCAGCGGCACTGGCGTATAGGAGAGGCCCAGCGACAGCGCGGAGGGGTTGTGGTAGCGGTTGCCGCTGTGGAAAAGATCGACGTTGTCGCCGAGATACTGCTCCCAGCTCAGCGATACGCCGAGCTGACGATAGAACGGCAGATAGCTCTGCGTGGTGATGTCGTAGCCGCGCGCCATGCGCTGTTGCTCGGTGTCGCCGCTGTTCTTCCAGCTGCCCACCGGGTGATAGTAGTTGGCGGAGAAGCGCAGATTCTCGTTCCAGGCTTCAGTGCCGAACGAGGCGCGCTGCTGGCCGATATCGAAGCTGCGATCGAGAAAGGCGTTATAGCCTAACAACCAGTTCGGCGTCACCCAGCGCTGGCCCAAACCGACGTTGCCCACCAGCCCGTCGCTGGTGTCGCGCAGCCCCACCTGGCTAAAGGTGAGATGGCTGTGCTCGTCCGCCAGCGCGGTGAAGAGGTCGCCGCCGGTGCCGGTAAAGCTGCCCTGCATATCCACCATCAGATCGAGCTGGGCGTTGCCGTAGGGCGACAGCAGCGACTGCCCTTCGCTCTCGACGCGGCTCGCCACCTCGTCGCGAAAGTGGTTAAAGGCCCAGACGCCCGCCTGCTGGCCGAAACTGGTGCTGTTGTCGCCGTTCTGGCTCGCTTCGCCGATATCTTTGGCGATAGCGGCGAGCCGCTTATTCCACTCGTCGTCGCTCTGCACGTTGCCCAGCGACGGCAGCGCCGCCAGCTGCTGGTTGAAGCGCGCCGGATCCTCGAAAGGCGTCTCCGCCACGGAGGCGGTGCCGGTGAAAGCCTGCGCCGCAGGCACAGCGGAAAGCATCGCCGCGACAAGGGGCGAACAGGCAAAAAAAGGACGGGCAAAGCGGTGAAAAAACATAGCGTCTTATCGGATTTTTCAGCTGATTAACGAGACCTGTCTCACAAAATGACTTGAATTTACTTTAACACATCATGATGAATTTGCAGAGGATCACGGGGAATTGCGGAAAAAGCAGGGGAAAAGCTGGATAAACTCGGATTTATCCAGCCTCAAGAGGGCGTCAGGAGAAGATTAGCCCGCCATCGACGTTGATGGTCTGGCCGGTAATATAGCGCGCGTCGTCAGAGGCGAGAAACGCCACCAGCCCGGCGACATCCTCCGGCTGGCCGGCGCGCTTCAGCGGAATATTCTCTACCCACTCCGCCATTAGCTCGCCCTTGCCATATTTTTTCTCATCGGTGCTGAGGATCTCGCCCCAGACGCGGTCGTTGTAGTCCCACATCTCGCTCTCGATAATGCCGGGACAGAAGGCGTTCACGGTGATATGCCAGGGCGCCAGCTCCAGCGCCAGGCTCTGGGTAATGCCGATCACCCCCATCTTGCTCGCCGCGTAGTGCGGCGTATAGATAAATCCCTGGCGCCCCTGGCCCGAAGAGGTATTGATCAGGCTGCCGCCCTTCTGCTTCACCATATATTTCGCCGCTTCGCGGCAGCAGAGCCAAACGCCGGTGGTATTCACCGCCAGCACCTTGTCGAAATCCGCTTTCGGCATGGCGTCGAAGCGGTCGATGGTGATAACGCCCGCGTTTTGAATCGACACGTCGATGCGGCCGAAGCGCTCGAACGCCTGCTGATAGAGCTGCTGGACCGCCGCTTCGTCGGTGACGTCCGCCTGCAGCGCCAGAATATCGCTGCCGTACGTCTCCTTTAGCGCTTCGGCGGTGGCGAACACCCGCTCGGCGTTGGAGACCATCACCAGGTTTGCGCCGTCGCGCGCAAAGCGCGCCGCGATGCCGGCTCCGATGCCGCGACAGGCGCCGGTAATCACTACGGTTTGTCCTTGAAAATTACGCGTCATGTTGCCCTCCGCTTATCCATGACTGACTTCAGATACCGATGTCGACTGCTGCTTTTTTTCATGGCGACGCAGCAGCACCACTTTGCTTTGCAACCGCTGCTGGAACTGGTCGATCACCACGGCGGTAACAATCACCAGCCCCTTGATCACCATCTGCCAGAAGTCGCTGACGCCCATCATCACCATGCCGTCGGCGAGAAAGACGATGACGAACGCGCCGATAATCGAGCCGGAGACGCGGCCGCGGCCGCCCGCCAGCGCCGTGCCGCCCAATACCGTGGCGCCGATGGCGTCCATCTCGAACATATTGCCGGTCATCGGATGCGCGGTTTGCAGCTGTGACGCCACCACCAGCCCCACCAGCCCGGCGCAAAGGCCGGAGAAGGCGTAGACGAAAATCTTCACCTTCACGATCGGCACGCCCGCCAGCCGCGCGGCCGATTCGTTGCCGCCGGTGGCGTAGATATAGCGTCCCAGCGGCGTTTTGCGCGTCAGGTAGAGCCCGAGCAGCAGGAAGCCCAGCATCAGCCAGATCGGCAGATAGATGCCGAGCAGCGTGCCGGAGCCGAGAAAGGCGAAGCCGGTATTGCCGAGCGCCGGCAGGCCGACCAGATTGGCGTAGGTGCTGCCGTCGTTGAACAGCAGCGCCGCGCCGCGCGCCACATACATCATGCCCAGCGTGCAGATAAAGGGCGCGACGCCGAGCCGGGTGATCACCGCGCCGTTCACCAGCCCGATAATCACGCCGAACAGCGCCACCGCGAGGATCACCTCCGGCACGTTAAGAAACAGGGTATTGCCGTTCCACAACGGCACGCCGCTGGTGAGCAGCGCGCCCGCCACCATGCCGCAGATGCCCGCCACCGCACCCACCGAAAGATCGATGCCGCCGGTGAGGATCACCAGCGTCATGCCGATCGCCAGCAGGCCGGTAATGGCGACGTGCTGGGTCATAATCAGCAGGTTCGACGGGGTGAGAAAGTTCGGCACCATAACGCTGAAAAAGCCGATGACGATCAGCAGCGCGATAAAGGTGCGCGCTTTCAGCAGGTACATATAGAGCAGGTATTTTTGGTTCATCATCTCTCCTGCGGGCGACCGACGCCGCCCGTCATGCCTGGTAAACCGGCGGCTTAGTCATGCGGCGTCGAGGCCGTAATCAGTTTTTCGCGCGTGACGTCAGCGCGGGGTAAATCAGCGGTAATACGGCCGTCAGCCATCACCAGCACGCGGTCAGCCAGCGCCATTACCTCATCCAGTTCGGAAGAGGAGAACATCACCGCCAGCCCCTGCTGCGCCAGCGTGCCGATCAGGTGATAGACGTCGGTTTTCGCGCCGACGTCGATGCCGCGCGTCGGCTCGTCCAGCAGCACCACCTGCGGCCCGGTCATCAGCGCCTTGCCCAGCACCACCTTCTGCTGGTTGCCGCCGCTCAGCGAGGTAATCGGCAGTTCGGGATCGCTGACCTTGATCGCCAGATGCTGGATCATCTCGTCGACGCGCCGCTTCTCTTTGGCCGGATGCAGCAGCCGCAGCGCGCGGCGAAAACCGCGCAGGCTGAGATCGGTCAGCGTCATGTTGGCGGTGATCGACATCAGCTGCACCACGCCTTCGCCCTGGCGATCCTCCGGCACCAGCGTAATGCCGCGCTTCAGCCGCTGCTGAAAGCTGCACCGCTCGAGCGCGCCGCCCGCCAGCCGCACCTTGCCCGACTGGCAGTGCATCAGGCCGATCAGCCCTTTGAACAGCTCGGTGCGCCCGGCGCCCAGCAGGCCGTAAATGCCGATGACTTCCCCTTTGCGCAGCGAGAAGCTGACGTCGTTAAGCCGGTAGCCGCCGTTCTGATGCAGCGCGGTCAGGCCGTCCACTTCCAGCACCGTTTCGCCCTGCGCCGCCGCCTGATAGTCAAAGTGCTTTTTCTTGTCGCCGACCATCTGTTCGATAATCCAGGGCACGCTGGCGTCGCGCACCTCGCGCTCGCTGATAAAGCGGCCGTCGCGGAAGATGGTGATGTGGTCGCCGATCTCCATCAGCTCCTCCAGCCGGTGCGAGATATAGATAATGGTGACGCCGCGCCGCTTCAGCTGTTCAATGACGTTGAACAGCACCTTGACCTCCGACTGGCTGAGCGCGCTGGTCGGCTCGTCCATAATCAGCACGCGCGTATCTTTCGAGAGCGCCCGCGCGATCTCCACCAGCTGCTGATGCCCGATGCCCAGCTCGCCCAGCGGCGCATAGGGATCGACATCCAGCTCCAGCCGCTCCAGCAGCGACTTCGCCAGCGCATACTGATACTTCTCGTTGATCACACCGCGCTGGAAGAACTCGTTGGCGATAAAGATGTTGTCCATCACGTTCATGTTGGGAAACAGGTTCAGCTCCTGAAAGATAATGCTGATGCCCTGTTTTTCTGCCTGGTGCGTCGAGGAGAGCGATACGGGCTCGCCGTCGAGCAGGATTTCGCCGCTGGAAGGGGTCTCTACCCCGGCCAGCATCTTCATCATGGTAGATTTGCCCGCGCCGTTTTCGCCGATCAGCACGTTGACCTTGTTGCGATAGACGCGGTAGTTGACCTGATCGAGCGCGGTGACGCCGGGATAGATGCGCGACAGGCCGCGCGTCTCGATGATCACCTCGCCGTCCGCTTGTGGATGCTGCATAACCGCTCCTTACTGCCGCGCGATGGCGACAGGCGTCACGTTCGGGATCTGCTGCGGCACATCCCAGCTGCTGAATACGCCCGTCAGCTGCACCTTGTCGCCCACTTTCGGCTTGAAGGCGGTCATCATGCTGGAGGCCTGCTGATTGATGGCGCGGCCGTAGTCGCCGAACAGCACCTGATCGTTAAAGTCCTGATAGCTGGCCCCTTTAAAAGCGTCACGCAGCGCGGTACCGGGAATAATCGGTCCGGTCTGCACCGTGATGTCGTCGCCAGAGGCCTCTTTAACCGTCATGCGGCCGCTGCGCGACGTGGCATTGATCGCCGTCACTTCGCCGCTGACGCTGACGCTAAACACGCAGGGGTTTTCCGCCTGGCTGCGATAGCCCAGCGTGCTGCAGGCGGTGTCGAAATCCTTCGCCGCCTGCAGCGCCTTCAGCAGTTCGCCCGCGGGTTTCGCGTCGCGCCGCACCTGCGGCACCAGCTGTTCACGCCAGGTCTGGGCGATATTCGCCATTTTCGGATTCGGCGGGTTTTTCAGATCCGCCAGCTCCTGCTGCGACACAATGCGGCAACCGCCAAGCACGATCATCGGAAGCAGAAGCCAGAGTCGTCTGTCCATGGGGTTCTCCTGACGCCCGTCCAGGACGGGCGCCGCTGCAAGGGGGTTACGACTTGAAGTTGAAGTCCTGCACGCCGCTGGCGTTATCCGGCGTAATCAGGATGCCGCGGAACATCACGCGCTGCTTCGCCGGCTTGACCCCTTTCTGAATGAAGTTATCCAGATCGGCGACGCCCTGCGCGGCGATCGCCTGCGCCTGCAGCATCACCGTGGCTTTCAGCGTGCCCGCCTTCACCGCGTCGCGCTCGTCGTTGCTGCCGTCGATCCCCACCACGGTCACGTCGTCGCGGCCCGCCGCCTTCAGGGCGGCGATCGCGCCCAGCGCTACCGGCCCGTTGCCGCAGATCACCCCTTTCACGTCGGGATGCGCCTGCAGAATGCTGTCCATGATGCGCTTGCCGTCGATCAGGGTGCCTTTCGCATCCTGGCGCGCCACTCTCTGCATATCGGGATACTGGTCCAGCACCTGATGGAAGGATTTCGAACGGGTCACGCAGTTGTTATCCGCCAGGTTGCAGGTCAGCTCGGCATATTTGCCCTTCTCGCCCATCTTCTCGACGAACACGGTGGCGACGTCGGAACCGGCATGGAAGTTGTTATGGGTGATCTGCTCCAGCGCCACGTCGTCGACCGGGATTTCGCGGTTGATCAGCACCACCGGAATCCCCGCCTCTTTAGCCTTTTTGATCGCCGCGACGCTGGCGGTGGAGTCGGCATTGTCGAGAATAATGCCCTGTACTTTTTTGCCGATGGCGGCGTCGATCAGCTCGCTCTGCTTCTTCACGTCTTCCCCGTGCGACAGCACCGAGGTTTTGTAACCGAGCTCCTGCGCCTTGAGGTTGGCGCCCTTGGCTTCGGAGGCGTAATAGGGGTTATCCAGCGAGTTGACGAGGATCATGATGGTGCCTTTCTCCGCCGCGAAGCCGGCGCTGGAGAAGAGGCTGGCGGCGATCGCGGTGCACAGCAGGGAGCGGATTTTCATGGGGATATTCTCTCTTCTATTTGTAGGGGTGAGGCTTTAGGGCTGGTGCTGCATTACCAGATGGTGAAACCGCCATCGATCATCAGATCGGCGCCGGTAATCATGTCGCTGCCGTTGCTGGCGAAAAACAGCACGGCAGCGGCGATTTCATCGGTATAGGCGAAGCGGCCTAACGGGATCAGCTTTTTCATCTCTTCGCCCTTCTCGCCGCGCCAGGCTTTTTCGCCCATCGGCGTCAATACCACGGTGGGCGACAGGGTATTAACGTTGATGCGGTGCGGCGCGAACTCTTTCGCCATCACTTTGGTCATGCCGAGCAGGCCCGCCTTCGCAGAGGTGTAGGCGACGTGGTTATCAATGGCGACAGAGGCCGCCTGCGAAGCGATGTTGATGATTTTGCCCCCCTTGCCCGCCGCGACCATGCGCTTGCCCGCCGCCTGCGCGCAGAGAAAGGGTCCGGTCAGGTTGACGGCGATCTGCTTCTGCCATTCGGCGAAATCGGTCTCCAGCACCGGCTGCAGCATGACGTAGCCAGCGCAGTTGATCAGGATATCGATCTGGCCGTAGCGCTGCGCCACCTCGTCAAACGCCCTCTCCACCGACGCCGGATCGGTCACGTCGCAGGCGACGAACTGCACGCTGTCGGCGTCGAAGCTGTCGCGCAGGCTGGCGACCTTTTCCGCTTCGAAAGGGGGATAGAGCAGCGCCAGACGCGCCCCTTTCGCCAGCAGCATCTCGTTGCTCGCCATGGCGATGCCCCCGAGTCCGCCGGTCACCACCGCCACTTTGCCGCCAAGATCCATCGCGCTGTCGACGCCGTAGCGCAGGTTTACGTCATATTCGCTGCTCATCTGTTCCTCACTTATGTCGTTGCCGGCGGCCGCTCCAGTTAAAACGGATTTTTCCGGGCTTACGGGATATTTGATTTTCGAACAAAAATATAAGCTATCGAATGGCAATGGTATGTGGGTGAGATCAAATTTCATACACCTCGCGAAAATTATTTTTATCCCTTTGTTTTCGCATGATATAGCGTAAACAGCCTAAAACCGGCATGGATAAAGGCGCTATGCTAACCCTGCGCTTTCAAAGGGATGCGCGCCGTTCATTTTCGTTCGAAAATAAATAGCGCGCCGGGCTGCCTCGCATTCGCCAAAAGTGCGGGGTAAACTCAGCGTCAGGCATCCATTGGCCGGATATAACCGTGGTTGAGAAGAGGGAGCATTTCGATTGAAAAGCAAAAGTGAGCAGCTTGCCGATATGCAGCAGCGCCGCGAAAAGATTCTGGAGATGATCCGCGAAGACGGCACGGTGACGGTCAAGGCGCTGACGGAGGCGTTCGGCCTGACGGAGGCCACCATCCGCACCGACCTGAGAATGCTGCAAAAGCAGGGATTTGTGCAGCGCTATCACGGCGGCGCGACCCTGATGACCGGCAAGCAGAACACCGGCGCGCTGCTGCTGGAGCGGCAGACCCATCTGGAGGAAAAAGAGGCGATCGGTCGACTGGCGGCGCAGCATATCGAAAATGGCGACACGGTGATTTTCGATTCGGGCACAACCACTACCGCCATCGCCGAGGCGATCGGCCATATCCGCCGCCTCTCAGTGGTGACCACGGCGGTGAATATCGCGCTCAAGCTGGGCGGCGAGCCGGGTATCAACATTCTGCTCACCGGCGGCACGTTTAAATTCCCGACCCTCTCCACCTCCGGCGAAAAGGCGGCAAGCTTTTTTGAAAACGTGCTGGCGCAGAAGCTGTTTCTCGCCACCGCCTGCATTTCGCCGCGCCTCGGCCTCAGCTTCCCCAGCGAAACCGACATCAAGGTGAAAATGGCGATGATCAACTCTGCCAGCACGGTCTACGTGGTGGCGGACTCCAGCAAAATCGACAAGGTGTCGATGTTCGCGCTGCCCTGCGACTGGAGCCATATCCACTATCTGATCACCGACGACGGCATCAGCGCGGCGCAGATCGCCGCCTTTGAGGCGCTCGGCGTCAACGTGCTGGTGGCGTCGCTGCCGCAGGCGCAGCGGCGCGCGGTCTAGGCCTGCGCGGCGGCGGCCTGCTGCGCCGCTGCGGCGTAGCGCACCACCTCGCCGACAATCAGCAGCGACGGCGAGACCGGCCGCTGCTGCGCCACCGTCTGCGCCAGCCCGGCCAGCGAGGTGATCAGCACCCGCTGATCCGCACGCGTGCCGTTCTCGACGATCGCCACCGGCGTATCGCCCGCGCGCCCCTGCTTTTGAAGCTGGTCGGCGATCGAGGCGCTCCAGCGCAGCCCCATATAGAACACCAGGGTCTCGCACGGGTCGCCGCAGGCCCGGTCCGCCAGCTGCGGCTCGCCCAGCTTGCCGTGGCCGGTGATCAGCCGCAGCGACTGGGCGCAGTCGCGGTGCGTCAGCGGAATGTTGCTGGCGGCGGCGCAGCCCACGGCGGCGGTGATGCCCGGCACCACCTCGCATCGCACCTGCGCCTGCTGCAGGAACGCCAGCTCTTCGCCGCCGCGGCCGAAGATAAAGGGATCGCCGCCCTTTAGCCGCACCACTTCGCGGCCGCCGCGCGCCAGATCCGCCAGCAGCTGGTTGATCTCGCCCTGTTTCATCCCGTGACGGCCGGGCTGCTTGCCGACGTCGATGCAGAGCGCCGAGCCCGGCACCTCCGCCATGACCGCCTCGCTCACCAGCCGGTCATAGACCACCACGTCGGCCTGATGCAGCAGCCGCAGCGCTTTTACCGTCAGAAGATCGACGTCGCCCGGCCCCGCGCCGACCAGCCAGACGCGTCCCTGCCCGTCGCCGCTCGACAGCAGTTTATTCAGTGAATCGATAGCAAAGGTCATCGCGTTCTCCGTCACGCCCTGGCTGGCGTGAGTAGCAGTTGTTTGAGTTCAGGAAGGCAGGAGCCGCAGCCGGTGCCGCACTTCAGCGCGTTGCCGAGCGCCGCAGGCGAGTCGCAGCCCTGCGCCATCGCCTGGCGGATCGTCGTTTCGCCGACGCTGAAACAGCTGCAGATGATGCGCCCCGCGTCGTTGCCCCGCGCGCGGCTGCCCGCCAGCAGCGCAAAGCGTCCGGCGGCGTCGGCGGGCGGCGCGCGGAAGGCGGCGGTAATCTGTGCATGGTCGAGCGTCGGCAGGCGCGGCGCGGCGTAGAACGCCAGCTGCAGCGCGCCCTCGCGCCACGCCAGCAGTCGGTACTCCCCCGCCGCGCCCACGGCCTCCTGCAGCTGCATGTTCTGCGTCGCCAGCTGCGCCTGCGCCCAGTCGCGCGCGGCTCCGTCGCCCGCCAGCGTCAACCGCTGCGCGCCCGCCTGCGGCGCGCGCGCCCAGTAGCGCAGCCCGGACGGCGCCTCGATATTGCGCTGCCACAGCCAGCCCTGCCAGCCGGTAGGCAGCGGCTGGATACGCACCGCCGTCTGCTTCAGCGCCGGCTGGCCCGACGCGGGACAGCAGCGCGCCGTCACCAGCGCGTCAACATGGCTCTGCAGCGCGAACTGACGGTTCCAGTGCATTGGTGCAAACAGCTCGTTAAGGCGCATGCCGCCGTCAACTCGCACCCGCGCCGCCATCCAGCCGCGCGCCGACTGCACCCGCGCCAGATCGCCATCGGCGAGGCCCCAGCGCTGCGCCGTCGCGGGATGCAGCGCGATAAAGGGCTCATCGATATGCTGCATCAGGCGCGGCACCGCGCCGGTGCGCGTCATGGTGTGCCACTGGTCGCGAATACGCCCGCTGTTCATCAGCAGCGGATAGCCTTCGTCGCTCACCGTCTCCAGCGGCGCGGCGCAGGGCAGCAGCCGCGCTTTGCCGTCGGCATGGTAAAAGCGGCGGTCGCCGAAGAGTCGGGCGCAACCCGCAGGGAAGCGCGCGTTGACCGGCCACTGCACCGGTTTTAGCCGGTCCCAGGCGTCGTCGCTGAGCTGCGCCAGCCCGCTGATGTCGAAAGCGCGCTGGCCGTGGTTTTCAAAGCCGGAGAGCGCGGCGTGCTCGCGAAAAATTTCTGCCGGATGCTGCCAGCTGAAGGCGTCGCCAAAGCCGAGTCGCTGCGCCACCTGCGCCAGCAGCCACCAGTCGGGCTTTGCCTCGCCGGGCGGCGGCACAAAGGCGCGCTGGCGCGATATGCGTCGTTCGGAGTTGGTTACGGTACCGTTTTTTTCGCCCCAGCCGAGCGCGGGCAGCAGAATATCAGCGAACCTCGTGGTGTCGGTGTTCGCCATCACGTCGGAGACGATCACCAGCGGGCACGTGGCCAGCGCCTGCGCCACGCGGTTGCCTTCCGGCATCGACGCCGCCGGATTAGTGCCGAGGATCCACACCGCCTTCACCTCGCCGCGCGCCACCGCCTCGAACAGCGCGACGGCGGTGAGACCGGGCCGCCGCGCCACCGTCGGGCTGCGCCAGAAGCGCTGCAGCCGGTCGCATTCGGCGTCGCTGAAGCCCATATGCGCCGCCAGCTGATTCGCCAGCCCGCCCACTTCGCGTCCGCCCATAGCATTAGGCTGTCCGGTCAGCGAAAAAGGCCCGCAGCCCGCGCGACCCAGCTTGCCGCTCAGCAGATGGACGTTGACAATGGCGTTGTTATGGTCGCTGCCGGCGGCCGACTGGTTAATGCCCATGCACCAGAGCGTGAGCACGCGATCGCTGTCGGTAAACAGCCGGTAGAACTGCGCCAGCAGGCCGCTTTCCAGCTCGCAGGCCGCCGCGGCACGCGCTAGCGTCCAGGGCTGCGCCGCCGCCAGCGTCTCCTCGACGCCGCTGAGATGCGGCAGCATGCTGCTGTCGATGGCGCCATGCTGCGCCAGCCAGTGAAGCAAACCGCTGAACAGCGCGCCGTCGCTGCCCGGGCGCAGCGGCAGATGCAGATCCGCCAGATCGGCGCTCGCGGTGCGGCGCGGATCGATGGTCACCACGCGCATCGTCGGGCGCTGCTGCTTCGCCTGCGCCAGCCGCTGGTAGGCCACCGGATGGGTCCAGGCGGCGTTGGAGCCCACCAGCACCACCAGATCCGCCTCGGCGAAATCCTCATAGCAGCAGGGTACGGCGTCCGCGCCGAAGGCGCGCTTGTAGCCCACCACCGCCGAGGCCATGCAGAGGCGCGAGTTGGTGTCGATATTGGCCGCGCCGAGATAGCCCTTCATCAGCTTGTTGGCGACGTAGTAATCCTCGGTGAGCAGCTGGCCGGAGGCGTAGATCGCCACCGCCTCCGGACCGTGCCGCTCGATAATGGCGCGCAGCCGCGCGGCGGCGTTATCCAGCGCGCGCTCCAGCGCTACCGGCTCGCCGTCGACCCGCGCCCGCAGCAGCCGCCCGCTGGCGTGCAGGGTATCGCCTAGCGCCGCGCCTTTGACGCACAGGCGTCCGAGGTTAGCCGGATGGCTGACGTCGCCGGTAACGGCGCCGTCGGCGTCTACGCTCACGCCGCAGCCGACGCCGCAGTAGGGACAGGTGCTCTTCATGAGGCTTGCGCCATCAGGTTCAGCGGGCGACTGGCTACCCAGATGCGCCCCGCTTCCAGCTTCACCGGCCAGCAGCGCAGCTGGTGCTGCGGGTTGTCGAGACTTTGCCCGTCGCGCAGGCGCACGCGCTGCTTGTAGAGCGGCGAGATCACCACCGGCTCGCCCGCCACGTCGCCAAGGATGCCGCGCGACAGCACGCTGACCTCGCTGCCCGGCTCGCGATCCTCCAGCGCGTAGAGGTCGTCGCCGAAACGGAACAGCGCGATGCGCTCGCTGCCGAGACGCGCCCCGATGCCCGCCTGCGGCGGCACCGCCGTAAGATCGCACAGCGCGCTCCAGGGTTCGGCCGGCAGCTCGCGCAGCGCAATGCGCGCCGGCGTCGCGGGCTGACGCTGATCCCGCACCCGATCGTAACGCAGCGCCTCGTCCGCCCCCTCGCCGTTTACGGCGGGGGTAAAGAGCGCGCGCCGCGACGGATCCGCCAGCGTGGTTTGCCATTCGCACTGGTAGCTCTCAACCACGCGCTGCATCTCCGCCTCCAGCGTCGCCGCGATGCCGAGGCTGTCCTCTATCACCACCTGGCGCAGATAGTCGAGCCCGCCGTCGAGGTTATCCATCCAGACGCTGGTGCGCTGCAGCCGGTCGGCAGTGCGCACGTAGAACATCAGGATGCGATCGACGTAGCGGATCAGCGTCGCGTCGTCGAGATCGCTGGCGAAGAGATCGGCGTGGCGCGGCTTCATGCCGCCGTTGCCGCAGACGTAGAGATTCCAGCCCTTCTCGGTGGCGATCGCGCCGATATCTTTGCTCTGCGCTTCGGCGCACTCGCGGGCGCAGCCCGACACCGCCATCTTGATCTTGTGCGGCGCGCGCAGCCCTTTGTAGCGATGCTCCAGCGCGATGGCGAAGGCGGTCGAGTCCTGCACGCCGTAGCGGCACCAGCTGGAGCCGACGCAGGATTTCACCGTGCGCAGCGATTTGCCGTAGGCGTGGCCGGTCTCGAAGCCCGCCGCCAGCAGCGCTTCCCAGATGGCGGGCAGCTGATCCAGCCGCGCGCCAAAGAGATCGATTCGCTGGCCGCCGGTGATTTTGGTGTAGAGATCGTAGCGCGCCGCCACTTCGCCGATGGCGATCAGCCCCTGCGGCGTGATCTCGCCCCCCGGCACGCGCGGCACCACGGAGTAGCTGCCGTCTTTCTGGATATTGGCGAAGTAGCGATCGTTGGTTTCCTGCAGCGGCAGGTGCGCCGGCTTCAGCAGGTAGTCGTTCCAGCAGGAGGCGAGCAGCGACGCCGCCAGCGGCTTGCAGACCTCGCAGCCGTGGCCGCGTCCGTGCGCCGCCAGCAGCGCCTCCCAGCTTTTCAGCTCGCCGACGCGCATCAGGTGATAAAGCTCCTGGCGCGACCAGGCGAAATGTTCGCAGATATCCTTTTTCACCTCGACGCCGAGGGTCGCCAGCTGGTGCTCCATGACCTGCTTCACCAGCGCCGAACAGCCGCCGCAGCCGGTAGCGGCGCGGGTGCACTGCTTAATCGCCGCCATATCGCCGCAGCCCGCCTGCACCGCGGCGCAGATATCCCCCTTGCTGACGCTGTGGCATGAGCAGACCTGCGCGCTGTCCGGCAGCGCCGCTACGCCGGGCGCCCGGCTCGGCGTCCCTGTCGGCGCGGGCAGGATCAGGCTCTCTGGCGCGGCGGGCAGCGCCATCTGGTTGAGCATCATCTGCAGCAGCGTGCTGTAGTCGGCGCTGTCCCCTACCAGCACGCCGCCCAGCAGGGTTTTGCCCTCGCCGCACACCACGATTTTCTTGTATATCCCTTTAGGTTCGTCGGTCCAGTAGTAGCTCTGGCTGCCCGGCGTGCGGCCGTGGGCGTCGCCGAACGAGGCGACTTCAACCCCTAGCAGCTTGAGCCTGGTGCTCATATCCGCGCCGGTAAACAGGCTCGCCTCGCCGGCGAGGTGTCCGGCCAGCGCGCGCGCCATCTGGTAGCCGGGCGCCACCAGGCCGAAGATCTGCCCGTTCCACAGCGCGCATTCGCCGATGGCGAACACCGCCTCGTCGCTGGTCTGGCACAGGTCGTTGATGGCGATGCCGCCGCGCGGGCCGAGGGTTAATCCCGCCGCGCGCGCCAGTTCGTCGCGCGGGCGGATGCCCACCGAAAAGAGCACCATGTCGACGTTGAGCGTCTCGCCGTCGGCGAACCGCAGCGTCAGGCTGTCGTCCGCCTCGCGCACGAGGGTTTCCGTCTGCTTCGCGGTGTGCACCTGCACGCCGAGCGCGTCGATTTTACGCCGCAGCATCTGCGCGCCGCCCTCGTCCAGCTGTACCGCCATCAGGCGCGGCGCGAATTCGACCACATGGGTCTCCAGCCCAAGCTGGCGCAGCGCGTTGGCCGCCTCCAGCCCCAGCAGGCCGCCGCCGATAACTACGCCGCGCCGGCTGCGGCGCGCGCAGGCGGCGATGGCGTCGAGATCGTCCAGCGTGCGGTAGACGAAGCAGCGCGGGTCGTCGTGGCCGGGGATCGGCGGCACAAAGGGACGCGATCCGGTGGCGAGCACCAGCCGGTCCCACGCCAGCTCGTCGCCGCGGCTGTCGCGCAGGCTGCGCTGCTGGCGATCGATCGCCACCACCCGGCAGTCGCTGCGCAACTCGATGCCGTGCGCCGCAAAAAAGTCCTCGCCGACCAGCGACAGATCGGCGGCGCTTTTGCCGTCGAACCAGGATGAGAGATGGACGCGGTCATAGGCGGGCAGCCGCTCTTCGCCGTAGACCACGATGTGATAGCGCTGGTGCAGCGCGCGCGCCACCAGCTGTTCGAGGAAATGGTGGCTGACCATGCCGTGACCGACCACGGCTAATACCGGTTTACTCATCATCGGGCTTCCTGCAGCCTGCGGCTGCGTTTCGGGTGAAGTTTCGGGTGAAGTATCAAAAAGGGTGTGCAGCGCGGCGCGTTCGCCCGTCTGCAGTTTTGCCAGCAGCGGCGCGGCCTGGCGGCAGTCGCCGTAGAGCAGCACCCCGCTCAAGCGGCCGTCGCGCAGAAACAGACGGCGGTAGTCGCCGGCGATCGGATCGAAGCTGACGCAGCTCTCCGCCTCGCGGATATCGCCGGCGCTAAACAGCGAAATGCCGCTGACCTTGAGGCGGGTGCCGTCGACCTGATGGCGAAAATCGGCCACCGGCCGCCCCGCCAGCTGCGCCGCCAGCACCTCCGCCTGCGCCAGACAGGGCGCCGCCAGCCCGAAGGTCTCGCCGCCTGTTTCACAGCACTCGCCGAGGGCGTAAACGCCGGGTAGCCCGCTGCGTAGCTGGCGATCAACGATGATGCCGCGATGACAGGGCACGCCCGCGGCCGCCGCGACGGCGATCTCCGGCTCGACGCCGATGGCGATCACCACCTGCGCGGCAGGCAGCGCCCGGCCGTCGGCGAGCAGCACGCCGGTTTCCGTCACCGCCGCCAGCCCGCTGTTAAGTACGACGCGCAGGCCGCGCGACGCGAGCTGCGCGCAGAGCAGCGCGCCCGCCCGGGCGTCGAGCTGGCGATCCAGCAGCCAGCTTTTATGGTGCAGCAGCGTCACTTCGCGCCCCCGGGCGCGCAACGCGGCGGCGGCCTCGATGCCGAGAAAACCGCCGCCCAGCACCACCACCGGCCCCGTTCCGGCCAGCAGCGCGTCAACGTCCGCTTTGCTGCGAAAGCCAAAGACATGCGGCCGGTCGACGCCGGGTATCGCGGGCAGCCGCGGGCGCGATCCGGTAGCGAACACCAGCCGATCCCACGCCAGCACGCGCCGATCGGTCTCAAGCCGCCGCGCCGCAAGATCGATCTTCAGCGCCGTTTCGCCCGCCAGCAGCGTGACGCCGTGCTGCCGGTACCATTCCTGCGTATGGATCAGCGTCTCCTCGAAGGATTGCTCGCCCGCCAGCACCGGCGAGAGCAGCACCCGGTTGTAGTTGCCGTGCGGCTCGCGCCCGATCACGGTAATGGCGTAACGATCCGGCGCGAGGCGCAGCAGGCTTTCCACCATGCGCATCCCCGCCATGCCGTTGCCCACCACCAGCAGCCGTTGCGTCATAGGCGGCTCCTCAGGCTGCGGTCTGTTTTTCATAGAGAAAGTGCAGGATCTGCTGGCGCAGCTGGTGGTAGCGCGCCTCATCCGCCAGCGCGACCCGCGAGCGCGGCCGGGCGAGATCGATGGTCAGGATTTCGCCCACTTTCGCCGCCGGGCCGTTGGTCATCATCAGCACTCGATCGGAGAGCAGCACCGCCTCGTCGACGTCGTGGGTGATCAGCACGATGGTGGTGTTCAGCTCCTGCTGGATGCGCATCACGCTGTCCTGCAGGTGCGCGCGGGTCAGGGCGTCGAGCGCGCCGAACGGCTCGTCGAGCAGCAGCACGCGCGGCTTCATCGCCAGCGCGCGCGCAATGCCGACGCGCTGCTTCATGCCGCCGGAAATCTCGCCGGGACGCTTGTGCATCGCATGGCTCATCTGCACCCGGTTCAGGTTGTGCTCAATCCACTCCGCCCTTTCCGCCGCCGTCATGCTGCCTTTAAACACCTGACTGACCGCCAGCTCGACGTTCTGATACGCGGTCAGCCACGGCAGCAGCGAGTGATTCTGAAACACGACCGCGCGCTCCGGGCCTGGCCCGGCGATTTCGCGGTTGTCGCACAGCAGCACGCCGCTGCTCGGCGCGGTGAGCCCGGCGATCAGGTTGAGCAGCGTCGATTTGCCGCAGCCGGAGTGGCCGATCAGGCTTAAGGTCTCCCCTTCGTGAATATCGAACGAGACCTTATCCAGGGCGAGAAAGTCGCCGCCCGCGGTGGTGAAACGCTGGCTGACCTGCTGAACGCGAATAATGGGTGACATAGCGGCTCCTTATTTATCCCAGCTAAAACGGCGGGCCAGCAGCATCAGGCCCTGCTCCAGCAACAGCCCCACCACGCCGATAATCAGAATGGCGATGAGGATGTTCTCGACGTTGAGGTTGTTCCACTCGTTCCAGATCCAGAAGCCGATGCCGAGGCCGCCGGTGAGCATTTCGGCCGCGACGATCACCAGCCAGGCGATGCCGATCGAGAGACGCACGCCGGTGAGCACCGCCGGCAGCACGGCGGGAAACAGAATGCGGCGCATCACCGTCCACTCTGAAAGCTGCAGTACGCGCGCCACGTTGAGATAGTCCTGCGGGATGCGCTGCACCCCTTCGGCGGTGTTGATTACCATCGGCCAGATAGAGCAGATAAAAATGGTCCAGCTGGAGGCGGGTTCAGCGCGCTGGAACAGCAGCAGGCCGATCGGCAGCCAGGCGAGCGGGCTGACCGGACGCAGCAGCGCGATAATCGGGCCGAACATGCGCGACACGAAGGTGAAGCGCCCAAGCAGAAATCCGGCGGGGATGCCCACCAGCGCCGCCAGGCCAAAGCCGACGGCGACGCGCTGCAGCGAGGCGAGCACGTTCCAGCCGATGCCCTGGTCGTTCGGACCGGCGTTATAGAAGGGATCGGCGAACAGCGTCAGCGCCGCCTGCCAGGTGGCGTACGGCGTCGGGAAGCCGCTGCTCCACAGCGCGGCGATCTGCCACACCAGCAGCATCAGCAGCAGGCCGCACAGCGCCGGAATGAGCCGCTGCATCAGCGGACGCAGGCGCGGCGGACGGACCGCGCTTTTCGGTTTCAGATTAAGGGTGACGACGGTGCCAGGTTCGACGGCGGTTGGGGCGCTGATCTGCGCAACTTTTTTCATCTCTGCCTCTCTTAGCGTTTCAGGACGAAGCCGGCGGCGTAAGCGGCAGGATCGCTGCCGTCCCACACTTTGCCGTCCATCAGGGTGCTGCTGCGTAGTTCGCCCGGCGGCAGCGCGACGTTGCCGACGGCGCTCGCCGCCTGTTTGTAGATGTCGATGCGGTTGATCTGCCGCGCCACCGCCAGATAGTCGGGATCGGCGCTGAGCATGCCCCAGCGCTTCATCTGCGTCAGGAACCACATACCGTCGGAGAGCCAGGGAAAGCTCACCGCGCCGTCGCCAAAGAAGCGCATGGCGTGCGCGTCCTGCCAGCTTTTGCCGAGGCCGTTCTGGTACTGCCCGAGCATGCGGCCCTCCAGCGTCTCGACTTTGGTATTGATCCAGGCGCGCTGCGCCAGCACGGCGGCGGTTTCGCGGCGGTTGTCGTCGGAAGCGTCGATCCAGCGCGCCGCCTCGAGCACTGCCGCGGTCAGCGCGCGGGCGCTGTTGGGATTGCTTTTCACCCACTCGGCGCGGGTGGCGAGGATCTTTTCGGGATGATCCGGCCAGATCTGCTGCGAGGTGGCGGCGGTGAAGCCGATGTTGTCGCTGATGGCGCGCTGGTTCCACGGCTCGCCGACGCAGAAGCCGCTCATATTGCCGATCTTCATGTTCATCACCATCTGCGGCGGCGGCACCACCAGGGTACGGACGTCGTCGAAGGGATGAATGTCCGCGCTGGCGAGCCAGTAGTAGAGCCACATGGCGTGGGTGCTGGTGGGAAAGGTGTGGGCGAAGGTAAAAGCGCCTTTTGGCTGCGCCGCCACCGCCTGCTTCAGGCTGGCGGCGTCGCTCACGCCCTGCTCCTTAAGCTGGCTGGAGAGCGTAATCGCCTGGCCGTTGTTGTTGAGCGTCATCAGGTTGGCCATGTCGTGCTGCGGCCCCGCCACGCCCAGCTGCAGGCCGTAGATCATGCCGTAGAGCGCGTGGGCGGCGTCCAGCTCGCCGGAGGTGAGCTTGTCGCGCACCGCCGCCCAGCTCGCCTCTTTGCTCGGCTGCAGCGTCAGGCCATATTTTTTATCGAAGCCCTTCACCGCCGCCATCACCACCGGCGCGCAGTCGGTGAGCGGGATAAAGCCGACGCGCAGGCTCGCCTTCTCCGGCGCGTCGGAACCGGCGGCCCAGACGGCGTTGCGCAGCCCCGGCAGCAGAAAGCCGCCGCCAGCGACGGCGCCGGCGAGTAACAACTTGCGCCGTGAGGCGGAAAAAGAGGAGTGGCTCATCGCTCGCTTCCTGAAAAAAGAGAATAAAAAAAGGCGTCCGACCGACATGCCTGCGCATGCGGATGGACGCCTTTATCCAAAGCACTGTTTCGCCGCCGTTGGCGAAAGAAGTGCGAATACCCTGAAAGTACAGCAAGGAGCGTGCCAGGTCAGGGAGGTCGCTGCTGCGCGGCTTTCCGCGTGCCCCAGTCCCACGGATGCACTTTGCTAACGCAGCCTGCGCACAGCGGTTGTGCATCTACCTCCGGAGAGGTAGCCGCGCCGCACCTCTCACTGGGACGCGGGCGGCTGCGCCATCGCGGCCACCGCCAGCACCGCCTGAGCAATGTCGAAAATGCGCTTATTCTGGTTCATGGCGCTTTTGCGCAGCGCCTGCCACGCCGCCTGTTCGCCGTAGCCGTGCTGCTGCATCAGCCAGGCCTTCGCCTGATCGATCACCCGCCGCTCTTCTAAGGTGGCGCGCATGGTCGCCAGCTCATCCGCCTGACGCTGCAGACGCTGCGCCTGCTCGCGCACCAGCGACAGAACCGAGCGGCCAAGCTGGTGCGCCAGCCCGTCGCTGTGCAGCCGGGTCTGCTCTTCCGGCAGCCAGTCGGCGCCGGCGATATAGAGGCTGAAGCTCTGGTCCGCCGCCAGGGCAGGCTGCGCGGCTTCGCTCTGCGCCGCCTGGATCGCCTGCCGACAGCGCGTCATCAGCGTGGCGGTGAGGTGATCCTCCAGCTTTTTCATCTGATCGATGCGGGCGCTAAGCAGCGAGAACCAGCGCAGCGTGCCCGACTCTTCCGCCTGGCCGAGCGTGCAGGCGATGCGCCGCAGCCGCTCCACTTCCCGGCTGGCGGACGCCAGCGGACGCCAGCGGGCCAGCGCATCGGCGTCGGCAAACTGGCTGAAGGTGGCGAAACTCTGCTCCTGCGCTGCGATCAGCGCCACCATGCGCTGACGCTGCTCGTCGCTGAAGCGGCCGGCGGCGAAGCCTGCCGATCCGGTGGCGCGCTCCTGTCCCGCCAGCTCTTTGCCCTGCATAAAGCTGAACAGCGCAATCAGCGCGCGGGAAATATCGGGATGGCTGGCGGTATCCGCCGCTTCGAACACCAGGTTCAGCAGGGTGCGGATCACCTGGTTGAACGCCTGCATCGACTGCGCCTGATCGCGCTCGCCCGCCAGCATCTGCGCGCGCAGGCCAGGCAGCGCCGCCAGCGCCTGCAGCGCGGCGGCGATCAGGTTGCAGAAGCGGCTGTCGCCGGGATGGGCGGCGGCGGGCGGCAGCGCCCGGGTAAAGCGTTGGATCGCCGCGCTCACCTCGCCCTCGCGCGCCAGACGCTCCTGGGCAAACAGCCGACCCTGCGAGCAAATCCAGATATTGCTGGCGCCACGCTCGCGCTGAAGCTGATGGATCAATTCGCTCAGCGCTGCGATCAGCTGGCCGGTATGCACCAGCCGTTGCAGGCTGGCGATGTCGCTGTCGCGCGATGCCTGGAGATATGCCAGCGCGTCGGTCATGGGGATCACCTTTTGCTCAGAGTCGCCTTATTTGGGCAAAACGAAGCAAAAGCCGTGCCGGTTTATGGAAAAAGTGCGATCGCTCTCACCCGTATATTCTGAAAATAGCCGGCGCCAGAGAGGAAGCGCAAAAGGCACAGGCGGCTGAAGCAATTAAAAAAATTTAATAATTTCCCATTCCCGGTGGCCCATGACAAAATAGCGTGCTTCATAATTCATCACGTTACGTCATTCATTCGTAAATTTCGTTTAACTGAACTACCCAGCGACCTTTTTCGGCATCTTTGCGCGCCGCGCGCCAGGCTGGCTAGCATGGCTTTAGCGACAGCGCAATGGTTTGAAATCTCAAAAGTCTTAGGTAGACTGGATGCAGTACTATCCTGATGTAATTTTTCTGTTTTTTTAGCTGATGCTGTGAAGGCATGATGCAGGTTGCGGGTCGTCACCAGCATGACGATGGCGACGTATTATGCAGTTACTCTGATGAAATCGAGGAACATGGTGAAAAAGAGTCTTGCGTTAATGCTGCTGGCGACATTGACCCTGGCGGGCTGTAAAGCGCCGCCGCCGTCTGTCACCGATGACACGCTGGTCACCAGCGAAGTCAATGGCGTTAAGTTGGTGCATCGTCATGCGGTCGCCGCGCCTGCCGAGTTTACTCCGGTTAATGAGACCTGGCGCGCGCTCTATGCGGCGTCGGTAATGACCACGCCCGACTACGGCGGCAAAGTGGTGCGTTATCTTGAAACCGGCAAGCCGTTCGAAGTGCTGGGCAGCGTCGAAAATCACTGGCTGGCGATCGCCGACCAGGCAGACGGCCCGCTGATCGGCTATGTTCCGCTGAAAGCGGGCGTGGAGAGCAGCCGTTACGACGCCACGCTGCGCAGCGATCGTCCGCGGCCGCGCGGCAAGAATAAGCAGGTCTGCGTCGATGTCGGCGGCGCCAGCAAAGCGTGCCGCACCAACGATACCGCGACCTGGATCTTAGACTGATAATGAAATCCGGCGCATATTGCCAGTTTGTCATCCCTGAGCTCGCCACTCAGGGATCTGTTCTTGTCTGGAAGAATCCCCGTTAATGACTCAGGAATCGCAGGCCGCAGAGGCGAACGCCTCGGGCAACGATAATCTTTTACTGCAGGCTGCGGCGCCGCTGCTGAACGCCGTGGTACAGCTTCGCCAGGCGGTGACGCACGACGATCCCGCCGGCCTGCGTCAGTCGCTGATTGATGAAATCCGCCAGTTCGAGCAGCGCTGCAAGCAGGCGGGCCTGCCGTTCGAGATGATTATCGGCGCGCGCTACTGCCTGTGCAGCGCGCTGGACGAGGCCGCTGCGCAAACGCCATGGGGCACGCGCGGCGTCTGGTCCGGCAACGGCATGCTGGTGACCTTTCACAACGAAAGCTGGGGCGGCGAAAAATTTTTCCAGCTGCTGTCGCGCATTTCGCAGAGCCCGGCCCAGCACCTCTGGCTGCTGGAGGTGGTGCACTACTGCCTGCTGCTCGGCTACGAAGGCCGCTATCGCGGCAGCGACAGCGGACGCGTGCAGTGCGACGCCATTCGCAAGCGTCTCGCGAAGCTGATCGAGGAGACGCGCCAGCCGCAAAGCGGGAACGCCAGGCCGCTGGTCGAGGTGCATCCTCTGGTCAGCAGCATCTCGCGCCCGATGATCCCGCTCTGGGCCTGCGCTACCGTCGCCGCGCTGCTCGCCTGCCTGCTCTACAGCGCTCTGAACTGGCGGCTCGGCAACGACGCCGAACCGCTGCTGCGCGCCATTTATCAGACGCCGCTGCCGCAGATCACCGTTGGGCGCCGTCCCTCTTCGCCGCAGGCGCTGCTCGATTTGCGCCAGCGCCTTAACGACGTTATCGCCGCCGGCCAGCTTGAAGTCAGCGACGGCGCGTTCGGCAGCAAGGTGATTATTCCCGCCGACAAGCTGTTCGCCGAACAGGGCACCGCCATCAATCCGGTCGGCCGCGCCTTGCTGGCCCGCGTCGCCACGGCGATGAAGAACGTCAAAGGCACGGTGCTGGTGTCGGTCTTTACCGACAATCGTCCAGTGGACAATAGCCGCTTCGCCTCCAGCTATGAATTTTCGTTCGCCCGCGCCCGCGCCGTGACCCAGCTGCTGCAATCGCAGCTTGCCGACGGCCATGCGATCCGCTCTGAAGGACGCGGCGACAGCGACCCCCTGCTGCCCAACGACAGCAACGAAAACCGCACTCGCAACCGCCGCGTCGAAATTACGCTGTTCGCCGCGCCGGAAACGCTCAGTAATCATCAGGGAACCCAGTAATGCGCGCATCCTTACGCCCTGTTCTCACCCATCGCCTGTTGTGGAGTTTTATCGGCGTGACGGCGCTGAGCTGTCTCGTCTGGATCCTCGGCCCGTTCTGGAGCTGGGGAGAGACTCGCCCGCTGGAGCAGGCGCTACCGCGCCAGCTGACGGTGGGCCTGCTCTTTTTCATCTGGATTTTGTTTCAGTTTATCCCTTCGCTCTATCGCGCCTGGTTCAACAGCAAGCTGCTCAATAACCTGCAGCAGGCGGGCGCGGAAGATCTCTCCGATCGCCACGCGACCGAGGAGCTGCTCACCCAGCGCTTCAGCGAGGCGGTGATGCAGCTAAAACGCATGCCCCTTAGCCGCAAAAGCAACAGCCGCTGGCTGGCGCGCGTGCAGTCGAGCTATCTCTATCAGCTGCCGTGGTATCTGGTGATCGGCGCGCCCGGCGCGGGCAAAACCACCGCGCTGCTCAACGCCGGGCTCGACTTTCCCCTGACCGACAGCGTCGGCAAGACCGCGATCCGCGGCGTAGGCGGCACCCGCCACTGCGACTGGTGGTTTACCGACCAGGCCGTGCTGATCGACACCGCCGGACGCTATACCCTGCAGGAGAGCCAGCGCGTGCGCGACGCCAGCGAGTGGCACAGCTTTATCAATTTGCTGAAGCGCTATCGCACGCGGCAGCCGATCAACGGCGTGATCATGACCCTCAGCGTGGCGGATCTGCTAAGCGAATCGGCCGAGGCGCGCTATGCCCAGGCGAGCGCCATGCGCAATCGGCTGAGCGAGCTGCACCAGCAGACCGGCATTCACTTTCCGGTCTACGTCATGGTGACCAAAACCGATCTGCTGAAAGGCTTTATGGGCTATTTCGGCGCGCTGGAGAAGCGCCAGCGCGACGCCATCTGGGGCTTTACCTTCCCCTGGGAGCCGGGCAAGCCGCATAAAGATGACTGGCACCGCAGCTTTCATCAGCAGTTCCACCGGCTGGAGCAGCAGCTTCAGCAGCAGCTCAGCCATAAGATGGCGCAGGAGCGGGATCTTGGCCAGCGCGCCGACTGCTTCCTTTTTCCGCAGGAGTTCGCCTCGCTGCGCCCGCTGCTGAGCGAGTATCTCGACGTGGTTTTCTCCGACCAGCAGGAGTCGATCGCCTGGAGCGCCCGCGGCCTCTTCTTTACCAGCGGCACCCAGGAGGGCCTGCCCTTCGACCGTATTATGGGCGAGCTAAGCCGCAAGCTGCAGCTGCCGCAGGCAGGCGGTCAGACCATCGCCGCCTGGGACAGCGTCAACCGCAACAGCCCGATCCCCGGCAACAAGGGCCAGAGCTTTTTTATCCGCGATCTGCTCAGCGACCTGGTGTTCCGCGAAAGCGGCCTTGCCGGCAGCAACCGCCACTGGGAGCACCGCAACCAGCTGTTCCACTGGATTGGCTACGGCGTGCTGGCGGGCGCGTTGACCATCGCCTCCGGACTCTGGCTGATCAGCTTTTTCCAGAACCAGCGCTACCTCAGCCAGGTGGCGGAGCGCGTGCCGGTTATCGCCACCCAGAGCCAGCAGGTAATCCATCAGCCAGCGGATAATATTTTTGATCTGCTTCCCTTTTTGAACAACCTGGTGAAACTGCCGCTCTCTGACCGATTTTCACTGGATAATCCGCCGGTTACGATGCGCGCCGGGCTTTATCGCGGCACCCAGGTCAGCGACGCCGCCTGGGCGCTTTATCAAAATGCGCTAAAGTCTTTGCTATTGCCGCGCGTCGCGCAGCAGATCACTAACCTGCTGCGAAACGACAAGGGCGACGACAATGAGTACAGCCGCAACGCGCTGCGCGCCTATCAGATGCTCTATCAGCCGCGCAACTACGACGGCGAATTTTTACGCGCCTGGCTGATGCAGAATTTGCAGCGTTCGCTGCCTGAGAACGTCAGCGCGCGCGACCTGCAGCAGCTCGACTGGCACCTCAGCCAGCTGCTGGATCAGCAGATTCAGTCTTCGCCCTATGCGCGCGACAACGCGCTGATGATGCGCAAGCTTGCGGAAAATCTTAAAAATGCGGGTCGCGAAGGCAGCGCGCTGGCCGTGACGCCGGCGGCAGACGCGCAGCGATTGACCGCGCATAGCGAGTAATGATGAGGTGAGTATGGCTGCGATCGTTGCCCCCGGCTGGTACGGGAAGCTCCCCTCAACCGGCGATTTTCTTCGTCACCGGTTGAGCGAGAAACATATCGCGCCCTGGACCCATTGGTTTCAGCAGGGGCTGATGCACTGGCAAAGCCAGGAGCAGGCGGCCACCAGCTGGTTTTTGCAGGCGCCGGTATGGAACTTCGTTCTGCCGATCACGCCGGGCGTGCAGCAGGTGCAGATGGGCTGCCTGATGCCCTCGTGCGATCGCGTGGGCCGCGCCTGGCCGCTGCTGGCGCTGCGCACCTTTCCGCTCAGCCAGTGGCATCCGGCGCAGCTCGCTATTTCCGGCGACTGGTTTCAGGACTTAGGCGCCACGCTCTATCAGGCGGTGCAAGTGCAGATCGCCCCGGCCCAGCTGGAGCAGCAGATGCAGGCGCTGCCGCGGCTGCTGGTGCCGGAGAAGCAGCGTTCCGACATTATGGACGTTATCGGCTTTAGCGATCTGCCCTGTACGCTGAGCTGGCGCGAGGTGGCGGACCGCTTCGATCCCCAGCAGCATATCAGCTACTGGTGGACCAACCGCTGCGACGGCTTCGCCCATGCGACGCACAAGCACAGCGGCAACCTGACGGCGCAACTGTTTTTATTACTTTTTAACCCGGCGGCAGGTACTCAGCCGGGACGTAACGGCCTCTATCCGCCGATGTTCGAATAACGGCCTTGCGTTTGCCCATCAGACACGGGATGACTCATGCAATTTACCATTGTGCAGTGCAATACGGATGTTCCGGTAAAAACCGTGGCGTTTCAGCCGCCCGGCGGCACCATCGGCCGTAGCCAGGATAACGATCTGGTATTGCCGGACGAATCGCGCGCTATTTCGCGCTTGCAGGCGCTGGTGCACCTTTCCGCCGACGGCGAGTGCCGCCTGACCAACCAGGGCAGCGTGACCGCGGTGGTGCACAACGGCGTCGCGCTCGAGCGGGGAATGCAGGTTCAGCTGCGCCATGGGGATGCGCTGCAAATCGGCGAATATCAGCTTGCCGTGCAGGATCCGGCGCGCGCCGACGCGTCGAAGGACGATCCGCTGGCGCTGTTCGTCAGCGAACTGCAGTTAGAGGGCGATCCGCTGGGCATGTTTGAGGTCGAACCAACGGCGAGCGTTCTCTCTGCGGCGCCTGCTTCGTCGCGCCACAGCGATGCGCGGCTGGCGATCGATCCGCAAAAGAGCGAGGCGCCGCGCCCGACCGGCATCGCTTCACAGGATCAGGAGAAGCTAATCGCCGCGCTGCTGGAGGGGATGGGGCTGAACAACGGCCACGCCACGCCGATCGACGAAGAGCAGATGCGCGTTACGGGACGGATGCTGAGCCTCTTTT
The DNA here is from genome assembly GCF_002095575.1 of Pantoea septica. Taxonomy (GTDB): domain Bacteria; phylum Pseudomonadota; class Gammaproteobacteria; order Enterobacterales; family Enterobacteriaceae; genus Pantoea; species Pantoea septica. The sequence goes on along the minus strand of NZ_MLJJ01000001.1, from coordinate 177,882 downwards.
CGCAGGGCACGGTCGCGCTGCTGTCGTCGCGCCAGATCCTGAAGCGTGGCGTCAAGGCGGATATGACCATGATCCTGAACGAGGCGAACAATCCCTTTAAGATCCTGCCCTCCGGCAAAACCGTGCTGATGCAGATGTATCAGAGCCAGATGCCCGGCTTTATGCCGCCGGAGCAGGCGGTGCGCGACGCGCTGGTGGATCTGCAGGCGCATCAGCTCGGCATGATCGCCGGTATTCGCGCCATTATCGCCGCCATGCTGCAGTCGTTTAACCCGCAGCGTCTGGAAGAGCAGGCGCGCAGCGAGGGCGTGCTGCCCAAACTCCCCTTCTCCGCCGCCCGAAAAGCCGCGCTCTGGGACTACTTTACGCGTAATTATCAGCGCACCGCCGGCGAGATCGAAGATGACTTCCACACCCTGTTCGGCGAAGCCTTTCTGCACGCCTACGATGTGGAAGTAAACCAGTATAAAGATTCGCAGACCCGGACGGACGACGCATGAAGATTGTATTTGCCAGCCGCTGCCAGCAGGGGCTGCGCGACGAGAACCAGGACCGCACCGGCGCGGAGATCACTGATGAGAAAGCCTGCTTTGTGGTCTGCGACGGCGTGGCAGGCCTTGCAGGCGGCGATCGCGCCGCACAGCTGGTGCGCGATACCCTGCTCGCCGATCTGCGCGACCAGCCGCGGCTGACGCCGGAGAACACGCTTGCGGCGATTGAACGCTGCCGCGCGGCGCTGCGCGAGGCGCAGGCGCAGCAGCCGGGTTTCTCCCGCATGAGCACCACGCTGGCGGCCCTGTTTATCGACCGCCCACAGCGGCGCGCCTGGTGGGCGCACGCCGGCGACAGCCGGGTGTACCACTTTCGCCACGGCACGCTGTTCGACGTCACGCGCGATCACAGTCTGGCGCAGCAGTTAAAGGATGCGGGCTATGAAAATACCGGCATTAACAGTAATTTACTCTATAATGCGCTCGGCGCGGATCCGGCGCGTCCGGTGACCTTCTCCGCCGAGCTGGCGCTGGAGGATGGCGACGCCTTTCTGGTCTGCACCGACGGTTTCTGGCTTAATCTGACGGCCAGAGAAATGGAGCAGGCGCTGCGCATGGTGAACGCCTGCGAAGAGTGGCTGGCGCTGATGGAAAAAGCGGTCAGCCGCAGCGTGAAAAAGGACAATCTCAGCGCGCTCTCTGTGTGGATCGGCGAACCTCAGGACGCCACGTTGCTTTATTCTGCGGCGGATTCGGCACGTTTTCTGCCGCCCCGCGACTGATACCAAGGATCCTTATGAAATTGTGGTTGTCCGGCATTGCGACCTTGCTTATCGCTTTCAGCGCGCAGGCCGAAGATTATCGCGTGGTTTACTCTCCCAGCCTGGCGCTGGAAGTTTTTATCGACGGTGTAAAAAGCAAAGCGCCCGACGACTGGTGCAAAGAGTCGCTGCCGCTGCGCATCGTTTCGGGCAAAAGCACCGATTCCGCCGTGCTGACGACTTTTTTGCCGCGCGTCGGTACCCTGCTGGCGAACCAGTGCGGCACGCTGGATGAGCTGCCCTGGCAGATGACCAACAAAGAGGGCGGCGTGCTGGCCAGCGGCAGCGCCAGCAAGCTGCAAAACTGGCGGCCGATTGTCATGGCCGACGCGACCGCCAGCGCCAGCGCCGCCAACGCGGCGCCGCTCGACCTGTCGCGTCCGGCCAACAGCGCGCCGCTGCAGCATTTCGATCTGCCCGGCGGTTGCCGCTTCCGCACCTCGTGGGACGCCGACGGCCAGTCGCTGTTTATTCCAGACGTCGCGCAGGCGCAGTGCCCGCACGACGGCTGGCTGGAAGGCAAAAGCGCGTTAATCCTGGCAAGCAAGGGCAAAAACACGCCTCTGCCGGTCACCTTCTATCAGGGCTACCCTATCGCGAACCTGCAAATCTCCGGCAACTCGCTGCAGGTGGTGGCTGCGAATAAAGAGCGCATGATCGTGACGCGCGCCGATGCTGCGGACAGCTGGCTGGTGCTGCCTTTCGACGAGGCGAGCCACGTCTGGCGCTTTAACGGCGCGCTGCTGGTGAAAATGGACAAAAATACGGCGCAGCAGGATCCGGACGCCGTGAAATCGCGGGTGGAAACGTTGCGTGGTCTTTGGGGACCGCAGTTTATGCCACAGCAAAAAGTGAATGTGTTACTGATCGATACCTTGCACGCCGATCTGGTTGATCCGGCGATAGGTGCGTGGCGTAACATCAATTAATTACAGCGCAGCCTGGCTGCCAGGCGGTGTTCAGAGAGTTCACTATGTCGGCAAATGATAATCAGAAAGCGGTGCCCAACGCGCTCCCTGCGGGATACCGATTTAACGAGTTTGAAATCAAGGAAGTGATTGGCGGCGGCGGGTTTGGCATCGTTTATCGCGCCTGGGATCATCAGCTTGAACGCACCATCGCAATTAAAGAGTATATGCCGGTGTCGCTGGCGGTGCGCGCCGAGGATCTGTCGCTGGAGCTGCGCGGCGAACGCTATCAAAAGCTGTTTAACGCCGGCCTGACCAGCTTTATACAGGAGGCGCGTCTGCTGGCGCGCTTCAACCATCCCGGCCTGCTGCACGTGCTGCGCTTCTGGGAGCAGAACGGTACCGCCTATATGGGCACGCTCTACTACAGCGGCATGACGCTGAAAGAGTGGCAGCAGACCAGCCCGGATGCGGTGAGCGAGGCCTGGATTCGTCGCCTGCTGCCGCCGCTGTTCGGCGCCATCAGCACTATCCATCAGGCGGGCTATCTGCATCGCGATATTTCGCTGGATAATATTCAGATTCAGGAAAACCAGCTGCCGGTGCTGCTCGACTTCGGCTCGGCGCGCAAAGAGATCGGCAATCTGTCGGACGAAACGGAGATTATGCTCAAGCCCGGCTTCGCGCCGATTGAGCAGTACAGCGAAGAGGGTGAAAACGAACAGGGGCCGTGGACCGATATTTACGCGCTCGGCGCGGTGCTGCACAGTCTGATCACCGGCAATCCGCCGCCGGTGAGCGTGGTGCGCTGCATTGAGGATAACTATGAGCCGCTGGTCGAGCGTCAGCCGCCCGGCTATTCGCTGCCGCTGCTTCACGCGGTGGACTGCGCGCTGGCGATGAAGCCTGCCGATCGCCCGCAGTCGATTGACGCCTTTGCGGCGCTTATCGATCTGCCCGTCAGCGACGTGGAGGCGGTGGTCAATAGCCTGCAGCCTGCGCCGGAGCCGCCGCCGGTCGCTGCTGCGCCCGCGCCGACCCTCGTGGTGGAGGAAGAGGAAGTCGTCACGCCCGCGCCGGTAGTGATGGCGGTGAATCACGCCTCGCCCAGCGTCGAGCCGGTAACGCCGCGCAACGCGCGCCGCCTGTCGCCGGGGCTGGTGGCCCTGGCGGCCGCAGCGCTGCTGGCGGTAGTGGTGGTCACCTGGCTGACCAACAGGCGCGACGCGACGCCGGAAAACGCGACGCCTGCGGTGGCGCAAAACCCCGTAGTGAATAGCGCGCCGCCTGCGACGCCCGCTGCGCTGGCGACGGTCTACCTCAAGCTGGAGCGCGGCGCCAACGTGGTGCTCAACGGCCAGCCGGTGGAGGTAAAAACCGGCAGCAACGGTTTCGCCACGCTCAACCTGGCGGCGGGTCAGTATCGTATCGAGGTGCATTCAGGCACCAGCATGCGCGCGCAGTCGCTGGTGATCGACAAGCCAGGCACCTGGCTGCTTAACCCGGGCAACTAGCACGCTTTCGCGGCGTGGATGAACACGCCGCGAGCCTTACCCTTTAGCCCTGCGCGCAGCGAACGCCCGCCTGCAGCGCGCGCACCTGGTGCGCCAGCCGGCTTAAACTCTCCTCTTCCATGCCGCGCTTCGCGAGCTCTTGCTCAAGCGAAAAAAGATACTGCGCGTTGCTGCCCAGCGGGCCGCTTGCCGCTGCGATCAGCGGCGCGATCGCCTCAGGACAGGAGTCCGATTCATAGAGCGGATGGCGCGGATCCATAATAAAGGCCAGCGCGGTGACGCTGCGCCCATCCTCCAGCGTTAATTCGCACCAGGTCGGCAGATAGCAGCCGGTGATCATTTCGCGCTTCCACAGCAGCTCCAGCTCTTCCTGCAGGCGCGTCTCCGGCAGGCGAAACGCCAGGCCGCTGGTCGAACCGCCCTCTTTCAGCGCCAGCATGCGGCCGGGATGGGACGAGGTGCCGCGGCCGGCGATCAGGCGCAGGCAGAAAGCGCGGTGCCATCCCTCCAGCGTGCCGGATGCGACCTCGTCCGCTTCAAAAACAGGATTCCACATCAGCGAACCATAGCCGAAGATCCAGACCGGGCTCTGGTCGGGACGGCAGGCGAGCGTGGCCGCCAGCGATGCGGCGCGCTGCTCGCAGCTCCAGAGCAGCGATTCCTCAATATCGCCGAATGAGGTTTTGCAGTCTGCTTTTAATAAAAATTCTCGGGTTAACAATGCGACCTCCTGACCTTTTAACGTCCTGTCCGACGGGCTCCCTTATAAAATCGGCTAACGGGCGACATTCTTGAGCCGCAGCCTGCACTGACAGTATGCATTTTCTGCACCGCTTTCAAGGCCGCGGCCAGGCGAGAAATTAAAAAAGCGCCGCGTCAGGCCGGCTGCGCCGGCCCCTTCCCGCGCCTACTTCTTAGGGTGCCACTTATCATCGTCCCCTTTTTCATACTCCTTTTTCACCGCCGACCAGGCAACTTTGTGCGCCACTTCTTCCTGAGACTCGTCGCCGCGTCGCTCATCTTTGTCTTTATACTGATCCCAGGCGCTGTTGAACGCCTTCTGATAGATCTCCTGCGCATGCGGCGGCAGTACATGTTTCACGTTATCCGGCAGCGCTTCACGATTTTTGTAAGGCATTGCATTTCCTCCATTAAGGGCCCGCATTAAGCCTGGCGCATGAAGAAAAAATTACAACCTTGTCATTAAGCCCTCCCTTTCTAAAAAATCGGACGAAACGCCTGAAAATAAAGGTTATCAGCATTTTAATTTGCTTTTAAAAGCGTAATTAGTGCCTGACTCATAAAGTTAATACTATGAATAGAAAACAATAAACGATGTTGTTATCTCCTTTTGACGAGATGGTCGTTGATTGTCGAAAAAGTAAAAACCGGTAAATTTTACCCAGATTAAACGGCGAAAAGTTACACTTTCAGAGGTAATAAAAGATCTACTATTTTGTGAAGCCCCGTTGGGTTTCGCCGAAGCATTTCTTTTGAGAGGATGGTGAATGACCACACATGAAAAAACACGTCACAAAGAGTTCTCGCTGATACTTCCCCTCGCCGCCCTGGGCGTGCTGTTTTTCTTCGGCGGACAAACCTCCCTGCCCGCGGTTATCGGCATCAACCTGCTGGCGCTGGTCGCGATCCTCAGCAGCGCCTTTAGCGTGGTGCGCCATGCCGACGTGCTGGCGCACCGGCTGGGCGAGCCCTACGGCTCGCTGATCCTCAGCCTGTCAGTGGTTATCCTTGAGGTCAGCCTGATCTCCGCGCTGATGGCTACGGGCGATGCCGCGCCGGCGCTGATGCGCGACACGCTCTACTCTATCATTATGATCGTCACCGGCGGGCTGGTGGGTTTCTCGCTGCTGCTGGGCGGGCGCAAGTTCGCCACGCAGTATGTGAATCTTGCCGGGGTAAAGCAGTATCTGATCGCCATCTTTCCGCTGGCGATCCTGGTGCTGGTGTTCCCCAACGCGCTGCCGGGCGGCAACTTTACGACCACGCAGGCGCTGCTGATCGCAGCGATTTCGGCGGCGATGTACGGCGTTTTCCTGCTGATTCAGACGCGTACCCACCAGAGTTTATTTGTTTACGAGCATGAAGACGACAGCGATGATGGCGATCCGCACCACGGCAAGCCTTCGGCGCACAGCAGCGTCTGGCACACCGTCTGGCTGATTGTGCATCTGATTGCGGTCATCAGCGTCACCAAGATGAACGCCAATACGCTGGAGCATCTGCTGTCGGAGTTTAATGCGCCCGCGCAGTTCACCGGCTTCCTGGTGGCTTTGCTGATCCTGTCGCCGGAAGGCCTGGGCGCGCTGAAGGCGGTGCTGATGAATCAGGTGCAGCGCGCCATGAACCTCTTTTTCGGCTCGGTGCTGGCGACAATTTCGCTAACCGTGCCGGCGGTGACCATTATCGCCACCCTCACCGACCAGCAGCTGGTGTTCGGCCTTGAGCCGCCGCAGATGGTGATGATGTCAGCGGCGCTCATCCTGTGTCATATCTCGTTTTCAACCGGGCGCACCAACGTGCTGAACGGCGCCGCGCACCTGGCGATTTTTGCCGGCTACCTGCTGACGATCATGCTCTGACATGACGCCTTTCAGAGCACGCATAAGGTAAACGCGGGTGACGTAAAGCGTCCGCGCCAGGGACACAACGCCTGGCCACGGGCGCGCCTCAGGGAAAAGGTGCCTGTCCGCGCGGGACGAGCGGCAAAAAAAAGAGCGACTAACGTCGCTCTTTTTTATTTCGCCGCTGAAGGGCGAGTTACCTGCTGGTATCCAGCTCCGGGAAGCTCTTCACCAGGTCGTCAATCGCCTTCATCTGCATCAGGAACGGCTCCAGCTTATCCAGCGGCAGCGCGGACGGGCCGTCGCACTTCGCGTGATCCGGATCCGGATGCGCTTCGATAAACAGACCGGCAATACCGACCGCCATGCCGGCGCGCGCCAGCTCGCCTACCTGGGCGCGACGTCCGCCGGAAGCGGCGCCGAACGGATCGCGCGTCTGCAGCGCGTGGGTCACGTCGAAAATCACCGGGCTGTTGTTGGTGACTTTCTTCATCACGTTAAAGCCGAGCATATCGACGACCAGATTGTCATAGCCGAAATTGCTGCCGCGATCGCAGAGAATCACCTTATCGTTGCCGCCTTCCGCGAACTTATCCACGATATTGCCCATCTGGCCCGGGCTGACGAACTGCGGCTTCTTGACGTTAATCACCGCGCCGGTCTTCGCCATCGCCTCTACCAGGTCGGTCTGACGCGCCAGGAAGGCGGGCAGCTGGATCACGTCGACCACGTCGGCCACCGGCTGCGCCTGCGACGCCTCGTGCACGTCGGTAATGATCTTCACGCCGAACGCCTGCTTCAGCTCCTGGAAAATCTTCATGCCTTCTTCGAGGCCGGGACCGCGATAGGATTTGATGGAAGAGCGGTTCGCCTTGTCAAAAGAGGCCTTGAACACGTACGGAATGCCGAGCTTGTCGGTGATCTTCACGTAATGTTCGCAAATACGCATGGCGAGATCGCGCGATTCCAGCACGTTCATGCCGCCAAACAGCACGAATGGCAGATCGTTAGCGACCTTGATATCACCAATAGTGACGACTTTCTGAGTCATGCCCTTTCCTTAATGGTGTGGTGCGCTTAGTGCAGCGTCACCTGTTTCTGTTCAATTGCGTGAATTTGCACTTTGATCATCTCGCTGACCGGATCCTCGGGACACTGCTCAACGAAATAGGTTAAATCGTTTAGCGCAATATGATCGCACTCCAGCTGCGCGTAGATCAAACCGCGATCGCGGATCTCGTAAGGGTCGTCCGGATCGATCTGCAACAGCACCTGACTCACGCCCAGCGCCAGCTCCATCTGCTTCTCCTCCATCAGCGCCGCCTTCATGGTGTCGAGCATCTTGCGCATCACGCTAATGGTCTTCGCCTCTTCCAGATCGTCGTCGTAGAGCTTCGCCGTGGGGCTGATGTTGCCCTTCAGCCACACTTCCAGCGTATGGGTATCGAGCGTCTCGCCGTTGAACGGGTTGATGAGCCACATCTCGCCGTCGATCCAGTCGGCGCGCAAAATCAGCTGCGTAGGGAAAATAACCGGCATCAGCGGAATGTCGAGCGCCTGGGCGATATGCAGCAGGATCACGCCCAGCGACACCGCGGTGCCCTGACGCGTCTTGAGCACTTTATCCAGCCAGAGCGCGTCGGAAAGGTTATAGATGCCGCTGGCGCCGCCAAAGCCCCACTGGCGGTAGAAAAGCTCCAGCAGCTTCTCAAGCTGCATGTCGGCGTCCTGTTCGCTGCTCACGTAGCGGCGGGCTTCCGCCACCAGCGTCGCCAGCTGCTCCTGCACGGACGAGGCGGGAAAATCGGCGCGAATCGCGCGGGTGGCGCCAATCACCGCTTCACACAGCGGCGTCTGACTAAAATCTAATTGCTCTGTGGAGGTCATACTATCCCCAATAACGGCATTTTGGTCACCGCCAGCTTAATCACTGTCACCAGCGCGACCAGCGCGACCAGGAAAGCGATCCAGCGCGTACGGCTGGTGCGCGGGCGACGACTCAATGCCACGGAACCTAAGGCGATGTAGATAATAACGCCTAAAAGCTTCTCCGTCAGCCAGCTTCCTTGCGGAGAGAACGGGTAAAAGTGGGTAATCATCACCAGCAGCACGCCAGTCAGCAGTAAAAAGGTGTCGTTAACGTGCGGCGTAATGCGCACCCAGCGGCGCTGCAGCAGCGCCGAGCCGCTGCGCAGCCAGTAAAAACGCACGATAAAAAGCGCAATGCTGATAAACACCGTCAGCAGATGCAGTTGCTTGATAAGCGGATAGTAAGCGGCCATGTAACGTCCTTTTTAAGAGGGAATGCGACCGAGCGTGACGCGCGGATTGCCGCCGTAGTCATTCACGGTCGCGACCTGAAGAAAATCGTGCTGCTGCATCAGCGCGCGCACCGCCGCGTCCTGCTGCCAGCCATGCTCCAGCAGCAGCCAGCCGCCTGGCGCCAGCCACTGCGGCGCCTGGGTGATAAGCAGGCGCAAATCTGCCAGCCCCGCCTCGTCGGCCACCAGCGCGCTGCGCGGTTCGAAACGCACGTCGCCCTGCGAGAGATGCTGGTCGCACGCGTCGATATAGGGAGGGTTGCTGACGATCAGGTCGAAGCGCGCGGCGGGCAGCGCGTCGAACCAGTGGCTCAGAGCGAACGCGGCGTTGGGGATCGCCAGCCGATCGGCATTGCTTTGCGCCAGCGCCACGGCCGCCTCGATGCGATCGACGCCGAGCACCTCGCAGTCGGGCCGTTCGCTCGCCAGCGCCAGCGCGATGGCGCCGGTGCCGGTGCCGAGATCGAGAATGCGCGCCGGCGCGGCGGGCAGGCGCGCCAGCGCCTGCTCTACCAGCACTTCGGTATCGGGTCGCGGGATGAGCGTCGCGTCGGAAACGCGCAGCGGCAGCGACCAGAATTCGCGCTCGCCGATCAGATGCGCCACCGGCTCGCCCTGCACGCGCCGCGCCAGCAGCGCGTCGAGGCGCGTCAGCTGTTCAGGCAGCAGTTCGGTCTCGCCGAACGCCACCAGCCAGCTGCGCGATTTGCCGGTGACGTGCCCCAGCAGGATCTCCGCGTCGCGCTTCGAGCTGTCGCCGCCCTGTAGCGCGGCGACAGCCTGTTTCAGCCAGCCCTGAAACTCCATTACTCCTGACCAGCCAGCGCGGCCAGCTGATCGGCCTGATGCTCCTGCACGATCGGCTCAATCAGGTTATCCAGCTTGCCTTCCATGGTCTCGTCAAGGCGATAGATGGTCAGGTTGATGCGGTGATCGGTAACGCGCCCCTGCGGGAAGTTGTAGGTGCGGATACGATCGGAGCGGTCGCCGCTGCCGAGCAGGTTGCGGCGCGTGCTCGCCTCCGCTTCATGGCGCTTCGCCATCTCTGCGGCGCGAATGCGCGCGCCCAGCACCGCCAGCGCTTTGGCTTTGTTTTTGTGCTGCGAACGCTCATCCTGACACTCCACCACGATGCCGGTCGGCAGGTGGGTGATGCGGATGGCGGAGTCGGTGGTGTTGACGTGCTGGCCGCCCGCGCCAGACGAGCGGAAGGTGTCGATCTTCAGATCGGACGGGTTAATATCCGGCAGCTCCGCCTCCGGCACCTCCGGCATCACCGCCACGGTACAGGCCGAGGTATGGATACGCCCCTGGGATTCGGTTTCCGGCACGCGCTGCACGCGGTGGCCGCCCGACTCAAACTTCAGGCGTCCATAGGCGCCGTCGCCGGTGACGCGGGCGATGACCTCTTTATAGCCGCCGTGCTCGCCCTCGTTGGCGCTGACGATCTCCACGCGCCAGCGGCGGGCTTCAGCGTAGCGGCTGTACATGCGGAACAGGTCGCCGGCGAAGATCGCCGCCTCGTCGCCGCCGGTGCCGGCGCGCACTTCGATAAAGCAGGCGCGTTCGTCGTCAGGATCCTTCGGCAGCAGCAGCACCTGCAGCTGCTGCTCCAGCCGCTCGCTCTCGGCGCGCGCCTGCTGCAACTCTTCCTGCGCCATATCGCGCATCTCGGCATCGTCCAGCATCATCTGGGCGGTTTCGATATCTTCCTGCGTCTGCTGCCACGCGCGGAAACATTGGGTCACGTCGGTTAACTGCGCATATTCGCGCGAGAGCGCGCGGAAGCGGTCCTGATCGGCGATAACGCTGGCGTCGCCGAGCATCGCTTCCACTTCTTCGTGGCGCTCCTGCAGCGCTTCCAGTTTGGCAACAATAGAGGTTTTCATGTCGTGATGGGATTCTCGTCACAGAGGGCAACAGCCCGTGAGTCTACTCGAGACCGAGGCTGTCGCGAAGCAATTGCAGGCGTTCAGTGTCGCCGTCGCGGGCGGCCTGCTGCAGGGATTTGGTTGGTGCGTGAATTAAACGGTTGGTCAGCTTGTGCGCCAGCTCCTGCAGGACTTTCTGCGGATCGGCGCCCTGCTGCAGCGCGGCCAGCGCGCGCGATTCGAGATCGGCGCGCACGCTTTCCGCCTGAGAGCGGTATTCGCGAATGGTCTCGACCGCGCTCTGGGCGCGCAGCCAGGACATAAATTCGCCGCTCTCCTGCACCACGATGCTTTCGGCCTGTACGGCGGCGGCTTTGCGCTGCGCCATATTCTGCTCGATGATCGCCTGCAGGTCGTCGACGCTGTAGAGATAGGCGTTAGGCAGCTTGCCCACTTCCGGCTCCACGTCGCGCGGCACGGCGATATCCACCAGCAGCACCGGTTTGTTGCGGCGCGCTTTCAGCGCGCGCTCCATCATCCCTTTGCCGATAATCGGCAGCGGGCTGGCGGTGGAGGAGATGACGATATCGGCGTCCGCGAGGCGCGCGTCGATGTCGCCGAGGCCGATCACTTCCGCGCCGACCTCTTCCGCCAGCCGCTCGGCGCGCTCGCGCGTGCGGTTGGCGATAATCAGCTTCTGCACTTTATGTTCGCGCAGGTGGCGAGCCACCAGCTCGATGGTTTCGCCCGCGCCGACCAGCAGCACGTTGACCGTTGAGAGCGATTCGAAGATCTGACGCGCCAGGGTGCAGGCGGCGAAAGCGACCGACACCGCGCTGGCGCCGATTTCCGTCTCGGTGCGCACGCGTTTGGCGACCGAGAAAGTTTTCTGGAACATCCGCTCCAGCTCGCTGCTCAGCGCATGGCCGCGCTGCGAATCGGCGAAGGCTTTTTTCACCTGGCCGAGAATTTGCGGCTCGCCCAGCACCAGCGAGTCGAGGCCGCTCGCCACACGCATCAAATGGCTGACCGCCGCGTTGTCCTGATGCCAGTAGAGACTTTGACGCACGTCCTCTTCATTGAGATGGTGATAGTCACACAGCCAGCGCACCAGGCGCTCCTGCAGATCCGCCTGCTGCTCTACGCTAAGGTAGAGTTCGGTGCGGTTGCAGGTAGAGAGAACGACGCCGCTCTGCACCATCGGCTGGGAAAGCAGGCTGTCGAGCGCCTGTTCCAGCACGTCCGGCCCGAACGCGACGCGTTCGCGCAGCGCGACAGGTGCAGTTTTATGATTGATTCCGAGAGCGAGCAGCGTCATGGCGATAAAAGTTGGGATGTCCCAATAATGTCAGGGTTTTGTGATGCGCATTCTACAAGATGCGGCAGATCATGAAAAGCCATACAAAGGCTATGACTGTAATAAGATTAAACTGATCGTGCGCAATTTTCCTGTAATCAGCATTGACGGTTCATAAGCGGATCGCTAGCGTTATCGGTTACGAATTAAAAACGTGTCCGAGGAGATGACCACGTGATGACCTATTCACCACGCACTATGTTGCGCCTTTTGCCGCTGGCGAGCGTTCTGCTCACCGCCTGCGCCGTTAATCAGCCTCAGGGCCCCGGCCCGAGCACGACCGCGCCGCAGTGGCAGCAGCATCAGCAGGACGTGGCGAAAGTCACGCACTACCAGACACGCGGCGCCTTCGCCTATCTTTCCGACAAGCAGAAAGTCTACGCGCGCTTTAACTGGCAGCAGACCGCCCCGGACCGCTATCGCCTGCTGCTGACCAACCCGCTCGGCAGCACCGAACTGCAGCTCGACGCTCAGGGCGACACCGTACAGATCGTGGATAACAAAGGCAAACGCTACGTCAGCAACGACGCGGAGAAGATGATCTCTCAGCTGACCGGCATGAATATTCCGCTCGCCAACCTGCGCCAGTGGATGATGGGCCTGCCGGGCGACGCCAGCGACTATCAGCTCAACAGCAATTATCAGCTTAAGAGCCTGAACTACAGCAGCGACGGCCAGAAGTGGCAGGTCGCGATTCAGGACTACGACAGCAAATCCACCCCGCCGCTGCCGTCGAACCTGGAGCTGCGCGAAGGCGACCAGCGCATCAAACTGCGTATGGATAGCTGGACCCTGCAATGATCACCACCTGGCCCGCTCCGGCAAAGCTCAACCTTTTTCTCTATATCACCGGCCGTCGCGCAGACGGCTACCATAACCTGCAGACGCTGTTTCAGTTTCTCGACTACGGCGACAGCCTGCATATCACGCCGGACAGCAGCGGCCGCGTCAGCCTGACCACGCCGGTCGACGGCGTCGCCCATGACGACAACCTGATTGTTCGCGCGGCGATGCTGCTGCGCCAGGCGGCGCAGGCGCAGCACCGGCTGCCAACCGACGCCGGCGCGCAGATCGCCATAGAAAAGCGGCTGCCGATGGGCGGCGGGCTGGGCGGCGGCTCCTCGAACGCCGCCACCGTGCTGGTGGCGCTGAATCACCTGTGGGGCGTCGGTTTCTCTCTGGAGGCGCTGGCGGAGCTGGGAATTAAGCTTGGCGCGGACGTGCCGGTGTTCGTCAGAGGGTTCGCCGCTTTTGCCCAGGGCGTCGGCGAGCAGCTTCAGCCCGCCGATCCGGCGGAAAAATGGTATCTGGTGGCGCATCCCGGCGTAAGCGTTCCCACGCCGCTGGTATTTAACGATCCGCAGCTTACGCGCGATACGCCGGTGCGTTCGCTGGCGGCGCTTTTATCGACGCCCTTTCACAATGATTGCGAGGCAGTGGTAAGAAAACGTTTTCGCGAGGTTGATGAGCTTGTTTCCTGGCTGCTAGAATACGCGCCGTCGCGCCTGACTGGCACTGGCGCTTGCGTGTTTGCCGAATTTGACACCGAGTCAGCCGCTCGTCAGGTGCTGGAACTCGCCCCGAAATGGGTATGCGGATTTGTCGCGCGAGGCGTTAACGTCTCGCCTCTGCATCGCACCCTTTCCGGGCTGTAAGCGCATGTGTGACAGTGTCACCCTGTTCCAGACGCTGCACGCTGCGCATTAACACACCCGTATGAACATGCGCTGCGGTATGCGCCGGTTACCGTAACGCCGTTCATTCTCTGGACGCCAAGCCTGAGGTTCTTCTCGTGCCTGATATGAAGCTATTTGCTGGTAACGCCACCCCGGAACTAGCACAACGTATTGCCAACCGCCTTTACACCAGCCTCGGAGACGCCGCAGTGGGCCGTTTCAGCGATGGCGAAGTGAGTGTACAAATTAACGAAAATGTACGCGGTGGTGATATTTTCATCATCCAGTCCACCTGTGCTCCCACCAATGATAATCTGATGGAACTGGTTGTGATGGTCGACGCGCTGCGTCGAGCTTCTGCTGGTCGTATTACCGCGGTTATTCCCTACTTCGGCTATGCCCGTCAGGACCGCCGCGTGCGCTCCGCTCGCGTGCCGATTACCGCTAAAGTGGTCGCGGATTTCCTTTCCAGCGTTGGCGTCGATCGCGTTCTGACGGTCGATCTTCACGCCGAGCAAATCCAGGGCTTCTTTGACGTCCCGGTTGATAACGTTTTCGGCAGCCCGATCCTGCTGGAAGACATGCTGCAAATTGGTCTGGAAAACCCGATTGTGGTTTCCCCGGACATCGGCGGCGTCGTGCGTGCTCGCGCGATCGCCAAACTGCTCAACGATACCGATATGGCTATCATCGATAAACGTCGTCCGCGCGCGAACGTTTCTCAGGTGATGCACATCATCGGCGACGTGGCGGGCCGCGACTGCGTGCTGGTCGACGATATGATCGACACCGGCGGCACGCTGTGCAAAGCGGCGGAAGCGTTGAAAGAGCGCGGCGCGAAACGCGTCTTCGCCTACGCGACTCACCCGATTTTCTCCGGCAACGCGGTAGAGAATCTGCGTAAATCGGTTATCGATCAGGTTATCGTCTGCGACACCATCCCGCTTTCTGAAGAGATGAAGTCGCTGCCGAACGTTCGTACCCTGACGCTTTCCGGCATGCTGGCTGAAGCGATCCGCCGTATCAGCAACGAAGAATCTATCTCGGCGATGTTCGAGCACTGATTTTCGCCTAATAAAAAAACCGGGCCATGCGCCCGGTTTTTTTATGGCTGAAACAGCGGATCAGTGGTGCGGCGTGCGGCGGCAGCGCTCGTCATAGTGGCGGTGCCAGAAGTAGCGGTCTTCGATCCTTTCGCGTCCGCTAACGCGCGCGCCGGCGAGCCACAGCAGCGCGCCGATAAAGATGCCGAGGATAGCGCCCTGCGCCAGCAGCGCCGGCATCTGAATGCTCGGCAGTTGATTAAGCACGGAGAAGATGATGCTGGAGACCATTACGATCAGCCCCACGATCATCAGGACGTTTCCTGCTTTTCGACAATGTTGATGTTTCATAACTCACCTCTGTCCATATGAACAAGCCCAACAAACCGCACATAATGTTAACTTGACATAAGTTTAGGCAATGACCTCTGGACAAATTGCGTCCAGGATCACAAACCCTAATAAAGGCTGACCTAAATTTACCTTCAGAAGCTTGATTTAAATAACAAAATAGTTAATCACGCGACGTAACCATATCGCTTTAGCTAAGTTTGTTCTCTTCTCTGCCGCGAAGTACACTAACGCCTTTTCACCACCTGAGCAGGATAATCATCGTGAGCAGCATTAAACTGATTGTGGGCCTGGCCAATCCCGGCGCGGAGTACGCCGCCACGCGGCATAACGCGGGCGCCTGGTATCTCGATTTGCTGGCGGAGCGTCATAATCAGTCGCTAAAGGAAGAGGCGAAATTCTTCGGTTATACCGCGCGTATCAGCCTGGCGGGCGAAGATGTGCGTCTTCTGGTGCCGACCACCTTTATGAACCTCAGCGGCAAGGCCGTGGCGGCGATGGCGACCTTTTTCCGCATCGCGCCGGAAGAGATTCTGGTGGCGCACGATGAGCTCGATCTGCCGCCTGGCGTCGCGAAGTTCAAACAGGGCGGCGGCCATGGCGGCCATAACGGCCTGAAAGACATCATCAGCAAGCTGGGCAACAACAATAACTTTCACCGCCTGCGCATCGGCATCGGCCATCCGGGCGATCGCAACAAGGTGACGGGATTTGTGCTGGGCAAGCCGCCCGCCAGCGAGCAGAAGCTGATCGATGACGCGATTGATGAAGCGGCGCGCTGTACCGAAGTGTGGCTGAAAGAGGATCGCCTGAAGGCGATGAACCGGCTGCACGCGTTCAAGGCGAGCTAAACGCCCTGCCCGCGCGATTTCTGTGTATAATGCGCCAAATTTTTTCGTTTCCGGCAATGCCTGCAGCAGGCGTTGCACCTCAAGTTAGAAGGGTAACCAACCATGGGATTCAAATGCGGTATCGTGGGTCTGCCGAACGTCGGTAAATCCACCCTGTTCAACGCGCTGACTAAAGCGGGCATCGAAGCGGCTAACTTCCCCTTCTGCACCATTGAGCCCAACACCGGCGTGGTGCCGATGCCGGATCCGCGCCTTGATCAGCTGGCGGAGATCGTCAAACCGCAGCGTCTGGTGCCGACCACCATGGAGTTCGTCGACATCGCGGGCCTGGTGAAAGGCGCGTCGAAAGGCGAAGGCCTGGGTAACCAGTTCCTGACCAACATCCGCGAAACCGAAGCGATCGGCCACGTCGTACGCTGCTTTGAGAATGAAAACATCATTCACGTCGCGGGCAAAGTGGATCCGGCGGAAGATATCGACGTGATCAACACCGAACTGGCGCTGTCCGATCTGGAAACCTGCGAGCGCGCCATTCAGCGCGTGCAGAAGAAAGCCAAAGGCGGCGACAAAGACGCGAAGGTCGAGCTGGCCGCGCTGGAGAAGTGCCTGCCGCATCTGGAAAACGCCGGTATGCTGCGCGCGCTGAAGCTGGACGCCGACGAGAAAGCGGCGATTCGCTACCTGAGCTTCCTGACGCTGAAGCCGACCATGTATATCGCCAACGTCAACGAAGACGGTTTCGAGAACAATCCTTACCTCGACCAGGTGCGCGCCATCGCTGAAGCGGAAGGCTCCGTCGTGGTGCCGGTCTGTGCTGCCGTAGAGTCAGATATCGCCGAGCTGGACGATGAAGATCGCGCCGAGTTTATGGCCGAACTGGGTCTGGAAGAGCCGGGCCTGAACCGCGTTATCCGCGCCGGTTACGCGCTGCTGAACCTGCAGACCTACTTCACCGCAGGCGTGAAAGAAGTGCGCGCCTGGACTATCCCGGTCGGCGCCACCGCACCGCAGGCGGCGGGCAAGATCCATACCGACTTCGAAAAAGGCTTTATCCGCGCGCAGACCATCGCGTTTGAAGACTTTATCGCCTACAAAGGCGAACAAGGCGCGAAAGAAGCGGGCAAGATGCGTTCAGAAGGGAAAGAGTACATCGTTAAAGATGGCGATGTGATGAACTTCCTGTTCAACGTCTAAACAAGCTTTGTTGTCTCATGAAGTTTCATTGAATCTCACAGGCATCAAAAAATATAAAATCCACGCAATTGCGTGGATTTTTCATTTCATAAAGCCTCAATTTATTGAATCGCCACGGATAATCCAGACACTTCCGAGCCGTTGATAATATTTTTTCGTATTCAGCGGGTGGCCTCTGATCGCTCGAGCCATACCGACTGTATTGATTCATTAGAAGTACGACATTAACCGGGAAGAGACTGGAGAATGTGGAAATTCACGAGAGGCCTTGTAGGGCAAGTGCTGTGAAGAGTACGCAGTCAGAAAAAGAGGTATCTGATGAACCAGGATAAAATTAGAATTTCTGTCGGCTGATTCACTAAAAAAACGAATCAGAATTTCTCTTTTTAAATTTTATTTTATCCTTTAAAAAACCTTCAAAGCTGGTAACAGAGCGGTTTGGGTCACCTGCTTGTGGTCAAGTCTTACGTATCTACTCCATGTAAATCAAACTTTTCATTAAGTTAGAAAAGATTGGTGCAAGCTTTGAAGACTTGAATGTGATTTTCTCTATTAACCAGCCTTACTGCGTGGTTCCGTGCTCGGTGCTACGGGGCTGTTATGTTCAGCGTTTTCATACTTAGATAAAATCTCTTTCATCACTTCATCCGGTAAAGACTGGAGCAAAACAGCCTTTCAGACTGCGGCCCGCCAGTTTCAGGTAAGCGCAGCCTCTCTGAGAGATAAATACTATCAGGTGCAGAAATATGCAAAATCTGACTGGGTGGCGTTCTTATCGACAAACGCGGTGGCTCAAAGCATGAAGCAAAGAAGGTCGAATTTGACGAGGATGCCTGGCAATTCCTGCTTGCCGATTTCCTGCGCCCGGAGCAACCCGCGTTTCGCAAATGTTATGCAAGGCTGAAACTCGCGGCGCAATTCCACGGCTGGAATATTCCGACTTATTCGACGGCTTATCGCCGGGTACAGCAAAACGTCGATAAGGCTATGGCCGTGGCCTGCCGTGAGGGTGAACACGCCCTGATGCACCTGCTGTCCGCCCAGCGAGCATCTTAACGTCCTGCAATGGATTAATGGCGATGGTTACCTGCACAACGTCTTCGTTCGCTGGTTCAACGGCAAGGGCGTGAACGCGAGGTTTTAACCTGGTTTATTGGAGAAAACTAGCAGGAGTTTGCCGAACGGGCAGAAGAGTTTTTGGGAGCTAACGGCCTGCACCGGCTTGCAGAAAAGTTGAAGCTCGACTCTCAGACCGCCTGACGAATTCCCCCCGGTGTTGTGCCGGGGGTTTTGTGTTCAGGGGTATGAAAGTTCCGTCAGAACCACGGTTTTCTGGTTTTTGTCGATGGCTAATGACATCACCAGACCTGAATCATAGTGCGTCCATTGTTCACCAAAACTATCCGTGGTTTCGTAAACAAAGCCTTTTTCTTTGAAGTAACTGCGAATCTTTTCAGCGTCATTTGTATTATGGAATGTGACTGAATTCATTTCAGGTGATGCGCCATCCTGCGCACGATACTCAAAGTCATATGTCTCACTGATTCTCGGGGCATGTTTAATCAAATCGCTGGTGAACCATGAATAACTGATGGAGTCACTTTCCCTGTAGCTTTTACCTTCGCCCGGTGCCGGTGAAAAGCTGACAGCGAAGACAGTAACCCCAATG
Source organism: Pantoea septica (assembly GCF_002095575.1). Taxonomy (GTDB): domain Bacteria; phylum Pseudomonadota; class Gammaproteobacteria; order Enterobacterales; family Enterobacteriaceae; genus Pantoea; species Pantoea septica. The sequence goes on along the minus strand of NZ_MLJJ01000001.1, from coordinate 159,233 downwards.
ATTACAGCCAGGATAATGTATATCGTATTACGTAAAAATCTCATGGTTCTAGCCCGCCAGAAATCCGAAACTGACCCCGTTCTTGATTAACGGTCTTGCGATCTTACTGCCCGTATCAGTAAACGGGTCAATCTGCTTCATCCAGTGTGGTAATTTGCCATAATAAGGAGTGTGTCGAATGCAGGGGTCATTAGGATCAGGGAAAAGCAACGGCAGGAAAGACTTATTTTTATTCTGGCCAACAGAACCGTAAAAGTCCCAGCGACGCAATGCTTTCTCTTTCGGGTCGATGGTTAACAAATCAAGGTAATTGGTGGGGCGGACAACCGAGTAAAATCCCAGCAGATCAGAAACCAGATCCTCTGCGCTGAACCCGCTGTCGGTAACCCAGCTAAAGCGGGTCTGCCAGTGCTCGAACAGTGAGGCAGTATGCATCATCATCGCCAGTGCAATGCTGTCAATCTCTCGCCGGGTTCTGCCTTTTTTCACTTCCCACTCGACATAGCGGCCCGTGTTAAAGAGCGTGCCGCGATAGCTCATCTGCTGGCGGTATGAAACCCGGTAATACTCCTTTGTTCCGGCTTCACCAGAGCGGAACTGGTTAAGCAAAAGGCGAATGTCTGTACCTCTGGCATGGCCGAGATCAAGCCATCCCAGCTCTTTTGTATAGATAAGGCCGCTACCTTTGGCTGACAGGGTCGCGCCACTCTTTCCGGTCACGTCAATGCGCTTGCTCATAACACCTCCATGTCGTTCGGTTTGAACAGTCACTTTATCCTCAGCAATTGCTCTTGTCGCGTTTGAAGCTGGTATCAAATATTATTAAAAGTTAAACGATGGTTCATTTAAAGTGCGACAATTTTCCTTGTCGCATTTTTTGTGGATCATCCCGCAGGTCCAGATGGATCTTGCAATACCCGTAAACACAACCGGACTCCAGCCAGACTGTTTGATCTGTCCCGTCAGTCTCACATCTGCCTGGTGGCGCTGAGAATGCGTCTGCTGAAGCCAGGCGTAAAAGCCGCTGGGGTGAACATCAAGCCCCCGACAGAGCAGGCGAACAGGCCAGCAACAGGTATGGTCACGGATAAAGGCGTACCTCAGTCGGACAGCTTTGCGAAGTACGCTGCGGCTTTTTTAATATGTCCCGTTCGTCGGTAACTCGCTTCAGCTCCTACTGGAGTCGGCGCATATCGGCCTGAGCATCTGACTGTTCTTTATTAGTGGATGAGTCCGGGCCGTACTTCTTTATCCAAACGTAAAGGCTGTGGGTGGTGATATCAAGACGTGTTGCAACGCTGGCAACAGAATAACCGCGATCAACAACCTGTTTGACCGCTTCAGTTTTAAACTCTTCGGGATAACGCTTACCGCTCATGGGCCCCTCTCTTTAAGTCATCTTAAATGACTCTGGGGTGTCTGTTAAACCCATGGCGATTCAATTCGGATTGTTAATATATTTATCTATTCCAGACAACACATCAAACGAACCGACGCCATAGCAATTTGATTTGACGCTTTTTCCGTCGGATGAAAGACGACTATAGTCCATCATGCAAATTTGCAATTTACGATCCCCCGCGAGTACAAAATTAAAAGCTGATGATAGCTGAGAATATCACGTCAATTAAACTGCTAAATCTCTAAAAATAAACCGAAGTTACTAGCTGATTTGAATGGATGTAAAAGACCGGCTAAGTCGGTCTAAAGTAGGTTATTTCGATGCAGGCTCATCGCACTTCGGCAACCAATCGCCGTTGCTTTCTTCTTTGAGCGTTAGGTTGGTCTGCATGCCCTGACTGGTTCATCGTTTTTCGTCATTCAGGCCGTACTCTTTCAGCATGGTTGGCAAGCCCTTGCCGAACATGGTGAGGCTGAGTGTGTTCTTGTAGCCGTGTGCCTTCATATATACCAGATAAGCGTGATACAGGTAGAGTCGTGACTGATTGGAGTTCCCCATAATACATGCTGTCCGGGCCCGGGCGTTCCTGTATGGGCCATTCTGAACGCCATCTGTGCTTTTCCCTTGCCAGACAGAGCTCGCACTGCTGTTTCGCTTCATATTAATCGCTTTATAAGTATGCTGTAACTACTAAAGATTATGCCCTATCCCGCATTCACCCTGACTCAGCGCACCTTGCCAGCCGTATATTTTTCGTACTAAATCCGGCCGCTTCTCGCCCGCCCGACATGCGCTAACCAACGGCTCACCCCGCTTCGCGCTAAAAGCCTTTGCAAAGGCCCCCAGAAAGCGATAATACCCCACCGCTTTCCGACAAAGGACCGACGATGCGCGACACACCGCAAGGCAACCGGACCCGCAAAAAACATATGAAGCTCAGCACGCTGGTCACGCTGATGATCGGCGCGGTAGTGACCTTCGTGCTGCTCAGCGTGCATCTGCTCTACTTCTTTCAGATCGGCAGCGCCACGCAGAAGCAGCTGGAAGACAAGGCGATGGCTGTGGCGCGCACGCTGGCGGACGTGCCCGCCATCCAGCAGGCGCTGAGCGGGCCGCCGGACGCCGGCGTTATCCAGCCTGTCGCCCGCGCAGCGCAGCAGCATAACAATCTGCTGTTCGTGGTGGTGACCAATATGCAGGGCATCCGCTACTCCCATCTTAATCCGGCGCTGATTGGCCAGCACTTTATCGGCGACGATATCAATCCGGCGCTGCAGGGCAAAGAGAACGTCTCGGTCAATCGCGGCTCGCTGGCGGAGGCGCTGCGCGTCTTTACGCCGGTCTACAACGCGCAGCAGCAGCAGATCGGCGTGGTGTCGATAGGCATCTCGCTGGAGGCGGTCAGCGATCAGATCAACCAGAGCCGCTGGAGCATTATCTGGACCATCCTGATCGGCGCGCTGGCGGGCGCGCTGGGCACGCTGGCGCTGGTGAAAACCCTGAAGCGCATTCTCTTCGGGCTCGAACCCTGGGAGATCTCCTCGCTGTTCGAGCAGCGCCAGGCGATCCTGCACTCGGTCAAAGAGGGCGTCATCGCGGTGGACGCCCATGCCGAGGTATCGCTGATCAACGAGGCGGCGCAAAAGCTGCTGACGGAGGAGAGCTCCGGCAGCATGGAGGACGCCAGCGTCATTCACGCTCAGCTGCAGGAGACGCTGGCAACCGGCCGCGCGCGGCGCGACGAAGAGCTGAATATCAACGGCCACGTGCTGCTGAGCAACACCGTGCCGGTCTACAGCCAGCAGCGGCTTATCGGCGCGGTCTGCACCTTCAGGGATAAAACCGAAATCACGCGGCTGCTGCAGCGGCTGAGCGGCATGGTAAACTACGTCGACGCGCTGCGTGAGCGCTCGCATGAGTTTATGAATAAGCTGCACGTGATCCTCGGCCTGCTGCACATGAAAAACTATGCGCAGGTCGAAGCCTATATTTTGAAAACGGCGAACAACTACCAGACCGAAATCGGTTCGCTGCTCGACAAAATCAAGTCGCCGGTAATCGCCGGCTTCCTGCTGAGTAAAATCAACCGCGCCTCGGACAGCGGCCATCGCCTGACGCTGAGCGACGCCAGCTTCCTGCCCGATATCGGCAACGAGCAGCAGATCGCCGTGCTGATCACCGTGCTCGGCAATCTGATCGAGAACGCGCTCGACGCGCTGGGCAGTGAACACAACGGCGATATCCACGTGATGCTGCACTACCAGAACGGCTGGCTGGCTTGCGAGGTCAGCGACGACGGGCCCGGCATCCCGACCGACCAGCTGGATGCTATCTTTGACAAAGGCTTTTCAACCAAAGGCGAGGATCGCGGCGTCGGGCTTTATCTGCTGAAGCAGCAGACGGAAAGCCTCGGCGGCAGCGTCAGCGTGGAGTCGGAACCCGGCGTGTTTACCCAATTTTTTGTACAACTTCCCTGGGATGGAGGCAACAAAACCGCATGATCAATGTGTTAGTGGTCGATGATGACGCTATGGTCGCCGAGCTGAATCGCGTTTACGTCGGGCAGGTGCCGGGCTTTCACTGCGTCGGCACGGCGTCGACGCTGCAGCAGGCGAAAGAGATGATCCTTCACAGCGAACCCGCCGTGGATCTGGTGCTGCTCGATATCTATCTGCAGCATGAGAACGGGCTGGATCTGCTGCCGGAGCTGCGCGAGGCGAAACAGCCTGTCGAGGTGATCATTATTTCATCCGCCGCCGACGCCGCCACCATCAAAACCTCGCTGCACTACGGCGTGGTGGACTATCTGATCAAACCCTTTCAGTTCCCGCGTTTTGAAGAGGCGCTCACCAACTGGCGGCAGAAGAAGTCGCTGATGGATACCCATCTCTACTACCAGCAGGCGGAAGTCGACCAGCTGATCCACGGCAATCCGCCCACCAGCAACGACAGCAAACGGCTGCCGAAAGGCCTGACGCCGCAGACGCTGCGCACCCTGTGCCAGTGGATCGACGCCCATCCCGGCAGCGAGTTCTCCACCGACGAGCTGGCGGCGGAGGTCAATATCTCGCGCGTCTCCTGCCGCAAATACCTGATCTGGCTGGCGCAGATCAATATTCTCTTCACCAGCATCCACTACGGGGCGACCGGCCGCCCGGTCTATCGCTACCGCCTGCAGCCGGAATACCATTCGCTGCTCAGGCAGTATTGTCAGTAGTCAGCTGATAGCGGCGGTCGTGCAGACGAAACGCGAACTGGCGCGACGAGGAGCAGATCACCTGCTGGTCGCGGGTGACGAAAATCGCTTCGATGTGCGGCGCGTCGCGCAGCGCCGCGAGGCTCTGCTCTCCCCCCAGCCCGTAGAGCAGCGTGGTGTAGATGTCGCCATCTATCGAGCGGTCGGAAACCACCGTGACGCTCAGCAGCTCGTTGTCGAGCGGATAGCCGCTGCGCGCGTCGAGTATGTGGTGATAGAGGCGGCCGTCCCGCTCGAAGTAGCGCTCGTAGACCCCAGACGTCACCACCGATTTCCCTGCCACCTCAATCACGCCGATTAATTCGTCCGCCTGGCCGAACGGCGTTTTTAGCCCCACAGACCAGCCGGCGGCCTGCGGCGGCGCGCCGAGCGTCTGCACGTTGCCGCCCAGGTTAATCAGCGCCCTTTCCACCCCCTGCTGGCGCAGAAAGCTGCGCACCAGGTCGGCGATATAGCCTTTGGCGATAGCGCCCAGGTCGATCTCCATGCCCGGCTGGCGCAGAAACACGCTGCGCCGCTCAGGATCCAGCACCACCTCGCGCGGATCGGTCAGCGCCATCAGCTTTTCCAGATCGCCCTGCGGCGGCACGCTGCGCCCCTGAAAGCCGATTTTCCAGCGCTTGACCAGCGGGCCGATAGTGAAATTGAACAGGCTGTGCGGCAGCAGACTGACCTGGTGCGCGCACTGAATGAGATCGAACACTTCGCGGCTGACGCAGACCGGCTCTCTGCCTGCGGCGTGGTTGATCGCCATCACCTCGGAGTGGGCGCGGTTGACGGTGAGGATATTCTCCTGATGACGGATAAGCCGGAAGACCTGCGCGGCCAGCGCCGCATTGTCCTCGAAAAGCTTAAGAAGAATGGGCGACCCCATCAGTACTGCGGAATAGGCGTAAACGCCTTCGTCGGCTGACATACTCGCCTCGGCTGTCAAAGTGGATCCGGCACCGGCGCGCCAGGTAGCGTTGCCCGACGCGCCGTTGCCGATAGCGGGCTAGCCGCGCGCCAGGGCCGCCGCGTTACGTCCGGCAAGGATACCAAAGATAATGATATCCGCCACGGCGTTGCCGCCGATACGGTTGGCGCCGTGGATGCCGCCGACCACTTCCCCCGCCGCCCAGGCGCCGCGGATCACCTGTTTGTTGCTGTCGAGCACCGCGGTGTCGGTATTGATGGTCACGCCGCCCATGGTGTGATGCACCCCAGGCGCGACGCGGATGGCGTAGAACGGCCCCTGGTTCAGCGGATGACGTAGCGCGGTGGTGCGGCCGAAATCCTCATCCTTCTGATCCACCACGAACTGGTTGTAGCGCGCCAGCGTCTCCTCAAGGGTGGTGTGCTCCATATTGAGCTTCACCGCCAGCTCGCCTACGGTTGGCGCGCTGATGACAAAGCCCTTGGCGATATACTCATCGGCCGCTTTGTTGTTCGCCCGCACCTGTTCGTCGAAGATCACCCAGGCGCTTTTCTCCGGCAGCGCGATAATCTGCGCGGAAACCTTGTCGCGGGTCTCCATCTCGTTGAAGAAGCGTTTGCCCTCCTGCGACACCAGGATAGCGCCGCCGCCGCGAATCGATTCAGAGATCAGATACGACGTGGTCTGCTCGACGGTGGGATGGATCTGGATTTCGCCCATATCGACCGTATCCGCCCCCAACTTCTGCAGCATGGCGATGCCGCTGCCGGTCGCGCCTTTGTGGTTGGTGGTAACGAAGCCGTCCAGCTCAGGGCGATATTTCACCACCATCTCGCGGTTGGCGCTGAAGCCGCCGGTCGCGACGATCACGCTTTTCGCATAGAGGATACGGCTGTCGTAGTACTCATCCACCACCTTCACGCCCGTTACCGCGCCGTTCTCGGTGAGAATTTCAGCGACCGAGGTATCGAGCAGTACCTCGATGTTGCGCTTGTTGATATTTTTCACCAGGCCGCTGATCAGGTAGCCGCCAACCGCCGAACGGTCTGCAGGGCGGTGCGTGCGGTCGATGCTCATGCCGCCGGTTATGGTGATATCGTTAAGCTCGATGCCGTGATCCGCCAGCCAGTCGATCGCCTCCGGCGCCAGCTCGACGAACTCGCGCAGCAGCGCCGGGTTGTTTTTATGCTGCCCGCCTTTCAGCGTCTCCTGATAGAAGAGCTCTTTGCTGTCTTTGATGCCCTTCATCGCCTGGAAGCGCGTTTCCGCCGCGTTCATCCCTACTGAGGCTTTGATGGTGTTGCCGCCGATGGTCGGCATCTTCTCGATGATCACCACGCGCGCGCCTTCGTCGTGCGCCTGAATCGCCGCCGCCAGGCCCGCGCCGCCGCTGCCGATCACGACCACGTCGTAGTTCTGCGGCGCAGCGGGGTTGCCGCCCTCTTCAATCACATACTCTTTGCTGGAGGTGGAGAGCGCGCGCGATACCGCTTTTTTCAGCGCCTCGCTCTGGGTGGTGGCGCCGCTGATGGCGTCGACGTGCGGGCTGTTAGCCACCAGGATGCGGTTACGCAGGCTTTCGAAGGTCTCGGTGAAATCGACGTCCAGCGTATCGTCCGGCACCATCGAAATATCGGTGATGCGGTCGGTATCCAGGGTGACGTTGATTTTCAGCTTCAGCGCTTCCGCTTCGACTTTCTCCTGGTAGACGCCCGCCTTGTATTTGCGGCCTGGCGCGCTGACCTCGCGGATCATCGCGTCCACCAGCGAGAAGCGCCACAGCGGTTCCGGGATCATCAGCGCTTCGCGCTGGGTGCTGTCGATATAGAGGTCGAGATGCTCGTTGTTCAGCACGCGATCCGCCCAGTCCGGGTAAGCGATGCAGGCTTTGCCGATCGCCACGAGATCGTAGCCGTGCTCCAGCGCCATCTCCACGTCGGCTTTATTCACCACGCCGCCGACGCCGATAACCGGCACCTTCGCCAGGCGTTCGGAACGCTGCGCGATATATTTGTCGATCAGCGGCGTCGGATCGCGGGTATCGACGATAGAGGGACGCAGCAGCTGGCCCATGGAAAAGTGCACGTAGTCGAGGCCGCGCTCCGCCAGTTTCTCCAGCAGATAGAGCGTGTCGGCAAAGCGAATGCCGGGCACTTCGATCTCTTCCGGCGAGAAGCGATAGCCGATAATAAAGGTGTTATGCGCGATGCGCTCCGCCATTTTATGGGCGATATCCAGCACCGCCAGCGGGAAACGGGCGCGGTTTTCGCGGCTGCCGCCCCACTTGTCGTCGCGCTGGTTGGAGTTAGGGGAAAAGAACTGCTGAATCAGATAGGTATTGGCGCCGTGCAGCTCCACGCCGTCGAAGCCCGCCTTGATGGCGCGGTTCACCGCGTCGCCGAATTTAGTGATCATCACCTCGACTTCATCGGCGGTCAGCGCCTGCGGCGTGGTCGCGCCTTCGCGCGGTGCGGCAATGGCGCTGGGGCCCACCGGCGTTTTGCCGCCGATCAGCCCCGGTTCCACCATGCGGCCGCCGTGGTAAATCTGCAGGATAGCCGTCGAGCCCTGCGATTTAATCGCGTCGGCGATGCGGGCAAGTCCGGGGATCTTGTTGTCGCTGTCGATGCCGATAGCGCCGGGAAAGGCGGGCCCTTTGTTATCGATAAAACAGGACTCGACGATAACCGTACCAAGCGTGCCTGCGCGCGCGCGAGATAGTACTCCACGAGCTCGCTGGTCACCGTGCCGTCGTAAAATCCCGTACAGGTGGTCATCGGCGCCATGACCAGACGATTTTTTAATACCGCGCCGTTGGGCAAAGTCAGCGGATTTAAAAGCGGGGTGCGAGTATTCATTTAGATTAACTCCGGAAATTAAAAGCTGAGAAATTCTGCGGACGAGGCGCTCTGGCGATAATTAAAAGGTCCGGCTTAATGCCACTAATATACCAGTAACTTTAGATACAAAAGTAACGAATATAGTTTTAAAACTTTTTGAAGTATCCGGGTTATTTATTTTGCAAAGGCTGAGATTTTAGTTATAGTAATGTTAGCGAAAGCGCTGAAAAAATCAAATTATTGTTATAATCAAAAATTAATACATCTTTATCAATAAGTTGACAGAAGCGGCACTTGCACAAAAAAGCGCCAGTAACGCCGCCTGTTGCTTCGGAATCGTCTTAAGAGCCCAATAAAAATTTTAAAGTTTTTAACGCAATTAAAAGGCAAACTCACTCTTTGATCTAGATCAAAATTTACTATTATGGCAGGCGCATCATATAGCCACGGCGCAAAAGTTTATTTAATAAAGTTGTCACATGAAGACGTTATTCAATAAGGTTTTGCTGAAGGCGTTCTCCCCGCGAGAATAATACGCAGCGCATCAACAAAGCCGGTACCCTCTTCTTTTTTAACTTGCAGACCTTCACTATGAACATGAAAACGACGCTGAACGAAGCCGCGCAACCTGCGCCCGTCCCGCCGCCGGGACAACACAAACGCTGGATCATGCTGGCCCTGCCCATCGTGGTCGCCGTCCTGCTACTGCTGGTGCCGACGCCCGCCGGGCTCGAGCCCTACGCCTGGCACTTTTTCGCCATTTTCGTCGGCGTTATCGTCGGCCTGATTTTCGAACCGCTGCCGGGGGCGGTCATCGGCCTGACCGGCGTGGTGGTCATCGCCCTCTTCAGCCAGTTCGTGCTGTTTAGCCCCGCCGAGCTGGCGAAGCCGGGCTTCAAGGTCGCTACCGAGGCCTTTAAATGGGGCGTAAGCGGTTTCGGCAACTCTACCGTCTGGCTGATTTTCGGCGCCTTTATGTTCGCCGCCGGCTACGATAAAACCCAGTTCGGCCGCCGCCTGGCGCTGATTCTGGTGAAGTATCTTGGCCGTCGCAGCCTGACGCTTGGCTACGCCATTACCTTCGCCGACCTGCTGCTGGCGCCTTTTACCCCGTCGAACACCGCGCGCAGCGGCGGCACCATCTACCCGATTATCGCCAACCTGCCGCCGCTCTACGGCTCTAAACCCAATGACCCGAGCGCGCGCCGCATCGGCTCTTATCTGATGTGGGTCGCGATTACCGCCGCCTGTATCACCAGCTCTATGTTCCTGTCGGCGCTGGCGCCGAACCTGCTGGCGCTGGCGCTGGTGAAAAGCGTCGTGGGCTTCGATATCTCCTGGGGCATGTGGTTTCTCGCCTTCCTGCCGCTCGGCGTGCTGCTGATCCTGACCATGCCGCTGCTGGCGTACTGGCTCTATCCGCCGGAAGTGAAGGTCAACGACGAAGTGCCGCGCTGGGCTACCGCCGAGCTGCAAAAGCTGGGCAAGCTGTCGCGCAATGAGATTTTGCTGCTGATTTTCGTGGTGTGCGCGCTGCTGATGTGGATTTTCGCCACCGCCTGGATCGAGCCTGCGATGGCTGCGCTGCTGGTTATCATACTGATGCTCTGGACCGGCGTGCTGAACTGGAGCGACATCACCAGCAACAAGGCGGCGTGGAATACCTTCGCCTGGTTCGCCACCCTGGTGGCGCTGGCGGATGGCCTGGCGCGCGTCGGCTTTATCGCCTGGCTGGGTAAAGAGGGCGGCATGCTGCTGCAGGGTTACGACCCGCAGGTCTCCGCGGTGGTCTTGCTTATCGCCTTCTACCTGCTGCACTACCTGTTCGCCAGCACCACGGCGCACACCACCGCGCTGCTCCCGGCGATGCTGACCATCGCCGCAGCGATCCCGGGCATCAATATGCCGGTGTTCTGCCTGATGCTCTGCACCTCGCTTGGCGTGATGGGGATTATCACCCCGTACGGTACCGGCCCCAGCCCGATTTACTACGGCAGCGGCTATCTGCCGACCAAAGACTACTGGCGTCTGGGCACCATTTTCGGCCTGCTGTTCCTGGTGCTGCTGATGCTGATCGCCTACCCGTGGATGGTCATGTTGTTCTAAAGCAGGCGACGAAACAGGTTAATAAAGTGTAAAATCCTTTCCCTTCAGCTTACGCCAGCCGCGTCCCGCGCGGCTGGCGAAATAAAAACCAACAATATTTGCGGCTGTTCGTCTCGCGCTGCGCGAGCCGCCGCCGCCGCATAAGTGAGCCGAGATGTCGAACAAACCTTTCTACTATCAAGAGCCCTTTCCACTGTCCCACGATGACACCCAGTACTATCTGCTGACGCGCGAGCACGTCTCCGTCGCCAGCTTCGAAGGCGAAGAGGTGTTGAAGATCGATCCCAAAGCGCTGACCCTGCTGGCGCAGCAGGCGTTTCACGACGCCTCTTTTATGCTGCGTCCGGCGCACCAGCAGCAGGTCGCCTCTATCCTCGCCGACGATGAAGCGAGCGAGAATGACAAATATGTCGCCCTGCAGTTTCTGCGCAACTCGGAGATCGCCGCCAAAGGCGTGCTGCCGACCTGCCAGGATACCGGCACGGCGATTATTATGGGCAAAAAAGGCCAGCGCGTCTGGACCGGCGGCGGCGACGAAGCCGCGCTGTCGCAGGGCGTCTATAACACCTTTATCGAAGATAACCTGCGCTATTCGCAGAACGCCGCGCTCGATATGTATAACGAGGTGAACACCGGCACCAACCTGCCGGCGCAGATCGATATCTACAGCACTGACGGCGACGAATATAAGTTCCTGTGCATCGCCAAGGGCGGCGGCTCAGCCAACAAAACCTATCTCTACCAGGAGACCAAAGCGCTGCTCTCGCCCGGCAAGCTGAAGAATTATCTGGTGGATAAGATGATGTCGCTCGGCACCGCCGCCTGTCCGCCCTATCACATCGCGTTCGTGATTGGCGGCACCTCGGCAGAGGCGACGCTGAAGACCGTGAAGCTCGCCTCGACGCACTATTACGATAGCCTGCCGACCAGCGGCAACGAGCATGGCCAGGCGTTCCGCGATCTGGCGCTGGAGCAGGAGTTGCTGGAGGCGGCCCAGCAGCTCGGCCTAGGCGCGCAGTTCGGCGGCAAATATTTCGCGCACGATATCCGCGTGATCCGCCTGCCGCGCCACGGCGCTTCCTGTCCGGTGGGCATGGGCGTCTCCTGTTCGGCGGACCGCAATATCAAGGCGAAAATCAACCGCGACGGCATCTGGATCGAGAAGCTGGAGGACAACCCGGCGCAGTATATTCCGGAAGCGCTGCGTCAGCAGGGCGAAGGCGGCGTGGTGAGCGTCGATCTTAACCGGCCGATGCAAGAGATTCTGGCGCAGCTCTCCGCTTATCCGGTCTCTACGCGTCTCTCGCTGAGCGGCACCATTATCGTGGCGCGCGATATCGCACACGCCAGGCTGAAAGAGCGTATCGACAGCGGCGAAGGGCTGCCCCAGTACGTGAAAGATCACCCGATTTATTACGCCGGTCCGGCCAAGACTCCGGCAGGCTACGCTTCCGGCTCGCTTGGCCCGACCACCGCTGGCCGCATGGATTCCTACGTCGATCTGCTGCAGTCGCACGGCGGCAGCATGATTATGCTGGCGAAGGGCAACCGCAGCCAGCAGGTGACGGACGCCTGCCAGAAGCACGGCGGGTTCTATCTCGGCAGCATCGGCGGCCCGGCGGCGGTGCTGGCGCAGCAGAGTATTAAAAAGCTGGAGTGCGTGGAGTATGCCGAGCTGGGGATGGAGGCGATCTGGAAGATCGAGGTTGAGAACTTCCCGGCGTTTATCCTGGTGGACGACAAAGGCAACGACTTCTTTAAGCAGATTCAGGACAGCACCTGCGCGCGCTGCGTGAAGTAAACCTTAAATACCTCGTAGAAGGCGTGACCTTTGTGCTCACGCGGCTGGCAGGATTCGGTCGCAAAGGCGCTTGACGCATCCCTGCTCGCCCGGCCCGCGACATCCCTGTCGCGGGCCGCTTTGCTCCTCGAACCCTGCCAGCCGCGTATTAAGCCTCAGAGCTGCCTGCAACAATCTGTTTCAGGTGCCTTGTACTCATGTGACACTACAGCACGTTACCAGAAACGCGGCACGTCTGCTGAATCGCTCGCCTCAGCCGCCAGCAGTAAATCGGCGTCATAGCGATCGAGCATATAGACCGCCTGACGACCCGGTAGATTAACCGCAATGATGCTGTACTCCACGCCGTCCAGCACCTCATCATGTTCAGTCAGCACGCTATAAAATTCGTTCATCAACATTCCTTATTCAGTTCGGCCTCAGGCCCGTCAGGAACCACCGTCCTGACCATGCCATAGCAATCTTACGCGGTTATGACAGTTAACAATGGGTCGAAAAAACGCGAAATGCGCCGGGATTAATATGAAATAAAAAAGGCGCGTTGCCCAGAGAGCAGCGCGCCGCAGACCGGGAAATCAGAAGAAACCGAGCGGCTGAACGCTGTAGCTCACCAGCAAGTTTTTGGTCTGCTGATAGTGGTCCAGCATCATCTTGTGCGTCTCACGCCCGATGCCCGATTTTTTATAGCCGCCAAAGGCGGCGTGCGCCGGATAGAGATGATAGCAGTTGGTCCAGACGCGTCCTGCCTTGATGGCGCGGCCGACGCGGTAGGCGCGGTTGATATCGCGCGTCCAGACGCCTGCGCCCAGCCCGTAAATCGAGTCGTTGGCGATAGCGATCGCTTCCGCCTCATCCTTAAAGGTGGTGATGCCCACCACCGGCCCGAAAATCTCCTCCTGGAAGACGCGCATGCTGTTGTCGCCCCTCAGCAGCGTCGGCTGAATGTAGTAGCCGCTGGCGAGAGCGCCTTCCAGCTTCTCCACGCCGCCGCCGGTCAGCACCTCCGCCCCCTCCTGACGAGCGATCTCCAGATAGGAGAGGATCTTGTCGAACTGCTGCTGCGACGCCTGCGCGCCGACCATGGTTTCGCTGTCCATCGGATCGCCGCGCTTAATGGTTTTGATGCGCTTCATCACCGCCGCCATAAAGGGCTCGTAGATCGACTCCTGCACCAGCGCGCGCGACGGACAGGTACAAACCTCGCCCTGATTCAGGAAGCCGAGCACCACCCCTTCGGCCGCCTTCTCGATAAAGCTCTCTTCCGCCTGCATGATATCTTCGAAGAAGATGTTCGGCGATTTGCCGCCCAGCTCGACGGTTGAGGGGATCATGCTCTTCGCCGCCAGCTCAAGAATATGGCCGCCGGTCGCAGTGGAGCCGGTAAAGGCGACTTTGGCGATGTCGGGATGAGAGGCCAGCGCCTCGCCCGCCTCTTTGCCGTAGCCGTGCACCACGTTCAGCACCCCGGGCGGCAGCAGATCTTTGATCAGCTCGACAAACAGGGTAATGCTCAGCGGCGTCTGTTCGGCCGGCTTCAGCACCACGCAGTTGCCCGCGCCCAGCGCCGGGGCCAGCTTCCACGCCGCCATCAACAGCGGGAAATTCCAGGGGATTATCTGCGCCACCACGCCGAGCGGCTCATGGAAATGGTAGGCGGCGGTAAACTCGTCGATCTCGGCGGCGGTGCCCTCCTGCGCGCGCACGCAGCCGGCGAAATAGCGGAAGTGATCCACCGCCAGCGGCATATCGGCGGCCAGCGTTTCGCGCACCGGTTTGCCGTTATCCCAGGTCTCGTTCACCGCCATATATTCCAGATTTTGTTCCAGCCGATCGGCGATCCTGAGCAGCGCCAGCGACCGCTGCTGGGGCGAGGTTTTACCCCAGGCTTCGGCGGCGGCGTGCGCCGCGGCGACGGCATTATCCACATCCGCCTTGTCCGAACGCGGAAATTCCCCCGCGACCGAACCGTTGACCGGCGAAGTATTGGTGAAGTAGTTGCCGTTCACCGGCGTCACGAATTCGCCGTTAATAAAGTTGCCGTAGGTTTTCTGCAGCTGAATCAGAGAACCCTGTTCCCCGGGAGAGGCGTAACGCATGGTGAATCTCCTTAACATGGCTGTAATTGAAACAACAATGAAACCTGTCGTTAACAATGAATGAACAAACCCAGCCTGTCAGATGTTGCAGTCGGAAACTGTGACCGCCGCAAAGGAAAAGCGCGCCGCCCGTGCGCACGGATAATTCTGAGAATAAGCCGAGGCGCGGAAAAAAAGCGAAACCTCGGGCCGAAACAGGGTCAACAGAGAAGGTTAATCACAGGAGAGAGTGACATGCTGGCTTCGGCTTTTACCCTTATGCGCGCAAAAACAGAATTTATTCATCAGTTTATTCGCCATCCGCGCAAGATGGGCAGCATTACGCCCTCATCGGCGGCGCTGTGCCGCGCCATGAGCGATAGCGTCTGCTGGCGCAGCGCCCTGCGCGTCGCCGAACTCGGCGCTGGCGACGGCGTGCTGACGCGCCATCTGCTGGCGCGCATGCAGCCGCAGGCGAAACTGGATGCCTTTGAGATCAGCGCGCCGCTGGCGGATAAGCTGCGCGCGCTGGAGGATGCGCGCCTGCAGGTGCGCAACTGTTCGGCGGCCTGGTTGACAGGCGAGTATGACGCGATCTTTTCCGGCCTGCCGCTGCTGTCGCTGCCGCCGGCGCTGCGCGACGACATTCTGCGCGCCGCGTTCGAGGCGCTTGGCCCGGACGGCGTTTTCGTGCAGTTTCAGTACACCTCCCTCACCCAGCCCGATCTCTCGCGCTACTTTATCTGGCAGCGTCAGCGGGTGCTGAAAAACGTGCCGCCCGCCTGGGTTTATCGCTGTCGGCGCAGCTACGCGCCCTGAGCCTGGCTCGGCTGTGGGCGCGTCTGCTGCCAGAACGCCATCAGCAGCTGCCGCGCCCAGTCTGCGCCTTCGATGTCCGCATCCGCGACGCTATCGCTGACGTCGGGCGACAGGCAGGCGCTCATAATATGGCGTGAAAATTCCGGGTGAAACTGCACCGACAGCGCCTGCGGCGAGTAGCGCAGGATCTGACAGGGATCTTTCTCAGAGGTGGCCAGTACCTGCGCCTGCGGCGGCGGAGCGATCACCGACTGGCGGTGCGACAGCCAGGCGCTGAAGCGTTCCGGCAGCGCCGAGAGCAGCGCGTCGCGCTGCATCGCCGCTTTGCACGTCAGCGGCAGCAGGCCGCGCTCCCAGCCGTTGGGGTTATCCGCCACCTTGCCGCCCAGCGCGTAGGCCATCAGCTGGTGGCCGTAGCAGACGCCCAGCAGCGGCAGCTTAGCGTCGATCGCCGCCCGCACCCACGCCGCGCTGCGCTCACTCCACTCGGCGTGGTCGGTCACCATCGCCCAGGAGCCGCTCAGGATCGCGCCGCTGATCTGGTCAAACTGCGGCAGCGATTCGCCAAGGTGCGGGCGCACAATGAGATAGTCATCGGGTTGCAGATCAAGCGCGTCAATAAACCAGCGCGGCTGTTCGCCAATACGTTCCACCACGATGGCAGGCGGCACTTCAAGTTGAATCAGGGCAAGGGGCAAAGAGGAAGTGGAAGTCATACCGAATGGGTTCCCTGGCAGGTTAGCGTCTCGGTGAACCAGTCTGCCAGCAAAGCGGCGGCCTGTCTTATGATTTTCCAGCCGCTGTCATAACAGAAAAATATTTGTCATCGCCTGTCGGCGACTCCTCGCTTCGTGCCATCATTAGGGCGTGGCGAAAAACAACAGCGAAGGACGGGATTGTGGCTCTGCGGCATTTTTTTCTGATTTTGATGGTGGTCTCTATCTGGGCATTCAATAACGTGGCGGTGAAGTGGGGCCTGCTGGAGCTGCCGCCGCTGTTTCTCACCTGCATGCGTTTTGTGGTGGTGGCGATTGTGCTGATACCTTTCTGCCGCATCACGCGTGAGCAGCTTCCCTGGCTGCTGGCGCTCGCCTTTACCTTCGGCTTTATGCACTTCTCGCTGCTGTTCGTGGGCATGCGCTATACCGACGCCGGCACCGGCGCAATTGTGGTGCAGCTCGGCACGCCGATCGCCATGCTGCTGGCGATGGCGGTGCTGAAAGAGCGGCTGAGGGCGATTCAGCTGGTCGGCATCGCCATCTCACTGTGCGGCGTGGCGGTGCTCTCCGGCAGTCCGACCATCCCCGCCTGGTGGGTGCTGGCGATCCTGCTCTGCAGCGCCACCGGCTGGGCGGTCAGCAATCTGATTGTGAAAAAATCGCCGCCGATCAAGCCGCTGACCATGACCGGCTGGATCGCCTTTCTGGCGGTGCCCATCGTCGGCCTGTCGAGTTTCGTGATGGAGTCGCACCAGTTTTACGCCCTCAGCCAGGCGGGATGGCGCGGCTGGTTCGGCATTCTCTACAGCGCGCTCGCCTCGTCGATTGTCGCCTATACCCTCTGGTACGGGCTGCTGAAGCAGTACAACGTCAATCTGATCATGCCCTACTCGCTGCTGACGCCGGTGTTGTCGGTGCTGATGGGCATCGTGGTGCTGGGGGACAGCCTTAACAGCTTTAAAATCATCGGCGCATCGCTGGTGGTGTGCGGCACGGCGATAGCGGTCATCAATCTGCGCAGCCTGCGCATGCACGCGCGCTTCCCGCGTCTGCGCCGTCGCTGAAAAAGCGGTGCTATGCTCTGGATACCGTCTGTTTCTGGAGAATGATTATGGATTATCAGCTTGCCGCGTCGCTGTGGCAGCAGCTGTGGCAAGGATTGCGTGGCCCCGGCGACGCAACCGCCCCGCCCACTTTTCTTGATACCGCGACCTTCTCATCCGCTTTCGCCGTCAGCGAGCTGGCGGCCGCCAGCATCGGGCTGGCGACCCAGGCGACGGCGGATTTTATCGGCGTCCGCCAGCCGGTGAGCGTCAATGTACGCCTCGCCTCGCGCTGGTTTCAGACCAGTTTCTTTCCCTGCAATCGCCCCGCGCCCGCACTGTGGGACGCCTTTGCCGGCGACTACCGCAGCGCCGACGGCTGGATCCGCCTGCACACCAATGCGCCGCATCATCGCGCGGCGATGGAGCGCGTGCTGGGCCAGCATCCCGATCGCGACGCACTGGCGCGGCAGGTGGCGCGCTGGCAGGCTGACGCGCTGGAGCAGGCGGTAGTCGACGCCGGCGGCTGCGCCGCAAAGATGCGCAGCGAACAAGCGTGGCAGCAGCATCCGCAGGGCCAGGCGATGCGCGAAGAGCCGCTGATCGCCTGGCGACGGGGCGCCGCCGCGCCCGCGCGCAGCTGGCCGATGCCCGCCGCGCGACCGCTGCTCGGCGTTCGGGTGCTGGATCTGACGCGCATCATCGCCGGGCCGGTGGCGACCCGCTTTCTCGCCAGCCTCGGCGCGCAGGTGCTGCGTTTCGATCCGCCCGGCTGGCGCGAGCCGACGCTGGATGAAGAGATCGGCTGCGGCAAACGGCGCGCCGTGGTCGACTTTAAAACGGCGGCAGGCCGCGAGACGCTGCGCGCGCTGCTGCAGCAGGCGGACGTGCTGGTGCACGGCTATCGCGCCGACGCGCTGGAACTGCTGGGATTCGACGCCGAGACGCGCGCCCGGCTGGCGCCGGGTCTGGTGGACGTTAGCCTGAACGCCTGGGGCTGGCACGGCCCATGGCGCAATCGCCGCGGCTTCGACAGCCTGGTGCAGATGGCGTGCGGCATCGCCGAGAGCGGCATGCGCTGGTCGCAAAGCGCGAAGCCGACGCCGCTGCCGGTGCAGGCGCTGGATCACGCCACCGGCTATCTGATGGCCGCCGCGGCGCTGGAGGGGCTGCGCCAGCGCCACGCTACCGGCTACGGCGTTGAGGCGCGGCTGTCGCTGGCGCGCACTGCCCTGCTGTTGCAGCAGCATCCCTGCCGGGACGCGATCCTGACGGCGGGCGTTAAAGCGCATGCGCACGACACGCTGCCGACCGTTGAGCTAACGCCCTGGGGCATCGGGGAACGGCTGCGCGCCGCTGCCCGGCTGCCCGGCACGCCGCAACTCTGCGCCACGCCGGGCTGCGAGCCGGGCACGCATCCGGCGCGCTGGTAAAGGAGCGGGCGGGATCAGGCTTCGCCGCTGTCTTCGCTGGCCTCGTTCAGCTCGTCCCACATCGCCTGGATCGCCTCACGGCTTAGCATCGCCAGCGTGCGGTAGAAGGCGGTGGTGGCGTGCGCCTCGACCTTGCCGAGAAAGGCGCCGCACCAGGGCAGCAGATAGCTGTCGAACAGAGCGCACTGCGCCGCGCTCTCATCTTCCGCCGACTGATCTTCCAGCCAGGAGGCCGCCAGCATCAGCACGCCGAAGTGGTCGGCGGGCGCGTCGCTGAGCGGCATGCCGCGCGAGGCGAGAAAGGCGCGCACCTCCGGCTCCGGCTTGCCTTCCGGCCACTGCGAGGCGTAAGGCGGCACCTTACAGTCGGGGCCGACGAACAGCGCATTGTAATCCGCCGCCAGCGCCTGCGGATCGCTATTCTGCTGCAGACGCTGCAGCAGCTCGTCCTGCTCCAGCGGCCACTGCGCGCCAAGTTTGCCCTCGCGCAGCAGGGTAAACAGCGGAACCAGCAGCGGATCCTGCGGCTGACGGTTAAACAGGGAGCCGATCACGCGGCAGAGGATGGAAAACTCGTTCATGCACTATTCCAGAGGCAAAAGGGTTAGAAATCCGCCAGTTCGGCAATCTGTTTGCCGGTGCGCTGCTCAAGAAAATCGAGCAGGCGGCGCGGCGTGACATTTAACACGCGATCCTCGGGAAAATCCACTGCGCGCGTGATGCGCAGGCAGTGCTCGAAGTCGCCCAGCGTAAACGCGGTGTGGGAATCGGAGCCAAACGCCAGCTTGCCGCCGGCGTCGCGCACCGCTTCGGCGATGGCGCGGATATCGATCGGAAACGTGGGTCGCCGAAAGTTATTGGTGGCCACATTATATCAGGCCCTTAAATTCTGTGCTAATCAAGCAATTAAAGCTCTGTAGGTGAGTTATTAACCATAAGACCTAATGCAGATCTTTACTAAACCCTATGTATGTACACTTCCAAACGGCTAATAAAAAAACATTAGATGATTAGCAAAATCATCTTGAAATAATTAGATATTGGCAATATTATCTAATCATACCAGAGGGATATGTTCTTTAAAATTTGGGGGCATAATGGTTGAAGTAATTTGGTCTAAGCGTGCATTGAAGCACTTGACTAAGATCGATAGCCGCTACCGGAAAGCTATTAACGAGAAGACTCAGCAGTTGGTAACCTTCCCGCTTGTGAATGTAGACATCAAGAAGTTACAGGATACCGATAACCAGTACCGGTTACGTGTTGGTGACTACAGAATAATCTTTGAGTTAATAGACGGTGAGCCGGTAGTACTCAGGATTGAAGAAGTGACGCGCAGAACATCAAAGACTTACTGATACAAGGCGAGTCAAATCGACGATTATGCTCCATGACATTAACCGCGACGCCAAAACACCCGGATAAACTATGTCAAAACAGTACATATATGATGAAACAGGTAAGCCACAATTTGTGGTACTTCCGGTAGCAGAGTACGAAAAGCTTCTCTCAGACGCCGAAGGCGAATGGGAGAGTATACCTGTTGAAGCAGGCCCTGATGATGACGAAACTGTACCAGGTGCAGTCGTTAACATCATGGTTGAACAGGACGTAAGCTTACAAGCCGCCTGGCGTATTTATCGCGGCTTAAGCCAGTATGATGTGGCTGAAAAATTAGGTACGACTCAGAGTGCTATCTCTCAGTTAGAACGGGCAGAGAGCAAGCCACAGAAAAAAACGCGTGAACGTCTTGCGAAGCTCTATGATTGCCGTCCAGAACAGTTAGTACTCTAAAAGACAAAGGCCACTTCCGCGGTGGCCCTTCATTTATTCGAGATCGTATGTTGCCTGGATTTCTTCATTGCCAGTCATAGTACCGGTAAGGCGTTCAGTTCCCCTCAAACGCCTTGATCTAAGGCTCTGGCACCGCTTATCAGGCTTGCCCGGAGCTGCTGAGAATATTCACAGTCGTACTGACCTCCTGCATTCCCCTCGTCCTTTTGCGCGATCTTGCTTCTTCTGCGAAGCGTAACGCCATTGCAGCAAGAGTCAGAAATCCGCCAGTTCGGCAATCTGTTTGCCGGTGCGCTGCTCAAGAAAATCGAGCAGGCGGCGCGGCGTGACATTTAACACGCGATCCTCGGGAAAATCTACTGCGCGCGTGATGCGCAGGCAGTGCTCGAAGTCGCCCAGCGTAAACGCGGTGTGGGAATCGGAGCCAAACGCCAGCTTGCCGCCGGCGTCGCGCACCGCTTCGGCGATGGCGCGGCAGTTCGGCTCGCTGCCGGGACGCGAGGTGGTAAAGGAGGAGTTGTTGATCTCCAGCGCCACGTTGTAGTGCGCGGCCGCCTCGGCGACCGCGCGGATATCGATCGGGAACTTCGGGTTGCCGGGATGGCTGATGATATGCGCCACGCCGTTCGCCATGGTGGCGATCATCGCATCGGTGTGATGGCTCTTGTCGCGCGGCGCGTAAACCGGCTCGTGAAAGCCGGCGATAATCAGATCCAGCGAGCCGAGCATCGGACCGGAGCAGTCGATTTCGCCCTGCTGGTTTTTAATATTGGCCTCGATACCGCGCAAAATGCCGACGCCGTCGATCACGCGCGGCCAGATTTTCATATTGACGAAGTGCCAGTAGTGCGGCGCGTCGGCCATGTCGGGGCCGTGATCGGTAATGGCGAACAGCCTGATGCCGTTGTTTTTCGCCTGCGCGACATAGTCGTGCAGCGTGCTGTAGGCATGAGTGCTGGCGACGGTATGCATATGCAAATCAACGGGGTACATTATTTTCTCCTCTCTGCCGCCCGCTCGGACGGTCAATAAGTTAACCGGAATTCAATAGCCGCGCTGGCGATCGACGCAGCCCGACGGCCGTTCGCCCGCCTCAATAGCGCCGATGGCGCGCGTAATGGCGTCCATCGCCTCATCCGTCAGGGTCAATGCCGCAATATGCGGGGTCACGGTGACGCGCGGATGACGCCACAGCGGATGCTCCTGCGGCAGCGGCTCCTGCTGGAACACGTCGAGCGCGGCAGCGCGCATCCGCCCGCTCTCCAGCGCCGCCAGCAGATCCGTTTCCACCACCTGCGCGCCGCGCGCCATATTGAGGAAACAGGCGTGCTGCGGCAGCTGGCTCAGGGTGCGCGCGTCGAACAGGTCGCGGGTTTCCGGCGTGGTGGGCAGCAAATTGATCGCCACCTGCGCGCCGCGCAGAAAGTCGTCGAGGCTCTCGCGTCCGGCAAAGCTCTCGACGCCGTCGATGCGCTTCGGCGTTCGGCTCCAGACGCGCAGCGGAAAGCCCCATGGCCGAAGCGCCTCGATAACGCTCCGCCCCAGCACGCCGGCACCGAGTACGCCGACGCTGAACGTCTCGCGCGTTATCGGCGGCAAAGGCTGCCACTGCGCCTGCTGCTGCTGTCTGGCGTAGTCGTCGAAACGGCGGAACCAGCCGAGCACGCAGTAGAGCGCATACTCCTGCATCTGCCGCGCCATACCGCTATCCTCCAGGCGGACCAGCGGCACCGACGGCGGCAGCATTTCGGGATAGCGCGCCAGCCGGGCGAGAATATCGTCAACCCCGGCGCCCATTACGAATACGCCCCGCAGCCCGGCGCGATGCGCCAGCATCTCGCGCGGCGGCTGCCACAGAATAGCGTAATCCGCGGGCGCGTCGTCGCCCGGCTGCCAGCGCCGCACCCGCGCCTGCGGCAACCGCCGCTGCATTCCCCTCAGCCAGACGTCGCCATCCTGCGTCGGGTGATACCAGATAATATCCATCTCGCTCCTCGTTTTTGCCCTCAAGCCTCCGGTAAAAGCGGCGCCAGGGCAAGCAAAAACCGCCGCTCCGCCGCCGGCTTCTGTTCCGGTCTGCTTCACATTTCCGCAGTCTCGTCGCGCCACGTTGTCAGATTAAGACTAAAGTTGTTTGAGTGGTCAATGCGTTACACGCGGCCGCCTTTCGGACAAGGAGAAAAACCGATGAAGAAAACTGTGGTAACCGCGCCTGTCGGGCGTCAGGGAGTCGCGCCAGTGCTGCTGACTCTGCTGCTGGGTTTGCCTGCGCTGACGGCGCACGCAGACGATAACTCACGTCTGCTCAGCAGCCAGCCGCAGCCGCCGGATGTTCGGCTGGGGCCGCTGTTTAGCGCGGTGCAGCAGGCGCAGTTCTATCCCGACCAGAAAACCTTCGCCGACGCGGTGCCTAAATTCGATCCCGCGTCGATTCTGGCAGACTGGCAGATGCAGAAAAATCAGCGCAACTTCGATCTGAAGCGTTTCGTTGCCAGCAACTTTACCCTGCCCGCGGCGGGCGAAAAATATGTGCCGCCCGCCGGGCAGAGCCTGCGCGCGCATATCGACGGCCTGTGGCCGGTGCTGACGCGCACCGCCAAAAGCGCCGGCCGCTACGATTCGCTGCTGCCGCTGCCGAAGCCCTATGTGGTGCCGGGCGGCCGCTTCCGCGAGGTCTACTACTGGGACAGCTATTTCACCATGCTCGGCCTGGCTGAAAGCGGACACTGGGATCGCGTACAGGATATGGTGGATAACTTCGCGTGGGAGCTGGATACCTACGGCCATATCCCGAACGGCAACCGCAGCTACTATCTCAGCCGCTCGCAGCCGCCCTTCTTTAGCCTGATGGTCGATCTGCTGGCGACCCACGAGGGCGACGCGGCCTACAGCAAATATCTGCCGCAGCTGCAGAAAGAGTATGACTACTGGATGGCGGACAGCGATAGCGTCGCCGCTGGCCAGGCGAGCAAGCGCGTCATCAAGCTGGCGGACGGCATCGTGCTTAACCGCTACTGGGACGCGCGCGACGTGCCGCGCACCGAATCCTGGCTGGATGACGTCAATACCGCGAAAAAAGCGCCGCAGCGCGACAAAGGCGAACTCTACCGCGACCTGCGCGCCGGTGCCGCCTCCGGCTGGGACTTCAGCTCGCGCTGGTTCAGCGACGCGCACAATCTCGCCTCAATCCGCACCACTCAGCTGGCGCCTGTCGATCTCAACAGCCTGATGTTCCATCTGGAGCAGACGCTGGCCAAAGCGTATCGCCTCGATAAGCAGCAGGATAAAGCGAAGCAGTTCGCCGATCTGGCGGAGAAGCGCCAGGCGGCGGTTAACCGCTATCTGTGGGATGAGAAACAGGGCTGGTACGCCGACTACGACAGCAAAACAGGCCAGGCGAGCCCGCAGCTTACCGCCGCAGCGCTCTTCCCGCTCTATATGCAGCTGGCCAGCGACAAGCAGGCCGATCGCACCGCCTCGGCGGTAGAGAAACAGCTGCTGAAAGCGGGCGGCCTGCTCACCACCACGGTGAACAATGGCCAGCAGTGGGACGCGCCTAACGGCTGGGCGCCGCTGCAGTGGGTTGCGGTAGAGGGTCTGGAGCACTACAACAAGCCGCAGCTGGCGCAGCAGGTCGGCATGCGCTTCCTGCAGAACGTCCAGACCACCTATGACAAAGAGCATAAGCTGGTCGAGAAGTATGTCGTCGACGGGCCGAACCTCGGCGGCGGCGGCGGCGGGGAATATCCGCTGCAGGACGGCTTCGGCTGGACCAACGGCGTGACGCTGATGCTGCTCGACAAGTACTGTCCAAAAGAGAAAACCTGCAACAGCGCGCAGGATATTCCTCAGGCGGCGACAGCGAAGTAACCCCTGCCAGACGAAGGGCCGCTATCGGCCCTTTATTTTCTTTTTTGCCTTCTCCTGTTCAACAAACCTTGAAACATTTTTCACATATTGATAATAATTCTCACTCTGATTGTGAGAATCTTTATCATACACGTCCCGCCTGCCGCAGGCGGACCGAACAAGGACAGGACATGACGCTGCCGTATCCCCTTCACCGCTGTGCGCTGCTGTGCGCGCTGGCGATCGCTCTGCCCGCTGCCAGCCTGGCGGCCGACACGCTGACGGTGACCGCCTCGCCGCAGGAGAGCGCCGACGGCCCGACTCAGGGCTATCTCGCCACCACCAGCGCAGGCGCCACCAAAAGCGATCGCCCGCTGCTCACGACGCCGCAGTCGGTCTCGGTGATCGCTCGCCAGCAGATCGACGATCAAGGCGCCATCGATCTCAATCAGGTACTGAACTATACGCCAGGGGTTTTCTCCAACTTCGGCGGCGCGGCGACCCGCTACGATACCATTTCGCTGCGCGGCTTCCACGGCGGCGACGTCGATAACACCTTCCTCGACGGCCTGCGCCTGATGAGCGATGGCGGCAGCTATAACGTTTTGCAGGTCGATCCCTGGTTTCTGGAGCGCGTCGACGTGATTAAAGGCCCCTCTTCCGCGCTGTACGGCCAGACGGTGCCGGGCGGGCTGGTGAACCAGACCACGCGCCGCCCGCAGTTCGCCGAAGCGGGCCACTTCCGGCTGACGGCCGGCACCCAGGATACGCGCGGCGCGGCTTTCGACTACACCAACGCCATCAACAACGAATGGGCGTTTCGCCTGACCGGCATGACGCGCAACAGCGACACCCAGTATGACCACACGCGCGAGGAGAAGTACGCGCTGATGCCGCAGCTGATGTGGCAGCCCACGGAAGATACGCAGCTGCTGCTGCGCGCCTATCTGCAAAAAGATCCGTCAGGCGGCTATCACGGCTCGGTGCCAGGCGATGGCGCGCTGAGCGCTCACAACGGCGCGAAACTCAGCACCGGCTTTTACGACGGCGAGCCCTCCCTTGACCAGTTCAAACGGCGCGAACAGATCTACAGCTATGATTTCCGGCACCGCTTCAGCGATGTCTGGTCGTTCTCCTCGACCGGCAGCTACAGCCACTCAAACGTCGATCTCGACCAGGTTTATCAGGTGGGCTGGCAGGCGCCCGGCAGCGATATCCTTAACCGCTACTACTCCGGCGAGCGCTCGTCGCTCTCTGCCTGGGCGACGGATAACCGCGTCACGGCGGAGTTCGACACCGGCGAGCTGGCGCATCGCCTGTCGATCGGCGGGGAGTATCATCGCTATAAAAACGATTTAAGCGAGGCGGGCGATGCGGCCAGCGCGCTCAACGCCGCCACCGGCGAGGCGCTCGGACCGATGCCGGACTATAGCTGGACGCGCGAGACGCGCCGCTACTACCAGACCGGCCTCTACCTTCAGGATGAGATGACGTGGGATCGCTGGCATCTCGATCTCTCCGGCCGCTACGACCGCATCGTCGCCGACAACAGCGGCACGTCGCGCCGGCAGGACGATCACGTCAGCGGTCGCGCGGCGCTGCTCTACGCCTTCGACAACGGCGTCTCGCCCTATGTGAGCTATAGCCAGGCGATTACGCCGACGGCGCTGACCGGCACCGACGGCAACCTGCTGCAGCCGACCACCTCGGAACAATATGAGACAGGCATAAAATATCAGCCGGCAGGCACGCGCGATCTCTATACCCTGGCGCTCTACGATCTGACGCAGAAGGATGTCGCCACGCGCAATATCGTCGACTCCACCTACACGCCGACCGGCAAAGTCCATTCGCAGGGCATCGAGCTGGAGGCGCGCAATCAGCTGACGCCGCGCCTGAGCACGGTGGCGGGCTATACCCTTAACCACCTGCGCTATAAGGAGACGCTGGACGGCAATGATGGTCATACGCCTTACGTGACGCCAGACAGCATGGCATCGTTCTGGGGCCACTATCAGTTTGACGGCGGCATCAGCGCGGGCGCTGGCGTGCGCTATATCGGCAAACAGTGGGCGGACAATGAGAACAGCCGACGCGTGCCTTCGGTTACGCTGTTCGATGCCTCGGTGCGCGCCGATCTCGGCGTCTGGAACAGCGCGCTGCGCGGCGCGTGGCTACAGGTCAACGCGAATAACCTGACCGATCGTCACTATGTGGCGGCCTGTTACGGCACGGGCTACTGCTACTGGGGCGCGGAGCGTTCGCTGCTGGTGTCGGTGGGATACGATTTCTAGCGGGGAAAGTAAAACGGGACGACAACGTCGTCCCGTTGCAGTTCTTACGCTATGCGTACTAGCTACGGACTTTACGGTAGATAAACAGCACGACAAGGGCACCGATTACCGCGACCACAAAGCTGCCGAAGTTAAAGCCGTCTACTCGGCCGAAGCCAAACAGGGTACTGATCCAGCCGCCGACTACCGCACCGATGATTCCCAGAATAACGGTTACGATAAAACCACCGCCATCTTTACCAGGCATGATCCATTTAGCGAGAATACCGGCGATTAAACCAAAGATGATCCATGAAATGATACCCATCTACTACTCCTTCCTTTTGTTTAGGTTGTGACCGCCTGATTAATCAGGAGAATTACAGAGCTAAGTATAGACGGGAAATTCTCTGGTGCAGGATAAACCGCGACAAAAATTGACTTAAGAACCTAAAGCTTCCGCGCCCGCCGCCGATAACGGAGAGAGCATAAAGCATCCGATAACAGCAAATTTGCCCCCTTTGGAGCCAGTAAGTGAAAGAAGCCGACAAAGAACAGTATCTCAAACGTGGCACGCTGGCGGTTCTCGGCGTGATAAAGGATTTGCTACGATTTCAGACGCCTTTAATGGTCACTTTTTCGCGCGGTCAGTTTATCAGCCGTATGCTGGATGCCGACGAGGATCGCATTGTTTTCGACCTTGGCAGCAATAATCTCGACAACGAGTATGTGCTTTCCTGCAACGATGTGAGCATCTTCGCTGAAACCTACGGCGCCAAGGTAGAGTTCAGCCTCGCGTCGCTGGAGAGAACCACCTTCGAGGGTTTACCCGCCTTTAGCGCGCCGCTGCCCGACCTGCTGTGGCAGATCCAGCGCCGTGAATTTTTCCGTATCTCCGTACCGCTCGATCCGATCTTTTACTGTCATAGCGAGTGGCCCAACGGCAAAAAAGTGCGTTTCCGCCTGCAGGATCTGTCGCTGGGCGGTATCGGCGTGCTGGTGGACGAGGCGCTGCCAGAGGGGCTGAGCAGCGGCGACAAGTTTAAAAAGCTGCACGTCGAGCTGGGCGAATATGGCCAGTTCGAGGTCGGCGCGCAGCTGCTCCATATCGGCGAGCGCAGCGTGGTGACCAGCAAAAACGAAACGCGCGTCACGCCGCGTCTCAGCTTCCGTTTTACCGCCATCGAGCCGTTGCAGGAGCGTCAGCTACAGCAGGTTATTTTCGCCCTTGAGCGCCTGGCGCGCGACAAAGCGAATCGATTTCAGTAATTATTCAGTGATTTGCGCTGTCTCGCGGCGCATCCAGGCTATGCTTCTCCTTGCTCTCTTTTTTAAACCGGCTCCCAGCAAGGAGAAACTCCCCAATGGAAAACTGGCTCTCATCCGGCTATTTTCAACGTCTTTTTCTGAACCAAACCTTCTGGATCAATAGCGCTATCGTGGTCGCGGGCACGCTGGTGATCTACTGGCTGCTGCGCAGCGCCATACGCTTTATCTCCAGCCGCATCGCGCGCTACAGCGAGCAGCGCCACGTGCGCTTCACCTCGATTCTGGTGGAGATCCTGCGCAGCACCAGCCAGCTGCTGCTGCTGATCTTTTCGCTGCTGATCGCCCTGCGTTTCGTCGACGTGCCCGCCAGCTGGGACGGTTTTATTTCTCACGGCTGGTTCCTCGCGTTCGCCGTGCAGCTAGCCATGTGGATCGACTGCGGTATCCGGCTGTGGCTGCATAATCTGCTGCGCGATCCGGTGCACGTGCGCAATCCCGTGACGACGGTGATCCTGGGCATTCTGCTGCGCGTGGTAGTGTGGGTAATGATGCTGCTCGCCATTCTGTCGAATATGGGCATCAATATTACCGCGCTGGTAGCGAGTCTTGGCGTGGGCGGTATCGCCATCGCGCTGGCGATTCAGACGGTGCTGAGCGACGTTTTCGCCTCCCTGGCGATCGGCTTCGATAAACCTTTCGAGCACGGCGATTTTATTGTGTTCGGCGATATTGCCGGCTCTATCGAGCATATCGGCCTGAAGACCACGCGCCTGCGCAGCCTGAGCGGCGAGCAGATCGTCTGCTCCAATACCATTCTGCTGCAGCAGACCATCCACAACTACAAGCGTATGCAGCAGCGGCGCATCGTGTTTCGCTTTGGCCTGAGCTACGGCACGCCTTCGGCGCAGGTGCGCGAAGTGAGCGATCTGGTGAAGTCGATCATTCAGGGCATTGAGCTGACCCGCTTCGACCGCGCGCATTTTTTCGCGTTTGAGGATTCGAAGCTGACCTTCGAGGTGGTCTACTTCGTGCTTGACGCCGACTACAACAAATATATGGATATTCAGCAGGAGATTAACCTGCAGCTGATGGCGGCGCTGGAGCAGCGCGATGTGCGCTTCGCCTTCCCGATCCGTCAGGTGGAGTTCAGCGGCGGCCGTATTCCGCCGGTGGAGATGCTGCGCGCGGAGAACGATGAGGAAGAGGCGCGGCGGGCGTAATTTGCCCAAACCCGTCGCTTTGCGTTTCGCGATGGGTCAAGGGCATTTCGCCCGATCGCAAAGACGGCATAAAGCATCCCTGCGCCTCGGCGCGGGCCATCCCTGGCCCGCGACGCTTTGCTCTTCGGGCGAAACGCCCTTTCCCTTTCGGCATGGTGCGGCTGCTTAGGAGCCCAGTGGTTATATCGTCATGCCATTCTTTTCAGGCGGCTAATAAACTCAAAACGTGGGTGACATGGACCGAAGAGCAAAGCGTCCCGCGACAAGGACAAAAACGCCGGGAGCGTTTTTGAACAACGCAACGCGTTGGCCCGGTGACGGGCGCCCCCTCAGGGATGAGGGGCGTAAACGCGCGGGACGAGCGGTCAGGGATGACGTTTTTTGCGTCTTTGCGATCGGGCCTTGTCACCCACGTCTGCACCCTGCCTCTAATTTGTTTAACAGGCCGTCAGCCATCACGCCGGCTGAAACCGGCAGCGCGCCACCGCCGCTATCCATCCCTGATAGCTCTCCCGCATCGCCTGCGCCTGCTCGCTGCGCGGCTCGACGCGCGTGCCGCCCTGTAGCGCCTGCATCTCGCTGCCCTGCCGCCACCAGCCGAGCACCTTGCCTGCCAGCAGCGCCGCGCCGAGCGCGGATACCTCCGCCGTGGGCGCGCGCAGCAGCGGGCGCTGCAGCACGTCCGCCTGCAGCTGCATCAGCCAGTCGTTGGCGGTCGCGCTGCCGTCCACGCAGAGCGCCGACAGCCGCTGGCCGCTCGCCTGCTCCATGGCGAAAAAGACGTCCGCGATCTGAAACACGATCGACTCCAGCGCCACGCGCGCCAGCACCGCAGGCGTGGCGGCGTCGGTCAGGCCGCACACCATGCCGCGCGCCCGCAGATCCCACCAGGGCGCGCCCAGCCCGGAGAGCGCCGGCACAAAATAGACGCCCTGATTGCTGTCGGCGGTGCGCGCCAGCGCGGTCAGCTGGTGCGGGTCCTGAATGCCGAGCATCTTGCCCAGCCAGGCCGCGCCGGAGCCGGTGTGCGTAATATTGCCCTCGAAGGCGAAGCGCAGCGCGCCGTCGTGCCAGGCTACGGTGGTGCTCAGGCCGTTATCAGTGAGCAGCGGCGTCGCCATCGACATCATCAGCGAAGAGCCGGTGCCGTAGGTCGCCTTCACCACCTCTTCGTCGCCGCGCCGCTGCGCCTGCAGCGCCGCATGGGAATCGCCGATGCGCGCCAGAATCGGCGTGCCCGGCGCCAGGCCCGGAATAGCGTTAATCGCCACCGCGCCCTGCTCGCTGGCCGACGGCACGATAGTCGGCAGCGCGGCGCGCGGCAGCTGAAACAGACGCAGCAGCTCATCGTCCCAGCCGCCGCTGTGCAGACTATAAAGCTGAGTGCGCGCAGCGTTGGCGTGATCGGTAACGAACACCTCGCCCGCGCTGAGCTGCCAGGCAAGCCAGCTATCGACCGTGCCGATGCAGAGTTCGCCCGCCGCCGCGCGCGCCGCGCCGTCCGGGATCGCCGTCAGCATGCCGGTAAGCTTCGCCGCCGGGAACATCGGATCCACCGCCAGCCCGGTCAGCCCGGTTATGCGCGAGGCGTTGCCCGCGGCGCGCAGGTCGCGACAAAAGGCTTCCGAGCGCCGATCCTGCCAGCTTACCAGCGGCGTGAGCGGCTTGCCGTCGCGCCGCTGCCAGATCAGCACCGACTCACGCTGATTGCTGATCGCCACCGCCGCCACCGGCGCGCCATCGCACTGCGCCAGGCAGTCGGCAACCGCCTGCTTCACCGCCTGCCAGATAGCCAGCGCGTCCTGCTCCGCCAGCCCCGGCTGCGGATGCGACAGCGTCAGCGGCTGACTGCCCCGCGCCACGACGCGGCCCTGGCGATTGACGGCGATCGCCTTGGCATTGGTGGTGCCTTCGTCAATCGCCAGAATAAGGGCGTCTTCCATGGTCAGGCTCCCGCACAAATGCGCACTGCGCTGTTGACGACGCTCGCGGCGTCGATGCCGTGATACGCGCGCGTGGAGGCGCGATCGCCCGCGATGGCGTACTGCCCGTCCGGGATGCCCAGGCGCAGCAGCGGAATGGCGCAGCCCCCTTCCGCCAACACCTCGGCCACCAGACTGCCGACGCCGCCGTTAACGTTGTGCTCCTCCACGCTGATCGCGGCTGGATAGTGATTTAGCAGGTTGCGCAGCTGTTGGGTATCGCAGGGTCTGATGGATGGAACACTGATCACACCCGCTGAGATCCCTTTCTCAGCCAGTTGCTCCGCCGCGTGAACGATCTCATGCACCGTCGAGCCCATCGCCACCAGCGCGATATCCTTGCCTTCGCGCAGCTGGTCGATTTTACCCGGCTCGAAGCGGTAATCGTCGCTGTGCAGCTGCGGCAAATCTTTGCCGTCGAGGCGGATATAGACCGGGCCGACGTGCTCAAGCGCATAGTCGATGATCTGGCGGCACTCCAGCGGACAGGCGGGCGCGTAAATTTCGATGTTGCCGAAGCCGCGCATCACCGCGATATCGTCGATGCTGTGATGGGTGCTGGCGAGCGGGCCGTAGCTGGCGCCGGCATTAAGGCCGAACAGCTTCACATTGGTGTTGTTGTAGCAGACGTCGACCTTGACCTGCTCGTTGGCGCGCGACACCAGGAAGGGCGCGGCGTTGCAGGTTACGGCGATCTTGCCGCCCAGCGCCAGCCCGGCTGCGGTGCCGACCAGCGTCTGCTCGGCGATGCCGACGTTCACCAGCCGGTCGGGAAAGGCCTTAATAAAGGGCGAAATTTTTGCGGTTGAGGTGGAGTCCGCCACCACCGGCACCAGATCCACGCCGCGATTCACTGCGTCGATAAAGGCGGTCACCATTACGCTGGCTAAATGTTGCGCATTACTCATCTTTCAGTTCCTCCAGTGCCAGTTCGATCTCTTCGCCTTTCGGCACGCGGTGATGCCACTCCGCTTTACTCTGAATAAAGGAGACGCCATAGCCTTTTTCGGTATGCGCCACGATGACCTGCGGCTTGCCGTTCTGCGGCAGGCTTTCAAGGGTCTCGACCACCTGCGCCATGTCGTTGCCGTTGCACTCTGTCACCTCCAGGCCGAAGGCGCGCCATTTTTCCGGCAGCGGGTCGGTGTTCATGATGTCGCGCGTCGCGCCCGCCAGCTGCAGCTTGTTCTTGTCGTTGATGATAATCAGGTTGTCGAGGCCGTAGTGCGCCGCGACCAGCGCCGCCTCCCAGTTGCTGCCCTCCGCCAGCTCGCCGTCGCCGGTCACCACGAAGATGCGCCGCTTGCTGCCATCTTTTTTCGCCGCCAGCGCCAGCCCCACCGCTACCGGCAGGCCATGGCCGAGCGCGCCGGTATTCAGCTCCACGCCCGGGGTTTTCTGCCGCACCGGATGGCCCGGCAGATGCGAATCAGCATGCTGATAGGTGGGCAGCCAGTCGACCGGAAAATAGCCCGCCTCCGCCAGCACGCAGTAGTAACCGCCGACCGCATGGCCTTTGGACTGGATATAGATGTCGCGCTGCGGATCCTCGGTGCGATCCGGCGCGCAGTCGAGGATGCGGAAATAGAGCGCGGTCAGAATATCCGCCTGCGACAGATCCGCGCCGGTATGGCCGCCGGCCGGGCTGCCCGCGTTAAGCTGGATAATGCGGCGGCGCACGGCGCGCGCCTTACGCTGCAGTTCGTCGACCGGAAGTTTGAAAGGATTCATACATCACCTCTGAATTAAAAATCACGTCCGAATATATATTCGAGAAGAGTAAAAAAAGGGGGTGCAGCAAAATAGCCAGCCTGCACCGCCACCGATTAACTTTTTGCCTCCGCGCCCTCCTCGATCAGCGCCTTCTGCGCCACCACCGCCGCTTTCTGCTGCATGCGGTTTTGCATCTGATCGATGATGACGGCGATGATAATAACGATGCCCTTGATCACCATCTGCCAGAATTCGCTGACCCCCATCATGATCAGGCCGTCGGCGAGAAAGCCGATAACAAAGGCGCCGACCAGGGTGCCGAGAATAGTGCCGCGCCCGCCCGCCAGCGAAGTGCCGCCCAGCACCACCGCCGCAATGGCGTTCATTTCGAACGAGGTGCCGTTGGCGGGATGGCTGGCTACCAGCTGCGACGACACCACGATGCCCGCTATCGCCGCGCAGAAGCCGGAAAGCGTATAGACCCAGATTTTCACCTGCTTCACTTTGACGCCGGAAAGCTCCGCGGCGCGCTCGTTGTCGCCGATGGCATAGACCTGGCGGCCGAACGGCAGGCGACGGGCGATATAGGCGATCGCCAGCGCCAGCACGATCATCATCCAGATGGCGTACGGCAGGCCGAGCAGCGATCCGGCGCCGATGCGGTCGAAGCCGGTGTTGCCGAGCAGCGGATTGCCCTGCAAACCGGGGAAGGTTTCGCCGCCCGAGGTGAGCATCGCCGCGCCGCGCAGGATATACATGGTGCCGAGCGTGCAGATAAAGGGCGCGACGTTGTAGCGGGTGATGATCCAGCCGTTGGCCGCCCCGATCGCTCCGCCTACCAGCAGCACCAGCGGCACGATGACCCAGACGCTGGGAAAGATGGCGATGCCGAACATCGGCAGCACGATCCCCTTGGTGATCAGCCAGCCGGCGATCATGCCGCACAGCCCCAGCGTCGCGCCGATAGAGAGGTCGATGCCGGCGGTGATAATCACGAAGGTAATGCCCAGCGCCAGAAAGGCGTTGATGGCGATATGCTTCACCATAATCACCAGGCTGCCGAGCGCGAGAAAGTCCGGCACGGCGATCGCGAAGAAGCCGACAATCAAAAACAGCGCGATAAAGGTGCGCAGCTTCAGCAGCAGCAGGATAATGCTCTCGCGCGAGTTAAACGCCTTCGCCGGTTGGCCTGCCATCGTCATAGCGTTGTTGCCTTTCATGCTCAGAACCCCTGTGCGCTTGCTTTCACCAGCGCTGACTCTTCCGCGTCGCCGCGCGGAATATCAGCCGTAAGTTTGCCGCCCGACATCACCAGGATGCGATCGGCCACCGCCATGATCTCTTTCAAATCGGAGGTGGAGAAGAGCACCGCAATGCCCTGCTCCGACAGCTGCACCATCATGCGAAAAACTTCCCCTTTGGCGCCGACGTCGATTCCGCGGCTCGGTTCATCCAGCAGCAGCAGCCGCGGGTTGGTCAGCAGCGAGCGGCCGATCACCACCTTCTGCTGATTGCCGCCGCTCAGGGCGCTGATCGCCACCTCCGGCGAGGAGATCTTGATCGCCAGATTGCCGACGGTGCGGGTCACCGCTTCCCGCTCTTCCTGCCGGGCGATGGCGAAGCGGTGCGTCAGGCGGCGCCACAGGCTGGCGATGGTGAGGTTGCTTGCCACCGAGGATCCCGGGAAAATCCCGGCGCGCTTGCGATCTTCCGGCACCAGGCTCATGCCCATGCGGATGCGCTCGGCGGGCGGCAGCCGCGTCGGCACCGGCTTGCTGTCGAGCCAGATTTTGCCGAGGTAGTTGCGTTCGCTGCCGAGCAGACACTCGAAGAGTTCGGTGCGCCCTGCGCCCATTAGCCCGTAGATGCCGACAATCTCTCCGGCGCGCACGTTAAAGGTGACGTCGTCCACCAGCGTGTTGCCGTTGGAGCTGACGCAGGTAATGTGCTCCGCCTCCAGCACCGCCGCGCCGAAGGTGCGTCCGTCCGGCAGAAAGTTGCTCATCGGCTCGCTGCCGAGCATTTCGCGCACGATCCAGGGCACGTCGATATCGCTGACCTGCGCTTCCGCCTGAAAGCGGCCGTCGCGCAGAATGGTGATCACGTCGCCGATCGCCATCAGCTCTTCGAGGCGATGCGAGATATAGATCAGGGTGACGCCCTGCCGCGTCAGCTCGCGGATGACGCGGAACAGGATTTCCACTTCGATTTTGCTGAGCGCCGAGGTCGGCTCGTCGAGGATAAGAATATCGGCGTCTTCCGCCAGCGCCCTGGCGATCTCCACCAGCTGCTGCTGCCCGACCTTGAGGTTGCCGACCGGTTCTTTCGGCGAAATGGGCTGGTCAAGGCGCGCCATCAGCGCGGCGGCGCGGCGCTCCTGCTCCGCTTCGTTAATGGGGCGGATGCCGCGCTGCAGCTCGCGGCCGAGAAAAATATTCTCCGCCACCGACAGGTTTTCAAACAGGTTCAGCTCCTGATGCACCATGCCGATACCGAGCGCGGCGGCGGCGCGCGTGCTGCTCAGCACCACCTTTTCGCCGTTGAGGAACAGCTCGCCGCTGGTGGGCTGCTGCACCCCGGCGAGGATTTTCATCAGGGTCGATTTGCCCGCGCCGTTTTCGCCGATAATCACGTTGACCTTGCCGCGCCAGACGCGGTAGTCGACGCGGTCCAGCGCCAGCGTGCCGGGAAAAAGCATGGTGATATTGCTTGCCTTCAGGATGATGTCGTCACTCATGGCGCCTCTCCCTGCTTCAGCTCTACCGCCACCACGTCGTTAACCACGCCGTGGCCCATCTCGACCGCCAGCAGCGCCTGCGCCGGTTTGCCGATCCAGCTGGCGTCGACCTTCGGCAGCTGCTGCACCGCGTGGCGGTTAAGCGCGCGGGTCAGCTGCGCGTACTGCACCTGATTGGTGAACTCCTCGAAGCGGAAACCCGCCGCATCGCGCAGCGCGTTGCTGCGGATCACCGGCCCGAGGCTGACTGTTACCGGCCTGCCGTTCAGGGTCAGCGTCAGGGTGCGCTCGCGGCTGTTGCTCTCGTCCACCGCCGCCACCCTGCCGCTGGCGCGCACAAAGACGCTTTCGCTGCCGCCCGCCTTCACCGTCCCGCTTTTGGTCTCCATATCCGCCCAGCTCATGGCGCGCTGCTGCGCCGCGTCGAGCACCCGGCTCTGCCAGCTCGCCTGCGCGATCTGCTGCGGCGTCTGGCTGCTGTAGCTCGGTTTCGCATGGGGATCTTTCGGCATGATCGGGTTGCCGCTGGCGTCGAGATCCACCACGGTACAGCCGCTTACCGTCAGCGCCAGGGTGATCGCCAGCATCGCTCTGCTCCGTTTCATGCCGCCTCCGGTCACTTCGCCAGGTTAAAGTTTTTCAGCTTCGCTGCGTTGCTGTCGTCAATCAGCACGCAGTCCATCAGCTGCTTCTCTTCTTTCTGGGCTTTGCCGTTTTTCAGGTAGTAGTCCGCCTGCTCCACCGCCATCTGCGCCTGCGCCCAGCCCGGCTGCAGCACCGTCGCCTTGATATTGCCTTTGTTGAGAATGGAGTCGCGGGTGTAATCGCTGCCGTCGAAGCCCACCACGATAACGTTGGTTTTGCCCGCCGCCTTCAGCGCCGCCTCCGCGCCCAGCGCCATGGTGTCGTTGCCGGAGATCACGCCGACAATGTTGGGGTTCTTTTGCAGAATGGTCTCCATGCGGCTGAACGCCTCGGTCTGGCTCCAGTTGGCGCTCTGCTGCGCCACCATCTTCATGTCGCCGTAGTCGTCCAGCACGTCGTGATAGCCCTGCGAACGTACGCCCGCGTTGGTGTCGGACTCTTTGCCCAGCAGCTCGACGTAGCTGCCTTTGCCGTTCAGCAGTTTGGCGAACTTCTCTGCGCCGAGCTGCGCGCCCTGATAGTTGTTGGAAACGATCTGCGCCACGGCGATGCCGGTTTTGTTGATTTCGCGGTCGATCAGGAAGGTAGGGATGCCGGCATCTTTGGCTTTCTGCACCGGGCCGACGGTGGCGTCCGCCCCGGCGTTATCGAGAATGATCGCTTTGGCTTTGCGCGCGATGGCGGTTTCGATCAGCTGGTTCTGTTTGTTGACGTCGTCGTCGTGCGACGCCACCAGCGTGGCGTAGCCGAGCGCCTTAGCCTTTTCCTGCGCGCCGTCCGCTTCCGCTTTGAAGAAGGGATTGTCGTGCGACGGGGTAATGATCGCCAGCAGGCCTTTATCGGCGGCGAGCGCGGCGGTCGAGAGCGCCATCAGTGAAGCCAGTAGGGTAATTTTGACGAGGGGTGCGTTCATCGGTTATTCTCCGCTTGAATAAATATTCAATTGCGATTTTATATGCAAGATGACTATGCACCCGCTTCAGGCGGGCGCGCAACCCCGATTGTTTAAAAAGCGAAAACGATCACAAAATGTCACGCGTTGTGATTTCCCCCATCCTGGTTAACAATACCAGGCCGACACAGAGAGGAAGGATGAATGGCGAAACAGGATGAGCAACGGCTGATGGTGAAGATTGCCACGCTTTACTACAGCGAAGGGATGAAACAGTCAGATATCGCGCAGATGCTGAAGCTGTCGCAGTCTTTTGTCTCGCGCATTCTCAACCGCAGCGTGAAAGAGGGCGTGGTGAAGATCAGCGTCGTGCCGCCCGCCAATATCTTTCCGGCGCTGGAGAAGGCGATCGAGCAGACCTATGGGCTGCCGCAGGCGATTGTGGTCGACGTGCCGGAAAACGCCTCTTCGCAGCAGATCAAGCAGGCGATCGGCTCGGCGGCAGCGCACTATCTGGAGACGCGGCTGCGCGCCGACGAGCTGATCGGCATCTCCTCCTGGAGCGGCACCATCCGCGCCATGGTGGATGCGCTGCACCCCTTTAACGCCGCCTGCAAAGGGGTGATCCAGCTGCTGGGCGGCGTCGGCGCCAACGGCAACGTGCAGGCGACGATTCTGACGCAGAACCTCGCAGCGCTGCTGAACTGCCCTTCCTGGCTACTGCCGTCGCAGTCGATCGAGCACTCGGTGCAGGATCGCCAGCGGCTGGCGGCCAACCCGGACGTCGCGGAGGTGCTGGAGAAGTTTGACCAGGTGGATCTGGCTATCGTCGGCATCGGCGATCTGGAGCCGTCGGCGCTGCTGCGCAACTCCGGCAACTATTATGACGAGGAGATGCTGCGCACCCTGGCGCAGCGCGGCGCGGTCGGCGATATCTGCCTGCACTACTTCGATGCGCAGGGCGAACCGGTGCTGAGCGCGGAAGAGGATCCGGTCATCGGCATGGAGCTGGCGCAGGTGCGCAACTGCGCGCAGGTGGTGGCGCTGGCGGGCGGCAAAGAGAAGGCGCACGCCATCCGCGGCGCGCTGCGCGGCGGCTACGTTAACGTGCTGATCGTCGATTACCCCACCGCGCGGCTGCTGGTGGAGTAAGGCGTTAAAAGGCGTTAAATAGTGCGGTACGCCGTGGTGACCTTCCACAGGTAGCGCGGCGCCTGCGCGGCGGGATGCTTGTTCTGAACGTGCTGGTAGAACTCGTCCGGCGACATGGCGTTGATCATGGCGATAGCCCGGTCGCGGTCGCGGGAAAAGGTGCGCAGCAGCGCGCCCGCGCCGTTGGCGTAGGAGACGATCGTGGCGTAGCGCAGCGTCAGCGGGTCGCGAATGCCGGAAAGCGCCGACTCCTGCAGGATCTTGATATAGGCGGCGCCGATATCGATATTTTTCGCCGGATCGCGCAGCTCGGCGTTCGACGGCTGACCGCGGCGCCCCTGCACGCGATAGACTTCCCTGCCCGCCGTCGCGGCTTTAATCTGCATCAGTCCCACCGCATTGGATCGGCTGACGACGCCGGGGTTACCGCCCGATTCGACAGTGATAATGGCGCTGAGCAGTTTCTCATCAACGCCATAATGACTGGCGGCATCTTCGGTGAACATCGCCCAGGTCGCGTTGATATTCGACGGTGGCGCCTGAGTAAGCGGCGTGTTGCGTTGCTTAACGACCTGTTTTGACGGTTCGCTGGCGCAGCCCGCCAGCAGCAGCGCGGAAAGGGCAAGATATCGAAATTTCACCAATTTTTCATCCTGATGCAGTGTGGTCGCAGGCTATCATACCTGGCGCGCGCCGCAGCAAAATTACCGTTTATCCTAATTGCGTAAAAAACCGTGTCGCGAAGTGACTTCCCTCGCGCTTTTCGTCATCATCGGCCTGTTAATCGCCCGCTAACCGCAGGAATAGCCTTATGATTTCTCGTTCCGTTCATCTCATTTCGCCCTCCGGATATTGTCACAACCAGCCTGCCGCCTGGCGCGGCGTCGAGCGGCTGCGTGCGGCGGGCCATCAGGTCGAAAACCTGGAAACCATCGGCCGCCGCTTTCAGCGTTTCGCTGGCACCGACGCCGAACGTCTCGCTGAATTCAACCGGCTGGCGCAGCTCGAGACGCTGCCCGACATCGTGCTGGCGGTGCGCGGCGGCTACGGCGCCAGCCGCCTGCTGGCGCAGGTCGATTACGTCGGGCTGCAGCGCCGCCTGCTGAATCAGCCGCTGGCGCTGTGCGGCCACAGCGATTTTACCGCGCTGCAGCTCGCCCTGCTGGCGCAGACCGGCCTTGTGAGCTTTAGCGCGCCGATGCTGGCCGGCAATTTCGGCGCGGAGGTTTTATCTGATTTTACCCTGACGCACTTCTGGCAGGCGCTGACTTCGCCTACAGTCAATGTTGGCTGGCGCAGCGAGACGCCGGACGCCGGCGAGTGGCAGGGCACGCTGTGGGGCGGCAATCTGGCGATGATTTGCTCGCTGATCGGCACCCCCTGGCTGCCGCAGTTCGACGACGGCATTCTGGTGATCGAGGATGTCAATGAACATCCGTTCCGCATCGAACGCATGCTGATCCAGCTGCAGCAGAGCGGCATCCTGGCGCGACAGCGCGCCATCATCACCGGCAGCTTTACCAGCAGCGCGCTCAGCGACTATGACAACGGGTTCGACTTCGCCAGCGTCTGGCACTATCTGCGCGACGTCACCGGCCTGCCGGTGATAAGCGATCTGGCCTTTGGTCATGATGCGGATACCGTAACGCTGCCGCTAGGCGCGCGCGCCCGTCTGCGCGTGGCGAACCATCAGGCCGAACTGCAGGCCACTGGCCATCCCGTATTACCCGAGCATTAAGCCGTTCTCAGGGAGATCGCCATTGAAGCCGCTGTACGACGATTTGTGGATCTCCACGCCGGAATTTCCGGCGGAAGATGCCGTTAATGATTTAATGATGCACGGCTTTATGCTGCGCCACCCGCGCGGCAACCTGCTGATTGGCCGCGTGGAGCACCCGCTCGATCATGAGGTGCTGGCCGACGAGGGCGGCGTGATCCGCCACTACCTGACCCACTGGCACGAAGCGGCGCCCGGCGCCGCCGTGATCCAGCAGCGCTTCAGCAGCGCGCTCTACTGCCACAGCCGCTCTCTCGGCCCCGTCAGCCGGGTGCTGGAGCCGGATGACACCTTTAGCCATCAGGAGACGCACTTCGGCGACTTCCATCTGCTGCCGACGCCGGGCCACACGCCAGGCAGCAGCAGCTTTCTCTACTCTTCGCCGCTGGGTCGCAGCTATCTGTTTGTCGGCGACACTCTGACGCGCGATCACCATCGCTGGATCACGGTGCTGGTGGCGGACAGCAATCCGCACGAGCTAAAGCAGTCGCTGGAGTTTTACCGCACGCTGCGGCCCGATGTGGTGCTGATGAGCACCACGCGCGGCCATCTTTCATGGGTCGAGGTGACGCTGCAAAGCTGGCTGGCGGCGATTGACGAGGCGGAGCAGCAGCCGCTGGATATGCGCCAGCAGCCGCCTTTGTGATTACAGCGCCTTGCTGAGATAGTGACGCTGATGGTGGCGCGGGTAGTTATCCAGACTGAAACGCAGGCTGTAGCCTAATTTTTCATAGAACGGGCGCGCCTGAAAGCTGGCGGTGTCGACCTGCGCATAGCGGCAGCCGCGTCGGCGCGCCTCCTCTTCCGCCGCCCCGATCAGCTGCGTGCCGACGCCCTGCCCGCGCAGCGCGTCGCTGACCCACAGCATATCGATACGCAGCCAGTTGCCGGTGGTCGAGCCGGTCAGCCCCGCCCTTTTTTTGCCATGCTCGTCGGTGACGAACACGCCGATGGCTTTGATCTCGTCGATATTGATAAAGCGGCTGTTGAAGGCGTTCAGGCCGAGGCGCACTTCATCCAGATCCTGATGCGTGACCGCATCGGTAACGTTCAGTTGCATAGACTCTCCAGCTAAAGCGGGTTAAGAGTGCGGATGGTCGCGATCGTCGTACGGCTCCAGCGATAGCTGATCGACATCGCGCGTTTCGCTGCGGCTACAGGGTAACAGCCGGTTACTGTCGCGGTAAACGAAGAAGGTCTCGTCGCTCGCTTTGTTGACAATCAGCTGGTCGCCGTTGCGAAAACGGGTGATGGCGACGCTATCGCCGTCCTTCAGCCGGGTATGCTGCTTTCCGGCGGCAATCTGAAAATGGTGCTGCGGCCAGCTAAGCGTGCTCAGGCCATAGGCGGCGTGCGAGATGGTCATGGTGGGACGGCCGGGACAGGTAATCTGGAACTGGGTTTCGCTCCAGGCGGGCGCAATAGCGCAGCTCAGCAGGCCGAGTGTGAACAGAGTGGCTTTCATTTTCGGGCTCCGTCGAAGTTATGCTCTGATTTGGTTAACTATTTTCAGAGTATCACATCAGACGGCGGGAAAAAGCGGAACGGCCCGCGCCGGGCGGGCCGAAGTGTGACAAAAGCTGTCGTTAATTTCCGACCTGCGACATATCTTTAATGCTGTCGCGATTGATTTGCTGCTCTTTACCGTAGACGTCTTTGTAGGTGATCATACCGGTGTCGTCATCTACCTTCGGCTTGCCCTGCGCCACAATAGTGCGGCCGTCGTTGGTGTGCAGCACGTGGTCATTCGCGCAGCCGGCCAGCATCAGGCCCGCGCTCAGAATACCGATCGCCATAACTGTTTTTTTCATATTTCCTCCTTCCTAGGTTCGCTTTAGGTTTAGCACAGCCTCGCCAAAGCGAAACCAGGAAGAGACTTAAAGCGCATTGATTCCTAAAGGAGATTCTATGGATCGGCAAGATGCCCTGTTTCAGCGGCTGGCGCAGTCGCCATTTCGGCGGCGCTTTCATCTGGGCGTGAAGGAGCGTGAATACTGTCTGGCGAAAGGGCCGGAGGTGATCGACAGGCATGCGGCGGATTTTGTCGCGCAGCGTCTGGCGCAGGCGGAGCCGAAGAATGACGGAAAGCAGACGCCGATGCGCGGTCATCCGGTGTTTATCGCCCAGCATGCTACGGCGACCTGCTGTCGCGGCTGCCTGGCGAAGTGGCACGGCATCGCTGCTCATCA
This sequence comes from Pantoea septica, assembly GCF_002095575.1. Classification (GTDB taxonomy): domain Bacteria; phylum Pseudomonadota; class Gammaproteobacteria; order Enterobacterales; family Enterobacteriaceae; genus Pantoea; species Pantoea septica. The sequence continues at coordinate 117,331 of NZ_MLJJ01000001.1, read as the reverse complement.
GCCGCTGGACGACGCGCAGCAGGCGTGGATTGTCAGCGTGATCCACCGCTGGCTGGTGAGTGAGATGAACCGCTAAAAGCCCGGCGCCGCATCATGCAGCCCCGGGCTGACGTTTATTCTGCCGCAACCTCTGCGGCGACCAGCATTAACGCCAGCGAGGCGTCCTCCTCGTCGTATCCCTGCATAACATCGCGGATGGCCGCCACGCAGGAGATCACCTGCTGCTTCTTTTCCGCTTCAAGCCTCTCGATCGCATGACGGATAATCATTAGACTGGCTTCTTCTTCTTTCATTCAGTTTCCCTTAAATCGCCCAACTGGTGCGCAAAGATGGCAAGAATACCTTTAATATGCTACTCAAGTCACCCTTTGGCACGTTTAACGCTTAACTATTAATCGAACTGCAAATGGGATGCCGCGCCAGACCTGCTATGATCACAATAGCCGGGACGCAACGCGTCAAAATTAGCGCCACGGGATACCCAGGGATCGAAGCAGGTACAGGATATGTTGCGACTCACCGTTTTCACTTTTATTACGCTGCTTGCCGGCTGCGCTTCCGGCCCGAAAGGGGTCGAGTGCGCTGGCGAAGTCAGCACTATTTACGGCCAGCCGATGGGGCAGACGCAGGCGACGATTTTCGACCTCGTCAGCGCCTTCACCGTCAGCCGCGACGGCGTCAACGTGCAGAGTGGGACACTGCAGTCGCTGGATCGTTTCAAATATATCCCCTCCGCCGTCACCGCCGAAGGCTACTACGCCCAGCGGCTGTCGGATAAGCAGTTCCGCCTGATCAATCCCCACGAAGACACCATGATCACCTGGACGTGCCCTTAGGCGTGCGTCCGGCGGCCAGATAGTTTATTGTCGTGGCTCGTCAGGCTGCAGGCTCACCCTCCATGGAAAAGCGACTGGACAACAACGGCTACATCGATTTCCCCTTCCCCGCCACGCGCAACGAGGACGGTTCGCTCAACCCGTGCGGCATCGATCTCACGCTGCAAACAGAGCGCATCGATGAGATCGCGGTGCTGGCGCAGTCGGCGAATCTTCGGCGTCTGCTGGAAGAGATCAATCTGCAGGATGGGCTATTTATGACGCTGGCGTGCGACTGGCAGCAGCGCGACGATGCGGTATGCGGCTTTATCGATTTCGCTTTCCGTCCCGACCTGCCGGTCGCCCGGCAAGAGACGCTAAGCCTCGACCAGGCTTTCGGACGCTACCTGCGCGAGCAGGCGACGCAGCACGATATGCAGCCGGAGGCGTTGATTAACTACGCCCGCTGCGTGCTGGACTGGGGCTGGTCGCCGCTGCGTCAACGCGCGCGGGAGTATGAAAAGGTGACGGTAATGTACTACTGCCAGCAGCGCGACGAGGCGGAGTGGTGCCTCGATCACCTGCGGCATTTTCTGGTGAGCTGGTATCCCGCCAGCCGCCAGGGGCTGCTGGCGCAGCAGGCATAGCGGCCAGCGTTTAAGGCTTAACCAGACGGATCGCGTGCTCCAGCATCCGCTGCTCATCGCGCTCGCTGTGAGAACGGTGCTGCCGCGCGCGCTTCAGCAGTGCGGAAAGCTCTTCCCGTTTGGTCTCATGGCCCGATTCGGCCAGCACGACCACCGCATCGCCAATGACGCGGCAGACTTCGTCGTAATCATCTTCATTTAATGCATCGCGCTTCATCGCTCCTCCTGCCAGGCTTCGCCGGTCGTCGTAAAAGAGTATTCAGAAACAGTAGTCAGGATCGTCGAGCGACGCAAACCCGCCGCAGGCGGAACAGCATCTGAGGCTTAGGGCTCCGCTTCGTCTTCGGCGCAGCCCTTCTCCAGAGAGCTGCGCCAGCGGTGCCTTACCGGCGGGTTGAGAGGGTTTGCAGCACTTTCAGCTCTGCCACCGCTTCCTGCATGGCGTCCATGCCAGCGGTCAGGGTGCGCAGGCTATCCAGCTGTTTCGCCATGTCTGCGCGCTCTTCGCGCGTGCGATGGCTCATCGCCGCGATGCTATCGGCCGCGAGAATGCTGCGCTCGGCCATATCGGTGGCGGTTTGCACCGTATTGGTGGCCACGTCGCGAATGCGTGAAATGGTGCTCACCGCATCGTCGATATTGCTCGCCGTGGCTTCCGCCTGCTCTTTAGACGAGTGGGCCAGACGACGCACCTCTCCCGCCACCACGGCGAATCCCCTGCCCGCTTCGCCCGCGCGCGCCGCCTCCACCGCCGCGTTAAGCGCCAGAATATTGGTCTGGAAAGCGATATTGCTGATGCCATGCGTAATGACATTGATGCCGTTTGATATCTCCTCCAGATCGTCCAGCCCCTCGCCTAAACGGCTCTGCGCCTGCTGGCTTTCTCTGGCGATATCGCTGATGCCGCGGATAGCGCTTTCAGCCATCGTAAGCGCTTCGCTCTGGCTCTGGGTCGCCGCTTCCAGCACCGGCAGCGCCTGCACGATAGGAGCCAGCTCCTGCTGATAATTCACCACGCGCGCCAGCACGCCCGACTGCACGCGGTTCAGCGCCTCCCAGCGGCGCAGCGCGCGCTGGGCGTAATGCGCCGCATAGCTGGCATACTCCACGGGAAATTGCGCCATCGCATTGGCGTCGTGATTGAAAAACACCAGCGCAGAGAGCGTCTGGTTAATCGGCACGCCCAGGATTTCGCCGAAGCTGGAGAAGCCGGCGGCGGGAATGCCTTTGAAAAAGTGGGCGTCGTGCAGCCGATCGGCGTTGCCTGCGCGGCGCAGTATGCAGTCGTTCATCAGGATCGCCGCCGGTTTGCCGTGGCGCCCGGTAAACGCCTGCCAGTCGCGCAGCGTCGCCTGTTTAAAATCGGTTTCGCGCATCAGATAGAGCCGGTCGCCGAACTCCAGGTCGCAAAAAAATTGCACGCTGCGGCTCTCCATTTTCGCCACGGAGCGAATAAAGAACGCCTCGCCCACCTTAACGGCGAAGGTCAACCCTTTCAGCCGCTCGGTAAGCTGCTGTTCATTGCACGCCAGATGCTCCGCCAGCGCCTGGGTAAAGGGCTGCTGCTGCCCCTGCTGATTGAACACCGAAGTCAGGGTGCGCGTAACGGGATCCGCTTCCGCGATTAACCAGCTCTTATTCAACGGCTCAAAGTTCTGGCTTTTAAAAGGAGCAAAAGATTTGCCCGCCGCCATGCGGCAGAAAACGATCACCGCTTTCCCCTGCAGCACGCGACCGCCTACGCCGATCCAGGTGCCGTCGAAGGTGACGCGCCCGCCCGCCGAGCCGCCGATCGCCAGGCAGGGAAAACGGCCGCTGTTGTACCAGGCCTGCATCAAAAATCCCTCCGACGCCGACAGCCCGTCGCAGTAGATCATGGCAAAGGTGCGATCGGCAGAGAGCGGCATGCGCAGCTTGAGCGCGGCCAGCTCCTGCTCGATCGCGCTGATGCGATCGGTCGCCGTGTGGGTGTCGCTGAGATGGAGGTCAACGATATGGGTTTCATGTTCCGCAACCAGGCTACGGGGCAGCCAGAGCCAGCTCCCCTCCTGGCCGTCTCCTTTGCAGTAGGTCGTCTGCCTGCCGCTGGCGCTGAGCGCGCCGTTAGAGGAGAGCGTAATCACGGTTAAATCCGCCGAGGAAAAGCGCTGCCAGGCCTGGCTGACCTTCTGGAAATCGGCCTCGGGCGGCACGAACGTCAGCAATACCCCCGCCGCGCGCGGTCTGAGACCTGCCGCAGAGAGCGAGGCCGGCAGGCTCTCGCAGTTGAAAATGCCGTTGGCGGGCTGAGACGCGCCTGCGAAACCTGAACCGAAAAGGCGTTTACCCATTGTCTTGAGAGCAGACATATTATTATTTCCACTGTAATTAAAAGGCGTGCATAGGCTGGTGTTGTAAAAAAAAGGAGGGCTAAAAGCAGGTCCGTTCGCAATCAGTACTCATGATCCCTACTCAGCGTTAAAAGAGGCGCTGAGCATGGGTTATCGACTCGTATTGTCAGAGCTTCAGCGATTACTGTGACTGGCATCACTGATAAGAGGAGTTAGGTATGTATTGAAAAGCGCCGGCCACAGGTTATTTCAGTACTTACTTCCGCATTTAATTATCTGTTTCGCGCTTTACCTTATATTTCTCTGCTACCACCCGCCTTCACATCATAAGCTGACGAATTAAACAGTTTAATAACATTTATCTTGCCGCAGCCTGATAATAATCTTATTAATATTTAATTAGTTATATTCATCAGCATTCCAGCGTGTTAATAAAAACCATTACAGGGATAAAGTATGCCGACGAAACACGCCGCTGCCGCGAGCGCGGAACCGGGTCTGTTCCAGACGTTAAAATCCTTCCCGGCGACTGTCCATGCGCTGCTCTTTTTTACGCTCGTTATACGGTTTAGCTATTTTATGGCGTGGCCATTTATCGCCGTCATCATGACGCAAAATTATCACCTGTCGCCGATCGCCATTGGCATGGCGATGACCAGCAGCGCGCTGTTCTCAGTGGCGCTGGGTATGTACGGCGGACAACTATCGGACCGACTGGGCAGACGCGTGATCCTGCTGCTGGGCTGCGCCTTTTCCGCGCTGGGATATGTCACCCTGGCGCAGGCCACCGGGCTGGGGCTGTTTATCGTCGGCCTGATGATTATTGGCGTCTCCTTCGCGTGGGTCGATCCCCCTTTGCGCGCGCTGATGAGCGATTTGCTGGGCGATCGTCGTCGCCGTGCGCTTGCGCTGCAAATGCGCTACTACCTGATTAACGTCGCGGCGGTGTTTGGCCCGCTGGTGGGGATCGTTTTTGGCCTGACCTCTCAAAAGGGAACCTTTCTGATAACCGGACTGAGCTATCTGCCTTTTTTCGCTTACGTGCTGCTGTTTATCCCGGCGGGTAAACTGCTGAGCGAGCCGCAGACTGGCAGCGAGCCGCCGGTGAAGCTGAACCAGATGGTGGGTATTATCGCCAGGGATAAAACCTATATTGCGGCGCTGCTGTGCAGCATTTTATGCAGCGTGGTGTTTATCCATTACGAAGCCATACTGCCCCAGTACCTGCTGTCGCTTGACGGCGGCGCGGCAGTGAAGTTGATCACCCTGATACTGGTCACCAATGCCTGTACCGTGCTGCTGTTTCAGACATTTATTGTGCGGTTTATGGCGCAGATAAACCTGCCGAAACGCATTCTGCTGGGCGGACTCATTTTCGCCCTGTCGCAGATATGCTTTTTTTCCGTGCGCTCAACGGAAATCTGGCTGTGGCTGGCGGTCACCGGCGTCTTTAGCCTGGGAGAAGCGATTCTTATGCCGAACCTGAACATCCTGCTCGATCAGCTGGCGCCGGCAAAGCATCGCGGTGCCTACCTGGGCGCCTCTATGTTGTCGACGCTGGGGATCGCTGCCGGCCCCTTGATCGGCGGCGTCATGCTGGCGCTGACCGGTGCCGGCGTTTTTATCTGCACCGCCTTGCTCAGCCTGATGCTGTGCGCCCTTATTTACCTCTTCAGGATCCGCATCCTGACCCGGCTGCAGGATGCATAATAAGGCGCTGATCACAGCGACGCGGCACCCCCGGGCGGCCAGAAAATAACGGCGATCCCAACGCATCGCCGTGCAATCAACCCTCGCTATGGCGCGCAACGACCGGGCGATCGCCACTTTTGAGCAGTCGAGGAGTCAGGGTGACAGCGGAATGAAGCGACTGTACGCAGGGGTGTTAGTCGCGGCTATGAAGACGGCGGGCGTGATTAAAGGACGCGAGCAGCCTGGCGACGTTAAAAAGCAAAGCAGGCCTGAACGAAAGATAAATTTGCGACTCATTCACCTGCATTTTGCGCGGCAAACAAGCTGACTAAAAGCTGAAACGATTTACCTAAAACACCTTTCCCTTGCTCTTTGCTTCTGTTTATCGCTCTGATCGCTTGTTCTGCGAGCAAAAACCTGTGACGCAGATCTGAATTATCTCATCCTTTCGACGGAAAATCGTGTCAGGTGAACCTCATCACGTTTTCCTGGGGCAGCTATTTATACTCTGACCCGACTTAAGCTAAATCAATTCAGCAACGGGATGCGGAAAAATGAAAAAGGCACTTTTAGCAGGCATGGTTATGGCAGCAATCAGTGGTCAGGCAGCAGCACAGACGTGGGTGCTGACGGATGCTGAAGCCGGCACGGACAAGGGAAACTGGCAGGTTGACAGTAAAGAGCTGAAGCTCTCCGGCGACGCTTTCAGCTTACAGCAGAAAGTCCTGCACGGCGGCAAGCAGGAAGGTTCTAAGGTGCTGACCATCACCAGTAAAAATGGCCTGACTATCGCCCTGAGCCCGACGCGCGGCATGGATTTGCTGCATGTAAATGGCGATGGCGTCCGGCTGGGCTGGGATTCGCCGGTCAACGAGGTGGTGAATCCAGCCTATATCAATCTCGAAAGCCGCAACGGGTTAGGCTGGCTGGAAGGATTCAACGAAATGATGGTGCGCTGCGGCTACGAGTGGACCGGGCATCCGGTGACCAAAGACGGCAGGATTTATACCCTGCACGGTAAAGCGGGCAATACGCCAGCGTCCCGCGTTGAGGTCACGGTCGATGAGAAGGCGCCGCATGAAATTCGCGTGCGCGGTCTGCTAAAAGAGAACACCTTTAAAAAGGCGAATCTGGAGACCTGGACCGAGCTGCGTTACGTGCCCGGCGCTAAATCCTTTACCCTGCATGACGTGCTGACCAACCGCGGCGACTATCCGCACGACTATCAAATTATTTATCACAGCAACTTCGGCACGCCGATTCTGGAAAAAGATGCGCGCTTTATCGCCCCGCTGAAGTCGGTTTCGCCTTTTAACGACTATGCGAAAACCGGCCTGAAAGCGTGGAACACCTACGACGCGCCGACCAAAGACTTTGATGAGATGGTGTTTAACCTGGTGCCAAAAGCGGACAGCAGCGGCAAAACGCTGGCGGCGGTGATCAACAGCAAAGGCGACAAAGGCGCATCTATTGAGTTCGACACCCACCAGCTGCCCCTGCTGACGATGTGGAAGAACACGGACACGCTGAAACAGGGCTATGTTACCGGCATTGAGCCGGGCACCAACTACGCCTATCCGGTCACCATTGAAAAAGAGCAGGGTCGCGTGAAGCAGTTAGCGCCCGGTCAAAGCACCACCTTTGAGCTGACCTACACCCTGCTGAGCAGCGCCAGCGCGGTTAACGCAACCGAACAGCGCATTAAGCAGATTCAGGGCGATGAACAGCCCACGGTGAATGAGAAACCCATCGCCGTAGAGTAATGTCGGCGGGCAGATCGCCACTGCTGCGGTTTGCCCTTTCTCGAACCTGCGGAACATTGAGGTCATGCTCATCCGGTATGTTGTTTAGCCTGGTCGCTTTTTTTCGCTTTCTCTGCCCCCGCCTGTGTAACAAAAAGGTCCCCTGCTCAATAAAGTCCTCCTATTATTAGGTTAATTAACCGGTTATTTGATAAACCCACGCTTTTACAGGAGATCACGATGAAAGCAGTTACGCTCAAGGCGCCCGGCGGTCTGGAAAACATCACCCTGACTGATATTGCCGACCCCGGCAGGCCCGGCAAAGGCGAAATTCGGGTGGCGATTAAAGCCAGCTCGCTAAACTTTCATGATTTGGTCGTGGCCAGCGGACAGTTCCCTACCCAGGATGGGCGTGTCTTACTGTCAGACGGCGCAGGCATTGTGGAAGAAGTGGGAGAAGGCGTTGAAGCATTCAAAGCCGGCGATCGCGTCGTCTCTACCTTTTTCCCCATCTGGCCGGCAGGCAAGCCGGTGCCCGCGGCAGGCAACTTTGCCCATACCCCCGGCGACGGCATCGATGGCATGGCGAGCGAATATGTCGTCCGCCCGGAAAGCGCCTTTACCCATGCGCCGCAAGGCTGGAGCCATGCCGAGTCTGCCACCATCACCACTTCAGCCCTGACGGCCTGGCGCGCGCTGGTTACAGATGGTCAGCTTAAAGCGGGTGAAACGGTGCTGGTGCAGGGAACCGGCGGCGTCTCTGTCGCGGCGCTGCAAATCGCTAAAGCGATGGGCGCCAGGGTGATTGCCACCTCCTCCTCCGATGAAAAGCTCGCCGCCGTACGAGCGATGGGCGCCGATGAAACCATCAACTACAAAACCACGCCGCAATGGGGCGACAAAGCGCTCGAGCTGACGCAGGGGTTCGGCGTCGACCACGTTGTGGAGGTAGGCGGTCCGGCCACCCTCAATGAATCCCTGAAGGCGGTCAAAGTCGGCGGCCATATTGCGCAGATCGGCATTCTCTCCGGCGATAAAGCAGACATCTCCGTGCTCTCCCTGCTGGCGAAGCAGGTGCAGCTGAAAGGCCTGATTGTGGCCAGCCGACAGGACCAGGTCGATTTTGTGAAGGCGCTGGAGACCATGGGCAAGAAGCCGGTGATTGACCGCACCTTCAAATACGCCGAGCTCGGCGACGCTTTTCGTTACCAGCAGAGCGGCGCCCATCTGGGTAAAATTTGCGTCGAGTGGTGATGGCGTGGGCGATAAGGGCGCCCTCCCTTATCGCCCTCCCGTCATGGCGCCAGCACGCGGCTCTTGTCGGACCGTGCCGGCGCCTGAAGATATCCGCCTTATCCCGCAGCATTAACCCGCTTTGCCATGATCCACGTCAGTTGGCAGATCGTCAGCGCCGAGAAAAGCCGGAATAGTAAACAGGACATAAGATGACCGACTTCGATTTTCATAAGTTTCTTATTAACGACCTGCCTTATACCTTTCTTTTTGAAGTCGTCATTCGCGTTTTTATTGCCTACAGCGTGGTTTTTATTTTTCTTAAAATTTCGGGCAGGCGAGGCGTTCAGCAGCTGTCGCTTTTCGAGGTGGTGATTATATTGACGCTGGGTTCAGCCTCCGGCGACGTGACCTTTTATGACGATGTGCCGGTGCTGCCCGTCATCATGGTTTTTATCGTTCTGCTTGCTCTTTACCGTCTGACGACCTGGGCTATGTCGCGATCGACCACGCTGTCGACCTTAATTGAAGGAGAAGTCGTTACCCTTATTTCGCAAGGAAAGTACGTATCCAGTAATCTCGACAAACTCAATATTTCTGAAGATGAGTTTTTAATGGAGCTGCGGCATGCGGGCGCAGAGCATCTTGGTCAGATTCGCCTGGGACTGGTTGAAGTCGATGGTCAGCTCAGCCTCTATTTTTATAAAGATGAAGATGTCGTTCCCGGCCTCTCCGTTCTGCCCGCTGAGCATCGCCCCTGCTTCACCCTCATCCCCCAGGACGGCTTATATGCCTGTAAGCGCTGCGGTCTGACACAAGAGATGCGTACCGGCGACAAAGGCAGCTGCCCCGAATGTGGTCGTGATATATGGTCGCTGGCGCTGCATTCGCATCGAACATAAATAGCGGGCCGGTTACTCTCCGCCGCCTCGTTTGCCCGCCGGCTATTCACCCGCCACGCTTTTAGCCGCTCTTTTTTTAGCCAAAAGAAGCCTGTGAAACAGCTGGTAATGATTTTTTTACTCGGGCTCGGCGCGTGCGCCGTTACGGCCTGCGCGCCGCGTCCGTACGACGCGCCAGCGCCGCCACATGCGCCCGGCGGGCAACACCCCCCTGGCGCGCCGGGCGGCAGCGGCCCCGTCGGTCAGCCTCAGTCATAGGATGAAAAAAGCGTAAGCATCCAGCATAACCGCCGGGCTTTGCTACGCTTTTAGTGAACGCCAACTCAAAGGAGACGAACTATGTCAGGAAAAATCGAAGATACCGTTAAAGAAGTTGCTGGTGCCGCTGAGCAGCAATGGGGCGAAGCCACTGATTCACCGCGTCATCGCGTTCGCGGTGCAGCGCGTCGTTATTCCAATCAGGCGACCTACGCTGCGCGTGACGCAGCAGACACCATCAAAGACCAGGTTCAGTCCAACCCGCTGGCCGGTCTGGCGGTCGCTGCTGGCGTTGGCGTCTTTATCGGCTTCCTGCTGGGTCGTAAATAATCCAGCGCGCCTTCCCGCATAATGCGGGAAGAACGGGAAGGGACGCCTGTCCCTTCCCGTCAGTTACTTCTGCCGCGACACGCCGTTCTTCTCTTCCACGCTGCTGCCAGCGCCAACCCGCTCTATGCGGGTGCCACCCCGGATTTTTAGCACGCCCGGCTACAGCCGCTGCTGAGCATCACTGCTTTTCAGCGTCATCAGCGCCGGAATAGAGACCAGCGCGGTGGCCATCACGTACCAGGCCGGGATATCAAGATTGCCGGTCTGCTTCATCAGGCCAGTGATAATCAGGCCAGCGCAGCCGGAAAAGATGGCGTTCGACAGCGAATAGGCGAGGCCCAGCCCGGTGTAGCGCACATGGGTGGGAAACATCTCCGCCAGCATCGCCGGACCTGGCCCCGCCAGCATGCCGACAATGCCGCCGGCGATAAACACCACCAGCGCGCGCAGCGCGGTCGAGGTGCTGTCAGCCTGCAACAGGTTGAGCAGCGGAAACACGAGCAGCAGCAGCAAGACGCTGGCCGTAACCATCACGCGGCGGCGGCCGATTTTATCGCTGAGCCAGCCGGCCGGCAAAATGGCGGCCGCAAAGCCCAGGTTAGAAACCACCGCGCTCAGCAGCGCCTGATTGAAGCCAGCGTGCAGCGCCGCCTGCAGATAGCTGGGCATAATCACCAGCCAGGTATAGCCCGCCGCCGACCAGAGCATCACCCGCGCAATCGCCAGCAGGGTAATTTTCAGCGTCTGCGCGGCGCTCGCCTGCGGACGGGGCTGCTGGTGCTGGCGAATAAAGCTCGGCGTCTCCTCCATGCTCAGCCGCAGCCACAGCGCAATCAGCCCGAGCGGCAGCGCCAGCAGGAAAGGCACGCGCCAGCCCCAGGCCAGCATCGCATCGCTGCTGAGCAGCCCCGAAAGCAGCGCTACGACCCCCGCGCCCGCCAGCAGGCCCAGCGCCACGGTAAAAGATTGCCACGCGCCGTAGAGCCCGCGCTTGCCCGGCGGCGCAAATTCGGTCATCAGCGCCACCGCGCCGCCATACTCGCCGCCCGCGAACAGCCCCTGCAGGATACGCAATCCGGTGAGGATCAGCGGCGCGGCGATGCCCAGCGTGGCGCTGGTTGGCGCCAGGCCAATCAGCGTGGTCGCCAGCGTCATCAGCAGCAGCACCGCGATCAGCGTTGGCTTACGGCCGATCCGGTCACCGATGCGGCCGAAGATGACCGCGCCCAGCGGACGAAAGAAAAAGGCGATGGCGAAGGAGGCGTAGGTCAGGATCAGGCTGCTGAGCGCCGATGCGCCGTGCAGCTGAAAGAAATTCTGCGCGATGAGCGTCGCGAGAAAGCCGTAAACGGCGAACTCATACCATTCGATAAAGTTGCCGACCGAACCGGCTATCAACGCGCGTCGCTGACGCTGCGCCAGCAGTTGAGGGTTTTCCACAGGCGTATCCTGGTGACGGACCTTTTAATGGGTCAAGTATAGGATTGCGACGCGCGTTCGGCCTCAGCGCGCCGCAAAGCGGCGCGGTTTTTCCATGCGAAACCCCATGCCGAGCAGCCGTCCAAAGACAAAGCGCAGGAACGGCCATTTGCGCAGCATGCCCGGCATCGGGTTTTTCCCGCCGCCGCCCGGCCGTTTACGGCTCATTTTGATCTGCAAAAACTGGGTGGCGACGGTGGGAAACTGGCGGCGTTTCTGCACCCGGGCCAGATCGCGCAGCGTGACCCTGCCGCGCTGCAGCGGCCGGGTCAGCAGGTTGGCGGCGGCCACCGCATCCTGGATCGCCAGGTTGACGCCGACCCCGCCGATAGGCGACATGGCGTGCGCCGCATCGCCGATGCAGAGCAGTCCCGGCCTCATCCACTTATCCAGCCGGTCGATACGAATCGACAGCAGCCGGACCTGCGACCAGTCGTCGAGGGTCTCCAGCCGGCCGGCGTGGAACGGCGACACCGCGGCGATGCGCTGCTTCAGCGCCGCCAGCCCGTCGCGCTGCAGCGCCTCAAACTCCCCTTTCTCGATAGTGAAGCCGCACTGCCAGTAGTCGCCGCGATCGATAACGATAAAGTTGTTGCGCGGGCCGCTGTGGCCGGTGCCCATCTCAGGATCTTCAGGCTGCTTGTCGAGCCGAAACCAGATCACGTCGCGCGGCGTGCCGAAGGCGCGGCTGGTCAGCCCCGCCTGCGCCCTGACCGCCGAATGCCGCCCGTCGGCGCCGATTACCAGCTGCGCGCGGATGGTCAGCGGCTGGCCGTCGCGCAGCGCGGTGACGCCGCACACCCGCTCCTGCTCGACGATCAGCTCGCTGAGCCTGGTCGAGGTCAACAGCCTGAAGCCGGGAAAGGCGGCGCACTGGTCGGCGAGAAAGTTAAGAAAATCCCACTGCGGCATAAAGGCGATAAAGCGGCAGCGCACCGGCAGGCGCGAGAAATCGGCCATCGTCACCTCCTCTCCGCCCATTTCCGCCTGCAGCTTTTCGGCGCGCTGATGCGGCAGCGCCAGCAGCTTATCCAGCAGGCCCAGATGGTGCATCACCTCCAGCGTGGAGGGATGAATGGTGTCGCCGCGAAAATCACGCAGAAAATCGGCGTGTTTTTCAATAACGACGACCTGCAGGCCCGCGCGCGCCAGCAGGTAGCCGGTCATCAGGCCCGCCGGACCGCCGCCGACGATGCAGCAGTCAGCGGAAAGCGTCTGTGATGGCATGGTCACTCCTCGGTTAGTGCCTGACAGTGTAGGCCAGCTGTCAGCCATAAAATACAGACTTATTGCAGGGATATTGCCGTCTGGCTTGAACGATCCCATCTGGCTGCCAGGCTTAAAGGTAATGTCTGTCATCCCACCATAAGGAGAAAACATGTCGAGATTTACAGGAAAAGTAGTCGTTGTCACCGGGGCGGGATCGGGTATTGGTCAGGCTACGGCGAAACAGTTTTCCCGTGAAGGCGCCGCCGTGGTGCTGGTCGGCCGAACCGAAGAGAAGCTGCAGAAGACGCTGGCGATGCTGACGTCAGGCGATCATCTGGTGGCGCCGTGCGACGTCGCGGAGGTCGATCAGGTCAAAGCGCTGCGCGATCGCGTGGCGGAGAAGTACGGGCGCGTCGACGTGCTCGTCAACAACGCGGGCAGCGTGGTGCAGGGCCGCATTCACGAAGTGCAGCCGGACGACTGGCATAAGCTGATGAAGGTCGATCTTGACGGCGTTTACTACTGTATTCACCACTTTATGCCCGACCTGCTGAAAACCCAGGGCAACGTGGTCAATATCTCTTCGGTTTCCGGCCTTGGCGGCGACTGGGGCATGAGCGTCTATAACGCGGCGAAAGGCGCGGTGACCAACTTTACCCGTTCGCTGGCGATGGATTACGGCGCCGACGGCGTGCGCGTCAACGCCATCTGTCCCGGCCTGACCTTCACCGACCTGACTGAAGAGATGAAAGACGACGAGGCGCTGATGGAACGCTTCTATGACCGCATCGCGCTGCGTCGCGCCGGCGAGCCGGACGATATCGCCAGCGCGGTGCTGTTTATCGCCAGCGACGACGCGCGCTATATCACCGGCGTCAACCTGCCGGTCGACGGCGGCATTACCGCCTCGAACGGACAGCCGAAACAGGCATAACGCGCCACCGACGGCATCGCGCTGTGCGATGCCGCTCACCCTCAGGAGAGACTATGAACCAGGATTATCTGATTTTCGGCGCCGGCTATCACGGCGAAGTCAAAAGCTTTGCAGCGGGCCAGGTAGAGGTCGAGGTTGAGATCAAAGCGCCTGAAGAGACCGAGAGCAGCACTTCGCCGAATCGCGAGGAGCTGCAGCGCTATGTGCTGCCGGTCACGGTGGTCGCGGTGGACGGCAAACGCTACAACGTGGCGACGGAAGAGAACCCCAGCGAGGATGAGGTCAAACAGGCGGTCGAGCGCTGGCATGCGCAGCCGATTCAGGCCGACGAACTGCTGTAACCGCCCGAGGCGCGGCGTCAGTGTCGATTAGACGCCTGCCTCGGCCTTTTGCATCTCCACCAGCACCAGCGGACATTTCCTCACTTTGCAGGCGTGGCTATAGGCCAGCGCGCACACCGAACAGAGATCGCCCTCCGACTCATATTCATACTCCGTGAAATAACGGACGCCGGCGCGCTGTGACTGCGCGGCGCGGAATGACGCTTCAGCCAGAATCACATCCAGCTCCCGGAAGGTCAGCGCGGAGGGATTATGAAATCCCACTTTGATTCGATAAGTAGCCATGCTGAGATTATTCCCGGACGGCGCATCGGCCGCCAGACGGTAATAGTATTTGGTGTGATAGCTGCGGATTATCAGCGGGATAATCCGCAGCCTGCGCTTATGCAGCGTCGCTGGCGGCGGCTTTATCCGTTTCGCCGAAACGCTCGCGCATCAGGGTTTCGATCTGCTCCAGCGATTTGCCGCGCGTCTCCGGCAGCATCAGCGCCACAAACGCCAGCGACGCTACGTTAATCGCCGCGAAAATAAAGAAGGTGCTGTTGCCCGCCAGCGCCAGCAGCGGCGGAAAGGCGAAGGCGACGGCCGCGTTGCAGATCCACTGGAAAGAGACGGCGGTGCCGGTCAGCACGCCGCGCACTTTCATCGGGAACAGCTCCGACATCAGCAGCCAGTAGACTGGCGAGATGCACATCTGCATAAAGAACAGGAACAGCATGATGCAGGCGAGCGCCAGCAGGCTCTGCGTCATGTTCTGCGGCATAAAGACCAGCACCGCGCCCAGCGCCAGCTGCGCCGCGATCACCACGCACAGCCCGGTCATCAGCATCGGACGGCGGCCGAAGCGCCCTACCGCGCGGATCCCGGCCATTACCGCCAGCACCGACACCACGCCGTTGCCGATGGTGGCAGCGATAGAGGCGCTGGTGCCCATGCCGGTGGTTTTCAGAATAATCGGCGTGTAGTACATAAAGGCGTTAACGCCGGTGAACTGAATAACGATGCCCATGCCGGCGCCGAGCAGCAGCAGACGCACCACCCATTTCTCGCGCAGCAGCTCGCCAGCCGACGGGCCGCGCTCCGCTGCGCGCGCCTGTTTGCGCATCTCCGCCATCTCTTTGCGCACCTCGCGCGGCGTTTCGCGCAGCTTCTTCATCACGCGCATCGCCTCTTTGATGCGCCCTTCCGCCACCAGCCAGTGCGGCGAGGCGGGAACGAAGAAGGTGCCGATAAACAGCAGCGTGCCGGGGATCATCGCCAGCGCCAGCATATAGCGCCACATTTTCGGATCGTGCAGCAGGTAGCTCATCAGCGCGCTGACCACATAGGCGAGCAGCTGGCCGGAGACGATCATGAGCTCGTTGCGGCTCACCAGCGGCGCGCGATGGCGCGGCCCCGCGATCTCGGCGATAAACACCGGTACGGTAGAGGAGCCGCCGCCGACTGCGATGCCGAGCAGCAGTCGCATCGCGACCATGATCTCGACGTTAGGCGCAATGGCGGTGCCGATAGCGCCGGCGACGAAGACCAGCGCCAGGCTGCGCAGGGTGATGCGGCGGCCGAAGCGATCCGAGACATAGCCGCTGAGAAACGCGCCGGCCGCGGCGCCGAAAATCAAAGAGGAAGTCACCAGCCCTTCGGTGAACGGGGTGAGGTCGAGACCGCCCTGCGCGGGCGGCAGCGTCATATAGGGCAGCGCGCCGGAAATAATGCCGGTGTCGTAGCCAAAGGCGAGCGCGCCCATGGTCGCCACCAGCACCACAAAAAAGAGCCGCTGGCGCACGGTATCGGCCGACGGCGCGCTGCTGTCGTTTGATTCAGGTTTATTCTGCTCCACATTCACTCCATGAGTTTTAACACCCTGAATTTGCGTATAATTTCACCAACCCAGGCAAGATTAACAAGTATAGATGCACTTTTTGATTTGTGACGGACATCACCTAATTTTCCCGCCATGCGCCGCCATAGCCGCTTCCGCGCTGCGCCCCGCTCCGGCAACTCTTCCAGCGTGGACTATGATTGATTTTCGTATGGCGTCGTAGAGAGCCGGTTGCGCCACCCCCCGCATCCCGTGGCGGCTGGCGCGCGCTCTCCGCCAACGACGTGTCAGATACGTTTCCGTCTTACCTTTTGTTGCCTGCATCGCCGGACCTGGGCCGCGCGGTGTGGTTTATCGATCACATTTGATTCAGACGAGGTTATTGAATGGAGTCAGCATCATTTACCAAAAGCTGGGGCGCTGAATATGTCGCCAACGATGCGGTCCGCTTTCGTCTCTGGGCCCCCGGTCAACACAGCGTAAGCCTGCGCCTTGACGGCAAAGATACGCCAATGCGCCCCGCCGAAGATGGCTGGTTTGAACTGCGCTCGACCGGCGTCGCGCCCGGCAGCGAATATAATTTTGTGCTGGCCGACGGCACCGTCGTGCCCGATCCCGCCTCGCGCGCGCAAAAAGATGAGGTTAACGGCCCGTCGCTGGTGGTGGATCCCACGCGCTACGCCTGGCAGCATCAGGCGTGGCAAGGTCGCCCCTGGGAAGAGAGCGTGGTCTATGAGTTGCATATCGGCACCTTTACCCCGGAAGGCACCTTCCAGGCGGCGATTGAAAAGCTGCCCTGGCTGGCGGAGCTCGGCATTACCATGATTGAGGTGCTGCCGGTATCGCAGTTCGGCGGCAACCGCGGCTGGGGCTACGACGGCGTGCTGCTCTATGCGCCGCACGCCGCCTACGGCACGCCTGACGACTTTAAAGCCTTTATCGACGCCGCGCACGGTCACGGCCTTTCGGTGGTGCTGGATATCGTGCTGAACCACTTCGGTCCGGAAGGCAACTACCTGCCGCTGCTGGCGCCGGACTTTTTCCACAAAGAGCGCGTGACGCCCTGGGGCGCAGGCATCGCCTACGACGTCGACGCGGCGCGCCGCTATATCGTCGAGGCGCCGCTCTACTGGCTGCAGGAGTACCGCCTCGACGGCCTGCGCTTCGACGCCATCGACCAGATCGAAGATACGTCGGAGAAGCATGCGCTGATCGAGATCGCCGAGCGCATCCGCGCGGAGATTTCCGACCGCCCGATCCATCTCACCACCGAAGACAGCCGCAACGTGGTGTTCCTGCATCCGCGCGATGAGCAAGGCAACGCGCCGCTGTTCAGCGGCGAATGGAACGACGACTTCCACAACGCGGTTCACGTCTTCGCCACTGGCGAAACCCATGCCTATTACCAGGACTTCACGCCGCATCCGGAAAAATATGTCGCCCGCGTGCTGGCGGAAGGTTTCGCTTATCAGGGCGAAGTCTCGCCCCACAGCGGCGAGGCGCGCGGCGTCGACAGCCGCGGCCAGCCGCCTGCGGCTTTCGTCGATTTTATCCAGAACCATGACCAGGTCGGCAACCGCGCGCTGGGAGAAAGGCTAATTAGCCTTATCGGCGCCGATCGCAATAAAGTGCTGCTCGCCACGCTGCTGCTCTCGCCGCATATTCCGCTGCTGTTTATGGGCGAAGAGTATGGCGAAACTAACCCCTTCCTCTTCTTTACCGATTTTCACGGCGATCTGGCCAAAGCGGTGCGCGAAGGCCGCGCGAAGGAGTTCGCCGGTCACGCCGGACATGAAGGCGAAAGCGTGCCCGATCCCAACGCCGAAGAGACCTTTACCCGCTCGAAGCTCGACTGGCGCAAGCCGCAGAGCGACGAGGGCAAGGCCTGGCTGACGCTGTCGCGCCGCCTGCTGGCGCTGCGCCAGCAGCATATCGTGCCGCTGCTCGCCACCGCAGGCGGCCACGCCGGCCGCGTGGAGCACAGCGAGGAAGGCTTTATTCAGGTGAGCTGGCGCTTCCCTGCCGGCACGCTGTCGCTGGCGCTGAATATCGGCGAGAGCAGACAGCCGCTGCCTGAGCAGCCAGGCGAAACGATTTTCGCCTGGCCGGAGAACAGCCGCGACCTGCCGCAAAACGCCATCGTCGTGCGCCTGGCCAAAGGAGACGCCCAATGACCATTCCAGCCTCCACCTACCGTATTCAGTTTCGCAACGGCATGACCTTCGATCGCGCGGCGGCGCTGGTGCCCTATATTAAACGGCTCGGCATCACCCACCTCTACGCCTCGCCGATCTTTACCGCCACCAGCGGCTCGACCCACGGCTACGACGTGACCGACGCCAACGCCATCGATCCCGCCATCGGCGGCCGCGCCGGTTTCGACCGGCTGGTGGAGACGCTGAAGCAGGCGGGCCTCGAGCTGATCATCGATATCGTGCCGAACCATATGGCCGCCTCGCTGGAGAACGCCTGGTGGCGCGATGTGATTGAGCACGGCGAGCAGAGCCGCTATGCGCGCTATTTCGACATCGACTGGTCGCGCCGCCTGACGCTGCCCTTCCTGGGCGACAGCTTCGAAGCGGCGCTGGAAAACGGCGACATCGCGATAAAAGCCGATCCTGACAGCGGCAAACCCGCGTTCGCCTATTACGAAAGCTTTTATCCGCTCTCGCCGGCGAGCTGGCAGGGGCGCGAAGCCGACGTGCTGGCGCTGACCGATAAGGCGCAGATCGCTGCGCTGCACGACAGCCAGCCCTACCGGCTGATGTCGTGGCGCGACGCGCCGCGCGACCTCTCCTACCGCCGCTTTTTCGAAATCACCGGGCTGGCGGGCGTCCGGGTGGAAGATCCGCAGGTGTTCGACGACAGCCACCGGCTGATTCTGGAGCTGGTACATTCGGGCGCGGTCAGCGGGCTGCGCGTCGATCACGTCGACGGGCTGGCCGATCCCAAAGGCTATCTGGAGCAGCTGCGCCAGCATGCGGGAGCGGAGTGCTATATCACGGTGGAGAAAATCCTCGGCGAAGGCGAGCAGCTTCCGGCGGACTGGCCGGTTTCCGGCACCACCGGCTATGAGTTTATCGCCTCGCTCTCCGACGCGCTGGTGGATGGCCGCCAGATCGCCGCGCTGCGCCAGGCCTACGATCAGGCGGTGGGCGAGCCAGTAGATATGCGCGCCCAGCTGCGCGCCGCCAAGCTGCTGATGGCGGATAAAAACTTCGAAGGCGAATTCACTACCCTGCTGAAGCTGGCGGGCGCCATCGCCAGCGCCTCCGGCGTCACGCTGCCGGAGAGCGATCTGCGCGCCGCGCTGCGCGAGCTGCTGGTGGCCTTTCCGGTCTATCGCAGCTACGGTACGCCGGAAGGCATGCCGCCGGAAGGCGCGGCGCTGCTGCGGCGCGTGGCGGAAACGGTGCGCCGCGATGCGCCCGGCCTCTCGCCTGCGGCGCTTGACCACCTGCTGCGCATTATGAACAACGAACTCGACGCCGCCGTCGCGCAGGACGCCGCCACCTTCCGCACCCGCTTCCAGCAGCTGACCGGCCCGCTGATGGCGAAGTCGGTCGAGGATACGCTCTTTTTCCGCCAGCATATGGCGCTGGCGCTTAACGAAGTCGGCGCAGAGCCGCTGCCGCGCGCCTTCTCGCTGGCGCGCTTTCACGACGAGATGCAGATCCGCCGCGAGCGCCAGCCGGACGGTCTGACCGGCACCTCGACGCACGATACCAAGCGCGGCGAAGACGCGCGCGCGCGCCTCTATACCCTCACGGAGTCGCCGCAGCGCTGGGCGCAGCATGTGGCGCGCTGGCGCCAGATGAACCGCAGCGCGGTGGTGGCGCTCGACGGCGGACCGGCGCCGGAACCGGCGGTGGAGTGGATGCTTTACCAGGCGCTGGCGGGCGTCTGGCCCGCCTCCGGCGCGGCGGACGCCGAGCAGCTCGCGGCTATCGAACCGCGCTTTACCGCCTTTGTCGAAAAAGCGCTGCGCGAAGCCAAGCTGCGCACCAACTGGGCGGACGGCGATGAGGCTTATGAAACGGCGGTGCTGGACTATGCCCGCCGCCTGCTTTCGCCGGATAACGCCGAGTTCCTCGCCGACTTCAGCCAGGCGCTGCTGCCCTTTATCGCCGCCGGCCTGATCAACTCTCTCAGCCAGACGGTGATTAAGCTTACCGCGCCCGGCGTGCCCGATATCTATCAGGGCAGTGAAGCGCTTAACTTCAGCCTGGTCGATCCCGATAACCGCCTGGAGCCCGACTTCGAGGCGCTGCAGCGTATGCTGGGCGAACGTGGCGATTTCTCCGCGCCGGAGGGGTGGCAAAGCGGCCAGCTCAAACAGCAGACCATCGCCACGCTGCTGCCGCTGCGTCAGCAGTATCACGCGCTGTTCCGCCACGGCGACTATTTGCCGCTGGTGGTCAACGGCACCGAAGCTTCGCATGCGGTCGCCTTCGCCCGCGCCGACGATCAGCACGCGCTGATCGTCGTGGTGCCGCGCCTGGCTTTCGCCCGTCAGCGCTACAGCGACGCCACCTCGATTACCCTGAAGGAGCCCCTGGCGCTGCGCCGTTACCGCAACATTTTTACTGGAGAAGAGTGTGAGCTGACCGACCGGCTTAGCCTTGACGCGCTCAACAGCGGTGCGCCGCTGGTGCTGATCGGCGTCTGACCGGATGAAAAAAACAGGTGATTCAACGCGGTTGTTGTGGATAGCATTTTACTGAATGGAGAGGGATAAATGTCTGAAGCTACAGAATTTACTATTACATCGGGATCGGGCCAGCAGCTAGGCGCCAACTACGACGGCGAAGGGGTGAATTTCGCCATTTTTTCCGCCCACGCCGAGCGTATCGAGCTCTGCCTGTTTGATGAGAGCGGCAAGAATGAGATCGCCCGCCTGGCGCTGCCGGAGTACACCCACGAGGTGTGGCACGGCTATGTGCCGGGCCTGAAGCCCGGCGCGCTTTACGGCTATCGCGTTTACGGTCCTTACGATCCAGAGAACGGACATCGCTTTAACCCCAATAAGCTGCTGATCGATCCCTACGCGCGCGAACTGGCGGGCGACATCGAGTGGAACGAGGCGCACTTCGCCTACGAGCTGCTGCATGAAGATAAGGATCTGACGTTCGACACGCGCGACAGCGCCCCTTTTATGCCCAAGTGCCGGGTCATCGATCCCAACGAGTTCGACTGGCAGGACGATAACCGTCCGAGCATCGCCTGGCCGAACACGGTGATCTACGAGACGCACGTGAAGGGCTTCACCCAGCTTAATCCAGCGCTGCCGGAGGTGCTGCGCGGCACCTATGAGGGCATGGGACATCAGGCCACGGTCGACTATATCAAAAGCCTGGGCATCACTTCGGTCGAGCTGTTGCCGGTGCACTGGTTCCCGGACGATCAGCATCTGCTGGACCGCGGACTGAAAAACTTCTGGGGCTATAACTCCATCGGCTTTTTCGCCCCCGCGCCGCGCTACTACGGCCCGCGCGGCATTCAGGGCTTCCGCGACATGGTGCGCGCCTTCCATGACGCCGGCGTCGAAGTGATCCTCGACGTGGTCTACAACCACACGGCGGAAGGCAACGAGCTTGGGCCGACGCTCTCCTTTAAGGGCATCGACAACTTCTCCTACTACCGCACCCTGCCTGACCAGCATCGCTACTACATTAACGATACCGGCACCGGCAACACGGTGAATACCTCTCATCCGCGCGTGCTGCAGATGGTGATGGATTCGCTGCGCTACTGGGCGGAGTCGATGCATATCGACGGTTTTCGTTTCGACCTTGGCACTATTCTCGGACGCGAGCCGGAAGGCTTCGACCAGCGCGGCGGCTTCTTCGACGCCATTATGCAGGATCCTGTGCTGTCGAAGCTGAAGCTGATCGGCGAGCCCTGGGATATCGGCCCCGGCGGTTATCAGGTCGGCGGCTTCCCGCCCGGCTGGGCTGAGTGGAACGATAAATACCGCGATACGGTGCGCGAATACTGGAAAGGCGATAACGTCTCGACCGACTTCGCCGCCCGCCTGCTCGGCTCCGGCGATCTCTACGATCAGCGCGGCCGCCGTCCCTGGGCGAGCGTCAACTTTATCACTGCCCACGACGGTTTCACGCTGAACGACCTGGTGTCCTACAACGAGAAGCACAACGACGAGAACGGCGAGGATAACAACGACGGCCACAACGACAACCGCTCCTACAACTACGGCGCGGAAGGCGCGACCGAAGATGAAGGCATTAACGCGGTGCGCGAGCGCCAGAAGCGCAACTTCCTCGCTACGCTCTTCTTCTCTCACGGCACGCCGATGCTGCTGGCAGGCGACGAGTTTGGCCGCAGCCAGCTGGGCAACAACAACGGCTACTGCCAGGACAGCGAGATCTCCTGGGTGCACTGGGAAAACCTCCCCGCCAGTGCGGAGGCGCTGCGCGAGTTTACGCGCCACGTTATCCGCCTGCGCGCCGAGCAGCCGCTGCTGCGCCGCGAGAACTGGCGCGACGGCATGGAGATCAAGTGGTTCAACGCTGGCGGCGGCTTCCAGCAGGCGGAACAGTGGGAAGAAGGCTCGACGCTGGGCGTCTATATCGGCCGCCCCGATCTGCAAACCGAGGAAGGCATCTGGCACGACGTGCTGATGCTCATTAACCCGTTTGAGGGCGCGGTGCCGTTCCGCATTCCGCAGTTTGGCGAAGGCGGCTGGGTGCTGGAGCTGACCACCTCCGATAACGATAACCGCGGACTGGTGATTACCAAAGAGAAGGATTTCGAGCTGGAGGGTCGCAGCCTGGCGCTATTCCGTCGGCCCTAAACCGAGATGATGAATGCACGCAGCGTCCCGCCCGTCGGGCCGCTGCGCTTTATCCCGTCCGCACGCAAACCCGCAAAATTAAAAGTGATCATCATCACAAATTAGCACTAACGGTTAAACTGTACAGCTATATTAATAGTTGTACAAATTTAGCTTTTTTTTCTTTACCTGGTATGTAATTAGGCTTCGCTTTTTCCTTGTCGATTATTTCCGCCGTTGAAAACGGCAAATATTCATCTCAAATGTCACATTGCTAAATTGCCATTCTGCTTACATAGTTAAAGCGCATTGAAACTCTTTTAATTATTATTATTTTATACAGAGAGGAATTGATATGACTCAGCGACGTGGCGGAGCAGGTAATTTTGCCGAAAATCCCGACAGAGCACGTGAAGCGGGTAAAAAAGGCGGGCAGATGAGCAGCGGTAACTTTAAATATAACCGCGAGCGCGCGGTCGAGGCAGGACGCGTCGGCGGCAAGCTCAGCCGCCGCTCTGCCGCAGATAAAAGCGCCAGTTAAAAATAAAGTTTCGCCGGGAAACTTTTTCCCGGCTTTTATTCAATTTATATTTTTAAAAGCCCCTTTTATTCTGCGCAACCCCTTCTCCCTTAAATAACACCGGCCTCACCCGCCAGATAATTAACCGCGCGCTGTGTAACAGCCGCTGTTATTTTTCTGCGCGTTCGGGAAATAAGTATTTGCTGCCGCAGCCGTTCGGCTGCAATGCCAGCACCCGGCGCAGCACCTGCACGTAATCCATTACCAAACCCGGCGTCCAGGTCATGCCCTCCGCCCGGCTGCGGATCAGGCTCAACAGCCAGAAGTCGGGATCGAGCAGCGCCGCGTAGCCGCGCACGCCGCGCAGCCCCAACAGCCCCTCGGTGGCGACGTCCAGCGCCTGCATCACGCTGGTAGAGCAGTTGCGCGACGTCAGGTTGTAGCGGCAATCCTGGCCGTGGCGCGCCCAGTAGTTGATCAGCGCCTGCTGGTTGTAATGGGGCAGCGAGAGGCGCTTGTCGGGCAGGCACCACTCTTTAATCTCCCGCTCAAGGGAGCGCTGGTGAAAGCCGGCGACGTCATTCTCTTCGCGCGCGTGCAGCATTTGCAGCACGCCGCTCAGGGTGCCGGTCATATCCTCGACAGGATAGAGGCTGACGTAGAGGGCGTCGCCCATCGCCAGCGAGGTGTGGCCGGTGGAAACCTGTCCGCGGTGATCGATAGCGGCCACCCAGCGGTCGAACCAGGGACGCCGTCCGGCGACGCTGCCCGACCCCAGCGGCGTCCAGATATAGATGGTAAGCGGCTCGCTGGCGGGTGCGGCGTCGCAGGCAACGTGGCGATAATCGAGCCCGTGCGGTTTACGCACCCCTTTGCGGGTAAAGAGCGGCAGCGCCGCGACGCTGGTCTCCGGCGGCAGCGCGCGGATTTGCCAGACCATCTGCAACAGCGAGAAGGCCCAGCCCAGCAGCACCAGGGCAAATCCCATCGGGATCAGCACGCGATGGGGCAGCGGCCAGTCGGTGACGATCATCAGGCTGAGCAGCCATTCGCCGCCGCCGATCGCCAGCTTGCTGTGCCAGCGGCGACAGCGCATCAGCGCGCAGGCGATGACGCGAAATCCGCCGTCCAGCAAAAAGGCGAGCGCGAACAGCCAGGCGACGCAGCTGCCCTTCTCGTGCGGCGCGGCCAGCAAAGCCGTGCCGAGCAGCAGCAGCGTCAGCGCTTTGCTCTGCGCCGCCCAGCCGCTGTCGAACCCGGTTCGCGCGCGCCAGGCCTGTATCACGCCTTCGGAGAGGAGGAAAACGCTCAGCAAACAGAGCGGAACGGAGAGCGTGCCGTGGTAAAGGCTCTCCAGCACGATGCCTGCGCTGGCAGCGAGGCAGAGCGTGCCGGCCATCAGCAGACCTGGCCAGCTGGCGCGCAGCATTGGCCCGCCCATTAATAAAAAAAGCAATCGCAGCAAAGAGGGTGGCTCCCGTCAAAACAATCAACGTCTGGTTTGCCGGATGAAATGCGCGACGGCATCGGGCGTTCCTTCTCCCCTGGGCGGGATCCTGACCTGGCGTTAGCAGTGGGTGCAGCCTACGGTATAAAGATTAGTTTTCGCTTAATTTCGCCGCGCCGTTTCGCGACTCGCCTTTGCGCGAGCTAAAAAAGGCCTGAGGCGGCATTGCGCGTCAGGCCTGGGTATTTATATTTCGCCGCTTAGTTGCCGCGATAGGTGGAGTAGCCGTAAGGGCTAAGCAGCAGCGGAATATGGTAGTGCTGGCTGGTGTTCTCGATCGTGAAGATCACCGGGATCTCCGGGAAGAAGGTCTTTTGCTTCACGCCGGCATAGTAGTCGCCGGTTTTGAACACCACTTTATAGGTGCCCTGCTCCGCCTGTTTGCCCTCAGGATAGAGCGCGCTGATGCGGCCGTTGGCGTCGGTGACGCCGGTAGCGAGCTTGACCCAGTCGCCGTTGCGGTTTTGATCCAGCTCTACCGTTACGCCAGCGGTAGGAATGCCGGTTTGTAAATTGAGCACGTGAACGCTGATCGGGTTTTTCATCGCGGCAGGTTCCGCAGCCGTGGCGGAGAACGCGAAAGCCGCCAGCGCTGCGGCACCAAACATTGAGAGAGATTTCATAAGTCGTCCTTTTTTATGTTGAGGAGCACAGGTTAAGCCAGCATGCGGCGCGACGTACCGCTTTTCGTTGCATATCTGAAATTTCCGAGAAGCGCAGTGCGGCATATTCCTCTCTTGTTGTGGTTAATAAAAATTATTATTTAGCCTGCTTATTTCCCGGCTCGCGCTTTTCTGGCCTGTTTGATTTCAGACGGCCGCTGCGCCGCTGACGTTTTTATTTTTCCTGCCGTTCGCCGTTATGGTAATTTGGTAGCAAATATTCCCTTAAGTTGAGCGATGACCACATCCCGCATTCCCCCCGCGCCCCCCAGGGAGCGTGGCAGGCCAAGAGCTTTCGATACCGATACCGCGCTGGATAACGCCATGATCGTCTTCCGTCAAAAAGGTTTTCACGCCTCGTCGGTAGCCGATCTCAGCGAAGCCATGAATCTGACGGCGGGCAGTATCTACAAGGCTTTTAAAGACAAGCGCACCCTTTTTCTGCGCGTATTCGAACGCTATATCAGCGTGCGCGGCGCCGACCTGCGTGCGCGCCTGCAGCAGTATCCTACCGGCAGAGCGCGCATCGCTGAGCTGCTGCAGTTTTATCTCGACTCCGCCCGTGAAATCGAGGGGCGGCGCGGCTGCCTGGTCGTCGGCAGCACCGTCGAGCTGCAGAGCCTGGACGAGGAGCTTTCCGAGCTGGTGCGTCAGGCGGTACTGCGCAACCGTCATTTTCTGATCGCGCTGGTTCGCGAAGGCCAGGAGGACGGATCGATCTCTGCGTCGCTGGATGCGGAGACGGCGGCGGGCCTGCTGCTGTGCGTGGCGTTCGGCATGCGCGTGGTGGGTAAAGTCCAGGATGTGACTAATGGCGCAGAAACGATTAATATGCTGCTTGGCATTCTGGATTAATTGATTCGCCCTATTAGGAAATAAGCATTTCCTAAATATATTCCGTACAGCGCTTTTCTCAGGCGATCGTTCTTGCTGTGCTTTTTCCGTTTAAACAGTAAAAGAGATAATGCATTCAAAATTACCCGTTCGTCGTTACCTTTCAGGAGACAGAGTGAACCACAATGAAACTGCTGATAATCAGGAAGTTTACGCTCTGCTAGGTCGCGTTGTGGCGCAGCTCCTGCAGCCTGGCGAAGCCCTTCCCATACAGGAAATCATTGGCGCGCTCTATCGCGCTGGCGCATGCGCGGACGATCCGGAAATCGAGGCCGCCTGCGAGCGCGCCATTCGGCTGCTGGCCAGTAAATTAAACTGACGCACGACCGTTGTCCGCTTGTCCTGGCTTTAGGCTAACGCGTTGTTAAGGCTGATAATGTGGTAAAGTTCAAAAAATAAACGCCAGCCTGTACAGGTAATCCTGTACAACCTCGTGGAAATTGTATAAGTTTAGGCCTGACTTAACTGATTATGTTTTAATCACACGGACTTTAAGGGTTGTTTATGCGTCAAATCGGAGACAGGCCAACCACAGGCAGTGATATCGCCCACTATTTCAAGAAGGCGACGCTGCCGTGCGAGCAGGAAACCTTAGGTCAGATTGTGGTCGAGATCCTGCGCGCCGGTAAACAGCTCAACAGGAAAGCGCTCTGCACCAAACTGCTTGCCCGCCTGGAGCTGGCAGCCAGCCCGGAAGAAGAGCAACATTATCAAAAACTTATCGGCTTGCTATTTAAGCGTTGATGATAATTTGCAGGCTGACCATTGCGTTCACCCCCTGCCCGCAGCATGATTCACAGTGGAACGTGTCAGGAAGAGTATTTTGACGGACATAGGCCGTGAAAGGAACGTCTCTCACAGCCGGCTTGCTTCCAGTCACTCTGTCCAGTCAACGGGCAAACACTGTAATAAGAGATGCTGGTATGCAAAGAAGTAAGATTGAAAAACTCACCGATTACCTGATTGGCGAAGCCGTCGCCGCGCTGCTTGAGCAAAATGCGTCGATTTCGGGCGCCTCGCTGGCGAATCGCCTGAAGGCGATGGCGATGACGGAGCGCGACAGCGAAAGGAAACAGGCGCTGGCGCTGGCGCTGGCGGAGATACGCCAGGAGTTTCCTTCGGCACGCGCCGTCAACGATCCGCCGCGCGGCTATAGCGAACCGCTTTCGTCCAGCGCAAAGAAACACTGAGGCCCCAGGCCGATCGCTTATCTGACGATCGGCAAATCTGAAAAGCGGGTGGTATAAGCTGGCGACAGCATATCGCGCTTCATCGCCCAGCTCTTTTCAATACCCTGTCCGGCAAACCAGAGCGTTCCCCTGCCCGCCTTATTGATCTTATCCACTACCTGCATCAGCGCTTCGCTGTTGGCTCGCGGCCCACAGGCGTCAAACAGATGCAGCTGCGCCACGCCCTGGCTGAAAAAATCTCCCAGCATGACGCCCGCCTTCATATAGCGGTAGCCGTCCAGCCAGATGCGGTCCAGCGCCTCTGTGGCGATGCGGACGATATCGCGCGTGTCGTTTGAAGGAGTCAGCAGCTGCCCCATCGCCTGATTGCCATAGTAGGCTTCGTTTGCCGCGTGCGGGCTGGTTTTCAAAAACACCGCGACTTGCCGACAATACTGATTCTCCTGCCGCAGCTTTTCCGCCGCCCGCTCGGCATACTGACAAACCGCCTGCCGCACCGCCCCGTAATCGGTGAGACGCGTGCCAAACGAGCGCGAGCAGACGATTTGCTGCTTCGTCGGCACCATCTCTTCCAGATCCAGGCAGGCTTCGCCGCGCAGTTCGCGCACCGTGCGCTCCAGCACCACGTTAAAGTGCTTGCGGATGACCCAGGTAGAGCTCTCTGCCAGCTGCAGCGCGCTCTCAATGCCCATCTGTTGCAGCTTCTTAGCGATGCGCGCGCCGACGCCCCACACCTCTTCTACCGGCACCAGCGCCATCAGCTTACGCTGCCGCTCGGCGTGTGACAGGTCGACCACCCCTTGCGTACCACGATATTTTTTCGCGGCGAAGTTGGCCAGCTTCGCCAGCGTCTTGGTGGGCGCAATCCCGACGCCCACCTGCAGATGCAGTTCCTGCTTCACGCGCGCCTGCACGGCGCGGCCAAACGCCTCAAGCGGCTGGCAGAAGCTGACGCCGCTCAGATCCAGGAAGGCCTCATCAATGCTGTACATTTCCACCGCTGGCGCCATCTCCTCCAGCGTGGTCATGACCCGCAGGCTCATATCGGCATAGAGCGCATAGTTAGAGCTAAAAACCTGCACCCTGTGCTGGCGCAGCGTCTCTTTCAGCTTAAAAAAAGGTGCGCCCATCTTAATGCCGAGCGCCTTAGCCTCTGCGCTGCGGGCGATTACGCAGCCGTCGTTATTAGAGAGCACCACGACGGGCACCCCGCGTAAGTCGGGGCGAAAGACGATTTCACAGCTGGCGTAGAAGCTGTTCACGTCGACCAGCGCGTACATATCAGTGCGTCGATTTAATAACGTAGGTTACGACGCCGAAGACCTGGAGTCCTTCGGGGGCATTGACGGGAATTGGGCTGTGTTTGCTGTTGGCCGGCATCAGTAGCACCGAGGGGTGAATGCGAAGCTGCTTAATAGTAAATTCGCCATCAATGGCGGCGACGATAATATCGCCATGCTTCGCAGTAAGAGAGGAGTCGACGACAATCATATCCCCTTCGCATATGCCCGCGTCGATCATCGAATCGCCGCTGACGCGAAGAAAATAGGTTGCGCTGGGGTGCTGCACCATCAGGTCATTCAGGTCGATGCGTTTTTCGATGTAATCCTGTGCCGGCGACGGAAAACCGCAGGGCACGCGCTCAATGTAAAGCGGCAAAGGCAGCAGATCGCGGACTTCTGCGGGGCGATATAACTTCATGAGAAAGACTCCTTCTTCTGGACACTGTATATAAATACAGTAATATCAAACTCATGATTTAATCAAGGCGCAGCGGTGGTAAAAGTGGTGAAACCACTGACGCTGAAGGGATTATTTTTTGTAAGGCCGGGCGGTTCATCTGTCTTATGAACAAAATATCGACTTAATTCAAACTGATATGGTGATAATGTGAGCGCTGAAGCCTGGATGAAACGGGTTTTCGCCCGACCTGTATTTTTCACCGTCTCGACGACTTTTCACCTTGTCATTTGCTTTACCTGCAGTGACGCCGCGAGGCGGTTTCTCCCTTATTTGCCGCATCGCTTTCCATGCCCTGATAGTTAAATTTTCATCGCCCGGTCAAAACTGATTCGGGCTTTTTTTGCCCTGAAGAGTCGCAGGACCTCTCTTTGAGAAAGATAAATCAGCGTATCTCTTTCTTAAAAAAGAATGATTAAGAAACGCTATATTAACAGCGATTAAATAACAGAGAATGCGTAAAAGGTAGAGATCTAACCGTTAGGGATTAAGGTATTTATTTATTTTTAAATGAGTGGCGCCGCTTATTAACTATGTTATGCTTAAAATGAATTCTGAGCCCAAGCCTCCACCAGAGATATTGCTCTACGAGTCCGTTTTATATCTAATATGACTCTCCCCTGCACTGCGGGGGAATTTTTTATTTCGCTTTGTCAGGTATCAATGCCACTCTTCCTTGCCTCTGTTCCCTGGCCGCGCGCGGCATGACCGCTGCAGGCGCCGCTCAACAGGAAATAACGGCCCATCCAGAGCAGCTTAGTTATCGCGCCCGTCAGATATGAGTTGCAGACCATTCTTAGTAATCGGTTTCAGAAATAAAAAACCGCTATAATTCAATCACTCCGCCTCCTAAGAAATCTAATAATTAGAACTCTAAATGTATAATATTGCCCTTCAGACAGGTATTAATCGCTGGCGTTAGCTATATTTAAGCGGCTCGGTAATGAAATCCACAATGCTTACTGAGCGGCTGTTACTCCAACCCCTTGCCCCCTTTTGGGGGCTTTTTTTCGCCGCAGCAAGGCCATGACGCGATCGGGCATGCCGGCTACTGCGTCGGCATGTGTCTGAGGGGCGCAGCCAGCTCAGGGCTGGCTGCGCAGAGAGGCGGCATCGGCGTCTGGCGATCTGCTTTCACGCATAGCGAAGCCGTCGCCGCTACTCTTGCTGCAGCAGCGCGCCCCTCATTGCCTGTTCGCTGCTGAGACGTTTACGCGCAAGACTGTTGAACTTCGCCAGCCATACGGAATACTGGTCAACCTTTTTTTGCGCGTCCGCTTCATTTTCGGCATAGCAGAGAAAAATGCGGCTTTTAGTATTGCTGTGTTCATCAATGGCATACACTTCAAAATCCGCGCCATATTGGCTGTATATAATGGCGGTAAAAGAGATTTTCTCCCAGGACTCAAGTTTGCTTTCAAACTGCTTATAGTTCACGTTATTCACCTGATAATAATTAATACTGATGCCCGGCTATTAGCCGGCCACCAGCATTTTAACGCCAGCAGATAAATAATGAGTGTTAAAAAAAGTCATTTCGCACTTCGTCCCTCATAAGAGATGCGTGACTTTGTTTTAAATCAAATAACGCAAATTTATTGAAGACATTTACATTATCTCCGCTGCAATGTGACAGACGCAGCGGCCTGTTTACCGCTTCGTTTTTACCGCTTCGCTTTAGAAGATCACGACATCGTATTTATCGCGTCCAGAGGTGAAGGCGGCAATAATCGGTTGCCGATTATTTCGAATTCCATTTGGCGAAAATAAATCGCCGTCATCGGAATGGCGCTTTGTGGCCGGTACCAGCCGAACTGAGATAAGTAGTACCAGACCTGCAGCGGTTCGTTCCTCGATTTAATCCAGTAGAAACCCTCTTTCATAAGTGACTCGCTCAGCGAATGCTGTTTTAAAGACACTCATGCATGTCTAATCGTGAGCGACGCATCCGGCGTTGCAGCGGGTTTTCCTTCGTTCATGACAACGTACCCAGAACCTAAGAGTAGCAGCCTTTATGCTGGATTACCGATTAATATGGCAAGGATAATATTTTCTGCCGCGAACCTGCCGTTTATTCTGCTAATCAACGGCGCTTAATTATTGCATTTATCTCGCTTTTCATCAGACATCATTGGTGCCCCGCCTGGCTTAATTTACCTGATAATAACCTCGCCAGATAGCGAGTTTTGACTGACCGCAAGGCCGAAAATAATTAATTTTTACTCTGCAACGCAGCAGGAAGCGGTAAATAAGCCCGCCGATACAGCCGCCGGCAATCGGCCCCCGCCAGAACAGCCAGAGCTGCTGCAGCGCCCAGGTTCCCTGAAAAAACGCAACCGCCGTACTGCGCGTCGGGTTGACCGACGCATTAGTTACCGGAATAGTGATGAGATGGATTAGCGTCAGCGCCAGACCAATAGCGACTGGCGCAAAGCCCGCGGGCGCTTTTTTTGTCAACTGCGCCCTGACTAACGATCAGCAAGAATGCGGTCGGCACCCGTTCGATCATAACGGCTGACTGCAGAGAATAGCCGCCTGGCGAATGCTCGCCAATGCCATTTGAGGCGAAGCCGCTGGTGATAAGATAAAGCACCCCGGTCGCCGCCATTACCCCTGGTTTCTTGCAACCTTGTCGCGGACGTAAATAGCCAGCCTGCCGCCATAAACAAAAAGGATTAACAATCGCCGGCCCTGGCGTTTAAATAACGTATTTCGGTCTGCGCTCATCCGCGCTTTCTCGCCAGGCTAAAAATCGGCAAAAAAATACCCTGAATAAACAGGGTAAGTTTTAAAAAGCCAAAAACACAAAGACTACATTTTGAAGAGGTTGTTTGAGCCGGGTCACTTAACAACACACGCCGCTAATAATAATCATTCCTGCGTTTTATTTTATGATCCTGGTCAATTTTAACCGGCCAGGCCTTTCGTCATCTTTCTCAAATGAGAAGATTTGTTGCGAGTGCATAATTAATTATTCCTTACGCGGTAAGAAAGCGAGTTAACGCTGACAATAAAGCGAGCTATTCCACGATTAACCGGCCATGCAAAGGCTGCAGCGGTCGGTTATTACTCGACTTCAGCGCCTGGCGGAAAGCGTCCAGCTGCGCCTGCGACAGGGTAACGGGCTGTTTCATTACCAGCCAGCGCAGCCCTTCGCTGCACGGCGGCGTCGTCAGGGAGCCGCTAAAGCGATAATAGTGCAGGTCGTCGGGAAAGAGCGGACGGAGATCTACCCGCTTGTCGACGGCCACGGGGTGATTAAGCTGCGTCGGAATCACGGCCAGAATCGGGTTAAGCGCCGGGTTCTCTTCCCCGACCTCAAACATGACGGCCACTACCGCCAGCTCGCCCGCCGCATTGCTGTGGACGAAATGCGCCTCCAGCGGAAAGCTGCGTCCCTCTATCTGGTTCTCGCTTGGGGTATGGAAGTGATACTGCTTCAGCTGAAAGATTTCGCCGTCGAGCCTGAAATCATCTTCATCATCCACGCTGACCTGAATAGTGTGTCCATTGTTCACCAGCGTTTCGGCAGAGGTGTGGAACTCCAGACCCAGCGGCGGCAGCTTGCCGTCGATGGCGTTTTTAATATCGATCGGCGACTGGAACTGACCATTGTGGCAGGTCTGATAATCCGCCGCCAGCTCGCCCCAGTGCGCCGGTCCCGCTTTGCCCTCGTAGCTCCAGTGCGGCGTCGACGCGCAGGCGGCGCCGATAGCGCTCAGCACCATTAGCAGCGCCGCCAGTCTGGTTATTTTCATCGATTGTCTCCCTTTATCATTAAATATCATTGTCGCCCGGCTATTTTATTCCCCTCCGGTTTGCCGCAACAAGGCGCTTATATACGCGGCCGCGTTAAAGAGAGTCCAGAATGACGATAGCGCGGCGGCATATTAATCAGCATAAAAAAGGCTCACGTCAGTGAGCCTGTCTCGATGACGACTGATTATTAATTGAGGCGCGCCGCATCAGCCTGCGCCTGGGACAACTCTCTTTTTGCCGACTCCACCTTTAATTTTTTCTCTTCTACCTTGTGCGTTTTTTTAGAAATCTTATCCAGCCGCCCGTCTGCTTTCGCCTCTTCCAGCTCCTGCTGCGCTTCCTGCAGTTCAAGCTCCGCCTTTTTCACCTTTAGCTGCTGTTTGCCGACATCCTGATTCGCTCGCCGCGCCTGACGATCCTCGGTGCAATAAGTTTTCACCTTATCTCTGGCGATATTAAGTCGGGAGAGTTCTGCTCTGTTGTCATATTTTTTAGCCTGCTCAATTTTAGCGTTCAGCGCGGAAAGTTGATCGCTGCAGGAATCAGCAGCCGCAAAAGCGAACAGCGGCGCGGCCGCAAGAAATAATACAGCCATTTCCTTTTTCATATATAGGTTAACTCCTTGTTAAAAAAGCATATATGGATTTATCCGCCGCCACTATAACCTGGTTTTGATGGTAAAAAGCAGAGTCGGACGTGAATAAAAAAGAGGGGAAAGTAAAAAAGATTCATTTCTGGCTGACGCTATTTATTCCCGGCGCGCAGGAAATCGCGCATGGCTTTACAGAGCGGCAGACGCAAGAAAAAGAGAGGTTTAGTTAACAGCAGGGAAAGGCATCGGGGAAAAGCGCGGTGGGGAAAAACTCCGATCGCCACAGGGGCGATCGGAGAGAGGCAGATTACATATTTTCGATGATAGCGTCGCCAAACTCTGAACATTTCAGCAGTTTAGCGCCTTCCATCAGACGTTCGAAGTCATAGGTCACGGTTTTGTTAGCGATTGCGCCTTCCACACCTTTAACAATCAGGTCGGCCGCTTCGAACCACTGCAGGTGACGCAGCATCATCTCTGCGGAAAGAATAACGGAACCTGGGTTCACTTTATCCTGACCGGCATATTTCGGCGCGGTGCCGTGGGTCGCTTCGAACAGCGCGCATTCGTCGCCGATGTTCGCGCCCGGTGCGATACCGATGCCGCCAACCTGCGCTGCCAGGGCGTCGGAGATGTAGTCGCCGTTCAGGTTCATACAGGCGATAACGTCATACTCCGCCGGACGCAGCAGGATCTGCTGCAGGAACGCATCGGCAATCACATCTTTCACGATGATATCTTTACCGGTGTTCGGGTTCTTAATCTTCATCCACGGGCCGCCGTCCACCAGCTCAGCGCCGAACTCTTCTTTCGCCAGCTGGTAGCCCCAGTCTTTGAACGCGCCTTCGGTGAACTTCATGATGTTGCCTTTGTGCACCAGCGTCAGCGAGTCGCGGTCGTTAGTGATCGCATACTCAATCGCTGCGCGCACCAGACGTTTGGTGCCCTCTTCCGAACACGGCTTCACGCCGATGCCGCAATCCTGCGGGAAGCGGATTTTCTTCACGCCCATTTCGTCGCGCAGGAACTTGATCACTTTGTCCGCTTCGGCAGAACCGGCTTTCCACTCGATACCGGCGTAGATATCTTCTGAGTTCTCACGGAAGATCACCATGTCGGTATCTTCAGGACGTTTAACCGGGCTCGGCGTGCCTTTGTAGTAGCGAACCGGACGCAGGCAAACGTAGAGGTCGAGCTCCTGACGCAGCGCCACGTTCAGAGAACGGATGCCGCCGCCGACCGGCGTCGTCAGTGGGCCTTTAATGGCGACGCGATACTCTTTGATCAGGTCGAGGGTTTCCTGCGGCAGCCAGACGTCCTGGCCGTAAAGCTCTACCGATTTCTCGCCGGTGTAGATCTCCATCCAGGAGATTTTGCGCTCGCCGTTGTAGGCTTTTTTCACCGCAGCGTCGACGACCTTCAGCATCACCGGAGAAACGTCAACGCCGATGCCGTCACCTTCAATGTAAGGAATGATCGGGTTATTCGGCACATTGAGCTTGCCCTGATCCAGGGTGATTTTCTGACCTTCCGCCGGAACAACTACTTTGCTTTCCATTAACCTCTCCTGGGCGTTTTGTTAATAAATTGTAAGATGTGTAGCCATGATACTTGAATATTTACGCCGCGCCAATCGTCACTGTTTCGCGTTATAATGCGCCGATTGTCACCGACTGCAAAGCTCATGCGAAAAAGTTCTCAGCAAATTCACCAGCATAAACGCCCTGACCGCGCGCCACGCGGCGCTCAGCGCAAACCGCCGCGCGCGCGCGGACCGCGACGCGTCATATTATTTAACAAACCATTCGATGTTCTGCCACAGTTTAGCGACGAAGCCGGCCGCCAGACGCTGAAGGATTTTATCCCGGTCGCCGACGTCTATGCCGCCGGTCGTCTGGACCGCGACAGCGAAGGCCTGATGGTGCTGACCAACGACGGCGCGCTGCAGGCCGCGCTCACCCAGCCCGGCAAGCGCACCGGCAAAATTTACTATGTTCAGGTCGAAGGCGAGCCGCAGGAAGCGGATCTGGCGGCGCTGCGCAGTGGCGTTAATCTGAAAGATGGCCCTACGCTGCCTGCAGGCGTCGAAAAGGTCGACGCGCCCCTCTGGCTATGGCCGCGCCAGCCGCCGATCCGCGAACGTAAAGCGATTCCCACCAGCTGGCTGAAGGTGACGCTCTACGAGGGCCGCAACCGCCAGGTACGCCGTATGACGGCGCATATCGGCTTTCCGACTCTGCGCCTGATCCGCTATGCGATGGGCGACTATCGGCTCGACGCCTTAGCGCCGGGCGAGTGGCGTGAAATCACCGATACGGCGTAGGCATCGACGCGCTTTTCGATAACGTCAGGTTAACAATCCCGGAGGATCGATGTTTAAACCTCATGTCACCGTCGCCTGCATCGTGCAGGCCGAAGGCGAACTGTTAGTGGTGGAGGAGCGGGTGCAAGGCCGCGCCACCTGGAACCAGCCCGCCGGTCATCTTGAAGCGGACGAAACGCTGCTGGAGGCGGCGCGGCGCGAACTGCGCGAAGAGACCGGCCTTGAGTGCGCGCTCGGCTATTTCCTCGGCGTCCAGCAGTGGATCGCGCCGGACAATACGCCTTTCGTGCGTTTTCTGTTTGGCGTCGACCTGCCGGAAAAGCGCGCGACCGCGCCGCAGGACAGCGATATCGACCGCTGCTGGTGGCTTACGCCCGAGCAGATTATCGCTGCAGATAACCTGCGTTCGCCGCTGGTCGCCGAAAGCGTCAGGCTGTGGCAACAGGGCGCGCGCTATCCGCTGCATCTGATCGCGCCGTTCCAGTGGCCGTTTCGCGAGGGTGCGCGCCACGCCGACGCGTGATAGAATATGCCGCCTGTTTTTTTATCGTAATCAAGAGTGCGTCATGTCTGACAACAGCCAGAAAAAAGTGATCGTCGGTATGTCCGGCGGCGTCGATTCTTCCGTTTCCGCCTGGCTCCTGCAGCAGCAGGGCTATCAGGTAGAAGGCCTGTTCATGAAGAACTGGGAGGAAGACGACGGCGAGGAGTATTGCACTGCCGCGGACGATCTGGCGGACGCGCAGGCGGTATGCGACAAACTCGGCATCAAGCTGCATAAAATCAACTTTGCCGCAGAGTACTGGGACAACGTCTTCGAGCACTTCCTCGAAGAGTACAAAGCGGGCCGCACGCCCAATCCCGACATTCTCTGCAACAAAGAGATCAAATTCAAAGCCTTCCTTGAGTTCGCTGCGGACGATCTTGGCGCGGACTACATCGCCACCGGCCACTACGTGCGCCGCGCGGACGTCGACGGCAAAAGCCAGCTGCTGCGCGGCCTCGACGGCAACAAAGATCAGAGCTACTTCCTCTATACGCTGAGCCACGAACAGATCGCCCAGAGCCTGTTCCCGGTAGGCGAGCTGGAGAAGCCGGAGGTGCGCCGCATCGCCGAAGAGCTCGATCTCGTCACCGCGAAGAAAAAAGACTCCACTGGCATCTGCTTTATCGGCGAACGCAAGTTCCGCGGCTTCCTCGGCCGCTATCTGCCGGCGCAGCCGGGCGCGATTGAAACCGTAGACGGCCAGGTGGTCGGCGAGCATCAGGGGCTGATGTATCACACGCTGGGCCAGCGCAAAGGGCTGGGCATCGGCGGGCTGAAAGAGAGCAACGACGATCCCTGGTACGTGGTGGATAAAGACGTGGCGCGCAACCGCCTGATCGTGGCGCAGGGTGCCGACCATCCGCGTCTGATGTCGGTGGGCCTTATTGCCCAGCAGCTGCACTGGGTCGATCGCCAGCCGATCGCCGCTCCGCTGCGCTGCACGGTGAAAACCCGCTATCGCCAGACGGATATTCCCTGCGAAATCGTGCCGCGCGGCGACGATCGCATCGAAGTGCGCTTCGACGCGCCGGTCGCGGCGGTGACCCCCGGCCAGTCCGCCGTGTTCTATCTCGGCGACGTATGCCTCGGCGGCGGCATTATCGAAGAGCGCCTGCCGCTTAGCGCTGACTAAGTCGGCGTGGCTGACGCGTAGACAGGAGTAACCGTGGCTAAAAATTATTACGATATTACGCTGGCGCTGGCGGGCATCTGCCAGGCGGCGCATCTGGTTCAGCAGCTGGCGCATCAGGGCCAGTGCCAGCCGGACGCGCTTAACGTCTCGCTGCGCAGCGTAATCGATCTCAACCCCGGCTCGACGCTGGCGGTGTTCGGCAATGACGAAGCTAACCTGCGCCTCGGGCTGGAAACGCTGATGGCGGTGCTCAACAGCAGCAGCCGTCAGGGCATGGGCGCGGAGCTGACGCGCTACACGCTGAGCCTGATGGTGCTGGAGCGTAAGCTGAGCGGCAACAAAAGCGCGCTTGACACCCTGGCGCAGCGCATCGGCCAGCTCGATCGCCAGCTGGCGCACTATGAACTCGGCTCGGAAACCATCACCAGCGCCATGGCGGCGATCTACGTCGACGTCGTCAGCCCGCTCGGCCCACGCATTCAGGTTACCGGCTCGCCCGCCGTGCTGCAGAATCCGCTGCTGCAGAGCAAAGTGCGCGCCACGCTGCTGGCGGGCATTCGCGCCGCCGTGCTGTGGCAGCAGGTCGGCGGCGGCCGCTTTCAGCTGATGTTGTCGCGCCAGCGTTTGCTGCGCGAGGCGAAAACCATTTTATCCCGGCTCTCTCCGGCTTATTAAGCCGGCGAAGTCCATACTGTTAACGATTCAGGAGTTGCACTGATGGAATTATCCTCTCTGACCGCCGTCTCACCCGTCGATGGTCGTTACGGCGATAAAGTCAGCCCGCTGCGCGCGATTTTCAGCGAATACGGTTTGCTGAAGTTCCGCGTCGAGGTTGAAGTACGCTGGTTACAGAAACTGGCGTCCACCGCAGAGATCAAGGAAGTTCCTGCATTTGACGCTGACGCAAACGCTTTCCTCGATGCAATCGTCGCTAATTTTAGCGAAGAGGATGCGGCGCGCATCAAAACCATTGAGCGCACGACCAACCATGACGTAAAAGCGGTCGAATATTTTCTCAAAGAGAAAGTCGAAAGCATACCGGCGCTGCACGCGGTGTCGGAATTCATCCACTTCGCCTGCACCTCCGAAGATATCAACAACCTGTCGCACGCGCTGATGCTGGAAAGCGCGCGCCGGGACGTGATCCTGCCCTACTGGCAGCAGATTATCGACGCGGTTAAGCGCCTGGCGCACGAATACCGCGATATTCCCCTGCTGTCGCGCACGCACGGCCAGCCGGCTACGCCCTCTACCATGGGCAAAGAGATGGCGAACGTCGCCTACCGCATGGAGCGTCAGCAGCGCCAGCTGAGCAAAATCGAGATTCTGGGCAAGATCAACGGCGCGGTGGGCAACTACAACGCCCATATCGCCGCCTATCCGGAAGTGGACTGGCACCAGCTGAGCGAGCAGTTCGTCACCTCGCTGGGCATAACCTGGAACCCCTACACCACCCAGATCGAGCCGCACGACTATATCGCCGAGCTGTTCGACTGCATGGCGCGCTTCAACACCATCCTGATCGACTTCGATCGCGATATCTGGGGCTACGTCGCGCTCAACCACTTCAAACAAAAAACCATCGCGGGCGAAATCGGCTCCTCCACCATGCCGCACAAGGTCAACCCGATCGATTTCGAAAACTCCGAAGGCAATCTGGGCCTGGCGAACGCGGTGATGCAGCATCTGGCGAGCAAGCTGCCGGTTTCGCGCTGGCAGCGCGACCTCACCGACTCAACGGTGCTGCGCAATCTCGGCGTCGGCGTCGGCTACGCGCTGATCGCCTATCAGGCGACGCTGAAAGGCATTTCCAAGCTGGAAGTGAACCGCGAGCGTCTGCTGGACGAGCTGGATCATAACTGGGAAGTGCTGGCGGAGCCGATCCAGACCGTGATGCGCCGCTACGGCATCGAGAAGCCTTACGAGAAGCTGAAAGAGCTGACGCGCGGCAAACGCGTCGACGCGGCGGGCATGCAGACCTTTATCGACAGCCTCGCGCTGCCGGAAGAGGAAAAGACGCGCCTGAAGCAGATGACGCCGGCTAACTATCTCGGCCGCGCCGTGCAGATGGTCGACGACCTGAAATAAGCGCAGACGCAGGCGGGCCGGATCCGCCTGCGTTAAGCTGTTGTTTAAATGTTTTTGCGTATACTTTATCTTTACTTAAATGCTCTGGGAGTAAGGAAAATCCATGCGTGTTTTGGTTGTGGAAGATAATGCTCTGCTGCGCCATCATCTTGCGGTTCAGCTGCGCGAGATGGGCCATCAGGTAGACGCCGCAGAGGACGCTAAGGAAGCCGACTATTTTTTACAGGAGCATCTGCCCGATATTGCGCTGGTCGATCTGGGCCTGCCGGATGAAGACGGCATGTCGCTGATCCGCCGCTGGCGCGGTCAGTCGGTGCGGCAGCCGATTCTGGTGCTTACCGCGCGCGAAGGCTGGCAGGCCAAAGTCGAAGCGCTGGAAGCAGGCGCCGACGACTACGTTACCAAACCTTTCCATATTGAAGAAGTGGCCGCGCGCCTGCAGGCGCTGATGCGCCGCAACAGCGGACACGCCTCGCAAATCATCGATATGGCGCCCTTTCAAATCGATCTCTCGAGTCGCGAGCTGACTATCCACGGCCAGCCGGTGAAGCTGACCGCCTTTGAATACACCATCGTCGAAACGCTGATCCGTAACGCGGGCAAAGTGGTGAGCAAAGACTCCCTGATGCTGCAGCTCTATCCCGATGCCGAACTGCGCGAAAGCCATACCATCGACGTGCTGATGGGCCGCCTGCGTAAAAAAATTCAGGCGCTGCATGCGGATGAAGTGATCACTACCGTACGCGGCCAAGGATACCGCTTCGATCTCTGATGAGCTGGTTTCAACGTTACCGTCCTCTGTCGCTGCGCGCCCGCTTTTTGCTGGCCTGTTCCGCTATCGTGCTGTTTCTCTCGCTCTCCTACGGTATGGTGGCGGTGCTCGGCTACGTGGTCAGCTTCGATAAGAATACCTATCGCGTGATGCGGGGCGAAAGCAATCTCTTCTTTACCCTGGCGCAGTGGCAAAATAACCGCCTGACCATCGCGCAGCCGGAGCGCATGACGCTTAACTTCCCGACGCTGGTGTTCATCTACGACGAACAGGGCAAGCTGCTGTGGCAGCAGCGCGACGTGCCGGAGATCCGCGCCAAAATCCAGCACCAGTGGCTGCTGAAGCCCGACTTCTACGAAATCGACACCAGCAATCGCACCAGCGCCATGGCGATTGGCAACGATCTGTCGGCGCAGAAGCGGCTGCACGCCATCGATAACGACAGTAACGACACCTTTACCCACTCCGTCGCGGTCAACCGCTATGACGCCACCACTAACCTGCCTGCGCTGACCATCGTGGTGGTGGACTCGATTCCGCAGGAGCTGCAGCATTCGGACGTGGTCTGGTCCTGGTTCAGCTACGTGCTGGCCGCCAACCTGATTCTGGTAATCCCGCTGCTGTGGCTGGCCGCGCACTGGAGCCTGCGCCCGATCGGTCATCTCGCCACGCAGATACGAGAACTGGAAACCAGCCAGCGCGAGAATCTCGACGATGCGCCGCCGCAGGAGCTGCGCAGTCTGGTGCGCAATCTCAATCTGCTGCTGAGCAACGAGCGCCAGCGCTATACGCGCTACCGCACCACCCTTTCCGATCTGACGCACAGCCTGAAAACGCCGCTGGCGGTGCTGCAAAGCACGCTGCGCTCGCTGCGTAACGGCAAGGATCTCACCATCGAGCAGGCCGAGCCGGTGATGCTGGAGCAGATCAGCCGTATTTCGCAGCAGATCGGCTACTACCTGCACCGCGCCAGCATGCAGGCGGACCACAACCCGCTGCTGCGCGACCTGCATCCGGTGTCGGCGCTGCTCGACAGCCTCTGTTCGGCGCTCAATAAAGTCTATCAGCACAAAGGCGTGGAGATTACGCTGGACGTGTCGCCCGAGGTGACCTTTATCGGCGATAAAAACGATTTTATGGAAGTGCTGGGCAACGTGCTGGACAACGCCTGCAAGTATTGCCTGGAGTTTATCGAGGTGAGCGCGCGGCAGACCGACCAGGCGCTGCATCTGTTTATCGACGACGATGGCCCCGGCATTCCCGAAAGCAAGCGCGATCTCGTCTTCGTGCGCGGCCAGCGCGCCGATACGCTGCGCCCCGGCCAGGGGCTGGGCCTGGCGGTAGCGCTCGATATTCTGGAGCAGTATAAGGGCCAGATTATCGCCACATCCAGCTCGCTGGGCGGCGCGCGTATGGAAGTGATCTTCCGCCAACAGGAAGTCGAACATCGCCGCGAGTAGAAAGGCGCGCAGGCTGTTATACTTGGCTGCATTTACAGCCCTGCATGGAACGACCCTATGGACTATCAGCTCGATCTTAACTGGCCCGACTTTATTCAGCGCTACTGGCAAAAACGCCCGGTGCTGCTTAAGCGCGGTTTTAAAAACTTTGTCGATCCCATCTCTCCTGACGAGCTGGCCGGACTGGCGATGGAAAATGAGGTGGACAGCCGTCTGGTCAGCCATAACGACGGCAAGTGGCAGGTGAGCCACGGTCCTTTCGAAAGCTACGATCACCTGGGCGAAAACAACTGGTCGCTGCTGGTGCAGGCGGTGAACCACTGGCATGAGCCCTCTGCGGCGCTGATGCGCCCGTTCCGCTTTTTGCCTGACTGGCGCATCGACGATCTGATGATTTCGTTCGCCGTGCCGGGCGGCGGCGTCGGCCCGCACTTCGATCAGTACGACGTGTTTATTATTCAGGGCACCGGCCGTCGGCGCTGGCGCGTCGGCGAGAAAGTGCCGATGAAGCAGCACTGCCCGCATCCCGATTTGCTGCAGGTGGAGCCGTTCGACGCCATTATCGATGAAGAGATGGAGCCTGGCGATATTCTCTATATTCCGCCGGGATTCCCGCATGAAGGCTATTCGCTGGAGAACGCCATCAACTACTCTGTCGGCTTCCGCGCACCGAGCGGCCGCGAGCTGATCAGCGGCTTCGCCGACTACGTGCTGGCGCGCGAGCTGGGCAGCTATCGCTACAGCGATCCTGACGTGCCGGCGCGCGACTGCCCGTCGCAGATTCTGCCGCAGGAGATCGAAGGCATTCGCAAGGTGATGCTCGACGTGATCGACCAGCCGGAGCATTTCGCCAGCTGGTTCGGGGAGTTCATCTCCCAGTCGCGTCATGAGCTGGACGTCGCGCCGCCGGAGCCGCCCTATCAGCCCGATGAGATTTACGATGCGCTGCAGCAGGGCGATACGCTGTCGCGTCTTGGCGGCCTGCGCGTGCTGACTATTGGCGACGCGGTATTTGTCAACGGCGAGCGCGTCGAGTGTTCGCAGCCGGAAGTGCTGAAGGCGCTGGCGCGTCGTCAGACGCTGAGCCTGGAGGATTTCGGCGAGACGCTGGATGACCCGTCGCTGCTGGCGCAGCTTGCCGCGCTGGTTAACGCCGGGTACTGGTACTTTG
This sequence comes from Pantoea septica, assembly GCF_002095575.1. GTDB lineage: Bacteria > Pseudomonadota > Gammaproteobacteria > Enterobacterales > Enterobacteriaceae > Pantoea > Pantoea septica. The sequence goes on along the minus strand of NZ_MLJJ01000001.1, from coordinate 74,450 downwards.
GCGACGCTGAGTAGAACCACCAGACGACTCAAAAGCTAAAACGCGGGTGGCGTGGAGCGAAGAGCAAAGCGTCCCGCGCCAGGGATAAAAACGCCGGGAGCGTTTTTAAACAACGCAGCGCGTTGGCCCGGTAACGGGCGCACCTCAGGGATGAGGTGCGTCGCTACGCGGGCCGAGCGAGCAGGGATGCGTTTAGCGACTTTGCGAGCGCTCCACGCCACCCGCGTAAGCGCTGCGCCTACTGACGGAGACGTTTTTTACCCTTTTCTCTCCGCCGCCAGCTCCGCCAGCCGTACAATCACATCCACCGACTGCGCCATAATATTGAGCGAGGCGAACTCGTGCTTGCCGTGGTAGTTATAGCCGCCGGTAAAGATATTCGGGCACGGCAGTCCTTTCCACGACAGCGCGGAACCGTCGGTGCCGCCGCGAATCGGCTTCACCTTCGGCTCGATGCCGCAGTCGCGCATCGCCTGCAGCGCCAGCTCGATAATATGCGGGTGCGGCTCCACCTTCTCGCGCATGTTGCGGTAGCTGTTGGTGATCTCCACCGTGACGGTGCAGTCTTTATGCAGCCCGGCGTTAATGCGCTCGGCAATCGCCGTCAGCACCTGTTTGCGCTGTTCAAACGCGTCGGTGTCGAAATCGCGGATAATGTACTGCAGCTCGGCGTGCTCTACCGTGCCCTTGATCTGATGCAGATGGTAAAAGCCCTCGTAGCCGTCGGTAAACTGCGGGCGCTCTTTCGCCGGCACTTCGGCATGAAACGCCGTCGCCACATCGAGCGCGTTCACCATCACCCCTTTCGCCGAGCCGGGGTGCACGTTATTGCCGACGATCTTCACCACCGCTGAGGCCGCGTTGAAGTTCTCATATTCGAACTCGCCGAGATCGCTGCCGTCGATGGTATAGGCCCAGTCGGCGGCGAAACCCTCGACGTCGAAGTGCGAAGTGCCGCGGCCAATCTCTTCATCCGGAGTAAAGGCGACGCGAATGGCGCCGTGCGGAATATCGCTTTTAGCGAGGCGCGCCATCGCCGTCATGATCTCGGCGATGCCCGCCTTATCGTCGGCGCCAAGCAGCGTCTTACCGTCGGTGGTGATCAGGGTATGGCCGATCAGCTTATGCAGGATCGGGAACATCACCGGCGACAGCACCTCTTCGCCCGTGCCGAGCGCGATATCGCCGCCGCGATAGTTCTCAATAATCTGCGGGTTCACATTCTTCGCGGTAAAATCGGGCGACGTATCCATATGCGAGATAAACCCGATCACCGGCGTCGGCCAGTCGACGTTGGCAGGCAGCGTGCCCATCACGCAGCAGTGATCGCTGAGCGAGACGTCGATAAAACCAAGCGCAATCAGCTCTTCCTGCAGCTTGCGCGCCAGCGTCCACTGCCCTTCGCTGCTGGGCACCTGACGCGCCTGCGGTTTTGCCTGCGTCTCTATCGCCACGTAACTTAAAAAACGTTCAAGTAACTGATCCATATGCCATCCTTCAAGAGAAGCCGACCATCATTATCAATAGTCGCGTCCGACGCATGTTGCGTCATATCATTATCTGACAGGTTAACCCGCCCCGCGCGTTTGCAGAAGAAACTTTTAACACAGCTGGTAACATCAGTGGTCAGGTTGGCGGATAACGGCCCGATCGCCTCTTTTCACCGCTAAAACATGGCATTGCCCTGTTTTTCAGGTATCATCGCGCCCTCTCGCTGGCTGGCCGACGTAAACGGCTATGCTGTAACCTGTTCGACCCTATTACCGACTGAGTGACTAAAATGACGCAAACACGCGCGCAGCAGGCGCTGGTTACGCTTTCTGGCATCAGTAAAGCTTTCGACGGCAAGTCGATTATCAGCGACTTCAACCTGACCATCGACCACGGCGAATTCATCACCCTGCTCGGTCCGTCGGGCTGCGGCAAAACCACTATTCTGCGGCTGATCGCCGGGCTGGAAGAGGTCGACAGCGGCCGCGTGATGCTGGATGACAGCGATATCACCGATACGCCCGCCGAGCATCGCCACGTCAACACCGTCTTTCAGAGCTATGCGCTCTTCCCGCACATGTCGGTCTTTGAAAACGTCGCCTTCGGCCTGCGCATGCAGAAAACGCCGAATGCGGAGATCGCCGCGCGCGTCAGCGAAGCGCTGGCGATGGTACAGCTGGAAAGCTTCGCCGATCGCCGTCCGCATCAGCTTTCCGGCGGCCAGCAGCAGCGCGTCGCCATCGCGCGCGCGGTGGTGAATCGCCCCAAAGTGCTGCTGCTCGACGAGTCGCTCTCGGCGCTCGACTACAAGCTGCGCAAGCAGATGCAGAACGAGCTGAAGGCGCTGCAGCGCAAGCTCGGCATCACCTTCGTGTTCGTGACGCACGACCAGGAAGAGGCGCTGACCATGTCCGATCGCATCGTGGTGATGCGCGACGGCAAGATCGAGCAGGACGGCACGCCGCGCGAAATCTACGAAGAGCCGAAGAATCTGTTCGTGGCGCGCTTTATCGGCGAGATCAACGTGTTTGACGCCGACGTCCTCGACGCCAGCGCCGCGCCGCGCGTGCGCGCCCGCGTGGAAGGCCGCGAATGCGATATTCACTGCGCCTTCCCGGTCAGCGTCGGCGATCGCCTGCATGTGCTGCTGCGTCCGGAGGATCTGCGCGTCGACGAGGTGCACAGCGACCAGGCGGTGGAAGGCCTGATCGGCTACGTGCGCGAGCGCAACTACAAAGGCATGACGCTGGAATCGACCGTCGAGCTGGAAAACGGCAAGCTGGTGACCGTCAGCGAATTCTTTAACGAGGACGATCCCGACTTCGATCACTCTCTGAATCAAAAGATGGCGGTGAACTGGGTTCCCAGCTGGGAGGTGGTGCTGCCCTATGAAGCTGATGCGTAACCGTTTCCAGAAAGGCGTCACGGCGCTGATCGTCGGCTGGCTGGCGCTGTTCGTGCTGCTGCCGAACCTGATGATCTTCGTCACCAGCTTTCTGACGCGCGACGACGCGCACTTCGTTCGCATGGCGTTTACCCTCAGCAACTATACGCGGCTGCTCGATCCGCTCTATGCCGAGGTGCTGCTCCACTCGCTCAATATGGCGGTTATCGCCACGCTCTGCTGCCTGCTGCTGGGCTATCCCTTTGCATGGTGCCTGACGAAGCTGCCGGCGCGCCTGCGGCCGCTGATGCTGTTCCTGCTGATTGTGCCCTTCTGGACCAATTCCCTGATCCGCATTTACGGGCTGAAAATCTTTCTCAGCACGCGCGGCTGGCTGAACGACTTTCTGCTGTGGCTCGGCGTTATCGAGACGCCGTTTCGCATCATGTATACGCCGCAGGCGGTGGTCCTCGGCCTGATCTACATTCTGCTGCCCTTTATGGTGCTGCCGCTCTACTCCAGCCTGGAAAAGCTGGATCGTACCTGCCTGGAAGCCGCGCGCGACCTCGGCGCCAGCAAAACGCAGACCTTTTTCCGCATTATTCTGCCGCTGACCATGCCGGGCATCGTCGCGGGCTGTTTGCTGGTGCTTATCCCGGCGATGGGGCTGTTCTACGTGGCGGACCTGATGGGCGGCGCGAAAAATCTGCTGATCGGCAACGTCATCAAGAGCCAGTTCCTCAACATCCGCGACTGGCCGTTCGGCGCGGCGACCAGCATCGTGATGACGCTGCTGATGGGGCTAATGCTGCTGTTTTACTGGCGCGCCGCGCGCCTGCTGAATAAAAAGGTGGAGCTGGAATGATCGCACGCCTGCTACGCGGCGGCTTTATGGCCGCGATTTACGCCTGGTTTTATATCCCTATCGCTATTCTGATCGTTAACTCGTTCAACGCCTCGCGCTTCGGCATCAACTGGCAGGGCTTCAGCACTCAGTGGTACAGCCTGCTGGTGAATAACGATAGCCTGATTCAGGCGGCGCAGCATTCGCTGATGATGGGGGTGCTTTCTGCCAGCTGCGCGACGCTGATCGGCTCGCTCACCGCCGTGGCGCTCTACCGCTATCGCTTTCGCGGCAAGCCCTTTGTCAGCGGCATGCTGTTCGTGGTGATGATGTCGCCGGATATCGTGATGGCGATCTCCCTGCTGGTGCTGTTTATGCTGCTCGGCATTTCGCTCGGCTTCTGGTCGCTGCTCTTTTCGCACATTACTTTCTGTCTGCCTTTCGTGGTGATTACCGTCTACTCGCGGCTGAAGGGTTTTGACGTGCGCATGCTGGAAGCGGCGAAGGATCTGGGTGCCAGCGAAACCACGATTCTGCGTAAAATTATTCTGCCGCTGGCGATGCCGGCGGTGGCGGCGGGCTGGCTGCTGAGCTTTACCCTGTCGATGGACGACGTGGTGGTCTCCTCGTTCGTCACCGGGCCGACCTTTGAGATCCTGCCGCTGAAGATCTATTCGATGGTGAAAGTCGGCGTCTCGCCAGAGGTGAATGCGCTGGCGACGATTTTGCTGCTGCTGTCGCTGCTGCTGGTCGGCGTCAGCCAGCTGTTGCTCCGAGATAAAACCAAATAGAGGATTGATGATGAAGAGATGGTCTCACTGGCTGGCGGCTGGGGCGCTGGCGTTGGGCATGCAGGGCGCGCAGGCGGACGACGGCAACACGCTCTACTTCTATAACTGGACTGAATATGTGCCGCCGGGGCTGCTGGAGCAGTTCACCAAAGAGACCGGCATCAAGGTGATTTACTCGACCTACGAGTCCAACGAGAGCATGTACGCCAAGCTGAAGACCTGGAAAGACGGCGCCTACGATCTGGTGGTGCCCTCGACCTACTTCGTGGCGAAGATGCGCAATGAAGGCATGCTGCAGAAGATTGACAAGGCGCAGCTCAGCAACTTTAAAAACCTCGATCCAAACCTGCTGAACAAGCCGTTCGATCCCAATAACGACTATTCGATCCCCTATATCTGGGGCGCAACGGCGATCGGCGTCAATACCGACGCGGTCGACGCGAAGTCGGTGCAGAGCTGGGCCGACCTGTGGAAGCCGGAGTATAAGCAGAGCCTGCTGCTGACCGACGACGCGCGCGAGGTGTTCCAGATGGCGCTGCGCAAGCTGGGTCTCTCCGGCAACACGCGCGATCCAAAAGAGATCAACGCCGCCTATGAAGAGCTGAAGAAGCTGATGCCGAACGTGCTCGCCTTTAACTCCGACAATCCCGGCAACCCCTATATGGAAGGGGAAGTGAATCTCGGCATGATCTGGAACGGTTCCGCTTACGTGGCGCGTCAGGCGGGCACGCCGCTGGAGGTGGTCTGGCCGAAAGAGGGCGGGATTTTCTGGATGGATAACCTGGCCATCCCGGCCAACGCGAAAAACAAGGCGGGCGCGCTGAAGCTGATTAACTTCCTGCTGCGTCCCGACGTGGCGGCGAAGGTGGCGGAAACCATCGGCTACCCGACGCCGAACCTCGCTGCGAAGGCGCTGCTGCCGAAAGCGGTGGCAGGCGATCCGTCGCTCTACCCTTCCGCCGAGGTGATCCAGAATGGCGAATGGCAGAACGATGTTGGCGACGCCAGCGTACAGTATGAGACGCTGTTCCAGAAGCTAAAGGCGGGTCGATAACAAAAAGGCAGGGAGCAGGGATTGTCGCCTGACAGCCACGCCAGAGCTTAACAGCGGGTGACTGGGACCGAAGAGCAAAGCGTCCCGCGACAAGGACAAAAACGCCGGGAGCGTTTTTGAACAACGCAGCGCGTTGGCCCGTTTACGGGCGCCCCTCAAGGATGAGGGGCGTAACCGCGCGGGCCGAGCCGGCAGGGATGCCGCTTTTGCGTCTTTGCGATCGGGCCCAGTCACCCGTAGTGAGCGCCTGTCCCACAGCAGCTTTTTACTGCACTTACTTATACAAACTCCGCAAAAAACCATCCACAAACTGCGGCACTTCCTGGCTCGCCAGCCCATAGTGACGCTCGGCGAACTCATTGCCCACCAGGCTCGGCTCCAGGTTCAGCTCCACGGTATGCGCGCCCTGCAATTTGGCTTCATGCACGAAGCCCGCCGCCGGATAGACATGCCCGGAGGTGCCGATAGCGATAAAAAGATCCGCCTGCTCCAGCGCATGATAAATCTCCTCCATGCCGATGGGCATCTCCCCAAACCACACCACATGCGGGCGCAGCGCCGCAGGAAACTGGCAGCAGGTGCAGCGATCGTCGGTGGTGAGATCGCCGCTCCACTCAATCACCTGCCCGCTGCCGGTGCAGCGCGCCTTCAGCAGCTCACCGTGCATATGCAGCACGCGACTGTTGCCTGCGCGCTCGTGCAGATTGTCGATATTCTGCGTGACCAGCAAAAAGTTATCGCCCAGCACCTGCTCCAGCTCGGCCAGCGCCTTGTGCGCGGCGTTGGGCTGGATCTCGCTGGACTGCAGCGCGCGACGGCGCGCGTTATAAAAACGCTGCACCAGCTCAGGATCGCGGCGATAGCCCTCCGGCGTCGCCACATCCTCTACGCGATGCTCTTCCCACAGGCCGTCGGCGGCGCGAAACGTCTGGATGCCCGACTCGGCCGAAATGCCCGCGCCGGTCAAAACCACCACGAACGGCTGCGGATGGGACGCCAGCTCCGCCTGGCGATCGCGCTCGAAAATACGCTGGCGAAAACGCTGGTGCACCTTGCGGCGGGTCTTCTTATAGCGGGCGAGGCGCAAGCGTCGACGCGGTGTGCGCATAAAAACTCCTTATGGGCGGCGTCGGGTCGCCGCCAGAAACCTCAAGTGTAGCGGCCGCGTATGACAGCGCGATGCCGCCGTTTTCGCCGGGTTACTGCCCGCTCAGCACGCGCGCCGGATCGATGCGGCTGGCGCGCCGCGCCGGATACCAGCTCGCCAGCAGGCTCAGCACGATGGCCGTCAGCAGCACGGAGCCGACGTCGAGCCAGTGCAGCTCCGATGGCAGAAAATCGATAAAGTAGATATCCCCCGCCAGCAAATGATGGCCGGTCAGCGATTCCAGCCCGCGCACCAGGGGGGTAAGATTAAGCGCCACCAGCACGCCGATGACCACGCCGCTGACGCTGCCGAGCAGCCCGGCCAGCAGGCCGTACCAGATAAAGATGGCGCGGATCAGCCCATCTTTCGCGCCCAGGGTGCGCAGCACCGCAATATCGCTGCTTTTATCCTTCACCGCCATGACCAGCGTCGAAACGATATTAAAACAGGCTACGCCAATCACCAGCACCATCGCCAGATACATAATGGCGCGGATCATCTGAATATCGCGGTACATATAGCCGAAGGTGCCGATCCAGCTGCGAATATAGACGTAGCCGTGGGTCGCCTCGCCCGCATCGCGCACCAGCTTCACCGCCTGGAAGGGATCCTGCATCTTCAGGGCGATGCCCGTGACACTGTCACCCATATCGAGGTAATTTTGCGCGTCCGCCAGCGGCACCAGCGCCAGACTGTGGTCCAGCATGCCGCTCAGCTGCAGAATGCCGCTCACCTGAAGACGAATGCGCTTCGGCTGCAGCAGCTTCGTGCCGCCGTCATTGTTGGGGATCAGGATAGTAATCCAGCTGCCCTGCTTGACGTTCAGCGTACGGGCGATGCCGCCGCCTAAAATAATCTGCTGTTTGCCGGCGGCGAAGGTTTTCCAGCCGTCGCCCTCAACGAACTGCGGCAGCGCGCTAAGGCGCGGCTCCTGCGCCGGATCGACTCCTTTCACCTGCAACGCCTGCAGCTTTGCGCCGCTCTCGATCAGCCCGGTGAAGTTAACATAGGGCGCGGCAGCGGCGATGCCGGGCACCTGTTCTACGGGCGCAATCAGCGACTGCCAGTTGCGGAACGGCTGATTAACCGCTTCGATCTCGCCGTGCGGCACTACCGCCAGAATGCGGTTGTTCAGCTCGCGCTCGAAGCCGTTCATGGCGCTCAGGCCGATGATCAGCACCGCCACGCCCAGCGCGATGCCGAGGGTGGAAATGATCGAAATCAGCGACACCATGCCGCCGCCGCGGCGGCCGCGGCTAAAACGCAGCCCTAACAGCAGGGATAACGACGAACCCATCAGAGCGCTCCTGCTAAGGTCACCTGCTCGCTTAACTGACCGTCGCGCATCTCCATCTGGCGCGACAGGCGTTTCGCCAGATGCAGATCGTGCGTCACCACCAGAAAGGCGGTGCCCTGACGGACATTCAGCTCGCCCAGCAGCTCAAAAATGGCGTCGGCGTTGCGCGCGTCGAGGTTGCCGGTCGGCTCATCCGCCATCACCAGGCGCGGGCGGTTCACCAGCGCGCGGGCGATAGAGACGCGCTGACGCTCGCCGCCCGACAGCTCTGACGGACGATGATGCGCGCGCTTCTCCAGCCCCACCGCCGCCAGCATTTCGCGCGCGCGCTGCTGCGCCTCCGCCTTGCCGGTTTTGCCGATCAGCAGCGGCATCGCCACGTTCTCCAGCGCGTTGAAGTCGGGCAGCAGATGATGGAACTGGTAGATAAAGCCCAGCTCGCGGTTGCGCAGCGACGCTTTGGCGGAAGAGGACATGGCGTTCAGCGACTGGCCGTCAAACACCACATCGCCGGCGGTCGGCGCGTCCAGGCCGCCCAGCAGATGCAGCAGCGTACTTTTGCCGGAGCCGGAGCTGCCGACAATCGCCACCAGCTCGCCGGGCTGCAGGCTAAAGGTGACGTTGCGCAGCACGTCAGTCTGCACGCTGCCTTCCTGATAGCGTTTGCACAGCTCGCGGCACTGCAACAAAGGGGTGTTACTCATAACGTAAAGCCTCAGCGGGTTGAACGGCGGCGGCGCGCCAGGAGGGATAGAGCGTCGACAGCAGCGCGACGGCCATCGCCGTGACGGCGATGGTCACGACCTGCCAGAAATTGATGTCGACCGGCAGCGCCGCGCCATCTAAAAACAGGCCGATGACCGGCATCAGATTATTGAGCTGGCTGGCCAGCAGCACGCCCAGCAGCGTGCCGAGCAGCGCGCCGATAATCCCGGCGCTGGCGCCCTGCACCATAAAGACCGCGACAATCTGCCGGCGCGTCAGCCCCTGGGTTTGCAGGATCGCCACCTCGCCCTGCTTCTCCATGATCAGCAGGCCGAGCGAGGTAATAATATTAAAGGCGGCGACGGCGACGATCAGGCTCAGCAGCAGGCCCATCATGTTCTTCTCCATGCGCACCGCCTGGAAAAGATCGCCTTTGCGCTCGCGCCAGTCTTTCCACACCAGTCCGGCAGGCAGCGCCTGCTGGCTCAGCGCATCCACCGCCAGCGGTTTATCCAGCCACAGTCGCCAGCCGGTGACGTTGCCTGCCGGATAGCGCATCAGGCGCGAGGCGTCCTGCTGGTTGACCAGAATCTGGTAGCCGTCCACCTCGCTGTTGGCGGCGTAAGTGCCCGCCACGGTGAAGAGACGCTGGCTCGGCACGCGCCCCATCGGGGTAAACTGGCTGACGGACGGCACCATCAGGCGCAGCTCGTCGCCGCGCTTGACGCCAAGCTGCGTCGCCAGCTGTTCGCCGAGGATAACGTTGTACTGGCCCGACTGCAGCACGCTTTGCGGCGTGTTGACCAGATAGGGCGTAAGCGGATCTTTTTCGTCGGGCTGAATGCCGAGCATGACGCCGACCGAGACGTTATGCGCGCTCTGTAACACCACGTCGGCGGTGGTGAGCGGCGCCATGCGGCTGACGCCCGCCAGCTTAAGGCTCTCTGCGGGCTGCTGCTGCGGGTTGATGCTGCCCTTCTCGCTGGTGACCAGCGCCTGCGGCATCAGGCCGAGAATATTGCCCTCCAGCTCGCGCTCAAAGCCGTTCATCACCGACAGCACGGTGACCAGGGCCAGCACGCCGAGCGTGATGCCGATAGTGGAGAGCCAGGAAACGAAGCGACCAAAGCGATCCGATGCTCGCCCGCGCATATAGCGCAGGCCGATAAATAGCGCGACAGGTTGATACATGTATTCCGTCTTGGCAGTTGCCTGAAAGTAGACCAGTGATGATAAAGGAGGCGTTCGGTTTATGAAACCTCTAACCCTCTGAGTACGCGGCAAAGTGTGGCCGATTTTCGTCAAAAAGAAATCCCGGCGCGCCCGTCTGTACGTTTAATCGCCTGCCGCCCGGTTAGGCTACACTATAAGATGGAGTCAGCAACGTGCTCCTGAGGCGCTGGAGGAAACACCATGTTCAAATATCCCAAAGGCAGCATTGTGAAACACAAATCGGGAGAGATAAAAGGCGAGATTGTTAACGTTTTTGAACAGGGAGACGCGCCCACCGGCTACTACGTCAAGTGGGACGACGGCAACCACAGCTACCATCTGGAAATGGAGTTGAGCTGGGCGAACGTCGATCGTCCGCGCATGCACTATGCCCAACCATCCGCTAAATAACTCGGCCACCGCGCAAAGGAAAAACCGTCGCAGCAGGTGATCGCCAGGGCGTAATGTGGAATCATGACGCCCTGGAAAAAATGGAGAGAACCACAAGATCCCATGTCCGAACAGACCCGCTATGCCCTGCCCGTAAAACCCGGCGATCGTCGCCAGCTCGGTCAGCTGATCGGCGCCGCGCACGCGGTGGAGTGCGCCAGCATTACCGAGCGCCACGCCGGTCCGGTGCTGATGATTACCCCCGATATGCAAACCGCGCTGCGCCTGCTGGACGAGATCCGCCAGTTCACCGATCTCCCCGTCAGCCATCTCGCCGACTGGGAAACGCTGCCCTACGACAGCTTCTCGCCTCATCAGGACATTATTTCGGCGCGTCTGTCGACGCTTTACCAGCTGCCGACCATGACGCGCGGCATGCTGATTATGCCGGTGAACACCCTGATGCAGCGCGTCTGTCCGCACCCTTTTTTACACGGCCACGCGCTGGTGATGAAACAGGGACAGAAGCTGTCGCGCGATCGCCTGCGCGACCAGCTGGAACAGGCGGGCTATCGCCACGTCGACCAGGTGATGGAGCATGGTGAATACGCTACGCGCGGCGCGCTGCTCGATCTCTTTCCAATGGGCAGCGAGCAGCCCTACCGCATCGACTTTTTCGACGACGAGATCGACAGCCTGCGGCTGTTCGACGTCGACAGCCAGCGCACGCTGGAAGCGGTGCCGGCGATTAATCTGCTGCCGGCTCACGAGTTCCCTACCGACAAAGCGGCGATCGAGCTGTTCCGCACTCGCTGGCGCGAGCTGTTCGACGTGCGCCGCGAGCCGGAGCATATCTATCAGCAGGTGAGCAAAGGGACCCTGCCCGCCGGCATTGAATACTGGCAGCCGCTCTTCTTCGAGCAGGAGCTGCCGACGCTGTTCAGCTATCTGCCCGACAATACGCTGGTGGTGAACTGCGGCGATCTTAACGGCAGCGCGGAGCGCTTCTGGCAGGACGTAGAGGCGCGCTATGAAAACCGCCGCGTCGATCCCATGCGGCCGCTGCTGACGCCGACCGCGCTCTGGCTGCGGCCGGATGCGCTGCTGGGCGAGCTGAACCGCTGGCCGCGCATGCAGATGACCAACGAGGCGCTGCCTGAGAAAGCGGGCAACACCAGTCTCGGCTACCAGCCGCTGCCCGATATCGCCGTGCAGGCGCAGGCCAAAGCGCCGCTCGATCCGCTCCGCCAGTTCCTCGACGACTTCAGCGGTCAGGTGACCTTCTCGGTCGAGAGCGAAGGCCGCCGCGAAAGCCTGCAGGAGCTGCTGGCGCGCATTAAGCTGCGTCCGCAGACGGTAAGGCGCTTCGATGAGACGAACGGCGAGCGCTATACCCTGATGATCGGCGCCAGCGAGCGCGGCTTTATCGATACGCAGCGCGACCGCGCCCTGATCTGCGAAAGCGATCTGCTGGGCGAACGCGTCAGCCGCCGCCGCCAGGATACGCGCCGCACCATCAACCCCGATATTCTGATCCGCAACCTGGCCGAGCTGACGCCCGGACAGCCGGTGGTGCATCTGGAGCACGGTGTCGGACGCTATATCGGCCTGACCACGCTGGAAGCGGGCGGCATCATGGCGGAGTATCTGATGCTCTCTTACGCTAACGACGCCAAACTCTACGTGCCGGTCTCCTCGCTGCATCTCATCAGCCGCTACGCCGGCGGCGCGGATGAAAACGCCCCGCTGCACAAGCTGGGCAGCGACGCCTGGACGCGCGCGCGGCAGAAAGCGGCGGAGAAAGTGCGCGACGTCGCCGCCGAACTGCTGGATATCTACGCCCAGCGCGCGGCGAAAGCGGGCTACGCCTTTAAGCACGATCGCGAGCAGTATCAGCTTTTCTGCGAGAGCTTCCCGTTTGAAACCACGCCGGATCAGGCGCAGGCGATCAACGCGGTGCTGAGCGACATGTGCCAGCCGCTGGCAATGGATCGTCTGGTGTGTGGCGACGTCGGCTTCGGCAAAACCGAAGTGGCGATGCGCGCCGCTTTCCTGGCGGTAGAGAACCATAAACAGGTGGCGGTGCTGGTGCCGACCACGCTGCTGGCGCAGCAGCACTACGACAACTTCCGCGACCGCTTCGCCAACTGGCCGGTGCGCATCGAAATGCTGTCGCGCTTCCGCAGCGCCAAAGAGCAGACGCAGGTGCTGCAGGCAGCGAGCGAAGGCAAGATCGATATCCTGATCGGCACCCACAAGCTGCTGATGAGCGATCTGAAGTGGCACGACTTAGGGCTGCTGATCGTCGATGAAGAGCACCGCTTCGGCGTGCGCCATAAAGAGCGCATCAAGGCGATGCGCGCCGACGTCGATATTCTGACGCTCACCGCGACGCCGATCCCGCGCACCCTGAACATGGCGATGAGCGGCATGCGCGACCTGTCAATTATCGCCACACCGCCGGCGCGCCGCCTGGCGGTGAAGACTTTCGTGCGCGAGTACGACGCGCTGGTGGTGCGCGAGGCGATCCTGCGCGAAGTGCTGCGCGGCGGTCAGGTTTACTACCTCTATAACGACGTCGAGAATATCGAAAAGGCGGCGCAGCGACTGACGGAACTGGTGCCGGAGGCGCGTGTCGCCATCGGCCACGGCCAGATGCGCGAGCGCGACCTTGAGCGGGTGATGAACGACTTCCACCATCAGCGTTTCAACGTGCTGGTCTGCACCACCATTATTGAGACCGGCATCGATATTCCGACCGCCAACACCATCATCATCGAGCGCGCCGACCACTTCGGCCTGGCGCAGCTGCATCAGCTGCGCGGCCGCGTCGGGCGGTCGCACCATCAGGCCTACGCCTGGCTGCTAACGCCGCATCCCAAGGCGATGACCAGCGACGCGCAGAAGCGCCTGGAGGCGATCGCCTCACTGGAGGATCTCGGCGCGGGCTTCGCGCTGGCCACGCACGATCTAGAGATCCGCGGTGCGGGCGAGCTGCTGGGCGAAGAGCAGAGCGGCCAGATGGAAACGCTGGGCTTTTCGCTCTATATGGAGCTGCTGGAGAATGCGGTAGAGGCGCTGAAGGCGGGGCGCGAGCCGTCGCTGGAGGATCTCACCAGCAATCAGACCGAAATCGAGCTGCGCATGCCCGCGCTGCTGCCGGAGGAGTTTATCCCCGACGTTAATACCCGATTGTCGCTCTACAAGCGCATCGCCAGCGCCGACAGCGAAGAGGAGCTGCAGGAGCTGAAGGTGGAGATGATCGACCGCTTCGGCGTGCTGCCGGACGCGGCGCGCAATCTGCTGGATATCGCCACGCTGCGGCTGGTGGCGCGCACCCTCGGCATTCGCAAGATAGAGGTCAGCGACAAAGGCGGCTTCTTCGACTTTGCGCCGCAGAACAGCGTCGATCCCGGCTGGTTGATTAGCCTGTTACAGAAAGATCCGCAGCAGTGGAAGCTCGATGGCCCGACCCGACTGCGCTTTACGCGCGATCTGGCCGAGCGCAAGTTGCGTATGGAGTGGGTGCAGAACTTTATGGCGCAGCTGCGAGAAAACCGCATTTAACGATGCGACAACGTCTCCCGCGAGCGGGAGACGTTCCTTTTCTTACTTCAGCGCCATCGCATCGCGCAGCGTAAAGAAGAGATCGGTCTGATCGGTCAGCCCCACCACGTTAGCCGCCCAGGGGCCGTAGGCCGCGACGCGCAGCTGCGTGCCGGTGTGGCCCTGCGAATCGGTATCGGAGTTGCCGTAGCTGATGGTCATCACCGCGCCGTCTTTGGTGTTTAGCGCCTGCGTCAGGCCGGGCGCCTTCGTCCCATTGGCGATGATCTGGCTGCTGTGCGCATGATCTGCCGTCACTACCACCAGCGTATTGCCCTCTGCACGCGCAAACGCGAGCGCCTGCTGCACCGCTTCGTCGAGATCCACGGTTTCACCGATTTGGCCGCACGGGTTCGCCGCGTGATCCTCTTTATCTATCGACGCGCCTTCGACCTGCAGGAAGAATCCGTTCGGATTGCTCTTGAGCAGATCGATCGCTTTGGCGGTCATCTGCGACAGCGTCGGGGTGGCGACCGGGCGATCTTTATTCACCTCGCAGGTCACCGCCGCTTGATCAATATTGCCATAGTGACTCGCCTTCGGCCCTTTCCAGCGCACCGGCATATTGCCCTCAGCAAACAGGCCGAGCAGCGGTTTGTCCTGGTCGGCTACGGTAACGGCGCTCAGTCCCTGCCAGTCGCTCACCAGCTGATACCCCAGCGCCTGCGCCTGCTCGCGCAGGGTTTTCCCCTGATAGTCGCCCGCTTTCGCCACCTCGTTAAAGGATTTCGCGCCGCCGCCCAGTACCACGTCGGCGCGGGTTTTCAGTATCTGTTCGCTAATCGAGCCTTTACCGCCCTGCTCCAGCGCGTTGCCGGCGCATAGCTCGCTGGTTTTTTCCGGGCCGTAGCATTTACGGCTGGTGACGTGCGCCATCAGCGCGGCGGGCGTGGCGTCCTGCAGCTCTGCGGTGGAGACGTTGCCGGTCGCTTTGCCTGCCGCTTTGGCGATCTCAAGCAGGGTTTGCTGATCCTTGCCGTTGACGTCAACGCCGATGGCGCCGTTATAGCTTTTGGTGCCGGTGGCCCAGGCGGTGGCGGATGCGGCGGAATCGGTCACGTAATCCGGCTTATGGGTTTTCTTGTCCAGCGAGTAATGGGTGTACTGGCCGGTAAGCGGCAGCGCATCAATGCCTTTAAAGAAGCCGCCTGCGCCCTCCGCCAGGTTACGCGCCGCGGTGATTTCCGAGTCGCCCATGCCGTCGCCAATCAGCAGAATGACGTTTTTCGCCGTAGTGTTGCGCAGCGACGCTTTCAGCGCCTCGGTCTGATCGCCGGTCAGGCGACGCGCCCCGCCATGCTGGGTAATGTCGCCCGCGGCGGCACGCGAGTAGCCTGCGTCTGCAGGCGCGCCGGCGGTTTCAGCGTGCACGGATAAGCTAACCAGCGAGGCGAGCAGCGAAAAGGTAAAAAGGCGCATCGGTTTCATCTTGTATTCCTTTATGAGAAAAATTTACCAGAAGTTTCAGGGGTTAAGTCTGTGATGCTTTGGTGACATTTTTGTGGCTGCAAGATTTCTTTTTGATGACAATCTGGCCGTAATGCGCAGGGATAAATCGATTCGAACAGAGCTTAAGCGGATAGAAAAAAAGAGAAAAATAGTGCTTGACCCTTTTGGGCCGACTCCCTATAGTAGCGCCCCGTTGACCCAGCAAGGTCAGCGGAAAATGTGGTGAGGTGTCCGAGTGGCTGAAGGAGCACGCCTGGAAAGTGTGTATACGGCAACGTATCGGGGGTTCGAATCCCCCTCTCACCGCCACAAATTCAAGGAAATGCCTGAACTGATGTTCAGGCATTTTTTTGCATATTCCTCGATGAGAGGGGTATGAGCACCCCCGCCGGGGTTCGACAACGGGCGCAGCCCGTTGGACAGCGGAGCCTGCGACGCTGCCCGCAGGGCGAGCGCAGCGAGTCAATCCCCCTCTCACCGCCACAAATTCAAGAAAATGCCTGAACTGATGTTCAGGCATTTTTTTTTGCATATTCCTTGATGAGAGGGGTATGAGAACCCCCGCCGGGGTTCGACAACGGGCGCAGCCCGTTGGACAGCGGAGCCTGCGACGCTGCCCGCAGGGCGAGCGCAGCGAGTCAATCCCCCTCTCACCGCCATAAATAAAAAAATATGGGCACGAAATTTTATTGCTCATATTTTTTAATGAGTTTCACTTGCTCTCTTAAAACAGCATATCTTCTCAATTTTTTTGAAAAAGATACTGCCCAAAAAAGAGAAACGAAACTTTCAATAAAAATATAGGAAAACCATAATATCATAATGATAATGATGAACATTAAAATTATTGTGGATATATTTATGAAATTCACAGTGGAGTGATAAAGGGTAACAATTGAATTAAAAACACCAACACTATACCACGCCAAAAAAGCAAGAAACAGAGTATAAGAAACTATGTGAACCGTCAATTTTTTTAATGAACAAACAGGCATTTCCTCCCGGTTATAATTGAAAATTTGATTGCAGTCAAGGAAGGATAAAAAACCTGTACTGTTCATTCGAACATTATTATCATAAATATAGTCAAATACCACCCTCAATATAGGCAGCGGATAAAACAGCCCATACTGCTTAAGTTTTAGCTCCTTCATTAAAATATTATATTTTCCATCAGCATCATTAAATTCACTAATTATCTGCAGCGCACTCACTTTATCTTCTACAGGTAGACTAATAAAACCAGATGAAAGGTTTATTTTGAAAATGAAGAAAAAAGGAAAGCAAAGACGCTTTATTAAGCGAGCCAGCCATAAAGCAGCAGCAACAAGTAAAGGCCCCGTAATAGCTTTCAAGTGGTCATCGAACAACCAAAAATCTTTAATAGTATCTGTGATATTCATTATATTCATTTCTTTATGTTAAGGATTTCACCGCACAGACGTAGCTCTGGAGGCTCTGCCATTTTGATACGCCCAATACGTACAGGTAATGTCCCCTCGCGCTGGCATACATTCTTAATGGAGTGCCACTCTTCAGTTTCTGATTCTATATGCGTAGTAACCGAGTCGAAAGCACCCTCGGCAATAATGATGGCAGGCTCATTATCCGATTTGTTATCGACCATAGCTACGTCAGATTCTTTAGTCAGTTCGTATTCCAATCCAGCCAGGCTGGCTTTAAGTTCATTAAGACTGCTGGCGCCATCCTCAGGCGCATAAAAAAAGAGGCCGTTAATGAAAATAGCTTCCATGACTTCACTAAAACAAAAAGAGGTGTCGCCATAAACGAAGCTGCTATGCCCTGCATTTTTCACACCTGATACATTTTTGTTCAGCAATTTATCTTTTGCGAAATCAATTAACACCTGTTTGGTATAAAGGATGACAGGCAGATTTTTAACTTCATGAATGTCGCCGCTGATGCTCCAGCGCTCTTCATCCCCCTTAATGAAGCCGGAAGCATTACAACTCGTCTCTATCTCAAACTCCTCGGTCGGAATGCGCTCACGGTTGAAATAGCTTGTAAGATCCTCTTCTTCCCGGTCCTGATACTGGTAAGCGCGGTAAACTGAACTATGGCGGTCGATTCCAATCCATTCTATATCCCATGTAGCGGTTCCCGACGGTTTTCTGACTTCATCGATATAAGCGCCAATATTTCTATCAAGGAAAGCGGCTAACAATGCTTTCCAGGGCTCTATCGCCAGAAAAATGCTTGCCAGCGTTGTTCCTTCTTCTATCAGAACATCGTGGCGGAAAAAACGAAGAAGAAAGAAAGGATCAGCGCTGGCTACTGCGTTCTGTATGGAGAGCAAGGGAACCGCCGATGTTTCATCGTAAGTAGACTGAAACCGCAGTATGGCATCTGAACAGAAAATTAAGTTTCCTTCCATCAATCTCTTTCTCCAGGCGTTATCAGACTGGGGATTTTACCAAACCAGAAAGCGTTATCGCATTCTGCTTTTGCCTGAGTGATACCCCTTGTAAAATAAAACAAAGCGTCATTTGGAAAGGTAACCATAAAAAAACCCGGCTTGCGCCGGGTTTTGCTTGCTACACAGACTTACTTAAATTAATCAACCATACGCATGCAGCGTGCGCTGACAAAGCGCCGAACGCACGCAGTCATCTTTGCCGAAGCGGACAATGCCGACCATCTCGTCCTCTTCGAATCGCGCCAGCGCGTCCGCGAGACCGGAAGAGACCCCAGCGGGCAAGTCGCACTGGGTAATATCGCCGTTAACAATCACCGTGACGTTTTCGCCAAGGCGCGTCAGGAACATCTTCATCTGGGCCGCGGTCACGTTTTGCGCCTCATCGAGGATCACCACCGCGTTTTCAAAGGTACGACCGCGCATATAGGCAAAAGGCGCGATTTCCACCTTGCCGATTTCGGGTCGCAGACAGTACTGCATAAAGGAAGCGCCAAGACGTTTAACCAGAACGTCGTAGACCGGCCGGAAGTACGGGGCGAATTTTTCTGAGATATCCCCTGGCAGGAATCCCAGATCTTCATCGGCCTGTAGCACCGGACGCGTGACGATAATCCTGTCGATATCCTTATGTATCAGGGCCTCTGCCGCTTTCGCGGCGCTGATCCAGGTTTTACCGCATCCAGCTTCGCCGGTTGCAAAGATCAGCTGCTTCGATTCTATGGCCTGGAGATAGTGCGCCTGAGCATCGTTCCTGGCGGCGATCGGCGAACGGTCGCGCACGTCGCGCGCCATACCGATTGCATCCAGCCCACTCATCTGCACCAGCGAAGTGACCGATTCTTCTTCGCGCTGACGATGACTGCGAGAGTCACTACGAAGCACCCTTCTGGCTTCGCGACGCGCTTTGATCACTGCTTTCTGTCTTCCCATAGTCGCACCTTACAGTTGGTTTCATTTTTCGCGTTGGGCCGCTGCCCGCCACGATTAACTGAACGCTTTAGAGGTTTGATTGGCTTCCTTTCGAGCCATGACGTACCGTTGATAAAGATGTGTCGCCGCGCCGAGGCGCAAAGGCACACCGGTAAAATCGAAGATAGAGAAACAATTTGATAAAGAAGAAGAGGCTGTCGAAGGCGCGCATGCCCTCGCTGAAGAGTGTGGAACCTGAGGTGAAACTGTCTGTCCTGTAAAGGACCTTCCCATGCGCGACTCCAGTCTGCGATACAACACGCTTATCCATTAAACTGCACTAATTTTAACAGAGTTGGCAACATTAATTTTACGACTAAGCCCAGAATTCAGAAATAACAGCAGCCGGCAGGCCGGTACAAAAAGCCTTTCTTATAACAATCAGGGGATTAGATTTTCAGGCGGGCAACAAATATTTTGCGCAGCGCGCAGAAACCGCGCCGCTGATGCGGCGGCGCAGAGGGCGTCAGGCTTCCAGCAGCGGCTGCGCCAGATAGTGCTTAGCGTCGGGAACGCCCGGCAAAACAAAGAAGTAGCCGCCGCCGATGGGACGTACATACTCCTCCAGCGCTTCGCCGTTAAGCCGCTTCTGTACCGTGATAAAGCCTTTTTCGAGGTCGTGCTGATAGCAAACGAACAGCAGTCCCATATCAAGCTGCCCCGATGCGGTGGTGCCCGCCGAATAGCTGTAGCCGCGGCGCAGCATCAGGCTGCTCTCCGTCTCGGGCGTACGGGGATTGGCAAGGCGGATATGGGCGTCCAGCGCGATAACCTCACCCTCCGGATCTTTCGTATAGTCCGGCACGTCACGCTCGTGCTGCATGCCCAGCGGCGCGCCGCTCAGCTTGTCGCGGCCGAAAATGGCCTGCTGTTCGCCGAGCGGGGTGCGGTCCCACATCTCTACGCGGAAACGGATAATCCGCGCCGCCTGATAGCAGCCGCTGCGCGTCCACGCCGGCTCGTCCTGATCCGCCGTTATCCACAGCAGCTTATCCATCAGCGGCTTATCCTGCGTGTCGGGATTGGCCGTGCCGTCCTTGAAGCCCAGCAGGTTGATGGGCGTCTCTTTCCCCTGGCTGCGCGCGGCGTGATCGGCGATAAAGCCTTCGCGCCGCCAGCGCACGCCCAGCAGATCGGGCGTGTATTTCACGATATCGCGCAGCGCGTGGATCACCGTGTCCTGGGTGTTGGCGCAGATCTGCAGCAGCAGATCGCCATGGCACTGGGCGGCATCCAGCGAATCGTTGGGAAAGCGCGTCATGCTTTGCAGCTTCTTCGGCTTCAGCGCCTGCAGGCCAAAACGCTCATCGAACAGCGACGCGCCTACCGAAACCGTGATCGTCAGATTGTCCGGCGCGATCTGCGCACCCAAAATACCTGAATCCATCGGCGGCAGCTTAGGATTGGTCACCGCCGGCGCCGGACCGCCGCTGGTCAAAAAGGCGATGCGCGCGGTGAGCAGCTGAAACAAGCGCACCAGATCGGCCTTATCGCTGGCCAGCACGTCAAAGGCGACCAGCATCATCGACGCCTGCTGCGGCGTGATAATGCCTGCCTGATGCTCTCCGTAGAAGGGGTGCACCTGGCGTCGCGCGTCGGGCGCAACCGTACCGGGAGAGAAGCTGTCGGCCGCCGCGTGGAACGGGCAGCCGCCGCTCAGGGCGGCCGCGCCGCCCAACAGTCCCAGCCCTTTTAACAGGCGCCGCCTTGCGGGCTGCGCCTCATCCTGTTGACGACTCATATCAATCGAGACCTAAGGTACCGCGCAGTAAAGAGAGATCTTCCGCCAGCGCGGTAACCGGACCTTTCAGCGCATTGCGATCCGCGCTGGTGAGTTTTTCGTAGGAGGAGAAGCCCTCTCCCTCGCGATACTTGCCCAGAATGGCGTCGACTTTTTTGAAGTTGCCGTCGACTTTCGCCAGCAGCTGCGGATTCGCCTGCTGCAGCTGCGGACGCAGCAGATCGACAATCTTTTGCGCGCCGTCGATGTTCGCCTGGAAATCCCACAGGTCGGTGCGGCTGTAGCGATCTTCTTCGCCGGAGATTTTACTGGAGGCGATCTCTTCGATAAGGCCGGCGGCGCCGCCGACCACTTTCACCGGCGGGAACGCCAGCTCGCTGATACGGGTCTGCAGATCCTGCACGTCGCGATTGAGCTGAGTGGCGTAGCCCTCCATGCCTTTTGTGCTGTTATCGCTGAACAGCGCTTTCTCCAGGCGATGGAAACCGGTGAATTTCGGATCTTCCGCTTTTTTCTCGTAGTCGTCTTCGCGCGCGTCGATGCTGCCGTCGAGATCGGAGAAAAGCTCGGCAATAGGCTCGATACGCTCATAGTGCTGACGGGTCGGCGCATAGAGCGCTCTCGCTTTCTCGATATCGCCCGCTTTCACCGCATGGGTAAATGCTTCGGTGCTCGCCGCCAGCTGCGCCACTTCCTGCGTCACCCAGGCTTTATAGGCGGTGATGGGACCGGCCAGCGCCAGCACGTCGGATTTGCCCGCTTTCGCAGCTGGCGACGCTTCGCCCTGCACGGTCAGCTTGCCTTTCGGATTGCTCAGCAGGCCGCAGGTCATCTCATACTCGCCTGGCTCAAGGTTAGCGGTGAGCTTCTGGCTGAAGCCCGGCGCGATATTTTCGCGCTCTTCCACCACCAGTACGCCTTTCAAAATCTCCCACTCCAGCGCTTTCTGGCTGTTGTTCTTGATCAGGAACTGGGTTTTGCCTGGCTTGACCGTCAACTGCATCGGTTCGCACTGGGTATCCGTTACGCTAACGGCGACCTGCGGAATATCGGCGGCCGCGGCGGTTCCCGTCAGCGCCAGCAGCGAAGCCAGCAGGGTTTTGCGGCGAAAGCGAATCATCATAGAGTTATCCCTGTTTAGTCGAGAGTTGGCGCGCCGGTCGCGCCGGCAGTAAAAACAGCAGCAGCGCCGGAATAAGATAGAGAAAATAGGCCGCCACTTCGCTGACGCTCGGCGTCTCCTGATAGCCCAGCACGCCCTCAAGCAGCGTGCCCGCCAGCGAGTGGGTGGAGAGCACGTTGCTCAGGTCGAAAGCGACCGTCTGAAAATGGTTCCACAGGCCCGCCTCATGAAAGGCGCGCACAGCGCCCGCCGCCAGCCCGGCGGCGACGAACAGAATAAACAGGCTGCTCCAGCGGAAGAAGTGCGCCATATTCAGGCGCACGCCGCCCCAGTAGAGCAGCATGCCCAGCACCACCGCCGTCGCCAGTCCAAGGACGGCGCCCACAGGCGGCGCGTAGCCGACATCCTGGGTAAAGGCCGCCAGCAGAAAGAACACCGACTCCAGCCCTTCACGCGCCACGGCGAGAAACACCATCAGCACCAGCGCCACTCCGCCGCGACCGCTCTGATTGAGCGCCTGATCGACCGCCTGCTCAAGCTGCACGCGCATATTGCGCGCCACTTTGCGCATCCAGAACACCATTGAGGTCAGGATGGCCACCGCGACCACGGCCACAATGCCCTCGAACAGCTCCTGCTGCTTCTGCGGGAATTCGCCGGTGGTCTGGTTAATGATAATGCCGAGCGCCAGGCAGAGCGCCGCCGCGATAAAGACGCCCGCCCAGAGCGCGGGAAACCAGCGGGTACGGCCGGTACGCTTCAGATAGCTGGCGATCAGGCTGACGATCAGCGCCGCTTCCAGGCCTTCGCGCAGCATGATAAGAAAGGGAACAAACATCGCCGACCTCTTGAATGTTAAGCAGCGTCAATCGCAGGTAAAGTTAGGTAAAATGCGAACGATACCGATTATCATTATCGCGGAGGAAAAAACAAGTAATGCGGCGAAATTATTTCCTGCCTGAAAATGCAAAAAAGCCCGCTCCCCTACGGGAAGCGGGCTTGTATGTTGTAATGAATTATTTGGTCAGGTATTCCGCCTCGGCGGCATCGAAGCGCTGCTGCGCAGCGGCGGAGGGCTCGCGTCCCAGCAGGCTGAAGAGCACGATCGCGATGCTGGAGAAGGCGAAGCCCGGAATGATTTCGTACAGGCCCAGCCAGCCATACTGTTTCCAGATCAGCACCGTCGCCGCGCCGATAACCATACCCGCCAGCGCGCCGTTGCGGGTCATGCGCTTCCAGCAGACGCCGAACAGCACCACCGGACCAAAAGCGGCGCCGAAACCGGCCCAGGCGTAGCTTACCAGCCCCAGCACGCGGTTATCCGGGTTCGAGGCGAGTGCGATGGCGATCAGCGCCACCAGCAGCACCATGGCGCGGCCAAACCACACCAGCTCTTTCTGGCTGGCGTTTTTGCGCAGGAAGCCTTTATAAAGATCTTCGGTCAGCGCGCTGGAGCAGACCAGCAGCTGACAGCTAAGGGTCGACATCACCGCCGCCAGAATGGCCGAGAGCAGAACGCCGGCGATCCACGGGTTGAACAGAATGCGCGCCAGCTCGATAAAGACGCGTTCGCCGTTGCCGCTGACGTTGACCGCCTGGTCCGGGTGATTCTGGAAGTAGGCGATGCCGAAGAAGCCGACCCCCACCGCGCCCGCCAGGCAGAGCACCATCCAGGCCATGCCGATACGGCGCGCGGTGCGGATCGAGCGATGCGAATCCGCCGCCATAAAGCGCGCCAGGATGTGCGGCTGGCCGAAGTAGCCGAGGCCCCAGCCCAGCAGCGAAATCACCGCGACGAAGTCCAGCCCCTTCAGCATATTGAGGTTTTTCAATGCTCTTCGCCTCGATGACCGCCAGCGAGTCGTCCAGGCCGCCTACCGCGACAATCACGATAATCGGCGTCAGGATCAGCGCGAAAATCATCAGGCTCGCCTGCACGGTATCGGTCCAGCTGACTGCCAGGAAGCCGCCCACCAGGGTATAGAGGATAGTTGCCGCCGCGCCGGCCCACAGCGCAGTTTCATAGCTCATGCCGAAGGTGCTTTCAAACAGGCGCGCGCCCGCCACTACACCCGAAGCGCAGTAGATGGTAAAGAAAATCAGGATTACCAGCGCGGAGATGACGCGCAGGATTTTGCTTTTATCTTCGAAGCGGCTGGTGAAAAAGTCGGGCAGCGTCAGGGCGTTATCATGATGCTCGGTCTGTACGCGCAGACGCCCCGCCACAATCTTCCAGTTCAGCCAGGCGCCGATCGTCAGCCCGATGGCGATCCAGCTTTCCGAAATGCCGGAGAGAAAAATCGCGCCCGGCAGCCCCATCAGCAGCCAGCCGCTCATGTCGGAGGCGCCCGCTGACAGCGCGGTAACCACGCTGCCGAGGCTGCGGCCGCCCAGAATGTAATCGTCGAAGTTTTTGGTGGAACGGTAGGCGATGAAGCCTATCAGCACCATCCCAAGGATATAAATTACAAAAGTCACCAGCATCGGTGTGCTTACACTCATTCGTCTCTCCACTTTATAGTTGATTTCCCGAGAGAAACCGCACGCTGTGGCCGCGTCGGAACGGGACGGGGCCGCAGGTTTTTTCCAGATTCAGGCGCCTGCTCTTTCCTGAGGCGCGGTATCCTGCCGGAAAGGCGCGATGCGCACAATGGATTTAACACAGGCATTACAGCGATTTCACCTGTTAAACGCTAAATTTTGCTAACAGGTTGCACTCGCTCACAGTTCAACAGTTGCACTCCGGTAAACCGTCGTTAATGCAGTAAGTTAGCGCCGCGCAATTGTGGCGAGATTCTTGCAGCAAGTTTCATGCCGCCTTTTATCGGGTTAACAAATTAATCATTAAAAAGGCTGTTAAGCAGGTCACACTTAACACGGTTGCACAAAGTTGCAACATCAGAGATAGTGCTGGCCACGCAGAATAGGCGTTAAAGACAGGAGCAGACAGGTCATGGGCACGACAACGATGGGGGTGAAGCTGGATGAAGCCACCCGCGAACGCATTAAACTGGCGGCGCAGAAGATCGACCGCACGCCGCACTGGCTGATTAAGCAGGCAATTTTCAACTACCTTGGCCAGCTGGAGAGCGGCGACGCCCTGCCGGAGATCCCCATGACGGCGGGCGCGCAGGTAGAGCAGGAAGAGATCGCCCCGGAAGAGACGCATCAGCCCTTCCTCGATTTCGCCGAGCATATTCTGCCGCAGTCGGTGGCGCGCGCCGCGATTACCGCCGCCTGGCGTCGTCCCGAGACCGACGTGGTGCCGATGCTGCTGGAGCAGGCGCGGCTGCCGGCGGCGCTGGCGGAAAAAACGCATCAGCTCGCCTACAGCCTCGCCGACAAGCTGCGGCACCAGAAAGGGGCAACCGGACGCGCCGGCATGGTGCAAAGCCTGCTGCAGGAGTTCTCGCTCTCCTCTCAGGAAGGCGTAGCGCTAATGTGCCTGGCGGAAGCGCTGCTGCGCATTCCCGATAAGCCGACGCGCGACGCGCTCATCCGCGACAAAATCAGCAACGGCAACTGGCAGTCGCATCTTGGCCGCAGCCCTTCGCTGTTCGTTAACGCCGCCACCTGGGGTCTGCTGTTTACCGGACGTCTGGTCTCTACGCACAACGAAGCCAATCTGTCGCGCTCGCTGAACCGCATTATCGGCAAAAGCGGCGAGCCGCTGGTGCGCAAAGGCGTCGATATGGCGATGCGCCTGATGGGCGAACAGTTCGTCACCGGCGAAACCATCGCCGAAGCGCTGGCGAACGCGCGCAAGCTGGAAGAGAAAGGCTTCCGCTACTCCTACGATATGCTGGGCGAAGCGGCGCTGACCGCCAGCGACGCCAAAGCCTACCTGGTCTCCTACCAGCAGGCGATCCACGCTATCGGCAAAGCCTCCAACGGGCGCGGCATTTATGAAGGACCGGGCATCTCTATCAAACTTTCCGCCCTGCACCCGCGCTACAGCCGCGCGCAGTACGATCGCGTGATGGAGGAGCTCTACCCTATCCTGAAATCCCTGACGCTGCTGGCGCGCTCTTACGACATCGGCATCAATATCGACGCCGAAGAGGCGGACCGCCTCGAGCTGTCGCTCGATCTGCTGGAAAAGCTCTGCTTTGAGCCGGAACTGGAGGGCTGGAACGGCATCGGCTTCGTGATCCAGGCCTATATGAAGCGTTGCCCGTTCGTGATCGACGCGCTAATCGATCTGGCGCAGCGCAGCCGTCGCCGCCTGATGATCCGTCTGGTGAAAGGCGCCTACTGGGACAGCGAAATCAAACGCGCTCAGGTGGAAGGCCTCGAAGGCTATCCGGTCTATACCCGCAAGGTCTACACCGACATCTCTTACCTCGCCTGCGCGCGCAAGCTGCTGGCGGTGCCTAATCTGATCTATCCGCAGTTCGCGACTCACAACGCCCATACGCTGGCGGCTATCTACCAGCTGGCGGGCAATAACTACTATCCTGGCCAGTATGAGTTCCAGTGTCTGCACGGCATGGGCGAACCGCTCTATGAGCAGGTGGTCGGCAAAGTGGCGGACGGCAAGCTCAATCGTCCGTGCCGCATCTATGCGCCGGTCGGCACCCATGAAACCCTGCTTGCCTATCTGGTGCGTCGCCTGCTGGAAAACGGCGCCAATACCTCTTTCGTTAACCGTATCGCCGATACCACGCTGCCGATTGACGAGCTGGTGGCCGATCCGGTGGCGGCAGTGGAAAAACTGGGCGCGAGCGAAGGGGCGATTGGCCTGCCGCATCCGAGGATCCCGCTGCCGCGCGATCTCTACGGCGCGGGACGCAGCAACTCGGCGGGCATCGATATGGCCAACGAACATCGTCTGGCGTCGCTCTCCAGCGCCCTGCTGAGCAGCGCCGCGCAGCCCTGGCTGGCGCAGCCGATTATCGACGGCGAGCTGGGCGACGGCGAAACCCGCCCGGTCATCAACCCGGCCGCGCCGGGCGATATCGTCGGTCAGGTGCGTGAAGCGAGCGAAGCGGAAGTGTCGCTGGCGCTGGATGCGGCGGTGAACGCCGGTCCAATCTGGTTCGCGACGCCGCCGGACGAGCGCGCGGCGATCCTCGATCGCGCCGCGCAGCATATGGAAGACGGCATGCAGCAGTTGATCGGCATCCTGGTGCGTGAAGCGGGCAAGACCTATAACAACGCCATCGCCGAAGTGCGTGAAGCGGTCGATTTCCTGCGCTACTACGCCGGCATGGTGCGTGACGATTTCGATAATGAAACGCATCGCCCGCTTGGCCCGGTGGTCTGTATCAGCCCCTGGAACTTCCCGCTGGCAATTTTTACCGGCCAGATCGCGGCCGCGCTGGCGGCAGGCAACAGCGTGTTGGCCAAGCCGGCGGAACAGACCCCGCTGATCGCCGCGCAGGCGGTGCGCATCCTGCTAGACGCTGGCGTGCCTGCGGGCGTGCTGCAGCTGCTCCCGGGCGACGGCGAAACCGTCGGCGCACAGCTGACGCGCGACGCGCGCGTGCGCGGCGTCATGTTTACCGGCTCTACCGCGGTAGCGACGCTGCTGCAGCGCAACCTGGCCGGCCGCCTCGATCCCCAGGGCCGTCCGACGCCGCTTATCGCCGAAACCGGCGGGCTTAACGCGATGATCGTCGACTCTTCCGCGCTCACCGAACAGGTAGTGGTCGATATTCTCGCTTCGGCGTTCGACAGCGCCGGACAGCGCTGTTCCGCCCTGCGTCTGCTCTGCATCCAGGAGGATGTGGCGGATCACACGCTGAAAATGCTGCGCGGCGCGATGGCCGAATGCCGCATGGGCAATCCGGAGCGCCTCTCTACCGATATCGGCCCGGTAATCGACGCCGAGGCGAAGGCCAATATCGAACGTCACATTCAGGCGATGCGCAACAAAGGCAATGCCGTTTATCAGGCGGTGCAGGAGCATCCGCAGGATCGCGCGGAGTGGCAAAGCGGCACCTTTATCAAGCCGACGCTGATCGAGCTCGATCAGGTCAGCGACCTCGACAAAGAGATCTTCGGTCCGGTGCTGCACGTGGTGCGCTTCGCGCGCAACGCGCTGCCGCAGCTGATCGACCAGATCAACGCTGGCGGCTACGGCCTGACGCTGGGCGTGCATACCCGCATCGATGAAACCATCGCGCAGGTCACCGCCAGCGCGAAAGTCGGCAACCTCTACGTTAACCGCAATATGGTGGGCGCCGTGGTCGGCGTGCAGCCGTTCGGCGGCGAAGGACTGTCCGGTACCGGTCCGAAAGCGGGCGGTCCGCTCTATCTCTACCGCCTGCTCTCCAGCCGTCCGGAAACGGCGCTGAGCGCCACTTTCGATCGCCAGGATGCCGAACGCCCGGCGGACGGCACGCTGCGCGAGGCGCTGCTGGAGCCGCATAAAGCCCTGACGGCCTGGGCGCAGCAGGACAAGCCGGAACTGGCCGCGATCTGTCAGCGCTACGCCACGCTGGCGCAGGCGGGCACCGTGCGGCTGCTGACCGGTCCGACCGGCGAGCGCAACACCTTCTCGCTGCTGCCGCGCGAACGCGTGCTCTGCCTCGCCGACAACGAGCAGGACGCGCTGGTGCAGCTGGCGGCGGTGACCAGCGTCGGCAGTCAGGCGCTCTGGCCGGACGATGAGCTGCACCGCAAGCTGCGCCAGGCGCTGCCGCAGGCGGTACAGGGGCGCATCGCGCTGGCGAAGGATCTGTTCGCCACCCACTTCGATGCGGTGATCTACCACGGCGACGCCGATCAGCTGCGCACGCTGTGCGAGCAGATCGCGGCGCGCGACGGCGCGATTGTGTCGGTGCAGGGCTTCGCCCGCGGCGATACTCAACTGCTGCTGGAGCGTCTGCTGATTGAGCGTTCGCTGAGCGTCAACACCGCGGCGGCCGGCGGCAACGCCAGCCTGATGACCATCGGCTGATCACCCTCGCCGAGGGATAAGACGCCTCAAAGAGCAAGGCTAAAAAAAAGGCACATCGCAAGATGTGCCTTTTTACTATGTGTGTGCTGTGTGGGAATCTTTGCCCAGTTAAGCCTGATTGCTGTTCAGGATGAGCTGGCCGTTACGGTCCAGCGGAATGCGGGTGCCAGGGTCGTTTTCCATGCGGATTTTGCCCTGCTGGTCGCCTATTTTATAGGTCACGTCATAACCCAGCATCTTTTCTTGCTTATCGTATACCGTTTTGCAGCGCTGCTCTGAGGTGGTGTAGGTGTCGCGATCCTGCAAACCGCCCTGCACCTGGTTGCCGGCATAGCCGCCCGCCAGCGCGCCTGCGACCGTCGCCACATCGCGTCCACGTCCGCCGCCGAACTGATGACCCAGCACGCCGCCTGCTACCGCGCCCAGCACCGAACCGGCGATGCGGTTCTCATCCTGTACCGCGCGACGATGGGTCAGCGTCACGTTGCGACATTCCTGACGCGGCTGCTTAATGCTCTCTTTGATTGGCGTCGCTGAAAGCACCTGCGCATACTGCGGACCACGGTCAAATACATCCATGCTGGCAACGGCGGCCACACCCAAAGCTGCTGCAACGCCGATACCGATACCCGCTAACATTGATTTATTCACAGGATTGTCCTCCTGAAGTTGTTACCGTGCATGCGTGCCGCGACGATGTCCCCTGTCGCTATGGCACAGAACGGCGTGCACGACCCGCCGTATCGTTGCAGGAAGTTTTGCAGATGGCCCGAAATTGCAACATCAGATTAATGGAGGAAAACGCACCGGAAGCGGATCAGGGCCAGCTTTTCGGAGAGTTCTGAGCAGGGCAGACGGCGGAAGTTTAATTAATTTGTGTTATGTGTCAGCGGCTTAACGAGCGCCTGAGAAAAGAAAAGGCGGCTTGCGCCGCCTGGGAATCATTAGTGCAGCTTGAGGCGCGGACGGATCACGCGGTTAAGGCTGCCTACCAGCATCATCAGGCCGGTCTTGAAATAGCCGTGGAGCGCAACCTGATGCATGCGATATAAAGAGATGTAGACAAAGCGCGCGATGCGGCCCTCTACCATCATGGAGCCGCGCATCAGGTTGCCCATCAGGCTGCCCACGGTACTGAAGCGCGACAGCGACACCAGCGAGCCGTGATCTTTATATACGTAGGCTTTCAGCGGCTTGCCGCTACGCTGGGCGAGGATATTCTCCATCGCGCGCGACGCCATCTGGTGCGCCGACTGGGCGCGCGGCGGCACGAAGCCCCCTGACGGCAGCGCGCAGGAGGCGCAGTCGCCGATGGCGTAGATATCATCGTCCAGCGTGGTTTGCAGCGTCTCTTTCACCACCAGCTGGTTAATGCGGTTGGTCTCCAGCCCGCCAATTTCTTTCAGGAAGTCCGGCGCTTTAATACCCGCCGCCCATACCATCAGATCCGCCTCGATAAATTCGCCGCCTTTGGTGTGCAGGCCGTTTTTATCGGCGCTGGTTACCATTGTTTGCGTTAGCACCCGTACGCCCAGCCTGGTCAGCTCGCTGTGCGCCGCGGCAGAGATGCGCGGCGGCAGCGCAGGCAGAATACGCTCGCCCGCCTCCACCAGCGTCACGTTGAGCGCCTGGCTGCTCAAACCTTTATAGCCGTAGCTGTGCAGCTGTTTGACCGCGTTGTGCAGCTCGGCTGACAGCTCGACGCCGGTCGCCCCGCCGCCGACGATAGCGATATTGACCTTCTCCAGCCGGCCTTCGCTGGCGGAGAATTTCAGGAACTGGTTCAGCATCTCATTGTGGAAACGCTGCGCCTGGTGTGGGTTGTCGAGGAAGATGCAGTGATCTTTTACGCCCGGCGTGCCGAAATCGTTCGAGGTGCTGCCAAGCGCCATCACCAGGGTGTCGTAGGCCACCTCGCGCTGCGGCACCAGCACTTCGCCGTTGTCGTCGCGCATCTCAGCCAGCTCGATGGTTTTGCGCTCGCGATTGATGTTGGTCAGCGAACCGAGCTGGAACTGAAAGCCATGATTGCGCGCATGCGCCAGATAGCTCAGCGCGTCGATGCCTTCGTCCATCGATCCGGTCGCCACTTCGTGCAGCAGCGGCTTCCACAGGTGGCTGTGGTTGCGATCCACAAGAATAATCTCGGCCTTTTTCCTGCGGCCCAGCTTGTGACCGAGCTGCGTTGCCATCTCCAGCCCGCCCGCGCCGCCACCGACAATAACGATTTTTTTCATGGATGTAGTCAACAAGACCCCCTCAAAATGTGAACCAATAGTTAATCAATGGTTAAATTAAACCTTAATAAACATAGGGTTGGCGAAGTTAAAATCGCTGCTAACGGCAGAATAGCATGGGCAGGGAAGATGGTCATACCAAAATTGATTTACATCAATTACTCGGCGGATAACTCGGATTATTACGTAAAGCATGCGGGCGCCTGGCTGGCGCCCCCATGCTTAACCTAATGTTTTAAAAGCGTTAATCCGTTGAAGATGCGGTGAGATGTTCCTGAACTTATGGCCTTCGCTCTCATCCCAGACAATTTCGTAGAACGGGTGCAGGATCTCTGCGCTGCGCTGGCTGTCCAGGGCCTCGTCGCGGCGCGACAGAAAAACCAGACAGCGATCGCGGTTCTTTTCGCGAAAGTCGCTGACGCATTTGGTGGCGATGTCGAGATACTCTTCCGGCCGGTCGATTTTTCCCTCCATATTTTCAGAGGGAAAGAGATTGGGATTGAAAATCGCCTGACGGATGCCGCAGAGAAAGCCGATGCGCTCCGCCCAGTAGCCGCCCAGCCCGACGCCGCATATCAGCGGCTGGACGCCGCCGCCGCGCGTCAGCAGCTTGTCGGTCTCTTTCAGCAGGAACTGCATATCGTGTTTAGGGTGGCGGGTGCTGTAGCCGATCATCCTGACGTCAGGATCGATAAACTGCAGCTGCAGCACCTTTTCATGGTTGCCCGGACTGTTGGAATCGAAACCGTGCAGATAGATAATCATGACACTCCTCAGCGCTGTGCGCGCCGGGAGGAGAGATTACATCCCTGACGCTTTGTGTTCCAGCCAGCGCGCCTGCAGGTTGCTGAGCTGCTGCGCGTTCTGCCTCCAGCGCGTGCTCTGCTGCAGGCTCTGACGGGTGAAGGTTCCCCGATGGTACAGCCGCGGCACGCGCTCGGCGCCGATCGCGATCAAATTATCCAGCACGCTGATCGCGCCTGCGCGGTGGTTGCAGACCAGGATCATGTCGCACCCGGCCGACAGCGACTGCTGCGCGCGCTCGGCATAGCTGCCCATAATCGCGGCGCCTTCCATCGACAGATCGTCAGAGAAGATGACGCCGTCAAAGCCCAGCTCTTCCCGCAGCACCCTCTTCAGCCAGTAAGGCGAACCGCTGGCGGGCAGCGGATCGACTTCAGTATAGATAACGTGCGCCGGCATAACCGCATCCAGCGCGCCTTCGTCGAAAAGCGCCTGGAAAATTGCCATGTCGTGACGACGCAGCGTCTCCAGATCGCGCGGGTCGCGCGGCGTCTCTTTGTGCGAGTCGGCGCTAACCGCGCCGTGGCCCGGGAAGTGCTTGCCGGTGGTTTTCATGCCGGCTTCATGCATGCCGGCGATAAAGCGGCGCGCCATCGCCAGCGCAATCTGCGGATCTTCATGGAAGGAGCGGTCGCCGATCGCCGCGCTGATATGGCCGAGGTCCAGCACCGGCGCGAAGCTGATGTCGATATCCATGGCGATCATCTCCGCTGCCATCTGCCAGCCTGCCTGCTGCGCCAGCTCGCCGCCGCTTTGCGCATCGTGCAGCGCCGCGAAAGACTGCATCGCGGGCAGCGTGGTAAAGCCGTCGCGGAAGCGCTGGACGCGTCCGCCCTCCTGGTCGACCGCGACCACCAGCCGCGAGCGCGACGCGCTGCGGATCTGGCGCACCAGTTCAGCCAGCTGCGCCGGATCGTGGTAGTTGCGCGCGAAAAGGATCACGCCGCCGACGGTAGGATGCCGCAGGATCTCGCGCTCTTCGGCGTCCAGTTCAAAACTTTCGACATCCAGCATCAGCGGGCCGGGAAGTTGTGTCGTCATAATCTGTTCCTGGCGCGGCGCTCTCGCCGCGCGAATTAAAGGGTTTGCCAGCTCTGCCGCGCCAGCTGGCGCAGTTCCGCCTCATCGCTCTGCTCGGCGCGCAGCTGATACCAGCTGGCCATCAGCAGCCGCAGCCAGGGCTGCCAGCGCGCAACCTGCCGCGTCAGCGCCGCTAATGGCAGGCGCGCCGCCTCGGCATAGGCCGCCAGCCAGCTCTCAGCCCGCTCGGGATCGGCGGCGCACAGCGCCGCCAGCTCCAGCGCCACGTCGCCATCGGCGGCATACTCCCAGTCGATCAGGTGCAGCCCTTCCGCGCCTGCAATCAGGTTGCCGGCATGGACATCCATATGCAGCGGCGCCAGCCGCAGCGGCGCGGGTTCGCCCGCACGCGCCAGCCGACGCAGGGCGCGCTGCCAGCCCGAATGCCGCTGTCGGCAAAGCTGCCAGTAGCGCTGCAGCAGCGGCAGCAGCTGCAGGCGATAGCCCGTCTGCGGCTGCCGATGCAGCCGCAGCAGCAGCGCCACCACCTCGTCGCGCCGCTGGTGAAACGTCTGTGGCGACAGCGGTTCGCCCGCGCGCCATGCCAGCAGCAGCAATTGCGCGTCGCCGAGCAACGGGCGCGGCGTCAGGCCGCTGGGATAGAGTTTGCGCAGCAGGCGGGCTTCGCGCTGGCGATCGACAAAGGGGATCGGCGGCTGCGGCGCAGGGCGCGCGATAAACGCGCCCTGCGCGCTTTCCAGTTTACAGCTGTGTCCGGTGAGCCCCTGAAGCGGCACAGCCCTCTCCAGCGCGACGCCCGGCAGCCGCTTTTCTATGCGCGCCAGCAGCGAGGGATCAATTCTGGGCGACACCTTTGCCTGACCAGACGATCTCGCCGGTCTGCACCAGCATCAGCTGCATTTGCAGCGTCGGGGTTTTCACGTCGCCCTGCGCCGTACTGTAAAGCACATACTGCGCGTTCAGGGTGCGGGCCAGGCCAATGGCCTTGCTGCGCGAGTTCAGGCTGTCGTCCGGCGACAGGCCCAGCGTCTGCTTAGCCTGCGCCAGCTGATCGTTGGTCACCAGCGTAAACTTGCCGTTGTTGGCCAGCGCGTTTTGAATCGCGTCGGTGGCTTTTTCGCTTTGCAACGCGCCGTTGGTGCTGTTTTTAATGCGATCGACCATCAGCACGCTGCCCGGCGCGACGCCGTTGGCGGAACGCAGCATCTGCGCCACCAGCGGCTGCACGCTGGCGTCCCAGTTAATGGTTTTCAGCTTCGGCGGCTGCGGCACAGGCTGCGTCGGCTCCGGCACCGGCTGCGGCTGCGGCACGGGCTGCGGCTGGGTGGGTTCGGCGGGCTGCGTCGGTTCAACGGGCGCAGGCTGCTGCTGTTTAATTACGCAGCCGGAAAGAATGAGCGCCATCAGGAGCGCTCCGGAACGAGGGAGTCGGCGAATCACTTAACAATCCTCAGAGATAAAGGTAGAGACGAACCTTGCTGGCCGTCAGGTTGCCCATTTGGGAAGCGGCGACAATGCTGCCGTGCGCCGGAACGGTGACCCGCTGCGCCGGTTCGCCCGGCATAATTTCCAGCCCTTTGTCGTCGTACCAGTAATAACGATAGTGGATCACTACCGGCGTCTCGCGCTGATTATAGAGCACGCTGCGCGCGCGCTGCTGCCCATCTTCCTCGTCCACCACCGGCTCGTCGGTGATGATGCCGGCAGAGAGCACAGAGGACTCCATCACCAGCGACTGCGACGTGTCGATCATTGGTTTATCGCTGCTGCAGCCTGCCAGAGTCAGCAGGAGCGGCAGGCCTGTCAGCCATTGACGCATAACTCGCTTCCGTATGGAGGATCAGTCGGCCAGCATTGGACCCAGCGGACGTCCGCCGAGTAAATGCATATGAATGTGATAAACCTCCTGACCGCCGTGACGATTGCAGTTAACGATCAGGCGATAGCCGTCTTGATCGATGCCTTCGGCACGCGCGATTTTCGCGGCGACGGTAAACAGACGGCCCAGCGCCTGCTCGTGGGCGGGCAGCGCGTCGTTAGCGGTGGGGATCAACACGTTGGGGACAATCAAAATATGCGTCGGCGCTTTGGGAGAGATATCGCGAAACGCAGTGACCAGTTCGTCCTGATACACCACGTCGGCAGGGATTTCGCGACGGATGATTTTACTGAAAATCGTTTCTTCAGCCATGGTGCATTTCCTTAAGCCTGATGGACAGTCAATCAGTATGCGTGAGGAATTTGTTTTCTTTCAAGCTCAGGACCACTTTTCGCCAATTAACTGCCTGCCTTTGCGCCATTTTCGCCGCTTCTTTTAACTGTGCGCCGCTTCGCAAACGCCCGCACTGCCTGAAGTTAAAATGAAACGCCGTTTCATAAATTAGAAACGCACCGCCCTTTTCTTTGCATGATTGCCAGCCAGGGGCGACGCCTGTCGAAATTGCGAAGGTTTGCCCCGCGCTGCGGCTCTACTTTCTATCTATTCCGAGTGTGTCGTCCGGATAACAAAGGATGTACTGACTATGGCTATAAAGGAGCATCCGTATGCGCTCACGTAAAATTGGTTTTGGCCACTATCTGGCTTACGGTTCTGGGGATTTCCTCGGCGCGGGCACCACGGCGCTTACCGCCGCCTGGCTGCTCTATTTTTATACTACCTTCTGCGGCCTGACGCCTATCGAAGCGACCTTTATCTTCGCCGCCGCGCGCGTGCTGGACGCGGTGGTTAGTCCGCTGATGGGCTTCCTGACCGATAACTTCGGCTCGACCTGGCTGGGCAAGCGCTTCGGCCGCCGCAAATTCTTTATTCTGCTCGGCATTCCCTGCGTCTTCAGCTACAGCCTGATGTGGCTGAGCGATATGGGTTTCTGGTGGTATCTCGCCACCTATCTGCTGTTCGATATGGTCTACACCATGATTCTGGTGCCCTATGAAACGCTGGTGCCGGAAATGACCGACGATTTCAAACAGAAGACCCGCTTCTCCGGCGCGCGCATCGCGCTGGCCCAGCTCTCGGCGATCCTTGCCGCCTTCCTGCCAGGCGTCTTAATTGGCGCGCTGGGCAAAGATAATCCGCTCTCTTTTTTCTACGCCAGCCTGGTGTTTTCGGTTATCTGCGCGCTGGTGCTGACGCTGGTCTGGCTTTTTACCTGGGAGCGCGATCCCGGCGATTTTTCCGAGGAGTCGCGCCGCGCCGAAGAGGAGAAGCGGCAGCTGTCGCTGATGCAGAGCCTGAAGCGCCTCTATGTCGAACTCGCCTCTACGCTGCGCATCCGCATTTTCCGTCAGCACCTCGGCATGTATCTGGGCGGCTATATCGCGCAGGATGTCTTTAACGCCGTCTTTACCTGGTATGTGGTGTTCGTACTGATGCAGAGCGCGCAGATCGCTTCCAATCTGATGGGCACCATGGCGGTGCTGCAGTTTATCGCCGTGATGGGCATGATCCCGCTCTGCATCCGCATGGGACCGGCGCCAGCCTACCGTCTGGTGGTCATGCTGTTCGGCCTCGCGGCCCTCTCCTACGCCGGCCTCTGGTATGCGGGCATGAATGACAGCTTCTCGCTGTTGCTGCTGATCTCCGCGCTGGCAGGTCTGGGACGCGGCGGGATCAACTATGTGCCCTGGAATATCTACACCTATATCGCCGACGTCGACGAGGTGATTACCGGCCAGCGCCGCGAGGGAATTTTCGCCGGTATTATGACCCTGACCCGCAAAGCCTCTCAGGCGGGCGCGGTCATGCTGGTCGGCATCGTGCTGCAGCTCTCCGGCTTCGTCTCCGGGCAGGCGACGCAGCCGCCGGGCGTCAGCCATACCATTCTCGGCATCCTTAGTCTCGGCACGCTGTGCGTGCTGGCCTGCGGCTTTCTGGTTTCGCTTCGCTTTAAGCTCAATTTGCAGACCCACACCGTGCTGCGCGAAGAGACGCTGAAAATGCGCGAAGCTGACCGCGTCCTGCCAGAGCGCCTCACGCCGGAAGCGCGCGACATCGTCGAAACCCTGGCCGGCATGCCGTATGAGAATCTCTGGGGCAACAACAATATCGGCTTCCTTAACCGTCATAAACCGGCCGCGCCGCCGCTCAAGACTGCGCGTCCGATCGCCTCTTCCCTTACTACGACCTTGAAACGATAGGAATGAACCATGACTGTATTTCCTGTGAAACAGAGTGCGCTTTTGTGCCAACCAGAATTTCTACTGCCGCGCCAGGAACTGTTGCAACTGATTCACAAGCTGACGCAAAACCTGGTGAATATCACCGACGAGACGGGAGAATTTTTGCTGCATCTCGATGACGGGCGGGTAATTGACACCAAAGGCTGGGCTGGCTGGGAGTGGACTCACGGCATCGGGCTCTACGGCATGCTGCACTATTACCAGCAAACCGGTGACCAGCAGACGCTGAGCATTATCGACCAGTGGTTTGCCGCGCGCCTTGCAGAAGGCACCCCAACCAAGAACGTGAATACCGTCGCGCCCTTCCTGACGCTCGCCTGGCGCTACGAAGAGACCGGCAACCCCGCCTGGCGGGCGGTGCTGGAGCGCTGGGCGGAATGGGTGATGTATGAGATGCCGCGCACCGAACAGGGCGGCCTGCAGCATATCGTCTACAACAATGAAAACCATCAGCAGCTCTGGGACGATACGCTGATGATGAGCGTAATGGCGCTGGCGAAAATCGGCCAGCTGCTGAATCGTCAGGAATTTATCGAAGAGGCGAGCTATCAGTTCCTGCTGCATACGCAATATCTGATGGATCGCCAGACCGGGCTCTGGTTCCACGGCTGGAACTTTGAAGGACGCCATAATTTCGCCAATGCGCGCTGGGCGCGTGGCAACAGCTGGCTCACCATCGTCATTCCCGACTTCCTGGAGATGATGAACTGGCCGGAACAGCATGCGACGCGTCGCTTTTTGCTGCAGGTGCTGGAGAGCCAGGTGAAAGCGCTACGCGCCTGCCAGCATCCGAGCGGCCTGTGGCATACGCTGCTGGACGATCCAGATAGCTATCTGGAAGCGTCGGCGACCGCAGGCTTCGCCTACGGCATTATCAAGGCGGTGCGCAAGCGCTACCTCAGCGCGGATTATCTGCCCACCGGCCTGAACGCGCTGCGCGGCGTGATCGCCAATATCGACGAGGACGGCGAACTGAAACAGGTTTCATTCGGCACCGCGATGGGCAGCGATCTCGACTACTACCGCAACGTGCCGCTGACCTCCATGCCCTACGGTCAGGCGATGGCGCTGCTGTGTCTGACGGAATACCTGCGGGCCTATCTCTGATCCCTTGATTGCGGTTGAACAATAGCCCCGGCTGGCGTCGGGCCCTCTCATCCGCGACGCCTCTGCGCCCAAAAAAAAGCCCCGCTTGTGCGGGGCTTTTTTCTTATCGCGCATTACATGCTGCGGATATATTCATCCATATCGGTTTTCAGGTTATCGGACCTGGTGCCGAAAATCGCCTGAACGCCAGAGCCTGCCACCACCACGCCACGGGCGCCGAGGTTTTTCAGCTCGTTCTGGTTAACCTTGCTGACGTCCGCCACGCTGACGCGCAGACGAGTAATACAGGCATCCAGGTTGGTGATGTTCTCTTTGCCGCCGAAGGCAGAAACCAGCTTGCCCGCCATTTCGCTGCCGGTGGCTGAAGAGGACTCGGTAGTCGTCTCTTCACGGCCTGGGGT
The DNA here is from genome assembly GCF_002095575.1 of Pantoea septica. Lineage (GTDB taxonomy): Bacteria > Pseudomonadota > Gammaproteobacteria > Enterobacterales > Enterobacteriaceae > Pantoea > Pantoea septica. Next base: position 36,137 of record NZ_MLJJ01000001.1, on the reverse strand, counting down.
TTTCAGGTTCAGCTTCACAATCAGCACGCGGAAAATGGTGTAGTAAACCAGACCGTAGATAATGCCGACGACCGGGAAGAGCCAGATTTTGCTGCTGTTGCCGCTCAGCACGATAAAGTCGATCAGGCCGTGCGAGAAGCTGGTGCCGTCGCGCATGCCGAGCAGGATACAGATCGGGAACGCCAGACCGGCCAGAATCGCGTGGATCACGTAGAGGATCGGCGCAACGAACATGAACGAGAACTCGATCGGCTCGGTAATACCGGTCAGGAACGCGGTGAGCGCGGCGGAGATCATGATGCCGCCCACTTTGGCGCGGTTTTCAGGCTTCGCCGAATGCCAGATGGCGATGGCTGCCGCCGGCAGGCCGTACATTTTGAACAGGAAGCCGCCAGAGAGTTTGCCCGCGGTCGGATCGCCCGCCATATAGCGCGGAATATCGCCGTGGAACACCTGACCCGCCGCGTTGGTGAACTCGCCGATCTGCATCTGGAAAGGTACGTTCCAGATATGGTGCAGGCCGAAAGGCACCAGCGCACGCTCAACCACGCCGTAAATGCCGAACGCCACAACCGGGTTCTGATAGGCAGCCCACTGCGAGAACTCCTGAATCGCCGAGCCAATCGGCGGCCAGATAAAGGAGAGCAGCACGCCCAGCACGATCGCCGCCAGGCCGGAGATAATCGGCACAAAGCGCTTACCGGCGAAGAAGCCGAGATATTCTGGCAGCTTGATACGGTAGAAGCGGTTGAACATATAGGCCGCTATCGCACCGGCGATAATGCCGCCCAGTACGCCGGTATCCGCCAGATGGTGCGCGGCAATCTCCTCAGCGGAGAGATGCAGCACCAGCGGCGCGACCACCGCCATGGTTTTCACCATGATGCCGTACGCCACCACTGACGCCAGCGCGGAGACGCCGTCGTTGTTGGTAAAGCCGAGCGCCACGCCGATAGCGAAGATAAGCGGCATATTAGCAAACACCGAACCGCCCGCTTCCGCCATCACGTGGGAAACGACGGCCGGCAGCCAGCTAAAGTTTGCCGAACCAACACCTAATAAAATGCCGGCGATCGGCAGAACCGATACCGGCAGCATGAGCGATTTACCGACCTTTTGCAGGTTCGCAAATGCGTTCTTGAACATAGCCTGAAGCTCCTGAGTATGAGTGCGATTTCGCGCAGTGCGCTGGGTCGCGGGGGAGGATCCGCAACCCGTTTGACGGTGACCGCCTTTTAATTATTACGAAGGGTAAAATAAATCATCCGGCGTTACTTTGACGACTATCACGTTTCCTGGATCGCCTCGCTCTTATATCAGTATATTCTGACTGACAGCGCTATTTTTACCCCATAAAACAGTAGCCCTGCGATAAAAAGCAGGGCAATCAGTCGGTATTACCGAATTATTACAGGCTTTGAAATAAAACCTTAACCGCCGAGCCGGCTCAACGGCACCTGGAAAAGCGTCGAGAAGTTTCGCGTGGTGGCGGCGGCCAGCGTCTCGATATCGACCCCTTTCAGCACGGCGAGGTATTCCGCCACGTCGCGCGTATAGGCTGGCTGGTTCTCTTTGCCGCGATACGGCACCGGCGCCAGATAGGGAGAGTCGGTCTCCACCAGCATGCGATCCAGCGGCACATAGCGCGCCGCTTCACGCAGCTGTTCGGCGTTGCGGAAGGTGACGATACCGGAAAACGAGATATAGAAGCCCATATCGAGCAGCTTCGCCGCCGTCGCCTGATCCTCGGTAAAACAGTGCAGCACGCCGCCGCAGCGCTCGACCTGCTCTTCGCGCAGAATCGCCAGCGTATCGTCGCGCGCGTCGCGGGTATGCACGATAATCGGCTTGTTCAGCGCGATGCCGGTGCGGATATGCTCGCGGAACGACGCCTGCTGCTGTGCTTTGGTTTCCTGTTGATAATAGTAGTCGAGTCCGGTTTCGCCCAGCGCCACTACGCGCGGATCGGCGGCCAGACGACGAAACTCCTCGACGTCGTACGGCTCTTCCTGATTCAGCGGGTGCACGCCGACCGAGAGCGCGATATTTTCACGGTCGCCCACCAGCGCCTTCAGGGTATGAAAACCCGGCAGCGTGGTGGCAATCGCCAGCATAAACTTCACGTCGCGCGCGGCGGCTTTGGCCAGCACATCGTCAAGATCGCGATGGTTCTTTTCATAATCCAGGCCATCAAGATGGCAGTGTGAATCCACAATAAACATAAGGTGTCTCGTTTTGTCGTTAAGCGACTACGCCGGGCTTGCGTTGATCGGCCCAGCTCAGAAGTCGGTCGGTTAACAGAAGTTCGCGGTTGACGGCGGCCACGTGGATCAGCTCTTCCCGGCACTGCATCCACGCGCGCGCGCTCTCATCCAGCGCACGGGCGGAAAAGGTCTCCGCCAGCAGCGCGACCACATCCTGACGGTCGGGGTTGCTTAACCAGCGCACGGCGCCCTGCTGCCATTTGATCGCATCCACCAGCAGCGCCATCAGCCAGCTGATGCGCGCGGCGACATCTTCGGCATTAAGCAGCGGCAGCAGCAGCAAAATATCCTGCCGCAGCGCGGCGGGCAGCCCGTCGCACAGGTTCTGGCGCGCCTGCCAGCGCGCCGGCTCCAGCAGCTGTAGCGCCGCCGCAGGCGCGCCCGCGCTGAGGCGCAGCGCGGTCTGCAGCGCGACAGACTCGTGCGGCAGCTGCTTGCCCAACCACTGCAGGCTCTGCGCCTCATCCGGCGGCGCCAGCGAGAGCGCCATACACCGGCTGCGCAGCGTGGCCAGCAGACGCGACGATTCGCGGCTGCCTAAGAAGAACCAGCTGTTGGCCGGCGGCTCTTCCAGGGTTTTCAGCAGCGCGTTAGCCGCCGATTCGCTCAGCTGCGCGGCATCAGGCAGCCAGACCACTTTCGCGCCGCCCTGCTGGGCGAAATGGTAGAGTTTCTCGGTCACCTGGCGCACCGCGTCAATACCCAGCGTGCTTTTGCCCTTCTCCGCCTCCAGGCGGTACCAGTCGGGATGCGTTTGCGCCTGCATCAGCTGACAGCCGTGGCACTGGCCGCAGCTCTTCAGTCCATCCTTCTGCTGGCACATCAGCCAGCGGCTGACGCCCCATACCAGCGCCTCTTCACCCATTCCGTCAATCGCCTGGATCAGCAGCGCGTGATGCGCGCGTCCTGCCTGATGCTGGCCGATAATGTAGCGGTAAGGCTGATTCAGCCATGGATACCAGTTCATGCCTGCCGATCCAGCCAGTCCGCCAGGGTCGCTTTGATCGCCTGCGTGACGCTCTCAAGCGGCTGCGTGGCATCCACGGTCAGGATGCGCGCGTCTTCGGCAGCCAGCGCCAGATAGCGCTCGCGAGTGCGCTCGAAAAAGCGTAGCGACTCCTGCTCAATGCGATCCAGCTCGCCGCGGGCGCGGGCGCGCTGCAGGCCGATTTCCGGCGTGACGTCGAGGTAGAGTTGAAGATCGGGGCGAAAATCGCCCAGCACGGCGTCGCGCAGCGTGCGCATCAGCGCGGCGTCCAGCCCGCGTCCGCCGCCCTGATAGGCCTGCGAAGAGAGGTCGTGCCGGTCGCCGATGACCCAGGCGCCGCGCGCCAGCGCGGGTTTAATCACGGTATCCACCAGCTGTACACGGGCGGCGTAGAGCATCAGCAGCTCCGCTTTGTCCGTGACCTGTTCGCCCTCAATGCCCTGCTTCACCAGTACGCGCAGCTGCTCCGCCAGCGGCGTGCCGCCCGGCTCGCGGGTGAAGACGATATCCTGAACGCCCCGCTCGCGCAGCGTTTCGACCACCGCCTCGCGCGCCGTGGTTTTTCCGGCGCCTTCCAGGCCTTCAATGACGATAAACTTACTTTTCATCTTTTTCCTTCAGCGTTTGCCGGTAGGCCTGTACCGCCTGGTTATGGCTGGCAAGGTTGGTGGTAAAGGTATGACCGCCCTTGCCGTCGGCAACAAAATAGAGGTAATCGGTTTTTTCGGGATGCGCGGCCGCTTCCAGAGAGGCTTTGCTCGGCGCGGCAATAGGGCCAGGCGGCAGGCCGTTTATGGTATAGGTATTGTAATCGGTCGGCGTCTCAAGGTCTTTACGCGTCAGCGTGCCCGTATACTTCTCGCCCATGCCGTAAATCACCGTCGGATCGGTTTGCAGCTTCATGCCGGTGCGCAGCCGGTTGATAAACACCGAGGCGACGCGCGCGCGCTCAGCGCTGACGGCGGTCTCTTTTTCAATCACCGAGGCCATGGTTACCATCTCCTGCGGATTTTTATAGGGCAGGTCCGGCATGCGATTTTTCCAGATCTGATCCACCAGCGCCGTCATACGGACGTGCGCGCGCTGCAGCAGCGCGATATCGCTGGTGTTGGCGGTATAAAGATAGGTATCGGGATAAAAACTGCCTTCCAGCGCCAGCGGGTCGATGTTCAGCGTCTTCGCCAGCGTGGCGAACTGGTCATCTTTCAGCTGGTGTTTGATATAGGGCGCGGCGCGCAGCTCAGCAAGCCAGTCGATCAGGCGTTGGCCCTCTACCAGCCGCAGCGGGAACTGCGCCTCTTTGCCGCTGGCGAGCAGCTGCAGCAGCGCGCGCACCGTCATCCCCTTCTCTAGCCGGTAGGTACCCGCTTTAAAGCGCGCCAGGTCCGGCTCGAGCTTCAGCAGCGCACCGAACCAGACGCTTTGCGGGATCAGATGCTGGCTCTCCAGCTGCGCCTCCAGCGCCACCCGGCCGGTGCCCGCTGGCAAGGTATAGATCGTTTCCTGGTCAATGGTTAAGGGCGTCGCGGCGAAGCGCTGGATTTGCCAGTAGCTGAAGGCCGCCGCCAGGGCCAGAATCGCCGCGACGACGGCGAAAAATTTTTTCGTTCGACTCATTTTGCTTCCATTAAATAGCAGCTGTGCTGAAACCGTTGGTAGAGCGCGCGCTCGCTGAACGTCCTGTCGTCCAGCTGTCGTACCGGCAAAACCGGCATCAGGGCATTGCAGATGACAATTTCGTCGGCCGCCTGCAGCTGCGTCGCTTCACAGCGCACCACATCGCAGTGCAGGCCTGCGGCGGCCATTTGCTCCATCAGATAGCGCCGCATTACGCCGTCGACGCCAGCGTGCGTCAAATCAGGCGTAAAAACGCGTTCGCCCTGCCGCCAGAATAAATTGGCCGCACAGCATTCCACCACGTAGCCCGAAGTGTCAAGCACCAGCGCCTCGTCGGCGTCGCTCTGGTCGAGATGCGCCCGGATCATCACCTGCTCCAGGCGATTCAGGTGTTTGATGCCCGCCAGCAACGGGCTCTGCGCCAGCCGCACCGGGCTGGTACGCAGCCTGACGCCCAGCGTTTGCAGCGGCTGATAGTGGTGCGGCCAGGGCGCAACCGAGACGATGCGCGTGGCGCCGCTGCCGCCTTTGCGGCTGTAGCCGCGCCCGCCAGCGCCGGCGCTGAGGATGACTTTCAGAACCGCCTGGGCGTGCGGCTGTGCGGCTGCGCGCATCTCTTTTTCCAGCTGCGACCAGTCGACGTCGGGCATCATCAGGCGTTCGCATCCCTCGCGCAGACGGCGCAGGTGCGCCGCCAGCAGCTGAATGCGGCCGTTATGCACCGCTGCCGTGGTAAAACAGCCGTCGCCGAACTGCGTCGCGCGATCGCTGACAGGCAGCGTGCGCTGCTCCGTTCCATTTATCCACATGGGGCTCTCCCGCAAGCAAAAGCGCTATGGTAGCGCGTTGTGGTGTGATAATCCGTTTCAGAGCCTTTCCAGATAGAAAAAAAGGCCCGCATGTGCGGGCCTTTTGCCAGAACGTGAATCGTCAGATCTTACGGAAAATCAATGAGCCGTTAGTGCCGCCGAAACCGAACGAGTTACACAGCGTGTACTCCAGACCGCTAACCTGACGCGCCGTGTGAGGCACGAAGTCGAGATCGCAGCCCTCATCCGGATTATCCAGGTTGATGGTCGGCGGAACGGCCTGGTCGCGCAGCGCCAGAATCGAGTAGATTGACTCTACCGCGCCTGCCGCGCCCAGCAGATGGCCGGTCATCGATTTGGTCGAGCTGACCATAACGGTTTTCGCCGAGGCGCCGAAAATGGTTTTCACCGCCTGCGCTTCCGCTTTGTCACCCGCCGGCGTAGAGGTACCGTGCGCGTTGACGTAGCCGATCTGCTCTGCCGACAGCTGCGCGTCACGCAGCGCGTTTTCCATCGCCAGCGCGGCGCCAGCGCCGTTTTCCGGCGGCGACGTCATGTGGTAAGCGTCGCTGCTCATGCCGAAGCCGACAATTTCCGCATAGATTTTCGCGCCGCGTTTTTTCGCGTGCTCATACTCTTCCAGCACGATAATGCCCGCGCCGTCGCCCAGCACGAAGCCGTCACGATCTTTATCCCACGGACGGCTTGCCGCCTGCGGGTTATCGTTGCGCGTAGAGAGCGCGCGCGCTGCGCCGAAGCCGCCCACGCCCAGCGGGGTGCTGGCTTTCTCTGCGCCGCCCGCCAGCATCACGTCAGCATCATTATAGGCGATGATACGCGCCGCATGACCGATGTTGTGCACGCCGGAAGTACAGGCAGTGGCGATAGAGATGCTGGGACCTTTCATGCCATACATAATCGTCAGATGGCCGGCGATCATGTTGACGATGGTCGAAGGTACAAAGAACGGACTGATTTTGCGCGGACCGCCATTGACCAGCGAGGTATGGTTCTCTTCGATCAGACCCAGTCCGCCGATGCCGGAACCAATGGCCGCACCGATGCGTCCAGCGTTTTCATCGGTCACGACCAGACCCGAATCCTGCATAGCCTGCACGCCGGCAACAATGCCGTATTGGATGAAATCATCCATCTTGCGCTGATCTTTGCGCGAGATGATTTCATCACAATTGAAATCTCTTACGATGCCAGCAAAACGGGTTGCGTAGGCACTCGTATCAAAATGGTCGATCAGGTTAATGCCGCTCTGACCGGCAAGGAGAGCACTCCAGGTAGACTCTACGGTTTTGCCGACAGGAGACAACATGCCAAGACCGGTCACAACTACACGACGCTTAGACACGTTCGTCCTCCAGGGAGGGGGAATAAAAACTCTAAGGAACTAGCATAAAACTCAGGCGGTCGAGCGACCGCCTGAAGATATTCATTAGCCTTGGTGGCTATTGATGTAGTCGATCGCTGCCTGAACGGTAGTGATTTTCTCAGCTTCTTCGTCTGGAATTTCAGTATCAAACTCTTCTTCCAGAGCCATTACCAGCTCAACGGTGTCAAGAGAATCAGCACCCAGGTCTTCAACGAAAGATGCAGAGTTTGTTACTTCGTCCTCTTTCACACCCAGCTGCTCAGCAATGATTTTCTTAACGCGTTGTTCGATATCGCTCATACTATTTAATTTCCTATCAAAACTCGCTTTCGCGATGGTTTTCGTAGTGTATAAAATGTTGAAAAAGATGCAACAAAATCCCGGCTGGTCGAACCACGATTTTACGCTATTTTGCGGTTTTTACCGCAAACAATGCAAATGATTTCGTGATTATCAGACCATGTACATGCCGCCATTGACGTGCAGCGTTTCACCCGTGATGTAGGCTGCTTCGTCAGAGGCTAAGAATGCAACAGCATTGGCAATTTCCTGCGCGTCGCCTAGACGACCTGCAGGAACCTGCGTCAAAATGCCGGAACGTTGATCTTCGCTCAGTGCACGCGTCATGTCCGTCTCGATAAAGCCCGGAGCCACGACGTTTACGGTAATGCCACGTGACGCAACTTCGCGCGCCAGTGATTTGCTAAAGCCAATCAAACCCGCCTTGGCTGCTGCGTAGTTTGCCTGGCCCGCGTTGCCCATGGTGCCAACAACGGAACCAATGGTAATGATACGACCCACGCGCTTTTTCATCATGGCGCGCAATACCGCCTTTGAAAGACGGAAGACCGACGTCAGGTTGGTATCAAGGATATCCGCCCACTCGTCGTCTTTCATGCGCATCAACAGATTGTCACGCGTAATGCCTGCATTATTGACCAAAATGTCTACTTCGCCAAATTCTGCGCGAACCTTCTCCAGCACGCTGTCGATCGATGCGGGATCGGTCACATTCAGCAGCAGACCTTTGCCGTTATCGCCGAGGTAAGCGCTGATGGCTTCTGCGCCGCTTTCGCTGGTCGCGGTGCCGATAACTTTAGCGCCGCGCGCGACCAGCGTTTCAGCGATCGCGCGGCCGATGCCGCGGCTCGCGCCTGTTACCAGCGCAACTTTACCTTCAAAGCTCATGTTTATCCTCTTATTCCTGTTCAAGTGCTGCAGAAAGCGACGTCGGGTCGTTTACCGCTGCCGCCGTCAGGCTGTCCACAATGCGTTTGGTCAGACCCGTCAGCACTTTGCCCGGCCCCATTTCCAGCAGCTGGGTAACGCCCTGCGACGCCATAAATTCTACGCTCTCGGTCCAGCGAACCGGGCTATAGAGCTGGCGCACCAGCGCGTGGCGGATCGCCGCCGCGTCGCTTTCGCATTTTACGTCAACGTTATTGACCACCGGAACAGACGGCGCATTGAACGCAATCTCTTCCAGCGCTACCGCCAGCTTGTCTGCGGCGGGCTTCATCAGCGCGCAGTGCGACGGCACGCTGACCGGCAGCGGCAGCGCGCGCTTGGCGCCCGCCGCTTTACAGGCTGCGCCCGCGCGTTCGACCGCTTCTTTATTTCCAGCGATGACCACCTGGCCCGGCGAGTTAAAGTTAACCGGCGAGACCACCTGGCCCTGCGCGCTCTCTTCGCAGGCTTTGCGAATCGACGCGTCGTCGAGGCCGATAATCGCCTGCATCGCGCCGGTGCCTTCCGGCACCGCTTCCTGCATCAGCTTGCCGCGCAGCTCCACCAGCTTGATGGCGTCGGCGAAATCAAGCACGCCGGCGCAAACCAGCGCGGAGTATTCGCCAAGACTATGGCCGGCCATCAGCGCCGGCTGCGCGCCGCCCTGCTGCTGCCAGACGCGATAGATCGCCACGGAGGCGGCCAGCAGCGCAGGCTGCGTCTGCCAGGTCTTGTTCAGTTCTTCAGCCGGGCCAGCGCTGACCAGCTGCCACAGATCGTATCCCAGCGCGTCAGACGCTTCGCGGAAGGTCGCTTCCACCAGCGGATAGGTCGCCGCCAGCTCTGAGAGCATGCCGACGGTCTGTGATCCCTGACCGGGAAAAACAAATGCAAATTGCGTCATCTTCCTTTCCTGTGAATCAAAAGCGAACCAGTGCGGAACCCCAGGTGAACCCGCCACCAAAGGCTTCCAGCAGAATCAGTTGTCCGGGTTTGATACGGCCGTCGCGCACGGCTTCATCCAGCGCGCTGGGCACCGACGCCGCCGAGGTATTGCCGTGACGGTCCAGCGTGACCACCACTTTATCCATGCCCATGCCGAGTTTTTTCGCCGTCGCGCTGATGATGCGCAGGTTAGCCTGATGCGGCACCAGCCAGTCGAGCATTTCGCGATCGAGATTATTAGCCTGGAGGGTTTCGTCAACGATATGCGCCAGCTCGGTTACCGCCACCTTGAACACTTCGTTACCGGCCATGGTGAGATAGGCTGGCTCGTCCTGGTTGGCGCGATCCTGGTAAGGCAGCGTCAACAACTGACCATAGCGGCCGTCGGCGTGCAGATGCGTAGAGATAATGCCCTGCTCCTCGCTCGCGCCTAATACCACCGCGCCCGCGCCGTCGCCGAACAGAATAATGGTGCCGCGATCGTTGGGATCGAGGGTGCGCGCCAGCACGTCGGAGCCAATCACCAGCGCATGCTTCACCGCGCCGTTTTTAATGTACTGGTCCGCGACGCTCAGCGCATAGGTAAAGCCTGCGCAGGCGGCCGCGAGGTCGAAGGCGGCGCAGTCGTTGATGCCCAGCATCTGCTGGATCATGCAGGCCGAGCTGGGAAAAGCGTGGCTGGACGACGTGGTAGCGACGATAATCAGTCCGATGTCGCCTGCCTCTACGCCCGCCATCTCCAGCGCGCGCTGCGCGGCCGCGAAGCCCATGCTGGCCACGGTTTCATCCGGCGCGGCAATGCGGCGCTCGCGGATGCCGGTGCGGGTCACGATCCACTCGTCCGACGTCTCCACCATTTTTTCCAGATCCGCATTCGAACGCACCTGGCTAGGCAAATAGCTGCCCGTACCGATAATTTTGGTAAACATCTAGGCTTTGTCACTCCTGGCTAATACAGCATCAAGACGCGCGGCGATTCGTTCGGGAACCTGCCGTCGCACCGCCTGCTCTGCCTGTTCTATCGCCACGGCAAAGGCGCGTTGGTTGGCCGCGCCATGGCTTTTGATCACTGTTCCGCGCAATCCTAACAGACAAGCGCCATTGTACTGGTCGGGGTTGAGATGTCCGAAGCGCTGCGCCAGACGTTTCTGAATCCAGCGCCCCAGCAGCTTGAGCCACCATGACCGTTTTTTTCCCTCCCCTGAAGACTTCAGCAGGGAAAGGAACATTCTTACCACGCCTTCCATGGTTTTCAGCGTGACGTTGCCGACGAAACCGTCACACACCAGCACATCTGTCTTGCCGGTAAGCAGGTCGTTGCCTTCCAGGTAACCAATATAGTTAATCTGCCCGGACGCTTTCAGCATGTTGGCGGCGCCGCGTATGCTCTCCAGCCCTTTGGTCTCTTCCTGACCAATATTGAGCAGCGCGACGCGGGGATTGGGGATCGCTAACACCTCTTCCGCCATCACCGCGCCCATTACGGCAAACTGCACCAGCATCTCGCTGTCGGAGTCCACGTTGGCGCCTAAATCGAGCACCACCGTTTTGCCGCGCTGCTGATGCGGCAGCACGGTCATTAACGCCGGGCGCTCAATGCCGTCCAGCGGTTTTATCATTAATTTCGCTAGCCCCATCAGGGCGCCGGTGTTGCCAGCGCTGACGCAGGCCTGCGCTCGTCCCTCTTTTACCAGCTCCAGCGCAATACGCATTGAGCTGCCGCGACTGGCGCGGATAGCCTGAGAGGGCCGCGCATCGCTTGCAATAACTGACTCCGCAGGAATGACCTGCACACGTTCTGTCAACGAGGAATCCGCTTTGGCAAGCAATGGAGTGATGTCGTCGGGAATGCCGACCAGAAGAAGATTGAGATGCGAATGAGAGGCCAGTGCCTGCAAAGCTGCAGGCACTGTCACGCAGGGACCGAAATCCCCGCCCATGGCATCAATAGCCAGGGTCAAACGTGTCAAAGTATCACCTTGCTAAGCGCAAGTCTTACTTGGTGATAACCTTGCGACCGCGGTAGTAACCGTCCGCAGTGATGTGGTGACGCAGATGCGTTTCGCCAGAAACTTTATCTACAGACAGAGTTGCAGTGGTCAGGGCATCGTGCGAACGACGCATGCCACGCTTAGAACGGGTGGGTTTATTCTGTTGTACGGCCATGGACCTTACTCCTATTACTTACGCTTTAAACTGGCTAATACGGCAAATGGGTTTGGTTTTTCCGCCTCTGCAGGCAATTTGCCAAAGACCATGTCCGCCTCGGACACTTCACAGTGTTCAGAATCATGCACCGGAACGACCGGCAGCGCGAGAATGATTTCATCCTCTATCACCGCCAGCAGATCGACTTCGCCAAAATCATCGACGTCGATCGGCTCGTAGGCTTCCGGCAGTGCCTCGGCCTGCTCATCGGTTGAGACAGGACTGAAGCAATAGCTTAAGTGGACAGCATGAGGGAATGTCTGGTTGCAGCGCTGACAGCGCAATGTAACCTGCACGTCCGCTGTACCTTGCAGTACGGCGAGGCGCTGGCTGTCAACCGCAAACGACATGGTACATTCCACGTCACTGTCCACACTAACAACTGATTCGGCTACGCGCTCCACCTGTTCAGGGGTGTAAACGCCCTGATAATCCAGGCGTTTTTGAGCGGCGCGGACCGGATCCAGCGTCAGGGGTAATTTTACCTTTTGCATAGGGCGCGCATATTAACTTTGTAACGTCATAGAGTCAAAGAAAAAGGCCGTTTCACAGCATCTTTCACCAGTTATTCGCATCCAGTGCGGCGCACAGTTTAAAATGAGTGTCACCAATTCGCCATTACTATTGTGAAAAAATGCCTGTCTCTCTTCTTTTAGCTTCAACCTCGCCGTTTCGTCAGGCGCTGCTGGGCAAACTCAGCCTTCCTTTTATTACCGCTGCGCCCGACGTTGACGAAACGCCGCATGCAGGCGAAGCTGCCGACGCCCTGGTGACGCGCCTCGCCGTCGCCAAAGCGCAGGCGCTGGCCGCCGACTATCCCGACAGCTGGATTATCGGCTCGGATCAGGTGTGCGTGCTCGACGGAGTCATCACCGGCAAGCCGCACACGCCCGAACGCGCCTTCGCGCAGCTGCGTCAGGCGAGCGGCAACGCCGTTACCTTTTATACCGGGCTGGCGCTTTACCAGCCGCGTAGCGGGACGCTGATGCAGTGCTGCGAACCCTTTGTGGTGCACTTCCGCTCTCTCAGCGATGCGGAGATCAACGCCTATATAGAGAAGGAGCAGCCTCTGCAGTGCGCCGGGAGCTTTAAGAGCGAGGGGCTTGGCATTTGCCTGTTCGAGCGGCTGGAGGGGCGCGATCCGAATACGCTGGTCGGGCTGCCGCTGATAGCGCTCAGCGGCATGTTGCGGGCGGTCGGCATCAATCCGCTGGAATGACGCCAAACGCGCGTCAGCTTTTTTGCTGACGCAGTGCCTGCAGGCAGCGCTTGAGCTCGTTATCGAGCGGCGCCTCTAAGCGCAGCGTTTCGCCGCTGCCGGGATGGGTAAAGGTCAGGGCGGCGGCGTGCAGGAACAGACGACGCAGTCCGGTTGGGGCCAGCTGGCTGTCGAACTCCCGCTCGCCGTAGCGATCGTCGAAGGCGATAGGATGACCGGCATGCAGGGTATGCACGCGGATCTGATGGGTTCGGCCCGTGACGGGGCTCGCCTTGACCAGCGTGGCGAAGGCGAAGCGCTCTTCCACTTTAAAGCGCGTTTCCGACGGTTTCCCTTCGCTGCTGACGCGCACCACGCGCTCGCCGCTCTGGAGGATATTCTTCAGCAGCGGCGCCTGTACGCTCTTGAGATGCGACGGCCAGCTGCCGCGCACCAGCGCCAGATAATCCTTCTGCATCCCCTTTTCGCGCAGCTGCTCATGCAGCGAGCGCAGCGCCGACCGCTTTTTGGCGACCAGCAGCAGGCCGGAGGTGTCGCGATCGAGGCGATGCACCAGTTCAAGGAAGCGCGCCTCAGGACGCAGCGCGCGCAGCCCTTCGATCACGCCGAAGCTCAGCCCGCTGCCGCCATGCACCGCCGTACCAGACGGCTTGTTGAGCACCAGAATATGATCGTCTTCAAAAATGATCGCCTCGGCCAGCGCCGCGACTTTCTCCAGCTTCGGCGACACCGCCTGCTCTTCGCGCTCGGCGACGCGCACCGGCGGGATGCGCACTTCGTCGCCCTCTTCCAGCTTATATTCCGGCTTAATGCGTTTTTTATTCACCCGCACCTCGCCTTTGCGCAGGATGCGATAAATCATGCTTTTCGGCACACCTTTAAGCTGGGTGCGTAAAAAGTTATCGATGCGTTGTCCGGCATTTTCAGCCGAAATGGCGACAAGCTGTACGCCAGGATTCTCTGTTTTCATGGCGGCGATTCTAAATAGTGTCCTGTGATAGCGCCACCCCTTTTTCTGTGCTTAACTCTCCTCTTGTCGCGCGAAAAAGCGCAGCGTGCGCTGGCTTTTTCAGCAGCCTGCTCATTCGTCCGACATATTAAGGTGTTATGCATCACTAATCTTCATCCGGCGGTAAAAGTCGCCTTGCTATATGAAGGTTAGCAATGGAATAATGCTTGAGTTTCTCGTCTGATGCATTTCAGGCCAGAAAAAGAGCTAATTAGTCATTTTGCCGAATGAAACGCACACGCAGCAATGGCGTAAGACGTGATGTTTATTCAGGCACTTAGCGGGCTGCGGGTTGCAGCCTGGACGGAAGTTTGAAATGCAGGAGTTATCAATTTCTCTCAGGCATTTCAGCGCAACGGCGCTGTTTTTCCTTATGAAAAACAGGCCACCGACGTTATTTGCGCCCCTCGCGCAGTCGACAACCGGGAGGTTGACGTAAGGCACTTAGTCACGGGGCCATCGGTCAGAACTCGTCCAGGGTAACTATGCCCGCAGCTTTATCACTCATGTGAGAATAACGAGTCAGAAACGATGAAAAGAATGTTAATTAATGCAACTCAGCAGGAGGAGTTGCGCGTTGCCCTGGTTGATGGACAACGTCTGTACGATCTGGATATTGAAAGCCCCGGACACGAACAGAAAAAAGCCAACATCTACAAAGGTAAGATCACCCGCATTGAACCCAGCCTCGAAGCTGCGTTTGTCGATTACGGCGCTGAGCGCCACGGTTTTCTCCCCCTGAAAGAAATCTCCCGCGAATACTTCCCCGCCAGCTACAACTCGCAAGGCCGTCCGAATATCAAAGAGGTGCTGCGCGAAGGTCAGGAAGTGATCGTTCAGATCGATAAAGAAGAGCGCGGCAACAAAGGCGCAGCGCTGACCACCTTTATCTCTCTGGCGGGCAGCTATCTGGTGCTAATGCCGAATAATCCGCGCGCGGGCGGCATCTCCCGCCGCATTGAAGGCGACGATCGCACCGAGCTGAAAGAGGCCCTCTCATCGCTGGAGCTGCCGGACGGCATGGGCCTGATCGTACGCACCGCAGGCGTAGGCAAATCCGCCGAGGCGCTGCAGTGGGACCTGAGCTTCCGTCTGAAACACTGGGGAGCGATCAAAAAAGCCGCTGAAAACCGCCCTGCTCCTTTCCTGATCCACCAGGAAAGCAACGTTATCGTGCGCGCCTTCCGCGACTATCTGCGCCAGGACATCGGCGAAATCCTGATCGACAACCCGAAAGTGCTCGAGCTGGCGCGCCAGCATATCGCCGCCCTCGGACGTCCCGATTTCAGCAGCAAAATCAAGCTCTACACCGGCGAGATCCCGCTGTTCAGCCACTATCAGATCGAATCGCAGATCGAGTCCGCCTTCCAGCGCGAAGTGCGCCTGCCGTCGGGCGGCTCGATCGTTATCGACAGCACCGAAGCGCTGACCGCTATCGACATTAACTCGGCGCGCGCCACGCGCGGCGGCGATATCGAAGAGACCGCATTCAACACCAACCTGGAAGCGGCCGATGAGATCGCGCGTCAGCTGCGCCTGCGCGACCTGGGCGGCCTGATCGTTATCGACTTTATCGATATGACGCCGGTGCGTCACCAGCGCGCGGTGGAAAATCGCCTGCGCGAAGCGGTGCGTCAGGATCGCGCGCGCATTCAGATCAGTCATATTTCGCGCTTCGGCCTGCTGGAGATGTCGCGTCAGCGCCTCAGCCCGTCGCTGGGTGAGTCGAGCCATCACGTTTGCCCGCGCTGTAGTGGCACCGGCACCATCCGCGACAATGAATCGCTGTCGCTGTCGATTCTTCGCCTGATTGAAGAAGAGGCGCTGAAAGACAATACCAAAGAGGTGCACGCCATTGTTCCGGTGCAGATCGCCTCTTACCTGCTGAACGAAAAACGTGAAGCGGTGAACGCCATTGAGAAGCGCCAGGGCGGCGTTCGCGCGATTATCGTGCCGGACGATCGCATGGAAACGCCGCACTACTCGGTGCTGCGCGTGCGCAAAGGCGAAGAGACGCAGACCCTCAGCTATCACCTGCCGAAGCTGCATGAAGCCGAAATGGCGATGCCGTCGGAAGAGGAACACGCCGAGCGCCGTCGTCCTGAGCAACCCGCGCTGGCCGCCTTCGTCATGCCTGACGCGCCGCCGGCGCCGGCCGAGACCCCAGCCGAGCAGCCTAAAGCCGTTGAGCCGCAGCCTGCAGCCAAACCGGCCGCCGCAGCGCCAGCCGCCGCCAGCGGTAGCGGCTTCTTTAGCCGTCTGCTGAAAAAACTGTTCGGCGGCGACGAGCCTACCCCAGCACCTGCCGCGGAAGCTACGCCGGCGCCGCAGGCCAGCAGCGAAGAGAGCGAAAACGACAGCGGCGCCAAAGAGCGCGGCGATCGTCGCAACAATCGCCGCAACAACAACCGTCGCGAGCGTACGCCGCGCAACGGCGACAGCCGCGAGCCGCGTGAAAACCGTGAACCGCGCGAAAGCCGCGAGCCGCGTGAGAATCGCGAACCGCGCGAAAGCCGCGAGCCGCGTGAAAGTCGCGAGAGCCGCGAGCCGCGCGACAACGCCGATTCGCGTCGCAACAAGCGCCAGTCGCCGCAGAACGAAGCGCGCGAAGAGCGTAGCCCGGTTCTGAGCGACGAAGCGCGCCAGCAGCGCGAAGAGCAACAGCAGCAGCGTCGCGAACAGCGCGCCGAGCGCCAGCGTCGTCGTCAGGAAGAGAAGCGCGCGCAGCAGGAAGCGAGCAAAGCCGTTGAAACCGCCGCCGCCGCTGACGTCGTCGAGACCCCGGAAGCGCAGGAAGATGAGCGCGTTCAGGTTATGCCGCGCCGCAAGCCGCGCCAGCTGACGCAGAAAGTGCGTATCGCCGGCGAGACTGAGCAGCCGACAGCGGAAGCGGTGGAAACGCAGCCAGCGACCGTACGCAACGCGCCGCAGATCGAAGAGCCAGCCCAGTTCGAACAGGATGAGACGGAAAACCGCGACAACGGCAATATGCCGCGCCGCTCGCGCCGTTCGCCGCGCCACCTGCGCGTCAGCGGGCAGCGTCGCCGTCGCTATCGCGACGAGCGTTATCCGACCGAGTCGGCAATGCCGCTGGCTGCCGCCGCCGCCTCGCCTGAAATGGCTTCCGGCAAGGTCTGGGTACGCTATCCGGTCGCTCAGCCGGTAGAGATGCAGGAGCCACAGCAGGAAGCGCCGGACTACAGCCAGCAAGAGACCGCAGGCGCTATCGCCCTGCCGGTTGCCGCTGTCGAAGCCGCGCCGCAGGCTGACGTCGCGCCGCAAACCAATGCCGCTGAAGCCCAACAGGCTGACGTCGCGCCGCAGGTCAATGCCGCTGAAGCGCAACAGGCTGATGACGTGCAGCCGGCTCAACCTCAGGCGGAAACGCCGGTCACGCTGGTGAATACGGATAACACCGCGCCGATCGAGGCTCCGGTAAACCATGAACCTGCCGTTATCCCGGCCGCCGACGAAGCCGTAGCGGAAGCGATCGCCGAGCAGGCTGTTCCAGCCGCGCCAGTTGTTGAAAAAGCGACGCCAGCCGCCGACGCCACCGAGATCGCCGCTGAATCAGCGCACGACGTGACGCCGGAAGCAGAAGCGCAGGTTGAGGAAGTGCTGAACGCGCCGGTTGCGGCAGCGAGCGCGCCTGAGCCGATTAGCGAGCCGCATGCGCCCGTTCCGGCTCGCGACGCCGCGCCGCAGGAAGCCGCCGTCCGCTTTACGCATCACGCCTCCGCGCCGATGACGAAAGCCCCGGCGCCAGCCTGGCAGCCGGAGCCAGCACGCCACAGCGACTGGGTGCGCGCGCCGTTCGACTTCGAAGGCAAAGGCGCAGCGGGCGGTCACAGCGCGACGCATCAGGCCACCGCTCCGGCGACCCGACCTGAAAGCGCGTAATCACCTGACGCGACCTACAAAAAACCCCGGCTTGCCGGGGTTTTTTATTTCCTAAGGATAAAAAAATCCCACGATGCCGGTCAGGGTCGTGGGACAAAAATGAGCATGTCCGGTTCAGGCATGCTCGAATCAGGTTTTGTCAGGCGTTGAGCTGGAACAGCGACATCTTGGACATGTCGGTAAAGGTTTTATAGGAGGCCTGAAGCGCCGTCTGCTGCATGGTATAGCTGGAAATCGCCGAGGTATAGTCGGTGTCGACCAGGTCGCTCATTTCGCTGCTCAGGATAACGTCGCGGTTGCCGCCCTGCCCATCCAGCGTGCTCAGTTCAGAGAGCTGAGTGCCGATCTCGGAGCGCACGGTCAGAACATTGTTCAGCGCGTTGCCAAGGCCGCGGTTAGTTTTATCCATCGCATCCTGAAACGTCTTTTTAGCGGCGTCGTCGGCGTCCGCCAGCGGCGTCTTCAGCGCGGCGATGGCGCTGTCGAGCATATTGAAGATATTGGTTTCGCTGGCGCTGCCGTCCGGCTCTTTTTTGGCGTTGCCGGTGATCGACATAAAGATGTCGTCGCCGGTGTGCCCCACGGTCATGGTGCGACTGGTATCAACCTTCTGCGTAATGGCGTCGCTGCCGCCTGCATAGGTGACCGCGCCGCTGCCGTTATCGACGAAAGGCGCGCTGTCGGTTTTATAGCCGGCGAAAATATAGCGGCCGTTGCCATCTTTGCTGTTCGCCAGGTTCAGCAGCTGCGAGCGCAGGCCCTCCAGCTGGGTGGCGATAGAGCCACGGTCGTCGTCGCTCAGCGTGCCGGTCGAGCCGTTTACGATCAGCGTCTGCGCATCCTGGATGGTGCTGGTCACGCCGGTGAGCGTGTTCTCTTCCATCGACAATCCCTGAGTCGCAAAGGTGCGCGCCAGTGAGTACTGGCTGCTCTGTGCCTGAGTCTGCGCCAGCACCACCGAGCGCGACGCGGCGATAGGATCGTCAGAGGGATTGTTGACGCGGCGGCCGCTGGAGAGCTGCTCGCCCACTTTCAGCCAGGAGGCTTGCGAATCGCTGATGCCGCGCACCTGCTGGTTGAAAATCATATTGGTACTGAGTCGCATAGTTCTTTTCCTTAGCGGATATTGAGCAGCGCGTCGAAAATCGAGCTGGCGGTTTGCAGCACCTGCGCGTTCGCCATGTAGTACTGCTGATACTTGGTCAGGTTGGCGTACTCTTCATCGAGGTTGACGCCAGAGACCGACTGCTGGCGATCGGTCAGCTGCGTCACGACGTTTTTCTGCGTGGTGCTGGCGGTTTCCAGCGTGCTGGTTTTGTTGCCGACGGTGCTGACGATGCTGGCGTAAGCCTGCGACAGCGTCGCGTTGCCGTTTACCAGCTTCGCATCCTGCAGCGCCAGCAGCTTCTGGGCGTTGCGGTTGTCGCTCTCGCCGCCCGTCGCGCCCGCCGCAGCGATCTGCGACTCCTTGGTAATGGCGACCGACATGCCGCTGATGACGTTCTGCACCGGCTTCACCAGGAAGCTGTCCTGCGCGTTCGGCGTGCCGTTCACGGTCAGCTGCACGCCGTCGAAGCTCAGCGTGGCGTTGCCCGAGGCGTCGGTGCCGGCGGTGGCGGTAATTTTCACATTGTCGGACGCGCGCGTGACGTTCCAGTTCGCGCCGTCATAGCTGACGGTATAGTTAGAAGCTTTCAGCGCGCTGGTATCGGTCCAGCTCGCCGTCACGGTCGTGGCGGAGCTGTTTTTACTGTTGCTCTGCACCGTTGGGCTGCCGATGGTGAAAAAGTCCGTGCCCTGATCGCCGTTGCTGTCGTAGCCCTGCTTATGCACCGCGTTGAAGCTGGTGGTAAAGGCGGCTGCCAGCTGGCCGAGCTGGTTTTGCGCGCTGTCCAGGTCCTGCGAGCGGAAAGCCAGCAGGCCGCCCAGCGAGCCGGTGCTGATGTTCTTTTCAGCAATCTCGACGTTGCCGGCGCTGTTATCCACATAGCCGACAGCGGTACGCGTCGGATCGCTGCTGGAGGGCATCGCGACCAGGCTGGTGGATTTGTTGCCGTTGACCAGCGTTACGCTGCCCATGGAGACGATATAGTTGCCGTCCTGCTTAGAGACGCTGACGCCGACGATATTATTCAGGTTATTGACCAGCTGATCGCGCTGATCCAGCAGATCGTTCGGCTGCGCGCCGCTTGCGGTGCTCAGCTTGCCGATCTGCTTGTTGAGATCGGCGATCTGGCTGGTAAAGGTGTTGATCTGGTCAATGTTTGAGGCAACATCGGTATTGACGCTGCTCTGCATATTGGTCAGATACTGCGCGGTGGTCTGGAACTGGTTCACCAGCCCCTGAGCGTTGCTCAGCATCGACTGACGCGCAGAGGGATCGTTCGCGTTGCTCACCACGTTCTGCAGGTTGGTAAAGAAGCCCTGAATCGACGTCGAGAGACTGGTCGTTGAGGTTGAAAGCAGATCGTCGATGTTGGAGATTTGCGAGTACTGGGTATTGGCCGCGCTGTAGGTGGCGCTGGAGCTGCGCAGCTGGGCTGTGATGAACTCATCATACTCGCGCTGCACGCCGGTAACGTTCACGCCGTTGCCGTAATAGCTGCTGCCCTGCAGGGTGCTGTTCGCCTGAGACAGCAGAATCGTCTGCCGCGAGTAGCCTGCGACCGTATAGTTGGTGATGTTGTTGCTGGTGGTGCTGAGCGCCGCCTGTGCGGCGCTCAGCCCACTCATCGCAGAGTTTATTATGCTGGACATTTCGGTTCCTTTCTTTCCCGTTAAGCGGGCTCGCACTCATCAATGCTCGCCCGTGCGCGAAAACGCGTCTGGCATCTGCTGATATTATCGGCGCGCCTGAGTGAAACTTGAGGCTGGGCCGCTAGAAGAGATCGTTTAAATCTTTGCTGTACGCCTTCACCACTTTCTCGCCCATGTTTTTGAATTGCTGGATCATTCCCACCAGCTTCTGCGCATATTTTGGGTCGGTGGCGTAACCGGCGGCCTGCAGCGCATGCGCGCCCTGCTCGGCGGTCTGCGCGCTGGTGACGGCGGCGTAGCGCGGGTTGTTCGAGAGGAGTTTGACGTAATCGTTTAGCGCTTCGAAATAGGAGTGGTAGACGCGGAAGCTGGCGCGCACCTTCTTCGCCTCGCCCTGGTCATACTCCGTGGTCATGATATCGGTGGTTTCGCCCTTCCAGTTGCCGCTCGCCTTGATGCCGAAGACGTTGTAGCTCGGCTTGCCGTCGCGGGTCAGGATCTGGCGCTGGCCCCAGCCCGACTCCAGCGCCGCCTGCGCCAGAATCAGGTGGTGCGGAATGCCGCTTTCGGCGCTGGCGGCCTGCGCAGGCTGCGCCAGCTGGGCGATAAATTCGCTGCTGTCGGCAGGCAGGTTGGTCGGCGAGACCGGCAGGCGCGGCACCGCCTTGCGCACCATCTGCTCCAGCTGGCTGGAGGCCGCCGCGCTGTAGATAAAGCTGTCGTCGAGCGGCATCGGCACGGTACCGGCGCGCTCGTCGGGCTCCTGCGCCGGCTGCATCTGCCTGACGATAAGGTCGGCCATGCCCAGACCGCGCTTGCCGATCTCCTGCGCAATCTGCTGATCGTACATCGAGGTAAACATTTTGGTCGATTCGTTGCTGAAGATGCCGTCCTGCGGCAGCGCTTCGCGCATGCTCTTCATCATCATCTGCACAAACATTCCCTCGACCTGCTTCGCCACCTGCAGCGCCTTGCCTTTCGGATCGGTACTGGCTTCGCGCTTCAGGTCGTTCAGCGAGCGGCTGTCAAAAGCCGCTTTCATCAGCGATTGCGTATCCATCGTCAGATAATTTCCAGTTTGGCGCGCAGGCAGCCCGCGCTCTCCATCGATTGCAGAATCGACATCAGCTCGATCGGCGAGGCGCCTAAGGCGTTGAGCGCTCGCACCACGTTGTTCAGGTTGGCGCTGGCGCTGACGCGCTGCAGCGCGCCGCCGCTCTGGCGCAGATCGATCTGCGTCTGCGGCGTCACCACCGTCTGGCCGCCGCCAAACGGCGTATTCGGCTGGCTGACGTTCTGCGACTGGTTGACCGTGACCGACAGGTTGCCCTGCGCCACCGCACAGGTGCTCAGCGTCACTTCGCGGTTCATCACCACCGACCCGGTGCGCGAGTTGATGATCACTTTGGCGTCTTCAATCGGAATCGAGACGTCGATGTTGAGGATCTCCGCCAGCAGGCGCACCTGAGAGCTGTTGTTCGGCGAAACGCGCACCTGTACGGTGCGGGCGTCAAGCGCCGTCGCCTGGCCGTAGCCGCCGCGTCCGTTGATGGCGTCGGCGATACGCTGCGCCATCGAGAAATCTTCATTGTTCAGCTGCAGGTTGAGGGTGTTCTGGCTGCCGAAGTTGCTTTGCAGTTCGCGCTCGACGGTGGCGCCGCCGGTGATGCGGCCGCCGTTAAGCTGGTTGACCTGCACGCTGCTGCCGCCTGCCGACGCGCCCGCGCCGCCGACCAGAATGTTGCCCTGCGCCAGCGCGTAGACCTGATTGTCGACGCCTTTCATCGGCGTCATCACCAGGGTGCCGCCGCGCAGGCTTTTGGCATTGCCCAGCGAGGAGACCACGACGTCGATGGTCTGCCCCTGACGGGCGAAGGCAGGCAGCTGCGCCGTCACCATGACCGCCGCGACGTTTTTCAGCTGCATGTTGGTGCCCTGCGGCACGGTAATGCCGAGCTGGGAGAGCATGTTGCTGACGGTTTGCGTGGTAAACGGCGTCTGGGTGGTCTGGTCGCCGGTGCCGTCGAGGCCCACGACCAGGCCGTAGCCGATCAGCTGGTTGTCGCGCACGCCCTGCACGCTGGCCAGATCGCGAATGCGATCCGCGTGGGCGCTCAGGCAGAGGCCGAGCGTCAGGCTCAGGCCGAGCAGTAAACTTTTCACACTTTTCATCATGACCTCATTACATCGGCGAGATGTTCAGGAAGAAACGCTGGAACCAGCCCATGGTCTGCGCTTCATTAATATATCCATTGCCGACATATTCGATGCGGGCGTCGGCCACCGCCGTCGACAGTACCGAGTTGCTGGCGCTGATGGTGCGCGGGTTCACGACGCCGGAGAAGCGAATAAACTCGGTGCCCTGGTTGATCTCGATCTGCTTCTCGCCGACCACGCGCAGGTTGCCGTTCGACAGAACCTGATTCACGGTGACGGTAATGGTGCCGGTGAAGGTGTTGTTGGCGGTTGCGCCGCCTTTGCCAGCGAAATCGTTTTTGCCGTTGGCGCCCACATTGGCCTTCGAGCCGTCTGCGCCCACCAGGCCGTTCAGGCCGGTCGGAATAGCGTCGAGGCCGAAGCTGGCGCTGCCGTCGCGCGTCGCGTTGGCTGAAGAGCTCTTGCTGGCGCTGACGTTTTCCTGCAGGACGATAGTGAGCGTATCGCCGATATTGCGCGGGCGGCGATCCTCAAACAGCGGCTGGTAGCCGTAGTTGAGCGGCGCGACGCCCTGAAAAATAGAGCCGTTGACCACCGGCGGCGCGGAAGGCAGCGGCTGCGCCGTCGTTGCCCCTTCCACCAGCGGCGTGCGCGGCACTAACGCACAACCGTTAAGGGTCAGCAGCATTGTCGCCACCAACCAATGTCCAGGCTTTATGTTCAGTTGCTTCGCCACGGAGTCACGACCTTATAGATGTGTTGACTTCAGGCCAGCCAGCGCTGGCCCTGATAACCGAAATTAAATCTGCGTTAACTTCTGCAGCATTTGATCGGAGGTGCTGATCGCCTTGCTGTTGATTTCATAGGCGCGCTGCGTCTGGATCATGGTGACCAGCTCTTCCGCCACGTTGACGTTAGAGGTTTCCACATAGCCCTGGTAGAGCAGGCCCGCGCCGTTCTGGCCCGGCGTGCTCTGGGTCGGCGCGCCTGATGCCTGGGTTTCCTGGTAGAGGTTTTCGCCCATGCTGTCGAGACCGGCATCGTTAATAAAGGTGCTGATAGTGAGCTGTCCGACCTGCGCCGGATTGGTCTGGCCCTGCTGCGTCACGCTCACCACGCCGTCGCGCGAGATGGTGATGCTGGTGGCGTTGGCCGGGATCGTGATGCCCGGCTGCACCGGATAGCCGGCGTTGTTGACCAGCTGACCGTTCTGGTCCACCTGGAACGAGCCGTCGCGGGTGTAGGCGGAAGTGCCGTCCGGCAGCTGCACTTCAAAATAACCCTGGCCGTTGATCGCCACATCTTTGGAGTTGCTGGTCTGCGACAGGTTGCCCTGGGTATGCAGGCGCTCGGTGGTGACCGGACGCACGCCGGTACCGATCTGCAGGCCCGACGGCAGCGTAGTCTGTTCGGAAGACTGGGTGCCCGGCTGACGCAGGGTCTGGTACATCAAATCTTCAAACACCGCGCGCGAACGTTTAAAGCCGTTGGTGCTGACGTTCGCCAGGTTGTTGGAGATGACGTCCATATTGGTTTGCTGGGCGTCAAGACCGGTTTTGGCGATCCATAAGGAACGAATCATCTGTTTTCCTCTGCCTTAGCTGCTCATGTTCAGCAGCTGGTTGGCTTTTTGTTCGTTTTCGTCGACGTTGGTGATGACTTTCATCTGCATCTCGAAACGTCGGGCGTTGGCGATCATATCGACCATGGTCTCTACCGGCTTGACGTTGCTGCCCTCCAGCACGCCCGGCATCACCTGCACCGTGGCGTCGGCGGCCAGCGCCGCGCCGCGCGTCGCCTGGGTCTGCTGGTTCGGACGGAACATGCCGTCGTCGCCGCGCTGCATCTCTTTGCCGGTGGCTTTCACCAGCTTCAGACGGCCGATCTGCACCGTGGCGTTTGGCGCATCGCCCGCGTTGCGCGAGGTGATGGTGCCGTCCGCCGCGATGGTCAGCTCGGCGCCCTGCGGCACCGCGATAGGGCCGCCATCGCCCATGACGGGATTGCCCTGGACGGTCAGAATGCCGGTCGAGCTGATCTGCATATTGCCGTTGCGGGTATAGGCTTCGCTGCCGTCAGCGGTGCGCACCGCCAGCCAGCCGTCCTGCCCCATCGCCACGTCCAGCGTGCGTCCGGTATTGTCCATTGCGCCCTGGCTCATATCGGCGCCGGGCGTCGAGGCGGCGACCAGGGTGCGCGTCGGCAGCGACCAGCCGCTGACCGGCACCGCGCGCAGCGCATTGAGCTGCGCGCGAAAGCCCGGCGTTGAGGCGTTGGCGAGGTTGCTGGCCGTGACGGCCTGCTGATCCAGCGTCTGGCTGGCCGCGCCCATTGCGGTATATATCGCGTGATCCATAAAGCAATCCCGTTAGTGAATTAACGCAAGTTAACCAGGGTGTTGAGAATCTGGTCCTGAGTTTTGATGGTCTGGGCGTTCGCCTGATAGTTGCGCTGCGCCACGATCATGTTCACCAGCTCTTTGCTCATATCGACGTTCGACGCTTCCAGCGCGCCGGAGGTCAGCGAACCGTAGGTGCCGGTGTTCGCCAGACCGATCGCCGCCTGACCAGAGGAGCTGGTAGCGGACCAGACGTTGTCGCCCTGCGACTGCAACCCTTCCGGGTTAGAGAAGCTGGCCAGCACGATCTGGCCCAGCAGCTGGGTCTTTTTGTTGGAGTAGCTGCCGGTAATGGTGCCGTCGTCGTTAATCGCGTAGCTGGTCAGATCGCCCGGCGCGTAGCCGTCCTGCGCCGGGTTGCCGAAGGTGGTGGTGCCGGTGTTCTGCTGCAGGCTGCCCAGCATGCTCAGCGAAAAGACCTGACCCGCCGCCGCGCCGTTAGAACCGTTGATGGTCAGGTTGACGGTTGACGCCGTGCCGCCGTTAAGGCCAGTCAGGTTGCCGCTCGCGTCGAACGCCGCGGTGAAAGTCCCTGCGCTGGTGCCGGTGGTGGAGTCAATCGCGTGCACCGTCCAGTTGTTGTCGGCGGTTTTGACGTAATACATGTCGAGGTTGTGGTCGTTACCTTGAGAGTCATAGACCGTCATGGTGCTTTTCGCGTTGTAGCTGCCGACGTCGCTGGCGTTGAACGGCGTTACGGTCGGAATGGCGTCGGTGGAGTTGAGGTTCGCCACCTGGGTCGCGGTGGTGGTGGCGCGCGCCGACATCTGCGTGGTTGGAATGCTCAGCGCGACCGGGTTGGCACCCGTCTGCACCGTCGGCGGCGTACCGCTTACCGGATAGCCGGTGACTTTAAGCCCCTGCGTGTTCACCAGGTTGCGGTTCTCATCCAGCGTCAGCTGGCCGTTGCGCGAGTAGTAAACCGCGCCGCTGGCGTCCGCCATACGAAAGAAGCCGTTGCCGCTCAGCGCGACGTCGAGTCCGCGGCTGGTGGTGGTGGTGGCGCCGTCGTTAAAGTTCTGGATCACCGCCGCCACCTTGGTGCCGAGGCCGACGTTGGAACCGGCGAACATATCGGCGAAGGCGATGGTGCTGGACTTAAAGCCCGCCGTCGCGGAGTTGGCGATGTTGTTGCCGATAACGTCCAGGTTGCTGGAGGCAGCGCCCAGGCCGCTCACCGCTTGGGAAAATGACATGTTTATTTCTCCTGTTTAGAGATGAATCAGAGAATCTGACGTACTTCATCAAGGGTTGCGGAGCCCATGGTGCCGAGATCCAGTTTGGTGGTGTTATTTGCCGTCGAGACGCCGTTGATGTAGGCGTAGTTGAGCGGCTGGGCCACCAGTTGCGTGCTGCCATTGCTGGCGGCGATTGAAACCGTATATTTGCCGTCCGGCGCGGTGGAGCTGTCCGCCAGGGTGCCGTCCCACGAGAAGGTATGCACGCCGGCCGAGAGCGCCCCCAGATCGATGGTGCGCACCACGTTGCCGCCGGCGTCTTTCACCGTGGCGGTGGTGGCGGTCGACGCGGTAGCCAGCTCGACGCCAAACGGCGTGGTGGTGCCTTTGCCGACCAGCACCTGCGTGCCGTTTACCATGACGCCGTGGCCGATCAGCGTCGAACTCTGCAGCGACTGGCTGGTGCTGATCTGGCCGGAGATCGAACCCAGCGTAGTATTGAGTTTTTCAATGCCGCTCAGGGTGTTGATCTGCGCCAGCTGCGTGGTGAGCTGGCTGTTGTCCATCGGATTAGTGGGATCCTGATTCTGCAACTGCGTAACCAGCATGGTCAGAAACTGGTTCTGCAGATCCTGCGCGCTGTTGCTGGTGCCGCTGCTGGATGAGCTGAGGACCGTGGGGTCCAGTTTCTCGTTGACGCCTACTGCGATGCCCATGTCGTTTCTCCGTTAGGAACCCATGGTCAGGGTTTTCATCATCATTGATTTCACGGTGTTCAGCACCTCGACGTTGGCCTGGTAGCTGCGCGACGCCGACATGGTGTTGACGCTTTCGGCCACCACGTCCACGTTCGGCATCTTCACGTAGCCCTTGTCATCCGCCAGCGGATTGCCTGGGTCGTACACCAGCTTCGCCGGAGAGGGATCGTCCAGCACCTGCGCCACTTTGACGCCGCCGGTCGCCGCGCCGGGCGCCGCATCGGTCTGGAACACCACCTGCTTCGCCACGTAAGGCTTGCCGTCGGGGCCGGTGACGCTGTCGGCGTTCGCCAGGTTGCTGGCGCTGACGTTGAGTCGCTGGGATTGCGCGGTCATCGCTGAACCGGCAATGTCAAAAATATTCAGCAATGCCATGTTTATTGCCCCTGTAACACGCTCATCATGCCCTTGATCTGGCTGCTGATGAGGGTGAGGTCGGTCTGGTACTTCAGACTGTTGTCCGCGAACTGCGTACGCTCGCGGTCCATATCGACGGTGTTGCCGTCCGCTGCAGGCTGATCGGGAATGCGATAGAGCAGGTTGGCCGACGCCGCCGAGTTGACCTGCGCTTCGATATGGCGTGGCGAGGTGACTTTCAGCGACATGCCGCTGCCTTCGGCGCGCCCGTTTTTCATTACCCGACTGAGCTCGCTGGCAAAGTCGATATCCCGCGCCTGATAGCCAGGGGTATCGGCGTTGGCAATATTTGACGCCAGGATCTCCTGACGTTGAGCACGCAGATTGAGAGCTTCAGTGCCGAACTGCAGCGCAGCATCCAGTTTGTCGAGCATGCTTCCTCCGCAAATGAGAATTTCGAGAGAACAGCTTATGGGGGAAAAGCAATAGCCATCGTCTGAATAACGGCAAAAATCACGGCTATTTTTCGCCTTGATTTTGTCGCGGCGCGAGTACACTCGTCGCCATTAGCAGCAAGGAGTGATTTGATGCGTAACCTTACCGCCCTGTTGGCCGGCCTGCTGGCGCTGTTCGCCCTGCCCGCCAGCGCCGCCGATCTTCCCGCCCAGCTAACGGGCTTTTTCCAGGCTCGCGACGCGCAGCACGCGGCGGGCATGACGGTGGAGATTAAGACGCCGCAGGCGCAGTGGCCGACCTGCGACGCGCCGCAGTTCAGCCTGCCTGGCAATAGCCGCCTGTGGGGGCCCATGAGCGTGGCCGCGACCTGCGGCGATACGCGACGTTTTCTTCAGGTGCAGGTGCAGGTTACCGGCCAGTATCTGGTGGCGACGCGTCTGCTGGCGCGCGGCTCAACCGTCAGCGCCGACGATTTTCGCCTGCAGAGTGGCCGCCTCGATACTCTGCCGGCGCGCACCATGCTTGACGTCGGTTCGGTGGCGGATGCGGTGGTGCTGCGCGATATTCAGCCGGGCCAGCCGGTAACGCTGTCGATGATGCGCCAGCCGTGGCGCGTGAAGGCGGGTCAGAGCGTGATGGTAATCGCCAGCGGCGAAGGCTTTAACGCCAGCGGCGAAGGCAAAGCGTTGAACAATGCGATTCTGGCGCAGTCGGTGCGCGTGCGCATGGGCAACGGTCAGGTGGTGAGCGGGAAAGTGGATGCGGATGGGAATATTCTGATATCGCTATAAGGCGCTAAAGAACGCTGTTTTTCTGCCGATAGAGAAATCAATTAAGCGATTACGCTATTCTGATTCAGGTGGCAGTTTCCCCTGACCGTACAGGAGCCCGAATATGAGCATCGACAGAACGCAACCTCTGAAGCCCGTCGCGACCGTGCAAACCCGTGAAAGCAACGAGTCCACGACCGGTAAAACGCGCCAGGCGTCGAACGCTACCGCAACCACGCCCGCCGCAGCCCAGGTCAGCCTGAGCAATGCGCAGTCGCAGCTGACCCAGCCGGGCAGCCAGGACATCAACGTGGCGCGCGTCGAACAACTGAAAACCGCCATTCGCAATGGCGAACTGAAAATGGATACCGGCAAGATCGCCGATGCGCTGATTGCCGACACTAAGGCGTATTTAGAGGGTAAATAATCCCCATGAGCAACCTGTTGACCACACTAGATAAGATGCAGGAAGTGCTTTCCTCGCTTTCGAACGTTCTCGAAGAGGAGCAGCACCAACTGGCCGCAGGCAGGATTAATAATAATCTGCTGCAGCGCATTACCGAAGATAAAGGCGCGCTGCTGGCGACGCTAAGCTATCTTGACGAGATGCGCCGCAGCACCGAGCGGCAGCTCGGCACCCATGCGCCTTATGCTGGTCACAGTGATATGACGCGCCGCTGGCAGAGTATCGGCCTGATGACGCGTCGCTTAAACGACGCCAATACCCATAACGGCTTGCTGCTCAATCAGCAGATCCGCTTTACTGAAGAGGCGCTGACCGTGCTTAAGCCGCATCAGACGCAGGCGTTTTTATGGCCCGGACGGGCTGGGTAAAGGTCAGGCGACGCTAAGCCGGAAGGCATAAAAAAATCCCGCCAGAAGGCGGGATTTTTTTACCGACAACGCGGAAGTGGAAACGCGAGTGGTATGGACCGAAGAGCAAAGCGTCCCGCGCAAGGGACAAAAACGCCGGGAGCGTTTTTGAACAACGCAGCGCGTTGGCCCGTTAACGGGCGCACCTCAGGGATGAGGTGCGTAGCACGCGGGCCGAGCTGGCATGGATGCCGCTTTTGCGTCTTTGCGATCGGGCCATACCATCCGCGTCTGCACCCAGTCCGCAGACAAAAAAAAATCCCGCCTTCAGAGCGGGATTTTGCTGTTTTACGCGTGCGCCCGGCGCGCATAGTCGCGCAGCCGGAAGCCGAGCAGCCCTAGCGTCAGGAAGTAGGCGCCGCCGCCCACCGCGCAGACCGCCGCCAGACGTAGCAGACGCCAGACCATCGCGCCCTCTTCCCACGCCGGCATCACATAAAGGATGCCCACCAGCGCCGCCGCCATTACGCTTACCGCGATCGCCAGACGCAGCAGAAAGCTCGCCCAGCCCGGCTGCGGCTGAAAAATCTTCTTCTTACGCAGCTGCCAGTAGAGCAGCGCGGCGTTAAGGCAGGCTGCCAGGCCGATAGAGAGCGACAGCCCGGCATGCTTCAGCGGGCCGATAAAGGCCAGGTTCATTAACTGCGTCATCACCAGGGTAATCATGGCGATCTTCACGGGCGTTTTGATGTCCTGACGCGAGTAGAACCCCGGCGCCAGCACCTTCACCACGATCAGCCCCATCAGCCCCACTGAATAGGCAATCAGCGCGCGCTGCGTCATCAGAGCGTCGAAGGCGGTGAACTTGCCGTACTGAAACAGCGCGACGGTGAGCGGGCCGGAAAGAATGCCCAGCGCCACCGCGCTCGGCAGCGCCAGTAGAAAGCAGAGGCGCAGGCCCCAGTCCATCAGGCGGGAATATTCATCGTGATTGCCGCTGGAAAAGCTCTTCGCCAGCGACGGCAGCAAAATGGTGCCGAGCGCCACGCCCAGCACGCCCGACGGGAACTCCATCAGGCGATCGGCGTAATACATCCATGAGACCGAGCCGGAGACGAGAAACGAGGCGAAAATAGTATTGATGATCAGCGAAATCTGGCTGACGGAAACGCCGAGGATCGCCGGCCCCATCTGCCGCATCACGCGCCAGACGCCCGCATCTTTCAGGTTAATGCGCGGCAGCACCAGCATGCCGATCTTCTTCAGGTGCGGCAGCTGGTAGAAAAGCTGCAGCACGCCGCCTGCGACCACCGCCCACGCCAGCGCCATCACCGGCGGATGAAAGTGCGGCGCGGCAAAGAGCGCAAAGCCGATCATGCTGATATTCAGCAGCGTGGGCGCGAAGGCGGGAACGGAAAAGCGGTTCCAGGTATTGAGGATGGCGCCCGCCAGCGAAGCCAGCGAAATCAGCAAAATATAGGGAAAGGTCACGCGCAGCAGCGCACTGGTGAGCGCGAACTTATCGGCGGTATCGGCAAAGCCGGGCGCAGTGACCAGAATCACCCAGGGCGCGGCGAACATCCCCGCGATGGTCACCAGCGCCAGCGCCAGCGTCAGCAGGCCTGAGACATAGGCGATAAAGAGCCGCGTCGCCTCTTCGCCCTGCTTGCTTTTATACTCGGCGAGGATCGGTACGAACGCTTGCGAAAAGGCGCCTTCGGCGAAGATGCGCCGCAGCAGGTTAGGCAGCTTAAAGGCGACGAAAAAGGCGTCCGTGGCCATCCCGGCGCCGAACACCCGCGCCACAATGGCGTCACGGGCAAAACCCAATACGCGGGAAAACAGGGTCATGGAACTGACCGCTGCCAGCGATTTCAACAGATTCATAATTGGCGCACGTCCTGAAAAGAGTCGGCAAAATGAGCTACTTAGCGCGGGCGCCCAGCGGCGCCCGGCGATAGTCTACTGCCACGGCGGGAAATGACCAGCACGGAGTGTTACAAGGCGTTATTCCTTCTCCGCCTCGCGCCACATTTTTTCCACCACGCGCTGCGCCAGCAGCGCCTGTTCGCCGCCTGTTTCAGGCATCGTCTGATTTTGCACGCACTGGATAAAATGGTGCGCCGCGCCGCTGAAGCCGCGCTGGGTCAGATGGCTTTGCCACGCGGGCGGCGGATCGATACGCACGCCGTCGCCGCGCTCCTCCTGCCAGTCGCGCATCTCCAGCACGTCGATGCAGCGGCCGTCGCCGACCAGGCTGGCGCGCTCGCGCTGGCTGCCCGCGCGGCGATGCATGCTGGTGGCGATCTGCACGGTGCCGGCGGCGAAGTGGTGCTCGGCATAGAGCATTTCGCCACGCTCGTTGGTATGGATGTAGCCATGACGCTGGACGGCGCGATCGCCCGCCAGCCAGAGCGCGGTATCCACCACGTGCAGATAGTCGTCAAGCAGCGTAAAGCGCAGATCGTTCGGTCCGACGCTGTCGCTGCGGTGTTTCTCCACGCGCAGGCTGGCAGCCTGCGGCATCGCCAGCCGCAGCTGCTGATAGCGCGGCGCAAAGCGGCGGTTAAAGCCCACCATCAGTTTGCGCCCGCGCTTTTCCGCCAGCGCCACCAGCGCCTCGGCCTGACTGAAATTATCGGCCAGCGGCTTATCCACCAGCACATCTTTTCCCGCCAGCAGCAGCGCTTTGACAATCTCGTAGTGGGTGACGGTGCTGGTGTGAACGAACACCGCGTCGCAGGCGTCCGCCAGCGCGTTCAGCGAGGAGAAACAGGTCATGCGGTAGCTGTCGCACACCGTCTGCGCCTTCTGCTGATTCGGCGAGAAGCCGCCGACCAGCGTCCAGCTTTCCGCCTGTGCCAGCACCGGCAGCCATGCTTTTTGCGCAATCGAACCCAGTCCGACAACGCCAATTCGCAGTTTCATCTCAGCCTCCTTTATGCAGCAGCGTTTGCACCAGCGCCTGTAAGACGGCGAGCGACTGCTCAAGCACGGCGACGCGCGCGCTGAGATCGCCGTTATCTTCCTGCGGCGTTTCCGCCTGGCTGGCGGATTGCTCGTCGCCGAACAGATGCAGGTAGCGGCTTTCGCGTTTGCCCGGCTCGCGCGGCAGGCGCGTCACCATCTCGCGCGCGGTTAAATCAGCCAGCACGCTTTCCACTTCTTCAACGTCGGCAAACTCGTGCAGTCTGCCGCTGCGCGTGCGCAGCTCGCCCGGCGTTTGCGCGCCGCGCAGGAACAGCAGCGTCAGAATCGCCACCTCGGCGCTGCTGAGCTGCAGGTTGCCGAAGGTCGAATTGCAAAAGCGCTGCTCATACTTCGCCACGCGCTGGCCAAAGCCGCTGTTGGCGGTCGCCAGATGCTTTTTCGTCAGCCGATCCAGCTCCTCCTGCACTTCGCTTTCGGTCAGGTTCATCACCGGCTCGCGGTTCGACTTCTGGTTGCAGGCGGTCACCACCGCATTCAGCGACAGCGGATACTGCTCCGGCGTGGTGACCTGCTTCTCCAGCAGGCAACCCAAAACACGCAACGCCAGCGGCGAAAGCGCCATTTTCATTCCGATCTCCTTATTAGCCGCGCCGATCCGGCGTCCACTCATGACGAGTCAGCGCGGTCAACACATGATCCTGCCAGCGGCCGTCGATTAACAGATAGTCTTTCGCATAACCCTCTTTCTCAAAGCCGAGACGCGCCAGCAGCGCGCCGCTGCGCTGATTATGCGGCATGTAGTTCGCCATAATGCGGTGGATATTCTGCTGGCGTTGCATATAGCGGATGGCGGCCTGAAGCGCCTCGAACATCAGTCCTTGTCCTTGCCACTTTTCGCCCAGCGAATAGCCGAGGTAGCAGGCGTGGAACGAGCCGCGCAGCACGTTGCTGAAGTTGGCGACGCCACGCACTTCGGACTCTTCGGGATCCATCAAAATGAAATAGTAGGCGGAGCCGCTCTTATGCATATCGGTGATCAGGCCCAGGCGCGCCTGCCAGCCGGAGGGGTAACAGTGGCTCTCGTCGCGCACCGGCTCCCAGGGTTTTAAGAAGGCGCGGTTTTCGGCGTAGTAATCCGCCAGTCGCCAGGCGTCGCGCTCGTGAACCAGACGCACCACCAGTCGGTCGGTGGTCAATCGCACCCTGGGCGCGGCAGAACGATAGCCAAACATCATGACTCCTGAAATCTGAGGCTTAAGAAAAGCGGTGCCAACAACATTGCTTTCACTATAACCGCCGCCCCTGCCGCGGTAAAATATTCGTTAACGACCGGCGTGAAACGCCTTGATTTTATTTTGCAAATCCCGGCCCGCTCGCAGCGTCGGTTTGCCCTCGCACCGAATCTCTTCCATACTTCCGACACGCCCTCAATCAGGGTGACGCCCGTCGCCCTGACTATCCAAAGGAGACCGGGATGAAACTCTACATCTATGACCACTGCCCCTTTTGCGTCAAAGCGCGCATGATTTTCGGCCTGAAAAACCTGCCGGTAGAGCTCATCGTGATGCTTAACGACGATGAAGCGACGCCGAAAAAGCTGGTGGGCCAGAAGGTGGCGCCCATCCTGCAAAAAGATGACGGCAGCGCAATGCCGGAAAGCCTCGATATTGTGCGCTTTATCGATAAAAGCGACCGGGAGCCGCTGCTGAACGGCAAAATCAATCCGGCGATCGGCGACTGGCTGCGCAGCGTCAACGGCTACGTTAATAAGCTGCTGCTGCCGCGCATCGCGGACGCCGCCTTCGCCGAATTCGCCACGCCGGAGGCGCGCGACTATTTCCGCCAGAAGAAAGAGGCGGCGATCGGCGATTTCGCCGAGCTAAAGAGCCATGCGCCGGGCCTGATCAAAAAGATCGGCGACGATCTGCGCCAGCTCGACAAGCTGATCGTGAAGCCCAACGCGGTCAACGGCGAGCTGTCGGAGGATGATATCCACCTCTTTCCGCTGCTGCGTTCGCTGACGCTGGTGGCCGGCATCGACTGGCCGAGCCGCGTGGCCGACTATCGCGACAACATGGCGAAGCAGACGCAGGTCAATCTGCTCTCCTCTATCGCCCTCTGACGCGGTTCGATGAGAGACGCGCCGGCGTTTCTCATCGCCTTCTTAATGACACCTCATCCGCATTCAGGCACCCTATGCGCTGCATGAGCATCAATCCGGATGAGGACACAATGAAAAAGGCATTTCTGGGGCTAACGGCCCTGTTTTTCGCCGTGCTGGTTAGCGGCTGCAATCAGCTTACGCAGTACACCGTCAGCGAGCAGGAAGTGAATCAGGCGCTGGCGAAGCACAACAATTATGAGAAAGATATCGGCGTCGCCGGCCTGGTGAACGCCCATATTCTGCTGAGCGACCTCAACAGCCAGATTGGCCGCGAGGAGCCGGACCGCGTCACGCTGACCGGCAGGGCGAAAATCAACGTCACTTCGCTGTTTGGCCCGCAGGAAGCGGATATGCAGCTGAAGATGAAGGCGCAGCCGGTATTCGACGCGCAGCAGGGCGCCGTCTATCTGCGCAATCTGGAGATCGTCGACGCGCAGGTGCAGCCGGAGAAGATGGCGGCGGTGATGAAAAGCCTGACGCCCTATCTGAATCAGTCGCTTAAAAGCTACTTTGATCAGAAGCCGGCCTATGTATTGAGCGTCGATCGCAGCAAAGGCGAGGCGCTGGCGAAGAAATTCGCTAAGGGCCTCAAGGTCGAGCCTGGCCAGCTGGTGATTCCGTTTACGCAGTAAAAGCTGAATCTTGCCCTGGCAACGTTAAAGAAGCTGAAAAGCTCACAACGCGGGTGACATGGCCCCAAGAGCAAAGCGTCCCGCGCAAGGGACAAAAACGCCGGGAGCGTTTTTGAACAACGCAGCGCGTTGGCCCGTTAACGGGCGCACCCAGGGATGAGGTGCGTAGCGCGCGGGACGAGCCGCCAGGGATGGCGATTTTTGCGTCTTTGCGATCGGGCCATGTCACCCAGCGACTGCACGTTATCCCAAACTCAACCACGCCTCATGTCGTTTTGCCTTTCTTGCAAGAAAAGAAGTGCAAACGGTTGCCCGACGCCTTATGCTTTGTACCCGGCCAAAACGCGCCTCTACGTTTCCTGACTAGCCGGAGCTTCACTGATGACTGCACACCCTCAGCAACTTACTATCCGCCGCCCTGACGACTGGCATATTCACCTGCGCGACGACGCGATGCTGAATACGGTTCTGCCTTATACCAGCGCGGTTAACGGACGTGCCATCGTGATGCCCAATCTGGTGCCGCCGGTCACCAGCGTCGCTGCCGCCGTCGCCTACCGCGACCGCATTCTGGCCGCACTGCCGGCGGACCATCGCTTCACCCCGCTGATGACCTGCTACCTTACCGACTCGCTCGATCCCGATGAGATCGAACAGGGCTTTAACGCGGGCGTGTTTACCGCCGCCAAACTCTATCCGGCGCATGCCACCACCAACTCCAGCCACGGCGTCACCCATATCGCCGCCATCAGCAGCGTGCTGGAGCGCATGCAGAAGATCGGCATGCCGCTGCTGATTCACGGCGAGGTCACCCACGCCGACATCGATATTTTCGATCGCGAGGCGCGCTTTATCGACAGCGTTATGGAGCCGCTGCGCAAAACGTACCCGGAACTCAAAGTCGTTTTCGAGCACATCACGACGCGCGAAGCCGCGCAGTACGTCGAGGCGGGCAATGACAAGCTGGGCGCCACCATTACGCCGCAGCATCTGATGTTCAACCGCAACCATATGCTGGTAGGCGGCGTGCGCCCGCACCTCTACTGCCTGCCGATCCTCAAGCGCAACGCGCATCAGGAAGCGCTGCGCAAGGTGGTCGCCAGCGGCCATCCGCGCTTCTTCCTCGGCACCGACACCGCGCCGCACCTGCGCCACCTCAAAGAGGCGAGGTGCGGCTGCGCAGGCGTTTTCAACGC